>NZ_JBIRGJ010000009.1:0-188329 GCF_044327915.1 Streptomyces afghaniensis
CGCCCGGTTACATTCCGAACCCGGAAGCTAAGCCTTACAGCGCCGATGGTACTGCAGGGGGGACCCTGTGGGAGAGTAGGACGCCGCCGAACAATCTTTGGAAGGACCCCTGGTCACCAGCGTTCAGCTGGGACCAGGGGTCCTTTTTGTTTTTGCACTGCGCGCTGGGCACCCGGCTGCGCGAGAATGACTTGCGGTACCGAAGACAGGAGTCACCATGTCCACCAACTCTCCCGAAGACCGACCGGAGCGCGACCAGCAGCGACGGGAGGGGGACCGGAGCGACCGCGGCGGTCAGCGCGGGGACCGTGGAGACCGTGGTGGCTTCCGCCGCAGCGACCGCAGCGACCGCAGCGACCGCAGCGACCGCGGCGACCGAGGTGAGCGGAGCGACCGCGGCGAGCGTGGTGGCTTCCGGCGTGATGACAACCGTGGTGGTGGCGGCCGGCGTGACGACCGCGACCGAGGACCGCGCAGGGACGACCGTGATCGGGGCGGCTTCCGGCGTGACGATCGCGGTGACCGTCCCTCCTTCCGGCGGGACGACCGAGGAGAGCGACGGGACGACCGGGACCGTGGCGGGTTCCGCCGCGACGACAACCGCGGCGGTGGCTACGGTCGGCGTGATGACCGACGGGGCGATGACCGCGGGCAGCGCGGTGGCTTCCGACGGGATGACCGTCGGGACGACAGGCGCGATGACCGCCGTGACGACAGGCGCGAGGGCGACCGCGGCGGGTTCCCCCGGCGCGACGACCGTGCCCCGGAGCGCCGCGACAACCGGGACCGTAACTTCCGTGGCGACGACCGGGACCGCGGGCCTCGTGGCGACGACCGCGACCGTGGCTTCCGGCGTGACGACCGGGACCGTGGCTTCCGTGGGGACGACCGTGACCGCGACCGCGGTTTCCGGCGTGACGACCGGGACCGCGGCCCCCGCGGCGACGACCGCGACCGTGGCTTCCGGCGTGACGACCGCGGTGGCTTCCGCGGCCGTGACGAGCGCCGTGACGAGCGCCGTGACGACCGTCGCGGGGACGACCGCGGGGAGCGCGGCGGTTTCCGGCGCGACGACGCCCCTCGGGGCGGGCGTGGCGGATTCCGTCGGGACGACGGTCCTCGAAGCGAGCGTGGCGAGTTCCGTCGCGACGACAGCCGTGACACTCGCGGTGACCGCGGCGACCGCGGCGGTTTCCGTGGCCGGGACGACCGCGGACGGGACGACCGTGGGCGTGGCCCGCGGCGCGACGATCGCGGTGGGCGGCCCGGGGGCTTCCGGGGCCGTGATGACCGACGCGATGACCGTCGTGACGACCGTCGTGGCGGCGGCGGCCGGTTCCGTGAGGAGCGGGAGCGGGACAGGGAGCCGATCAAGCGGCTGCCGATCCCCGAGGACGTCACGGGCGAAGAGATCGACAAGGACGTACGGCAGGAGCTCCAGAGCCTGCCGAAGACGCTCGCGGACGATGTCGCGAAGAACCTGGTGATGGTCGCGCGGCTCCTCGACGAGGACCCCGAGGGCGCGTACGGCTACTCGCGGGTGGCGCTGCGGCTGGCGTCACGGGTCGCCGCCGTGCGGGAGGCCGCCGGGTTCGCCGCGTATGCCACGCAGAAGTACGGCGAGGCGCTGGCCGAGTTCCGGGCTGCCAAGCGGATGACGGGGAACATCGACCTGTGGCCGGTCATGGCCGACTGCGAGCGTGGGCTCGGACGGCCGGAGAAGGCGCTGGACATGGCCGGGGCGCCTGAGGTGCACAAGCTCGACAAGGCCGGGCAGGTCGAGATGCGGCTCGTCGCGGCCGGTGCGCGGCGGGACATGGGGCAGCTGGACGCGGCCATCGTGACCCTGCAGAGCCCGGAGCTGGCCTCCAACTCCGTGCAGCCGTGGACCGCGCGGCTGCGGTACGCCTACGCCGACGCGCTGCTGGCGGCCGGGCGGGAGTCCGAGGCGCGGGAGTGGTTCGCGAAGGCCGTGGAGGCCGACCGGGACGGCAGCACCGACGCCTCGGACCGGCTCGCCGAGCTGGACGGGGTGGAGTTCATGGACGCCCTGGCCGAGGACGAGGCCGAGGACGAGGGTGAGGGCGGCGACGCCGCCGAGGAGGCGCAGGACTGACCTCGCGCGGAAGGGGCGGATCCCGGTCGGGATCCGCCCCTTTCGTGTGTCCGGCCACCGCGTCAGAACCAGCGCGTCAGAGGTCCAGCGCGCGCAGCACCAGGCCCGAGGCCGGCTTCGGGCCGAACGACGTCGACTTGCGCGGCATGGTGACGCCCTGCCGGGCCAGGTCGCGGACGACCTCCTCGCGGACCGGGTGCATCAGGACGGCCGTACCGCCGTCGCGTTCCGCCTTCGCGACCGTGGCGGCCGTGTCGTGGATGTAGGTGATGTGCGCGGGGGAGTCCTCGGGGATGCGCCAGACGTGGTCGAGGAGCGTGGCGTGCAGGACCGTCGCGTCGAGGGTGCGCCAGGCGGTGGGGCGGTCGGCGGGGATCGTGCGGGCCAGGAGGTCCGGGTCGGGGTGGTCGACGAGGTGGAAGGCACCGTCGCCGGCCAGCAGGAACGCGTTGCCCGCACAGGCCGCGTCCGCCAGTGCCTCCAGGGCCTCGGACAGCGGGAGTTCGAGGCGGCGCACGCGGAAGTGGCCGTCCAGGGCGGCCACGGCCTCGACGACCGGCAGGTCGTGCAGGAGGCGGTGGATGGCGCGGACGCGCAGGGGGTAGCGGGCCGTGTCGACCAGGAGGACCAGGCCGTGGTCCCACGGGCTGGGGGAGGGGTGCTCCGTGCGGAGGCGGCGGTAGGTCGCCCAGCGGTGGTGGCCGTCGGCGATGAGGGCTTGGTGACGGGCCAGGCCGGCCTGGATCGTGGCCAGGTCGGCGGGGTCGGTGACCGACCACAGGCGGTGGCTGAAGCCGTCCTCCGTGGTGGTCGCGAGGAGCGGTGGCTGTTCGGCGGTGCGCTCGATCAGGTCCGCCGTGGCGGTCGTCGAGTCGTCGCCGCGGTAGGTCAGCAGGAGGGGTTCGAGGTTCGCGGAGGTGGCCCGCATCAGGGCCGCGCGGTCGGCGACGATGTGCGGCATGACGTCCTCGTGCGGCAGCACCACCTGCTCGGCCGGGTCCGAGACGCGCAGGGCGCCGATGACGCCGCGTTGCAGCATGCCGTTGCCGTCCCGCTGCTCGTAGACGTACAGGCCGGGTTGCGGGTCGGTGGTCAGGACGCCCTCGGACAGCCAGTGGCGCAGGGTCTTTGCGGCCTGGTCGTTGCGGGCGCCGGGGGTGGCGGCCTCGGGGAGGATCAGGCGGACGATGTTGTACGGGTCGGCTGACTGGAGATGGTGCACTCCGTCGGGGCGGACGACGACGTCGTACGGCGGGGACGTCACTGCGGCCAGACTGCCGACCCGGTCGGGGTCGTAGCGAAGGCCTCGGAACGGGGTGAGTTCCAGGCCTCGGCGCTCCGTTGCTTCCGAGTGACCTGCTGTGTTCATCCCGGCATCGTACGGCTGTCAGTGGCATGGGGGATGATCGGGGGAAAGCCGTCGAACGAGGAGCGATGCGGGATGAGCCGGAGCGTCAGGACGAGGCCCGAGGGCAGTGGGCGGGCCCTGAGCGAGGCGTACGACACGGCGCTGCTCGACCTGGACGGTGTTGTGTACGCGGGCGGGAGCGCGATCGCGTACGCCGTCGAGTCGCTGGCCACGGCCCGGACGGGCGGGATGCGTCTGGCGTACGTCACCAACAACGCGCTGCGGACTCCGGACACCGTGGCCGGGCATCTGACGGAACTCGGCATACCGACGGGCGCGGACGACGTCATCACCTCGGCGCAGGCGGTCGCGCGGCTGATCAGCGAGCAGGTGCCGCAGGGCGCCCGCGTGCTGGTGGTCGGCGGTGACGGGCTGCGGGTCGCGTTGCGCGAGCGCGGGCTCGTGCCCGTGGAGTCGGCGGACGACGATCCGGCGGCGGTGGTGCAGGGGTACGGCGGTCCCGAGCTGCCGTGGGGTCGTTTCGCGGAGGCCAGTTACGCGGTCGCGCGCGGTGTGCCCTGGTTCGCCTCGAACACCGACCTGACGATTCCGAGCGGGCGTGGGATCGCGCCGGGCAACGGCGCGGCGGTGGAGGTCGTGCGGATCGCCACGGGCGCCGAGCCGCAGGTCGCGGGCAAGCCCCTGCCGCCGATGCACCGGGAGACCATCCTGCGGACCGGGGCGGAGCGGCCGCTGGTGGTGGGGGACCGGCTGGACACGGACATCGAGGGCGCGTTCAACGGGGAGGTCGACTCGCTGCTCGTCCTGACCGGGGTGACCGACGGCGCTCAGCTGCTGGCGGCGCCGCCGCAGCACCGGCCGACGTATGTGGACGCCGATCTGCGCGGGATGCTCAGCGGCCAGCCGGATGTCGTGGAGGCGGGCGACGGCGGGTTCCGGTGCGGTGGCTGGACGGCGACGGCCGGTGCTGACCGGCTGGAGCTCGACGGGGACGGCGAGGCGCTGGACGGGCTGCGCGCGTTGTGCGCCGCGGCGTGGACGGCCGCCGGTGCGGGGGTGTGCGAGCTGGACGGGGGGAAGTCACTGGCGAGGCTGGGCCTTTGAGTGCCCGTCGGATGCGCGGTTCCGAGTCAGGGGCGGATCCGCGGTTCCGAGTCAGGGTTGGGTCCGCGGCGCGCGGGCACACTCCGGCGGGGTGTCCGTGGCGGCGGCCGGACTCCGGAATCGAGATCGTTGGCAGGGTAGGCTAACCTAACTTGCGTGTTGGTCGACAGTCCCCCCGAACAGCGCGCGGAGACCGCCCCCGCGCCCCCGACCCGACGGGCGATACGTGCCTTCGGGCTCGTCCTGGCCGTTGCGATCCTGGTGCTCGTCGCGCTGGCGAGTATCGCGATCGGAGCGAAAGAGCTGTCCCTCGGACAGGTCTGGCACGGCTTGTTCGAGGACTCGGGGACGTACGGCGACGTCGTCGTCGCGGAGCGGCTGTCGCGGACCGTGCTCGGGCTGCTCGCCGGCGCCGCTCTCGGCCTGGCCGGAGCGGTTCTCCAGGCGCTCACGCGCAACCCGCTGGCCGACCCCGGCCTGCTCGGCATCAACGCGGGTGCGTCCGCCGCGGTCGTCACGGCCGTCACGTTCCTCGGGATCACCTCGCTCAGCGGCTACGTCTGGTTCGCGTTCTTCGGAGCGGCCGCGGTCGGGGCGCTGGTGTGGTTCCTCGGCGGCAGCCGGGGCGCGACGCCGGTGCGGCTCGCGCTCGCCGGTACGGCGATCAGCGCCGCGCTCTACGGCTACCTCCAGGCCGTGATGATCATGGACGACGCGGCACTGGGCAAGATGCGGTTCTGGACGGTCGGTTCGCTGTCCGCGGCGAACGACTCGACCATCCGGCAGGTCCTGCCGTTCCTGCTGGCCGGCATGGTGCTGGCGCTGGCCCTGTCCCGGCCGCTCAACGCCATGGCCATGGGCGACGACACCGCCAAGGCGCTCGGCGCCAACCTGAACCGGACGCGGGCGCTGTCCATGCTGGCGGCGACCGTGCTGTGCGGGGCGGCGACCGCGGCCTGCGGGCCGATCGTGTTCGTCGGGCTGATGGTGCCGCACGTCGTGCGTTCCTTCACCGGGCCCGACCTGCGCTGGATCCTGCCGTACGCGGCGATCCTGTCGCCGGTGCTGCTGCTCGGCGCCGATGTCATCGGCCGGATCGTGGCCCGGCCCGCGGAACTGCAGGTGGGCATCGTCACCGCGATCCTCGGCGGGCCGGTGTTCATCTATCTCGTACGACGGCGGAGGACGGCGCAGCTGTGAAGACCACCAACCGTGCCGTGCGGACCCCGGGCGGGCTCTCCGTGCGCCTGGACGTGCGGGCCTTGACCGTCGTGCTCCTGCTGCTGGTCGCGGCGCTCACGGCGAGTGTCGTGCTCATCGGTACCGGCGACTTCCCGATCCCGGCCGCCGACGTGCTGCGGACGCTGTTCGGCGAGGGCAACGCGGGCCAGGAGTTCATCGTCAACGAACTGCGGCTGCCGCGGGTCCTGGTCGGGCTGCTGGTGGGCGCCTCGCTCGGGCTCGGCGGAGCGCTGTTCCAGTCCATCTCCCGCAATCCGCTGGGCAGTCCGGACGTGCTGGGCCTCGGGCAGGGGGCGACGGCCGGCGCGCTCACGGTGATCGTGCTGTTCTCCGGGAGCGCGAACCAGGTCGCCGCCGGGGCGCTGGCGGGCGGTCTGGTGACCGGCCTGGCCATCTATGTGCTCGCCTGGAAGCGGGGTGTGCACGGATACCGGCTGGTGCTGGTCGGTATCGGTGTCTCCGCGATCGTCACGGCGGTCAACGGCTATCTGCTGACCAAGTCCGACATCGTGGACGCGGCCCGCGCGGTCGTGTGGATGACCGGATCCCTCGACGGCCGCGACTGGGCCCAGGTCTGGCCGCTGCTCGGGCTGTGCGCCGTGCTCGTGCCGCTCGTCCTGTGCAACGCGCGCGGGCTGCGGATGATGGAGATGGGCGACGACGTGTCGTACGCCCTCGGGGTGCGGGTGGAGCGCGTACGGCTGCTGCTGATGGTGGCGGCCGTGCTGCTGACCGCGTCCGCGACCGCCGCCGCCGGTCCGGTCAGCTTCGTCGCGCTCACCGCGCCGCAGCTGGCCCGGCGCCTGACCCGTGCGCCCGGCCCGAACCTGCTGGCCTCCCTGTGCATGGGCGCCGCCCTGCTGGTCATCGCCGACTGGCTCTCGCAGCGGGCGTTCGGCGCCGAGCAGTTGCCCATGGGCGTGGTCACCGGCGTGCTCGGCGGTGTCTATCTGCTGTGGCTGCTGGTCACCGAACGCAAGGCGGGCAGGATATGAGCAAGAACCGAAGGAGCACCGTGAACCGTCTGTCCGCCGAGAACGTCACCCTCGCCTACGACCAGCGCGTCATCGCCGAGCAGTTGTCGGTGGAGATACCCGACAACTCCTTCACCGTGATCGTCGGCCCCAACGCGTGCGGCAAGTCGACGCTCCTGCGGGCGCTGTCGCGGATGCTCAAGCCCAGTACGGGCCGGGTGCTGCTCGACGGACAGGTCATCCAGTCGATGCCCGCGAAGAAGGTCGCGCGCACGCTCGGTCTGCTGCCCCAGTCGTCCATCGCGCCCGACGGCATCACCGTCGGCGATCTGGTGGGCCGCGGCCGCTACCCGCACCAGGGGATCCTGCGCCAGTGGTCGACCGAGGACGAGCGGGTCGTCCAGGAGTCGATGCGGCAGACCGGCGTCGCCGAGCTGGCCGACCGCTACGTCGACGAGCTGTCGGGCGGTCAGCGCCAGCGCGTGTGGATCGCCATGGCACTCGCCCAGCAGACGCCGCTGCTGCTGCTCGACGAACCGACGACGTTCCTGGACATCCAGCACCAGATCGACGTGCTGGACCTGTGCGCGGAGCTGCACGAGGAGCAGGGGCGCACGCTCGTCGCCGTGCTGCACGACCTGAATCATGCCGCCCGCTACGCCACGCACCTCATCGCCCTGCGCGAGGGCGGGGTCGTCGCCGAGGGCGCGCCGAAGGACATCGTCACGGCCGGCCTGGTGGAGGAGGTCTTCGGACTGCGCTGCCAGGTCATCGACGACCCGGAGACGGGGACGCCGCTGGTCGTGCCGGCGGCGCGGAAGGCACGCGTCGGGACGGGGACCGGGGCAGGGGTCGAGAAGACGGTCGCTACAGAAGTTTCCTGAGCTGGAGCAGGTCGCGCACGCCCGCGTGCAGTTTCACCCGGCCCGAGCCCCAGGCCTTGGCGAAGCTCAGCTCGCCGTCGACCAGGGCGACCAGGTCGTCACCCGTCATGGCGAGCCTGATCTCGGCCCGGTCCGGCGGCGGTCCCTGCACGGTGTCGTGCACCTCGATCCGCCCGCCGCGCATACGGCCGACGAAGGTGACGTCCAGGTCCGTGATGTGGCAGCTCACCGAACGGTCCAGGGCCGCCGCGTCGCGGACGTCCCCTTCGGCGCGCTGCATGTTGTCGGAGAGCTTGTCGAGTGCGCTGCGGCACTCCTCGATCGTGGCCATCGCGATCGACGGTACCGCAGCGGTTCGCGGTAGCGTCGGGGCATGGAAGACGCAGTTCCAGAAATGCCGGTGGCGGAGGAGGAACCCGCCCCCGAGCCGGAGCCCGGGTCTGAGCCGGTGCCGGCGCCGGAGGACGACCCCGCCGCCCCCGCCCCGCTGAACGTGCCCCGCACCCCTACGGGCAACGCCGACGTGGACGCGGCCCTGGACCGGCTCGGTGACGCGGATCACCTCGCCACGGACGGACACGTCGAGGTGTACGAGGATGTACACCGGGGGCTGCGCGACGCGCTCACCGCGCTCGACGCCCGCCCGGGACCTCCGGTGCCCCCGTCGCAGCACGGACCGAGGAGCTGAACCGAACGTGGCAGGAGTCGCACGCCGCCGTCTCGACGCGGAGCTGGTCCGCCGGAAGCTCGCGCGTTCGCGTGAGCACGCCGGCCAGCTGATCGCCGCCGGGCGGGTCTCCGTCGGCAAGACCGTCGCGACCAAACCCGCCACGCAGGTGGAGACCGCGGCCGCGATCGTCGTCGCGGCCGACGCGAACGATCCCGACTACGTGTCGCGCGGCGGGCACAAGCTCGCCGGCGCGCTGACGGCGTTCCTGCCGCAGGGCCTGGTCGTCGAGGGGCGCAGGGCACTCGACGCCGGAGCGTCCACCGGCGGTTTCACCGATGTCCTGCTGCGCGCGGGCGCCGCCCATGTCGTCGCCGTGGACGTCGGATACGGACAACTCGCCTGGTCTCTGCAGAACGATGAACGCGTCACCGTCAAGGACCGTACGAACGTTCGCGAATTGACACTTGAAGAGATCGATGGGGAGCCTGTGGATCTTGTCGTGGGGGATCTGTCCTTCATCCCGCTCGGGCTGGTCCTGCCCGCCCTGGTGCGGTGCGTGAAGCCGGACGCGGACCTGGTGATGATGGTCAAGCCGCAGTTCGAGGTGGGGAAGGAGCGGCTGGGCAGCGGGGGAGTCGTACGCAGCCCCCAGCTGCGGGCCGAAGCGGTGACGGGGGTGGCCCGGAAGGCCTGGGGGCTGGGGCTCGGGGTGAAGGGCGTGACGGCCAGTCCGCTGCCCGGGCCGTCGGGGAATGTCGAATACTTTCTGTGGCTGCGGGCCGGGGCACCGGAACCGGACCCGGCCGATGTCGACCGTGCAGTGGCGGAGGGGCCGCGTTGACCGAGAACCGAGCTCGTACTGTTTTCCTGCTCGCCCACACGGGGCGGCCCGCCGCCGTGCGCAGTGCCGAGCTCGTCGTGAAGGGACTGCTGCGCTCCGGTCTCGGCGTGCGCGTCCTGGAGGCCGAGGCGCGTGACCTGCCGCTTCCGGACGAGGTGGAGCTGGTCAAGGAGGCCACTCCGCAGTGCCTCGACGGGTGTGAGCTGCTCATAGTGCTGGGCGGTGACGGCACCCTGCTGCGCGGTGCCGAGTTCGCGCGGGCGTCGGGCGTGCCGATGCTCGGCGTCAACCTCGGGCGCGTGGGGTTCCTCGCGGAGGCCGAGCGGGACGACCTCGACAAGGTCGTCGACCGGGTGGTGACCAAGGCGTACGAGGTCGAGGAGCGGATGACCGTCGACGTCGTGGTGCACCGCAACGGGGACATCGTGCACACGGACTGGGCGCTGAACGAGGCGGCCGTGCAGAAGGTGTCCGCCGAGCGGATGCTGGAGGTCGTCCTGGAGATCGACGGGCGGCCCGTGACCGGGTTCGGCTGCGACGGGATCGTGTGTGCGACGCCCACGGGGTCGACGGCGTACGCGTTCTCCGCGGGTGGGCCGGTGGTGTGGCCGGAGGTCGAGGCGTTGTTGATGGTGCCGATCAGCGCGCACGCGTTGTTCGCGAAGCCGTTGGTGACATCGCCGGATTCTGTGTTGGCTGTGGAGGTTCTGCCACACATTCCGCCGGGTGTGCTGTGGTGTGACGGGCGGCGGACCGTTGAGTTGCCGCCCGGGGCGCGGGTGGAGGTGCGGCGGGGGGCTGTGCCGGTGCGGCTGGCTCGGTTGCATCATGCGTCCTTCACCGACCGGCTGGTGGCCAAGTTCGCGCTGCCTGTTTCCGGGTGGCGGGGAGCTCCCCATTAGCGTGGCTGCTCGTCGTCGGCGGGTGCGGGCCGTCTGTGGCTTGTCGCGCAGTTCCCCGCGCCCCTGAAGGGCGATCCACTCTCGTGGGTGACAAGGGCAGGCCAGTCGCAATCCTTGGCTCGGACCTCGTAAGGTCGTGTCCGTGTTGGAGGAGATGCGGATACGGTCGCTCGGCGTGATCGACGACGCTGTCGTCGAGCTGTCGCCCGGGTTCACCGCGGTCACCGGTGAGACGGGTGCGGGCAAGACCATGGTGGTCACCAGCCTCGGGTTGCTGCTGGGCGGGCGCGCGGACCCGGCGCTGGTGCGGATCGGGGCCGGGAAGGCCGTCGTGGAGGGGCGGATCACCGTCCCGGACAACGCCACGGCAGCCGTACGCGCCGAGGAGGCCGGGGCCGAGCTCGACGACGGGGCGCTGCTGATCAGCCGTACCGTTTCCGCCGAGGGGCGCTCACGGGCGCACCTGGGCGGGCGCAGTGTGCCCGTGGGGGTGCTCGCCGAGCTCGCGGACGAGCTGGTGGCCGTGCACGGGCAGACGGACCAGCAGGGGCTGCTCAAGCTGTCCCGGCAGCGGCAGGCGCTCGACCGGTACGCCGGTGACGCGGTCGCCGTGCCGCTGGCCAAGTACGGCGAGGCCTACAAGCGGCTGCGGGCGGTCTCCGCCGAACTCGACGAGATCACCACGCGCGCGCGTGAGCGGGCCCAGGAGGCCGACATGCTGCGCTACGGGCTCGACGAGATCGCCGCCGTCGAGCCCCGGGCCGGTGAGGACGTGGAGCTGGCCGAGGAGGCCGAGCGGCTCGGGCACGCCGAGGCGCTGGCGTCCGCCGCCGCGGTCGCGCACGCCGCCCTCGCGGGCAATCCGGAGGACCCGGAGGGCGTCGACGCCGGGACGCTCGTCGCGGGCGCGCAGCGGGCCCTGGACGCCGTACGGTCGCACGACCCGGCGCTGGCCGCGCTCGCCGACCGCATCGGGGAGATCGGGATCCTGCTGCGCGACGCGGCCGGGGACCTGGCCGGGTACGCCGACGACCTGGACGCCGATCCGCTGCGGCTGGCGGCCGTCGAGGAGCGGCGGGCCGCGCTGACCGGACTGACGCGGAAGTACGGCGAGGACATCGCCGCCGTGCTGGCCTGGGCCGAGCGCAGTGCCGCCCGGCTGACCGAACTCGACGGGGACGACGAGCGGATCGGGGAACTGACCGCCGAACGGGACGCGCTGCGGGCCGAACTGGGAGGGCTCGCACAGGCGCTGACGGACGCGCGGACGGAGGCCGCCGAGCGGTTCGCCGCTGCCGTGACCGCCGAGCTGGCCTCCCTGGCCATGCCGCACGCGCGCGTGTCCTTCGACATCCGGCAGACCGAGGACCCCGACGGCGTCGAGGTCGGCGGCCGTCCGGTCGCGTACGGACCCGCTGGCGCCGACGAGGTCGAGCTGCTGCTGGCCCCGCACCCGGGCGCGCCGCCGCGGCCGATCGCCAAGGGGGCGTCCGGTGGTGAGCTGTCCCGCGTGATGCTGGCCGTGGAGGTCGTGTTCGCGGGGACGGATCCCGTGCCGACGTATCTCTTCGACGAGGTCGACGCCGGTGTCGGTGGCAAGGCGGCGGTCGAGATCGGCCGGCGGCTCGCGCGCCTGGCGAGGACCGCGCAGGTCGTGGTCGTGACCCATCTCCCGCAGGTCGCCGCCTTCGCCGACCGGCAGTTGCTGGTCGAGAAGACGAACGACGGGTCGGTCACCCGTTCCGGTGTGAAGGTGCTGGAGGGCGAGGAACGGGTCCGGGAGCTGTCCCGGATGCTGGCCGGCCAGGAAGATTCGGAGACGGCCCGGGCGCACGCGGAGGAGCTGCTGGCGACGGCTCGGGCGGATCTGTAGCCGAGGAGCGGTCGCGTAGTTGACGGGAGATGCGCCGATCTTCACTCGTGTGGGTGACCCGGCCCGGCGCGTCTCCCCGATGCCGCACCCCCGCTGTCGCGCCGCCGGGCTTCGGGCGTTCCCGGAACCCGCATGTGTCCTGGCATCCTTGGCGGAGGACGCGTGGGAATCCTGCGCGGTGACTGCCCGACCCGAACCAGGAGCCCGGCCACGTGACCCCCGTGAGCAGCCACTCACCGCATGGCCAGTCGCCGTTGCGCACCGTGCAGGTGCTGGGCGGAGGCAATGCGGCCAGCAGTGCGCATGTGCGCTCCCTGACTGCGGGGCTCGTCGCGCGGGGCGTGAAAGTCACGGTGTGCGCCCCTTATGAGGCGGATCGCGCCTATGACTTCAGTGGTGTCGGGGCGGACCATGTGCATGTGCCGCGCAGCAGTGACCCGGTGTCGGTCGCGGCCCTGCGGGCGGCCTGTGCCGACGCCGATCTGGTGCACGCGCACGGGCTGCACGCCTCGTTCCGTACCGTGCTCGCGCTCAGCGGGCGGCGCGTGCGTACTCCGCTGGTCGTGACGTGGCACGACCGGGCGCACGCCGACGGGGCACGCGCCCATCTGCTGCGGGTGCTGGAGCGGCGGGTCGTGAAGGCGGCCACCGTGGTGCTGGGGACCACCTCGGCCCTCGTGGACCGGGCCAGGCGGACCGGCGCGCGGGACGCGCGGCTCGCGGCCGTCGCACTGCCCGGCCCCCGCAGGCCCCTGGAGCCCGACGACCCCGACCGGCTGCGCCCCAAGGTGCGTGCCGAACTCGGCGCCACCGGACGGCCGTTGCTGATGGCCGTCGGCTCCCTGGAGCGGCACCGCGGGTACGACGTGCTGCTGGACGCCGCGCGCGCCTGGCGCCGGCTCGATCCCGTGCCCCTGGTCGTGATCGCGGGCGAGGGGCCGCTGCGCGGTGAACTCCAGGAGCGGATCGAGGGCGAGGAGCTGCCCGTCCGGCTCATCGGGCGGCGCGACGACATCACCGACCTGCTCGCCGCCGCCGACCTCGCCCTGCTGCCGAGCCGATGGGAGGAGGCGCGCTCCGTCCTCGCCCAGGAGGCCCTCCACGCGCGCGTGCCGCTCGTCGCGGCCGACGTCGGCGGCATCCCGGAACTCGTCGGCGATGCGGCCGAACTCGTCCCGCGCGGCGACGCGGAGGCGCTCGCCGGCACCGTCGTACGCCTGCTCGGCGACCCCGAGCGCCGGGAGCTGATGAAGGCCAGGGGCGCGCGGCAGGCGGCGACCTGGCCGAGCGAGGACGAGACGGTCGCCCAAGTGCTCAGCGTGTACGACGAGTTGACCCAGCCCCGGCCCCTTGCCTAGACATCCCGCTGGCTAGGGAACGTGCCTGCGGGCACGCAGGGCCAGGCTCAGGGCCAGTACCGTCTGCGGGTCGTCGAGGTCCGTGCCCAGCAACTCCCCGATGCGCGCCAGGCGGTTGTAGAGGGTCTGCCGGTTGAGGTGGAGCTCCCGGGCCGTCTCCGCCTTGCGCCCCGCGTGGGCGAGGTAGGTCGACAGGGTGGGCAGCAGCGGCGGCCGGGAGCGTCGGTCGTGCTCCAGGAGCGGACCGAGGGCCCGGTCGACGAAGGCGGCCAGGTCCGGATGGTCGCGCAGTCGCCACATCAGCAGATCGATGTCCAGGCGCCGGGCGTCGTACCAGGGCCGGTCCGGCAGGCCCTGGGCCGCCGTGGCCGTCTCGGCCGCGTGCCGCAGGCCCGACGCCGCAGCCGTCCAGCCGCCCGCCACCCCCACGACCACCACGGGCGGCGGCCCGCCCGGCCGCAGCATCCCGGCCCGGCCGACCCCGGCCCGCAGCGCCACCGCGACCCGTTCCGCGACCGTCACCCGCTCCGGCTCCGAGCGCAGCCCCAGCAGCACCAGCACCCGGCCCTCCACCGGCCGTACCCCGAGCAGCACCGGCACGCCCACCGAGGCCAGCTCCTCGGACACCGCCCGGGCCAGCACGGCCCAGCCTCCCCCCGGTGACAGGGTGTCCCCGAGCCGCATGACGACCGGCAGCAGCGGGCCGTCACCCGGCCGGAAACCCAGCACGCGCGCCTGTGCCGGGGCGTCCTGTGCCGTGACCCGGCCCTCGGCGAGGTCCGTGAGGAAGTCGCCGCGCCCGCGCGCCGCCAGCTCCTCCTCCTGCCGCGCCTGCATCAGCACCACGGCCAGGATGCCCGCGGCCCGCTCCGCCGCCATCCGGTGCACCGGCGCCAGGGAAGCCCGAACGGGCAGCAGGACGAGCCGCGCGCGGACGCCCCCGCTGCCGGGCCCGCCGCCCGGCACGTCCACCAGGACCGAGCCCGCGAGCGGCGGCTCGTCCTTGTGCTGGCCGCGCAGCCCCTCCCACACCTGGAGCGGGTCCGCCCCCTCGGGACCGGCCCCGGCGGCGTACAGCAACTGCCCCTCCGCCGTCTCCAGGAAGACGGGATTGCCGCCGAAGTCGGCCAGGATGCCGAGGACCTGGGGCACCCCGCCGCCGCCCAGCAGGGCCTCCGTACACCGCCGGTGCACCTCCTCGGCCCGCTGGAGCAGCGCGTAGTGGCCGTTGACGATCTCGGTGTGGATCTCCTCCGTGACCGTGACGAACGGCACCTCGCGGTGCAGCTGGACGAGCGGCATCCCGGCCGAACGGGCCGTGTCGACGAGGGCGGCGGGCAGCCGTGCGAAGCGCGGGCCGAGCTCCACGACCAGGGCGGCGATGCCGCGCTCGGCCAGCGTGCGTACGAACGCCCGCTGTTCGGCCGGGCGGGTGCCGAGGCCGTAGCCCGTGGTCAGCAGCAGCTCGCCGCCCTTGAGCAGCGAGGCGATGTGCGGCACCTCCCCGGCGTGCACCCAGCGCACGGTCCGCCCCAGCCGGTCGGCCCCCGCCAGCACCTCGGGCAGCCCGCTGCGCAGCCCCGGCAGCTCCAGTGCCCGCTGCACGGTGATCCCGGCGGCCTGGGTGCCGTAACCGCCGTCCGTCCCGGTCTCCATGAGCCGGACGCTACCCGCGCGGGTGCCTGAGGGACATCTCCGGCGGGGCACCGGGACGATCACCTCCAGGAGCCCGCGGCGGATCTCTCCGGATTACGGGGTGATCGACCGGGTACGGGCGCGGTCATGGACATCAGCGTGGTGGCGGTGGGGCGGGAGGACGACAGTCCGGTCGAGGAGCCGTTGCGGGTGGCGGTGCTCGCCGACCGGCTCGGGTACCGGGAGGTGTGGGCGGGCGAGGGACCGACGTGGGACTCGTTCGTCCTGGCGACGGCGATCGGCGCGGCCACCGGACAGGCGACCCTGACGGCCGGTCCCGTGCCGGTGTCGGTACGGGACCCGCTCACCATCGTGCGGGGCGCCGCGTCCACCGCGGCCGTCACCGGCCGGCCCGTCGGCGTGGCCCTGGGCACCTCCAGCAAGCGGGTCGTCGAGGGCGTGCACGGCCGGCCGCGGACCCGGCCCGCCGCCGCGCTGGCGGAGTCGGCGGCGGCCGTGCGCGCGCTGATGGAGAGCCGGCCGGGCGAGCCGATCGTGCCCGGCAGCGGCTTCCCGCGCCGTCTGCCGCCGCCCGGAGGCATGCTCACCGTCGCGGCGTTCGGTGAACGCGCGGTCGCCGCGGCGGTCGAGCACGCCGACCGGATGCTGCTCGACATCGTCTCCCCCGAGCAGGTCCGCATGCTGCGGGCCCGGATGCTCGCCGCCGCCGAGCGGGCAGGGCGCACGCCGCCCCGGCTGGTCGCCTGGCTGCCCGCCGCCGTGGACCCCCGGCCCGAGACGCTCACCCAGGTCCTGCGCAGCGTCGTCGGCTATCTCACCGTGCCGGGCTACAGCGACATGTTCGTCGAGGCGGGGTTCGCCGAGGTCGTCGAACTGGCCGCCAAGGGAGCCGACCGCGACACTCTGCTGCGGGCCCTGCCGCCCGAGGCCGCGGACACGGTCGCGCTCGTCGGCGACGCCGGCACCGTCCGCGCCCGCATCGACGCCTACGCCGAGGCCGGCCTCGACGAGATCGCCCTGGTCCCGGCCACGGCGGGCGACCCGGCGGGGGAGCGGACGCTCACGGCCCTCAGGCCGGCGTGATGTTGTGGTTGAAGCGGAACACGTTGTCCGGGTCGTAACGCCGCTTCAGTTCCGCCAGCCGCCGGGTGTTCTCGGTGCCCAGTCCCGCCACCACCCGGTCGGTGCCCTCGTCGCCGATGAAGTTCAGGTAGACGGCGCCGGTGCTCCACGGCCGCACGTCGGCGCGCACGTCCCGCACCCACCGCACGCACCGCTCGTCGTCCGCCGGGTCCTCCCAGATGCCGAAGGGATGCACCGCCCAGGGCGCGTCCCGGTAGGGCACCGGATACTCGCCCGGGCCGTCGGCGATCGCCCCGCCCTGCGGGAACAGCACGTGCTGGGTGCCGGTCGGCACCGGCATGGACTCCGCCCGGGCGCAGAAGACGTCCACGAAGTCGTCGGGCGCGCCCGTCAGGTACTCCGCCGACCAGTAGTTCCGCATCCCCGGCGGATCGTCGATCATGCACTGGACGTCGGCGTACGGCATCGCGCCGACGATCTCGGCCTCGTGCGGCAGGGCCAGCAGGGGCTGGGCGACCTTGCGCATGTCGTCCTCACCGCCGGCGTACGTCAGCAGCACGCCGCACACGAGCCTGCCCACGAGGTGCCCGGGTACGAAATCCTCCGGCGGGCCGGTGAAGTAGAGAACGCCGCCGCCCGCCTCGTCGGGCCCGTGCGTGATCACCTCGCGGTAGGTGCGCACCACGTCCGGGCCGTGTTCCGGCAGGAACAGCACCAGCGCGATGGAGAACTCGGGCAGTTCGTGCAGCCGCAGCGTCAGCGCCGTGGCGACGCCGAAGTTCCCGCCGCCGCCGTGCAGCGCCCAGAACAGGTCCGGGTTCTCGTCGGCACTGGCGTGGATCCGGGTGCCGTCGGCGGTGACGAGTTCGACACCGAGCAGGTTGTCGACGGCGAGGCCGCACCAGCGGTCGAGCCAGCCGGTGCCGCCGCCCAGCACGAAACCGCCGACGCCCGTGGTGGAGGCACGGCCGCCGGTCGTCGCCAGTGCGTACGGCTCGGTGGCCCGGTCCAGGTGGCTCATCGTGGCCCCGCCGGCGACCCGGACCGCCTGCGACGCCGGATCCACGGTCACGTCGTGCATCCGGCGCAGATCGACCACCACGCCGCCCTCGCCCACGGCCATGCCCGCCACGCTGTGGCCGCCGCCCCGGACCGCGACCGGCAGATCCAGCCCCCTGGCGAACCGCACGGCCCGCACGACGTCGTCCTCGTCGGCGCACTGCGCGAGCACGGCGGGCCGCCGGTCGATCATGGCGTTGAAGACGGCCCGCGCCTCGTCGTAGCCCGGGTCCTCCGGGGCGAACACGTCGCCGGTCAGATCCTCGCGCAGCGCGGTGAGGGCCGCGCCCGCCTTCGAGAGGGAAGCCATGGCCGCCCCCTTCCGAAAAAGGGGCAATCGTCCGTTTCCAGACTAGGGGGCCACGGCCGGTCGGGCCCCTCAGCCGCCGTAGGCGCCAGAGGCCGTCAGACGCAGTGCCGTGTCGATCAGCGGCACGTGGCTGAACGCCTGCGGGAAGTTGCCCACCTGGCGCTGGAGGCGCGGGTCCCACTCCTCCGCCAGCAGGCCGAGGTCGTTGCGCAGCGACAGCAGCTTCTCGAACAGCTTGCGGGCCTCGTCCACGCGGCCGATCATCGCCAGGTCGTCGGCCATCCAGAACGAGCAGGCGAGGAACGCGCCCTCGTCGCCCGGCAGGCCGTCGACGCCCTCGTTGTCGCCCTGCGTCGGGTAGCGCAGGATGAAGCCGTCCGGCGTGGACAGCTCCCGCTGGATCGCCTCGATGGTGCCGATGACGCGCTTGTCGTCCGGCGGCAGGAAGCCCATCTGCGGGATCAGCAGCAGCGACGCGTCCAGCTCCTTCGAGCCGTAGGACTGCGTGAAGGTGTTGCGTTCCTTGTCGTAGCCCTTCTCGCACACGTCGCGGTGGATGTCGTCGCGCAGTTCCTTCCACCGCTCCAGCGGGCCGTCCGCGTCCCCGGACTCGATCAGCTTGATCGTGCGGTCGACGGCGACCCAGGCCATCACCTTGGAGTGCACGAAGTGCCGGCGCGGGCCGCGCACCTCCCAGATGCCCTCGTCCGGCTCCTGCCAGTGGTCCTCCAGGTAGCGGATCAGCTTCAGCTGGAGGAGCGAGGCGTAGTCGTTGCGGGCGAGGCCCGTCATGTGGGCCAGGTGCAGGGCCTCGGTGACCTCGCCGTAGACGTCCAGCTGGAGCTGGTGCGCGGCGCCGTTGCCGACCCGGACCGGCGTGGAGTTCTCGAAGCCCGGCAGCCAGTCCAGCTCCGCCTCGCCGAGCTCGCGCTCGCCGGCGATGCCATACATGATCTGGAGGTTCTCCGGGTCGCCCGCCACGGCCCGCAGCAGCCACTCGCGCCAGGCGCGGGCCTCCTCGCGGTAGCCGGTGCGCAGCAGCGAGGACAGCGTGATCGCCGCGTCGCGCAGCCACGTGTAGCGGTAGTCCCAGTTGCGGACGCCGCCGATGTCCTCCGGCAGGGAGGTGGTCGGCGCGGCGACGATGCCGCCGGTCGGGGCGTACGTCAGGGCCTTCAGCGTGATCAGCGAGCGGACCACGGCCTCCCGGTAGGGGCCGTGGTACGTGCAGTGGTCGACCCACTCGCGCCAGAAGTCCTCCGTCGCCTCCAGCGACTGCTCCGGCTCGGGCAGCGGCGGCGGCTCCTTGTGCGAGGGCTGCCAGGAGATCGTGAACGCGATCCGGTCACCCGGCGCGACCGTGAAGTCCGCGTACGTCGTCAGGGACTTCCCGTACGTCTCCGCGGATGTGTCGAACCACACGGAGTCGGGGCCCGCCACGGCCACCGTGCGCCCGTCGTGCTTGTGCACCCACGGCACCACCCGCCCGTAGGAGAACCGCATCCGCAGCGCCGAGCGCATCGGCACGCGGCCCGAGACGCCCTCCACGATCCGGATCAGCTGCGGGGCGCCGTCACGCGGCGGCATGAAATCCGTCACCCGGACCGTGCCCCGCTGGGTGTCCCACTCGGACTCCAGGATCAGCGAGTCACCGCGGTAGCTGCGCCGGGCCGCGGTGGGCGGCTGCTGGTCGGAGGCGTACGCGGGCCCGAGCCGCCAGAAGCCGTGCTCCTCGTTGCCCAGCAGGCCGGCGAAGATGGCGTGCGAGTCGAAGCGGGGCAGGCACAGCCAGTCCACCGTGCCGTCCCGGCAGACCAGGGCAGCGGTCTGCATGTCTCCGATGAGTGCGTAGTCTTCGATGCGCCCGGCCACGTGCAACTCCAGTCGAACGGCCACGTCACCCCGCAAGGGGGCTGTCGCTAGTGCGGTCAAGGGGGATTTTCAGCAAGTCTTGCAATGCGTCGTTGAGCGATGAAGCAAAACAGGTCACTCAGCCGTGATGCAAAGCGCCAATTGTTGCTCAACGAACTGACGAGCTCACGTTGTTCCGGTGCTTACGGGCGGGGGGTGGTGCCGTTGGGCCGGCGGGCTCGGCAGCGAGTGTCCGAGCAGGATACGACGCACGCCGATGTTCCGGGTGCCCGTCTCGGCAAGGCGAGTACGCCGAAGGAGTGAGCAACGGGTGAGAGACCGGTGAGGGTGGCCGTCTGAGTGTCGGTGCGTGCGCGGAGCGTGGCCGGAAGCCATCCTCCCGCGGCGCTGATACGCTGGTAGCCCGTGGACCGGTGGGCAGCAAACCCCCGAACCGCAGCGACGGCGACCCCCCGGAAACCTCCGGCAGGCAGCCGTACCGCACCCCCAGACCGCGACCACGGGAGCCCCGTCTTGGCCATGCCGCCCGCCGCTTTTCGTAACTCGACGACCAAGCACATCTTCGTCACCGGGGGTGTCGCCTCCTCGCTCGGCAAGGGCCTGACGGCCTCCAGCCTCGGCATGCTGCTCAAGGCCCGCGGTCTGCGCGTCGTGATGCAGAAGCTCGACCCGTACCTCAACGTGGACCCGGGCACGATGAACCCCTTCCAGCACGGTGAGGTGTTCGTCACCAACGACGGCGCCGAGACCGACCTGGACATCGGCCACTACGAGCGCTTCCTCGACCGTGACCTGGACGGTTCCGCGAACGTCACCACCGGCCAGGTGTACTCCACCGTGATCGCCAAGGAGCGCCGCGGCGAGTACCTGGGCGACACCGTGCAGGTCATCCCGCACATCACGAACGAGATCAAGCACCGCATCCGCCGCATGGCGACGGACGAGGTCGACGTCGTGATCACGGAGGTCGGCGGCACGGTCGGCGACATCGAGTCGCTGCCGTTCCTGGAGACCGTCCGCCAGGTCCGTCACGAGGTCGGCCGTGACAACGTCTTCGTCGTTCATATCTCGCTCCTGCCGTACATCGGCCCCTCGGGTGAGCTGAAGACGAAGCCCACCCAGCACTCGGTTGCGGCTCTGCGCAACATCGGTATCCAGCCGGACGCGATCGTGCTGCGCTGCGACCGCGAGGTCCCCACCGCGATCAAGCGGAAGATCTCGCTGATGTGCGACGTCGACGAGGCCGCCGTCGTCGCCTGCCCCGACGCCCGCTCGATCTACGACATCCCGAAGACCGTGCACGGCGAGGGCCTGGACGCCTACGTGGTCCGCAAGCTGGACCTGCCGTTCCGGGACGTCGACTGGACGACCTGGGACGACCTGCTCGACCGCGTCCACAACCCCGACCACGAGATCACCCTCGCGCTGGTCGGCAAGTACATCGACCTGCCCGACGCCTACCTGTCGGTCACCGAGGCGCTGCGCGCCGGCGGCTTCGCCAACCGGGCCCGGGTCAAGATCAAGTGGGTCACCTCCGACGACTGCAAGACCCCGGCGGGCGCCGCGGCGCAGCTCGGCGACGTCGACGGCATCTGCATCCCCGGCGGGTTCGGCGACCGCGGCGTGCTCGGCAAGGTCGGCGCGATCAAGTACGCCCGCGAGAACAAGATCCCGCTGCTCGGCCTCTGCCTGGGCCTGCAGTGCATCGTGATCGAGGCCGCGCGGAACCTGGCCGACATCGGCGACGCCAACTCCACCGAGTTCGACCCGGCCACCGCCCACCCGGTCATCTCCACGATGGCCGAGCAGCTCGACATCGTCGCCGGTGAGGGCGACATGGGCGGCACCATGCGGCTCGGCATGTACCCGGCGAAGCTGGCCGAGGGCTCGATCGTGCGCGAGGTGTACGACGGCAAGGAGTACGTCGAGGAGCGCCACCGGCACCGCTACGAGGTGAACAACGCCTACCGCGCGGAGCTGGAGAAGAGGGCGGGCATCCTGTTCTCCGGCACCTCGCCGGACGGCAAGCTCGTCGAGTACGTCGAGTACCCGCGCGACGTCCACCCGTACCTGGTCGCCACCCAGGCGCACCCGGAACTGCGCTCGCGGCCGACCCGCCCGCACCCGCTGTTCGCCGGGCTCGTCAAGGCCGCGGTCGAGCGGAAGACTTCGAAGTAACACACCAGTTGTACGGTGGCCGGGGTGCATCCCTTCAAAGGGTGTGCACCCCGGTTTCTTTTCGGCACGTCGGGCCCGGCACGCGCAGTCGCGCCGGGCACGTGGGAGGACAGGCATGACGATCAAGGACACCCCGGAGGAGTGGGAGATCCGGGCGACGGACACCCCCTTCGTGGGCAACAAGACCTCCGTCCGCACCGACGACGTGGTCATGCCCGACGGCACCGTGGTCGGCCGCGACTACCAGGTCCACCCGGGCTCGGTGGCCGTCCTCGCCCTCGACGAGGCCGACCGCGTCCTGGTCCTGCGCCAGTACCGCCACCCCGTGCGCCACAAGCTGTGGGAGATCCCGGCCGGTCTGCTCGACGTCCCCGGCGAGAACCCGCTGCACGCCGCCCAGCGCGAGCTGTACGAGGAGGCGCACGTCAAGGCCGAGGACTGGCGGGTGCTGACCGACGTCTACACCACCCCCGGCGGCTGCGACGAAGCGGTACGGATCTTCCTCGCCCGTGGTCTGTCCGAGGCCGAGGGCGAGCGCTTCGCGGTGGAGGAGGAAGAGGCCGACATGGAGCTCGACCGGGTACCGGTCGAGGACCTCGTCCGGGGCGTGCTGGCCGGGGAACTGCACAACAACTGCCTCGTCGTGGGCGTCCTCTCCCTGGTCGCTGCACGCGCCGGCGACGGTCTGGACGCCCTGCGCCCGGCCCAGGCGCCGTGGCCGGCGCGTCCGTTCGAGGCGTGAAGGTGTCCGGATCCCGCCCAGCACCCCGCATCCCGCCCCATGCCCAGTGTGGTGTGAAGATCGGCTGATCCGATCGGGGGATGTGCCCGCCGTGCCCGTCGTGCTCCGCCCGGGGCGTTGCAGAGCGTGAACTAGGCTCTGTTCACGCCCGGACCGGAGTCCCGGCGGGCTTGTGCGTGTGGTGGGACGGGAGTGTGGCCCGTGACGGATCAGGTCGTGGAGACAGGCGACGTGCGGCTGACCGGACACGCTTCCGGGGAGAGCCGATTCCTGGGCCGCACACGGGAGTTGAAGGAACTGCGCGCCGACATCGAGCGCGCCGGCCTGGACACCCTCGCCGGCCGCAAGCCCCCACGCGCGCGTGTGCTGCTCATCGCCGGCCGGCCCGGCTCGGGGCGCACCGCACTCGCCGGGGAACTCGTCCGGCAGGTCGCGGACCGTTACCCCGGCGGGGTACTGCGCGCCCGCCTGAGTGACCCCGACGGCACGCCCGTGCCGGTCGGGCACACCGCCCGGGAGCTGCTCGCCGCCCTGGACCGGCAGGCCCCGGCAGGCGCCTGCGATGACGACCTCACCGACGCCCTGCGCACCGCCCTGGCCGACCGCCGGGCCCTGCTCCTGCTGGACGACGCGGCCGACGCCGAGCAGGTCGACGCCCTGCTGCCCGACACCCCGGACTGCCTGGTCGTCGCGGTCTCAGAGGGTCCGCTGACCGGCATCTCGGACGTCCGCCCGTGCACCCTGGGCGGCCTGGACGCCAAGTCCGGGGTGGAGCTGCTGTCCCGGCACACCGGCTCAGTCCGCATCACCGTCGACCCCCGGGCCGCCGAGGGCCTCGCCGAGGAGTGCCAGGGGCAGCCGGCCGCGCTGATGCTGGCGGGCGGCTGGCTCGCCGCCCGTCCCAAGGCGGCCGTCTCCGACCTCGCCAAGCAGCTGCGCGCCGAAGACGGCGAGGGGACCGCGCTGAGCCGGGTCTTCCGCCTCGCCTACGCGGCCCTGCCCGCCACAGCCGCCCGGATGCTGCGCCTGCTCGCCCTCGCCCCGGCCGGACTGGTCGACCCGCAGACCGCCTCCGCGCTCGTCGGCTGCTCGGTGGACAGCGCCCGCACCACCCTCGACGGCTTCGTCGCCCTCGGCTTCCTGCACGCGGTGGACTCGCCGCTGCCGCAGTACCAGGTGCCGGGCTGTCTGCACGACCGGCTCCGCGTCCTCGCCGAGCACCACGAGCGCCCGGCCGAGCTCCAGCTGGCCCGCGCCCGCATGCTGGAGCGGACGGTGCGGCTGCTCCAGGCGTGCCGGGCGATCACTGAGACCGACAGCCCCCAGGCGCGCCAGAAGCTCCTCGACCTGCCGCGTGCCCTGCGCTTCCCCACGCCCCGGGCGGCCGCCGAGTGGCTGAGCGTGACCCGGCCCGCCCTGCTGGCCTCGGCCCGGCTCGCGGTCGCCGACGGGCAGCTGGACACCCTGGCCCGGCGGCTGATGTCCCAGCTGGTACGGGCCATGGTGGCGCATGTCGGCACCCAGGCGGCGGCGCCCGACCTCTACGACATCCACAGCCTGGTCCTCGACGTGGCCGAGCGCCGGAACCTGCCCCGTGAGCGGGCCGCCGCCCTGCTCAACATCGGCGACCTCGACGCCCGGACCGGCCGCACGGCCGACGCCCTGGCCCGGTACCGGGCCGCGCTGGACGCCGGACGTGAGGTGAACGATCCGTATGCGACCGGCCGCGCGATGGAATCCGTAGGCGGTGCGCATCTGGAGCTCGGCGACTTCGACCGGGCCGCCGACTGGTTCGGCCGGGCCCTGGTCGAGCGGCTCGCCCGGGACGAGCGCGCCGAGGCCGCCCGGCTGTACGGGCGGATCGCCGCCGCCCACACCTTCGCGGGCCGCTACGGCGAGGCCGTGCGGAACTGGCGCGCGGCGATCGCGGGGCACCGCAAGAACGGTGACGTGGCCGCCCAGGCCCGGGCGCTGAGCGAGTTGGCGCGGGTCCAGGAGTACGCGGGCCGGCCCGAGGAGTCGCTGCGCACCTGCCGGGAGGCCGTGGAATGGGCGCGGCGGGCCGAGGACACGCGGTTGCAGGCCGCGCTGCATCTGCGGGTCGCCGACACCCTCGAGCACCTCGGCGACCCCGCGTCGGCCCAGCTGCACCGCGGGGCCGCCGAGCGGATCCTCGGCGAGTACGAGGAGGACCAGGAGGAGCCCGTGGGGGCCTCCGACGGCGACTCACATCGGAAACCGGAGCCTGACACCTGCGAAATCCGTGGCACATCCGCTGAAGATTGATGCAATGAAAGGCTAGACAGCGGGAACACCTTCATTAGACTGGCCATGCCGCACGTTCTCCTGCGGTCTCTCCCGGTGTGCCCGTGCGTGCCCGGGTATGTCTAGTAATACGCCCATACCCTCTGAGTCAAGGACCGTGATCGACGTGAAGGTCGGCATCCCCCGCGAGGTCAAGAACAACGAGTTCCGGGTGGCCATCACCCCCGCCGGCGTGCACGAGCTGGTGCGTCATGGCCACCAGGTCGTCATCGAGCGCGGCGCCGGTGTCGGCTCCTCGATCGTGGACGAGGAGTACGTGGCCGCCGGTGCGCAGATCCTGGAGACCGCCGACGAGGTGTGGGCCGCCGCCGACCTGCTGCTGAAGGTCAAGGAGCCCATCGCCGAGGAGTACCACCGCCTCCGCAAGGACCAGACGCTCTTCACCTACCTGCACCTGGCCGCCTCCAAGGAGTGCACGGACGCCCTGCTGGAGTCCGGCACCACGGCGATCGCGTATGAGACGGTCGAGCTGCCCGGCCGCGCGCTGCCGCTGCTCGCCCCGATGTCCGAGGTCGCCGGCCGGCTGGCCCCGCAGGTCGGCGCCTACCACCTGATGCGCGCCAACGGCGGCCGCGGCGTGCTGCCCGGCGGCGTCCCCGGCGTGCCGGCCGGCCGGGCCGTCGTCATCGGCGGCGGCGTCTCCGGCTGGCAGGCGGCACAGATCGCCATCGGCCTGGGCTTCCACGTGACCCTGCTCGACAAGGACGTCAACAAGCTCCGCGAGGCGGACAAGATCTTCGGCACCAAGATCCAGACCGTCGTCTCCAACGCCCTGGAGCTGGAGAAGGCCTGCCTGGAGGCCGACCTCGTCATCGGCGCGGTGCTGGTCCCCGGCGCCAAGGCCCCGAAGCTGGTCACCAACGAGCTGGTCTCGCGGATGAAGCCCGGAAGTGTCCTTGTCGACATCGCGATCGACCAGGGCGGCTGCTTCGAGGACTCCCGTCCGACCACCCACGCCGAGCCGACCTTCCAGGTCCACAACTCGGTCTTCTACTGCGTCGCCAACATGCCCGGCGCCGTGCCGAACACCTCCACCTACGCGCTGACCAACGCCACGCTGCCCTACATCGTGGAGCTCGCCGACCACGGCTGGGCGGACGCGCTGCGCCGCGACCCGGCGCTGGCCAAGGGTCTCAACACCCATGACGGCAAGGTCGTTTACAAGGAGGTCGCCGAGGCGCACGACGTGGAGCACGTCGAGCTGTCCTCGCTGCTCGGCTGAGCCCGGCGGCCGGTAAGTCGGCTAAGTCACCAACAGGCAAAGGCGATACGTCAACACAGGTCGTCAATGCCGCGCACCCGGCCGGACCTTGCCCGACAAGGTCCGGCCGGATGTGTGTATGGTCACTTCGCGATTCTCGGGCAACTCGCCTCGAACGTAACCCTTCAACCGATTCGCACACCGGTGAAACCTGCCGTGCGACGGCCGTACGCCCTTGACAGCGGGATGTTTCATTGCCGACACATCGGGCCGGGTCCGGCGGATTGTGTTGCTGCGGACGCCCGACACGCCATAGAGTCGCCAACCGTCGGCATGGTGCCACGCTGACCTGTCTAGAAGTTTCCTGGTCACCAAGGAGGTAAGACGACTTGTGAATGAGTCGACATTTACTCCCGGGGGTGGTCAACCAGGAATGCCTGCACGGGGCCAGGGTCCCGCGGGGTTCGCTGCTGTCGGCTCCGTCGCTGTGCGCACCTTCGCAGCCCACCAGAGTCAGCAGGCGACTCACACTGCACACCAGAAGATGGATGGCCATCACGTGAACGCCATGGCCGGCGACGGAAGTGGCGCGCCCCACAACCACTTCGCCGACTACGACGAACTGCCCGAGGGGCACTTCTACGACCCCGACGCGGAGTACGAGCCCGACCCCGAGTACGCGGCCACTCTCGCGCCCGACGCGGCCAGACAGCGCCGGGAGCGCATCGGCCCGACCGGGCGCCCGCTGCCGTACTTCCCGATCCCGGGCCCGCTGACCGACCACGGACCCGCGAAGATCATCGCGATGTGCAACCAGAAGGGCGGCGTCGGCAAGACGACGTCGACCATCAACCTGGGTGCCGCGCTCGCGGAGTACGGACGCCGGGTCCTGCTCGTGGACTTCGACCCGCAGGGCGCGCTGTCGGTCGGACTCGGCGTCAACCCGATGGAACTCGACCTCACCGTCTACAACCTGCTCATGGAGCGGGGGATGGCGGCCGACGAGGTGCTGCTGAAGACGGCGGTCCCCAACATGGACCTGCTGCCCAGCAACATCGACCTGTCGGCGGCCGAGGTCCAGCTCGTCTCCGAGGTCGCCCGCGAGTCGACCCTGCAGCGCGCGCTGAAGCCGCTGCTGGACGACTACGACTTCATCGTCATCGACTGCCAGCCCTCGCTCGGCCTGCTCACGGTGAACGCCCTGACGGCCGCGCACAAGGTGATCGTGCCGCTGGAGTGCGAGTTCTTCGCCCTCCGTGGTGTGGCCCTGCTGACGGAGACCATCGAGAAGGTCCAGGAGCGGCTCAACCCCGACCTGGAGCTCGACGGGATCCTCGCCACGATGTACGACTCGCGCACGGTGCACAGCCGTGAGGTGCTCGCGCGTGTCGTCGAGGCCTTCGACGATCACGTCTACCACACGGTCATCGGGCGCACGGTCCGCTTCCCGGAGACCACGGTCGCCGGTGAGCCGATCACCACGTACGCCTCCAACTCCGTCGGTGCCGCCGCCTACCGCCAGCTCGCCAGGGAGGTGCTCGCCCGGTGTCACGCCGAGTGAGTCTGCCGGGGGCCGACGAACTCTTCCGTACGACAGGGGGGATGGCGCTTCAGTCGTCCCAGCCCAGGCGGCAGGCCAACGGCGACGCCCGGGTGCCCGCTCCGGCGGGGGAGGGCGACGCGGTGGCCGCTGCGGCCACGGCCGCGGAGGACGTGCCGCAGTCGGTGCCCGCGCAGGGTGGCGACGGCGAAGGCGCGGAGCATGTCGCCGCGGACGCGGACTCGGCCGAGGCCGGGGAGTCCCGCAGCCGCTCCGGCTCCGCCCGCAGGCAGGCGGCGCAGGAAGGTTCTGCCGCGGGTGCGGCCGGTGCCGCCGCGGCGGCACCGCGCAAGCGCGGGCGTGCCGCCGCACGCCGTCCCAGCGGCCGTGAGCGGCACGACGAGAAGATCACGGTGTACGTGTCGGCCGAGGAGCTCATGGACCTGGAGCACGCCCGTCTCGTGCTCCGCGGCGAACACGGCCTGGCCGTCGACCGCGGCCGTATCGTCCGCGAGGCGGTCGCCGTGGTCCTCGCCGACCTGGAGACCCGCGGGGACGCCAGCATCCTCGTACGACGGCTGCGCGGGCGCTAGCGGTAGCCTGCGGGGGCCATGACCTCGAACGCCTCCCCACCACCCCCCGGCGGCCCGTCCGGGCGTCGGCGTGCGCTGGGGCGTGGGCCGGTGGCTCCGCCGGCTGAGCCGGTGGACCCGGTCGAGCCCGGAGGGTTGCCTGAGGGCACCGCCGAGTCTGGCGTGACGCCCGAGGAGGCGGAGGCCACCGGGGCGGGTGACCGGGCCGCGGAGGCAGCGGCCGGCGCGCAGGCGTTGGCTGCCGAGGAACCGCCCGACGTCGTGGAGCGGCAGGCCCCTGCCGAGCCGGGGACGGTGGCCGGAACGACTCGACTGAAGCGTGCGGCCGGGCCCGCCCCGGCGGAGCCCGCGGCTGCCGCCACCGGGGTGGGCCGTGGCGGCGTCTCCCCGGAGGGGGACAACCCGTCCCGGTTCCCGCCCGAGGCGGGTCATCCGGCGGCCGGGCGTGAGCATCCCACCCCCGGGCCGGTGGCCGCGACCGAGACCGCGGCCGCGGCCGCCGAGTCCGGAGAGCCCGGGGCTCCGCGCAAGGCGCTCGCGTCCGCTCCTGCGGCCGATACCGACGCCGAGGTCGCCGTTCCGGAGCCGGGAGCCGGGGCTGTTCCTCCGCACGCCCGGGCCGAGGCCGGGGCGGCCCTCGGAGCGGAGGCCCCGCAGGGGCGGAGCGCGTCGGAGGGCGCCTCCCAGCCCTCGACCGACGGTTCCGGCGGCGACGACGGGGTCTTCAAGGTCCGGCTCGCGAACTTCGAAGGTCCCTTCGATCTGCTGCTCCAGCTGATCTCCCGGCACAAGCTGGACGTCACCGAGGTCGCGCTGTCGAAGGTGACCGACGAGTTCATGGCGTACATCCGGGCGATGGGGCCGGACTGGGATCTGGACGAGACGACCGAGTTCCTCGTCGTCGCGGCCACGCTGCTCGATCTGAAGGCGGCACGGCTGCTGCCCGCCGCAGAGGTGGAGGACGAGGCCGACCTCGCGCTGCTCGAAGCCCGGGACCTGCTGTTCGCCCGGCTGCTCCAGTACCGCGCGTACAAGCAGATCGCCGACATCTTCAGCGGGCGGCTCGACGACGAGGCCCGGCGCTATCCGCGTACCGTCGGGCTCGAACCCCACCATGCCGAGCTGCTGCCCGAGGTCGTCATCAGCATCGGCGCGGAAGGGTTCGCCAAGCTCGCCGTGAAGGCGATGCAGCCCAAGCCCAAGCCGCAGGTGTACGTCGACCACATCCACGCCCCGCTGGTCAGCGTGCAGGAGCAGGCCGCGATCGTCGTCGCGCGGCTCCGGGAGCTCGGCGAGGCCGGCTTCCGGGAACTCGTGGCGGACACCGACGACACCCTGACCGTCGTGGCCCGCTTCCTGGCGCTGCTGGAGCTGTACCGGGAGAAGGCCGTCGAGCTGGAGCAGGAGACCGCGCTCGGTGAGCTGCTCGTGCGGTGGACCGGCGGGCACGGGGACGAGACCCCGACCGTCACCGACGAGTTCGACCGGCCGCCCGAGCCGCCGAAGGAGGAGAAGAAGGCATGAGCCAGGAAGCCACCGAGGTACCGGCCGGGCTGCGTGCCGTCGCCGGACTCGATCTCAAGCCCGCTCTGGAGGCCGTCCTCATGGTCGTGGACGAGCCCGCGACCGAGGAGCACCTCGCGAAGATACTGGAGCGGCCCAGGCGCCAGATCGCGGACGCCCTGCGCGAGCTGGCCGACGAGTACACCGTCCAAGGGCGCGGCTTCGAGCTGCGGTTCGTGGCGGGCGGCTGGCGGTTCTACACCCGCGCCGAGTACGCCCCGGCCGTCGAGCGTTTCGTGCTGGACGGCCAGCAGGCCCGCCTCACGCAGGCCGCCCTGGAGACCCTGGCCGTCGTCGCCTACCGGCAGCCGGTCAGCCGCAGCCGGGTCTCCGCCGTACGCGGAGTCAACTGCGACGGCGTCATGCGCACCCTCCTCCAGCGCGGTCTGATCGAGGAGGCGGGCACGGAACCCGAAACAGGTGCGATCCTGTACACGACGACGAACTACTTTCTGGAGCGGATGGGCCTGCGCGGCCTGGACGAGCTCCCGGAACTCGCGCCCTTCCTCCCGGAGGCGGAGGCGATCGAGGCCGAGACCCAGGAAGGCGTACCGTCGTTCGACCCGGACGCGCCTGATGACGACGTGCCGGGCCGCCCGGCCACCCCGGGTACCGACGACGAAGACGACCAGACGGAACTTTGATGCGAAGCAGCGGCAGCGGCAAGAGCGGCGGACGCGGTAACCACCGCGGCGCCGGTAACGACAGGGACCAGAAGCAGGGGCAGGGCCGCCCCCGCAAGCCCCGCCCCGAGGAGCGCCGCTACGACGTGGGCCCCGGAGCGACGAAGGAGGGACCCAAGTCCGGGCGCGGCGGTGCGGCGCGCGGCGGCGCCAAGGGCGGTCCCAAGCAGCCCCAGCAGCGCGGGCGTACGGCCCCGGCACGTCCCCGCGAGTACGAGGCGCAGATCGAGGAGCGCAACCGCGACCGGTACGCCGGGAAGAAGGACGTCAAGCTGCCCAAGACCTTCCCGGGCGCCGAGCAGGAGGGCGAGCGGATCCAGAAGGTCCTCGCCCGCGCGGGCTTCGGCTCCCGCCGCGCCTGCGAGGAGCTGATCGAGGAGGCCCGGGTCGAGGTCAACGGCGAGATCGTGCTGGAGCAGGGGCGGCGGGTCGACCCGGAGAAGGACGAGATCAAGGTCGACGGGCTGACCGTCGCCACGCAGGCCTACCAGTTCTTCGCGCTGAACAAGCCCGCCGGGGTCGTCTCCACCATGGAGGACCCGGAGGGCCGGCAGTGCCTCGGTGACTACGTCACCAACCGTGAGACCCGGCTCTTCCACGTCGGCCGGCTCGACACCGAGACCGAGGGTGTCATCCTGCTCACCAACCACGGCGAGCTGGCCCACCGGCTGACCCACCCCAAGTACGGCGTGAAGAAGACCTACCTCGCGCACATTGTGGGCCCGATCCCGCGCGACCTGGGCAAGCAGCTCAAGGACGGCATCCAGCTGGAGGACGGCTACGCGCGCGCGGACCACTTCCGGGTCGTCCAGCAGACCGGCAAGAACTACCTCGTCGAGGTCACCCTGCACGAGGGCCGCAAGCACATCGTGCGCCGGATGCTCGCGGAGGCCGGTTTCCCGGTCGACAAGCTGGTGCGCACCGCCTTCGGCCCGATCACCCTCGGCGACCAGAAGTCCGGCTGGCTGCGGCGGCTGTCCAACACGGAGGTCGGCATGCTGATGCAGGAAGTCGATCTCTAGGCTGACGCGGACACCCCGAGTGCCGTGAGTTCCCCGTGTCCGTCAGGGCGCGGGGACGGAAGGACTTCTGACATGACCACGCTCGTCTACAAGCAAGCCGCCACCGGAGCGCTGACCGGCCTCGCCCTGGGGGACGCGCTGGGGTATCCGACCGAGTTCAGCGACGTGCCGCGGATCGTCGCCAGGTTCGGTCCGTGGCGGCGGCTGGCCCTGCCGGAGCCGGCGCTCGTCACCGACGACACGCAGATGACGCTGGCGCTCGGGCGGGGCATCCGGACGGCGATGGACCGGGGCGTGCTGGAGCCCGAGGGGATGGCCGAGGCCGTGCGGCAGGAGTTCATCGCCTGGAACCGCTCTCCGGAGAACAACCGCGCTCCCGGCAACACGTGCCTGCGGGCCTGCGCCCTGCTGGAGCACGCGGACCGCCCCTGGCAGGACGCCAGTCAGATCCACTCCAAGGGCTGCGGCGCCAACATGCGGGTCGCGCCCCTGGGGCTGGTCCCCGGCCTGAGCGACGAACAGCGCGCGGGCGCCGCCCAGTTGCAGTCCGCCCTCACCCACGGGCACCCCACCGCGCTCGCCGCGTCCGACCTCACCGCGCACGCCGTACGGCTGCTCGCGCAGGGCGCCGAACCGGCCGGGCTGATCGGGCTGCTCCGTACGTACGCCCTGGACAACCGCAGCCACTACCACGAGCGCTGGCTCGGCGACCTGTGGAGCCGGGCCCAGGACCCGAGCCCCGAGCAGTTCATCGCGCGCGGCTGGGACGAGTGCCTGGCGATCCTCGACCGGCTCCGGCACGCCGTGGGCACGGTCTCGCCCGAGGACGACCCGTGCCTGGCCACGGGCGAGGGGTGGATCGCCGAGGAGGCCCTGGCGACCGGGCTGCTGTGCTTCCTGCTCTTCGCCGACGAGCCGCTCACGGCGCTGCGCCGCGGCGCCTGCACCGCCGGCGACTCGGACTCCATCGCCTGCCTGGCCGGAGCATTCGCCGGCGCGCACCTGGGCGCGGAGGCCTGGCCGGACGAGTGGGCCGACCGGATCGAGTACCGGAGCGACCTGCTGACCCTCGGCGCGCTCTGGGACGCGTGACGGACGACCGACGTTCCGGACACGGGCCTGGTGGCCGTGCGGGGCGTACCCGGAACCCTCACGCCAGCCGAACCGAGTCTCCCTCCACGGTGATCTTCTCGGTGGGCAGCGGCCTCGTCGCCGGGCCGTGGGCCACCGAGCCGTCGGCGATGTCGAACTTGCTGCCGTGACAGACGCAGTTGATGGTGCCGTCGGAGACGGACGCCACCGTGCAGCGCTGGTGGGTGCAGATCGCCGAGAAGGCCTTGAACCGGCCCTGCTCGGGCTGGGTCACCACGACTTCTTCTTCCTTGAAGATCTTTCCGCCCCCGACGGGGATCTCGTCCGTGGTGGCCAGATCCCGTCCGGCCGTCTCCTGACCGGCCGTCTCCCGGCCGGTGGGTGAGCTCGTCGACGCGGAGCCGTTGTCGTCGCCGCCCCCGCCGCAGGCGGCGACGAGCGCCACGGCGCCCGTGGCGCCCGTCGCGAGGAGGACCGTGCGGCGTGTGGTCTCGTAGGTCATGTCGTCACTCCGAAGGTGCCAAAGAGGGGTAAATCGGAATTCTCTGCATTTTTGCATCGAAAATACCCAAGGGGCGGCAATGCCGGTGTCTCACCGGATGGGCGCCGTGCACCCCGGCCGCGCGGGCTGACTAGGCTTGACACACAGAGCGACACGCAGTGACACGCACGTCAGCAAGGAGCATCGCCGTGGCGGTACGAGCGGTCCGGGGCGCCGTCCAACTCGAACGGGACGAGGCCGGGCACATGGACGAGCAGGTCGGAGCCCTGCTCACGGCCATCCTGGAGCGCAACGGCCTCACCGCCGACGACCTGATCAGCATCTGGTTCACGGCCACGCCCGACCTGCACAGCGACTTCCCTGCGGCCGCCGCCCGCAAGCTCGGCATCGTCGACGTCCCGCTGATCTGCGCCCAGGAACTGGACATCGAGGGCGCCATGCCGCGTGTCGTGCGCGTCCTCGCGCACATCGAGTCCGACAAGCCCCGTGCCGGCATCGCGCACGTCTACCTCGGCGCCGCGGGCGCCCTGCGCAAGGACATCGCCCAGTGAGGACCGCACTCGTCATCGGCACCGGGCTCATCGGCACGTCCGCCGCCCTCGCCCTGTCCCAGCGCGGTGTCACCGTGCACCTTGCCGACCACGACCCGGAGCAGGCCCGTACGGCCGCCGCGCTCGGCGCCGGCACGGACGAGGCGCCGCACGGGCCCGTCGACCTCGCGATCGTCGCGGCGCCCCCCGCGCACGTGGCCGATGTGCTCGCCGACGCCATGCGGCGCGGTGCGGCACGCGGCTACCTCGACGTCGCCAGCGTCAAGGGCGGGCCGCGCCGCGAACTGGAGGCACAGGGCCTCGACCTGACGGCGTACCTGGGCACGCACCCCATGTCGGGCCGGGAGAAGTCCGGTCCGCTGGCCGCCACCGGCGACCTCTTCGAGGGCCGCCCCTGGGTGCTCACCCCGACCCGGGACACCGACACCGAGGTGCTGAACCTCGCCCTGGAGCTGGTCTCGCACTGCCGTGCCGTGCCGGTCGTGATGGACGCCGACGCCCACGACCGCGCGGTCGCCCTCGTCTCCCACATGCCGCACCTGGTCTCCAGCCTGGTCGCCGCGCGCCTGGAGCACGCCGAGGAGGCCGCCGTCCGGCTGTGCGGGCAGGGCATCCGGGACGTGACGCGGATCGCCGCCTCCGATCCGGGGATGTGGATCGACATCCTCTCCGCGAACCCCGGGCCGGTCGCCGACCTGCTCACGGACGTCGCCGCCGACCTGGATGAGACCGTGCGGGCCCTGCGCGCCCTGCAGTCCTCCGACGAGGACAAGCGCCGTGACGGCACCACCGGCATCGAGGACGTCCTGCGGCGCGGCAACGCCGGGCAGATCCGCGTCCCCGGCAAGCACGGGTCCGCTCCGCGGGTCTACGAGACCGTGGCCGTGCTCATCGACGACCAGCCGGGGCAGCTGGCCCGGATCTTCGCGGACGCGGGCAGGGCCGGCGTCAACATCGAGGACGTGCGCATCGAGCACGCGACCGGGCAGCAGGCAGGTCTCGTGCAGCTGATGGTGGAGCCGAAGGCGGCACCCGTACTGAGTGCCGCGCTGCGGGACCGGGGCTGGGCGATCCGGCAGTAGTGCATGCTGGACGTGGCTGACCGACGCGCGGCCGGACGAGTGACCCGCACCCAGTAACCTTGTGCGGGGCAGTCGCGCCCTCACCCCCGCCAGCCCGGTTCAGGAAGGTCCCCACAGTGGAAAGCGCCACGCCAGTGATTGTCGCCATCGACGGCCCCGCCGGCACGGGCAAGTCGAGCACCTCGAAGGCCGTGGCGGCACAGCTCGGGCTGAGCTACCTGGACACCGGCGCCCAGTACCGGGCGATCACCTGGTGGATGGTGAACAACGGCATCGACATCGACGACCCCGCCGCGATCGCCGCCGCGGCCGGCAAGCCGGAGATCGTCTCCGGCACCGACCCGCAGGCCCCGGCCATCACCGTCGACGGCGTCGACGTGGCCGGCCCGATCCGCACCCAGGAGGTCTCCTCCAAGGTCAGCGCGGTCAGCGCGGTGCCCGAGGTGCGCGCCCGGATCACCGAGCTCCAGCGCTCGATCGCGGCCTCCGCGGCGAACGGCGTCGTGGTCGAGGGCCGTGACATCGGCACGACCGTGCTGCCGGACGCCGACCTGAAGATCTTCCTCACCGCCTCGCCGGAGGCGCGTGCCGCCCGCCGCAGCGGTGAGCTGAAGGGCGCCGACGTGCACTCCACGCGCGAGGCCCTGATCAAGCGGGACGCGGCCGACTCCAGCCGCAAGACCTCGCCGCTCGCCAAGGCGGACGACGCGGTCGAGGTGGACACCACCGAGCTCACGCTGGCCCAGGTCATCGAGTGCGTCGTCACCCTCGTCGAGGAGAAGCGGGCCGGGAAGTGACCGACCAGCTGCCTTCCCCGCGGGGCGCCGACGTCGGGCGGCGCATCGGCGTCGGCCTGATGTACGGGCTGTGGAAGCCGCGCGTGCTCGGCGCCTGGCGGGTGCCCACGACGGGCCCGGTGATCCTCGCCGTCAACCACTCCCACGTCATCGACGGCCCGATGGTCATGGGCGTGGCGCCCCGGCCGACGCACTTCCTGATCAAGAAGGAGGCGTTCATCGGCCCGCTCGACCCCTTCCTGACCGGCATCGGCCAGCTGAAGGTGGACCGCCACACCACCGACCGCACGGCGATCACCCGGGCCCTCGGCGTGCTGGACAACGGCGGCGTGCTCGGCATCTTCCCGGAGGGCACCCGGGGCGAGGGCGACTTCGCCTCGCTGCGTGCCGGGCTCGCGTACTTCGCGGTGCGCAGCGGCGCCCCGATCGTGCCCGTCGCCGTGCTGGGAAGTTCCGACCGGCGGGGACGGTTGATAAAGGGGCTGCCTCCGCTGCGGTCCCGCGTCGACGTCGTCTTCGGGGAGCCCTTCGAGGCGGGCGACGGCAGCGGGCGCCGTACGCGCACGGCGCTGGACGAGGCGACCGGGCGCATCCAGAAGCAGCTCGCCGCCCACCTGGAAAACGCCAGGCGCCTCACCGGGCGCTAGGCGACACTGAGTAGTGGATCAGCCGCAGGACAGCGGGTACTCCACCGACCACCACGATGAACGACGAGGTACGGACTTCATGAACGACCACACCCAGCCCGACGGCTCGGACGCCTACGAGGGCGCGCCCGAGCACGACCACGGGGCGCTCGGCGACGCCGAGTACGCGGAGTTCATGGAGCTCGCCGTGGAGGAGGGCTTCGACCTCGAGGACGTCGAGGGCGCGATCGAGGCGGCCGGTCACGGCCCGCTGCCCGTCCTCGCCGTGGTCGGCCGCCCCAATGTCGGCAAGTCGACCCTGGTGAACCGCATCATCGGCCGCCGCGAGGCCGTCGTCGAGGACAAGCCCGGTGTCACCCGCGACCGTGTGACCTACGAGGCCGAGTGGGCGGGCCGCCGTTTCAAGGTCGTCGACACCGGCGGCTGGGAGCAGGACGTCCTCGGTATCGACGCCTCCGTCGCCGCCCAGGCCGAGTACGCCATCGACGCGGCCGACGCCGTCGTCTTCGTCGTCGACGCCAAGGTCGGCGCCACCGACACCGACGAGGCCGTCGTACGGCTGCTGCGCAAGGCCGGCAAGCCGGTCGTGCTGTGCGCCAACAAGGTGGACGGCCCGAGCGGCGAGGCCGACGCGGCCTACCTGTGGTCGCTGGGCCTGGGGGAGCCGTACCCGGTCTCGGCGCTGCACGGCCGGGGCACCGGCGACATGCTCGACCAGGTCCTGGAGGTGCTGCCGGAGGCGCCGCGCGAGACCTTCGGCGGGGGCGGCATCGGCGGGCCGCGCCGCATCGCCCTCATCGGCCGCCCGAACGTGGGCAAGTCCTCGCTGCTGAACAAGGTGGCGGGCGAGGAGCGCGTCGTCGTCAACGAGCTGGCGGGCACCACCCGTGACCCGGTCGACGAGCTGATCGAACTCGGCGGCGTCACCTGGAAGTTCGTCGACACGGCGGGCATCCGCAAGCGCGTCCACCTCCAGCAGGGCGCCGACTACTACGCCTCGCTGCGCACCGCCGCCGCCGTCGAGAAGGCGGAGGTCGCGGTCATCCTCATCGACGCCTCCGAGTCCATCTCGGTGCAGGACCAGCGGATCGTCACGATGGCCGTCGAGGCGGGCCGCGCGGTCGTCCTCGCCTTCAACAAGTGGGACACCCTCGACGAGGAGCGCCGCTACTACCTGGAGCGGGAGATCGAGACCGAGCTGGGCCAGGTGGCGTGGGCCCCGCGCGTCAACGTCTCGGCGCGCACCGGCCGTCACATGGAGAAGCTGGTCCCGGCGATCGAGACGGCCCTGGCGGGCTGGGAGACCCGGGTCCCGACCGGCAGGCTGAACGCGTTCCTCGGCGAGCTGGTCGCCGCTCACCCTCACCCGATCCGGGGCGGCAAGCAGCCGCGGATCCTGTTCGGCACGCAGGCGGGCACCAAGCCGCCGCGGTTCGTGCTCTTCGCCTCCGGATTCATCGAGGCGGGCTACCGGCGCTTCATCGAGCGCCGCCTGCGCGAGGAGTTCGGCTTCGAGGGGACGCCGATCCACATCTCGGTGCGGGTGCGCGAGAAGCGCGGCAAGAAGAAGTAGGACGAAGCAAGGACCACACAGCGGAAGGGCGGCCCCGGCTGGGGCCGCCCTTCCGCTGTGTCGTGTGCTCGCTTCAGCCGCCGCTGCGCCGACCCGGCGGCAGTGCGGCCGGCACGTGGTGCATCCCCGTGCCGTGCGAGCCGATGGTCCCGACGCGCTGCCACTGCGGCTGCTGTCCGGCGGCATGGCGGGCGCTCTGGGCACCCGCGCTGTAGGCACTGTACGAGCTGCTGTACGAGCTACTGTACGAACTGCCGTACGAGCCGTATGTGCCCGTGTTGTGCTGGATGTTCCCGAAGGCGGTGAAGTCGAGTTTCTCCTCGCCGCTGCGGTCGCCGGGAAGTGCGCGGAAGGACTTGACGTACTCGGCGTAGAGCGCGTCGTAGATCGGCGTGGCCGATGGGCCGCCCTGGGAGTCCTGAGCCGACCGTGCGGAGGGGATCGGCGAGTAGGACTGGCGGCGGGGAACGTCATATGCGTGCACGTATGTGCAAACGACCCCGCGGGTCAGGGGATGCGGCCCCCGATGCGGCTTTCGCGGGGGTGCGGTCTGCCCGGGTGACGCGCCGCTCAGGTGCCGGCCAGCGGCAGCGCCGCGGCGACGAGCTTTCCGTTCGCCGCCGCCTTGTCCAGCGCGTCCCGCAGCAGGTCCTCGCGCGGCTGGCGGCCGATCGAGCCGACCGGCGCGGCGAACATCAGCACCTGGTGGTGCTTGTTGGCGGCCGCGCGCCAGCCCTCGGTGACCTGGAGCGGCTGGTGCGCCTGCCACCAGGCCACCGGCTGGCCGCCGTTGCTGCCGGGCTGGAGCACCGCGTGCAGCTGGCCCACGGCGAGCAGCACGGACCAGCCGTGCAGCACGGGCGGTACGGCGGACAGCTCGGTCAGCGGCAGGAAGCCCTGCTCGATGAGCAGCGGCAGGAAGTCGTCCCCGACGCCCGTGGTGTTGCCCGGCCGGGCGATGGGCGCGGTCGGCTCCACCACCAGGGCCGGGTGCAGCTCCCCGGCGATCAGCACGAGTCCGCTGGTCACACCGAGCACCGCCTGCTCGGGCACCACCTTGTCGGGCTCCAGGTCGACGGTGTCGCCGGTGATGGACTTCACCGCGCCCCGGAGCTGTTCCTCGGTGACCTGGACGACCTGCGAGGGCAGGCAGCCGGCGTGGGCGAAGGCGAGGACGGCGGTCTCGTCCCCGATGAACAGCACGGTGCTGGTGCGCTCCTGCTCGGAGTCGCCCGGAGTGCGGCAGGACGTGCAGTCGTAACTGCCCGGGGCGGTCTCTCCGGCGAGCAGGCGGTCGGCTTCTTCGTCGCCGATCTCGGCGCGTACCTCGTCGCTGACGTCGAGCATGCGCGGCACGGGTGGCTCCCTCGGGGATGCGGTGCGTGGCAGGGCCGGGGGTGGCTCCCGGCCCGTGGTCCGGGTGGGTCCCGGCTCATGAAGAAGACAACGGGCGATCTGTGGCGGGAGTCACGCCCCAGGGCGAACGGAATCGAACCATCCAGCGCACAGGGTCACGCTCGGCGCGGAATCGCGTACTCATCGTCAAGTCGCCGCTTTGTAAAGGATGTTGAGGGGGTGAAGTGGGTCACAGGCCGTCGGGCGCGTTGGTCGACATATCAGGAAATCCGGGAATGAAGTGGGTGTCCGGAAATAGCCGTTACCTGAGGTATCGGGGAACTGGCCTGGCATGACGGGCAACCGGTTGATGACGACCCGTCAACCTCCTTAGATTCCTCGGCCGTGTGCAGCGAGCACCGCTCGGGTACGTCCGCCGGCCGCGTGATTCTCCGGAACCACGCGCAGCACCACACCGGCGGACGGGGCGAGCGCGACCCACGCGCCCCATGGCGCGGGGAGTGGCGTTCCGCCTCGGGGGACCCCGAGTGCGTCGAGAGGGAACTACATGTCCGAATGTGCCGATACCACGCGCGACAACGCTCGGAAGAACCAGGTTCGTACGACGGCGGTCCTCGCCGGGGCGGCTCTGCTCGCGCCCCTCGGACTGCTGGCCGCGACCGGAAACGCCGCGGCGGCTGACAGCGGAGTGTGGGACCGCATCGCCCAGTGCGAGAGCGGCGGCAACTGGCACATCAACACCGGCAACGGCTACTACGGCGGACTCCAGTTCGCCGCCTCCACCTGGCGCGCCTACGGCGGCACGGCCTACGCGCCCACCGCCGACCAGGCGAGCAAGTCCCAGCAGATCGCCGTCGCCACCAAGGTCCAGCGCGCCCAGGGATGGGGCGCCTGGCCGACCTGCTCGGCACGCGCCGGGGCGAGCGGCAGCGCACCCGCGGCTTCCGCGGCGGCCGACCCGGTCACCTCCGTCAAGCCCGCTCCGGCGAAGCCCTCGAAGACGCCGGAGCGTTCCACGGCGGCACACCCCGACCGCGGCTCCTCCCGCGGCGACTACACCGTCCGCGCGGGCGACACCCTGAGCGGCGTCGCCGCCCGGCACGGGACCACCTGGCAGCATCTCTACGCCGCCAACAAGGCCGCCATCGGCGGTGATCCCGACATCATCGTGCCCGGCCTGCGCCTCGAACTCTGAGCCGCTCCCCCTCGCCGGGACACGGGTCCCGTCCGGTCGGCCGACCGGACGGGGCCTTCGTGTGGCGGGTCAACGGGGGAGCTCGCCCGCCTCTCCGGCGAACACGACCGTCCCGCGCCGCAGTTCATAGACGAGGGCGGGCCGCCGCTCCCGCAGGGCGGGCGGCAGGCGCTGCTCGGCGACCACCACGCACGCGTCGAGCGCGCTCAGCAGCTCGTAGGTGCGGGCCGCGACCGAGGGCGACATGCCCTGAGCGGGCTCGTCGACGAGCACCACGCGCGCGCGTGCCAGCAGCGCCCGGGACAGGGCGAGCATGCGCTGTTCCCCGCCGGAGAGGGTCCCGGCCCGCCGCTCCAGCAGGGGCCGCAGCTGCGGATAGGCGTCGAGGGCCGGGCCGTGGTCCGGGGCGGCGAGCCCGAGGTTCTCGCGCACCGTGAGCGAGCCGAACACGGCCTGCCGCTCCGGGACCAGGCACAGCCCGCGCCGGGCCCGCTCGTAGGCCGGTACGCGGGTCACGTCGGCGCCGTCCCACACCACGGCGCCGCTCGACAGGGGCACCGTTCCCGCCAGGGCGCGCAGGGCGGTGCTGCGGCCGGAGCCGTTGCGGCCCAGCAGCACGGTGAGGCCCGGGCCGGGGGCGGCGAGGGTGACGCCGTGCAGGGCCTCCAGCGGGCCGTAGCGCACGCGCGCGTGGCGCAGGGAGACGGTGGTCATCGCCCGGCCGCCGTTCCCAGCGCGTCCAGGACCTGCCCGGGCGGGCCGGAGGCGACGATCCGGCCCGCCGCCATCACGTGCACCACGTCGGCGAGACCCGCGACCAGGTCCAGGTCGTGCTCGACGACGAGCAGGGCCGTGCCGTCGGCGGCCAGGGCCTTCAGGACCCGGGCGAGGGCGGCCACTTCGGCGGTGTCGAGGCCGGCGGCGGGCTCGTCGAGCAGCAGGACGCGCGGGGCGCCCGCGAGGGCCCGGGCCAGCTCGACGCGGCGCAGCGTCCCCGTGGGCAGCCCGGCGGCGGGCAGTGCGCGCACCGGCCCGTCGAGACCGAGCAGCCTGAGCGTCCGCTCCACGGCGCCCGGATCGGTGACCCGGCCCTGTTCGGCGCCCACCCGGACGTTCTCGGTCACCGTCAGCGAGGGGAAGACGGCCAGTTGCTGGAAGGTCCGCGCGACACCGAGCCGGGTGCGGGCGTGCGAGGGCAGTGCGGTGATGTCCCGCCCGGCCAGCCGTACCTCGCCACGCGCGGGCCGCAGCGTCCCGGCCAGACAGTGGAACAGGGTGCTCTTTCCGGCCCCGTTGGGGCCCACGACCGCGGTGATCCGTCCGGGGGTGACGTCCACGTCGACCTCGTCGAGGGCGGTGAAGCCGCCGTAGTGGACGTGGAGGCGGCGGGCCGTGAGGAGGGGGGAGGAGGCGGCACTGCCGGGGCGCGCCTCGCCGGGCGAGCCGTGGCGGTCGGCCGGGGCGGACGCCGGTGTCCCGTCCGCCGAAGCCGCCGGTGGGCGATGGGCGGCGGGGGCCGAGGGGCCCTGGACGGGCGGCCGAGGCGCCTCGCGGCCCGCGGGCCCGGCACCGGGAGCCGCTCGCCGTCCGTCCGCGGTGGCGGCGCGCGGTGCCGTACTGTCCGCGCCCCCCGGGAGGCCGGCACGCCCAGCCGCCCCCGTGACCTCGGCCTCCCGCACCACCCGTGTTGCCGTCGCCCCCCTGGGCACCGGGGAAGTGCGGGCCGCCCGCGGTCGCACCGGGTGCAGCAGCCGGCGGGCCCGGGTTCCCGTCGGCGTGAGACTTGGTGCGCGGCGCAGGCGCAGGCGTTCCGCCGCTGCCCGCAGGGCCTCATACGGGCCACCGGGGAAGCGGCCCACGAGGACCGCCAGGACGCCGATCAGGGCTGCCGCCACGCCGCCGCGCGTGCCCGCGTCCAGGCCGACCAGGAGGGCCGCGGCGGCGAGGGCGCCGAGGGTGCTGTCGGCGCCCAGGACCACGACCGCCGCGAACCACAGCAGACCGCGCACGGGGTCGTAGGCGGCGGGGTCGAAGGCGCGCAGGCCCATGCCGAGCATGCCGCCGCCCAGCGCGGCGAGCGCGGCGCCCGCGACGAAGGCGAGCAGCTTCAGGGACGGCACCCGCACGCCCGCCGCCTGCGCCCCCGCCTCGTGGTCCCGCATGGCCGCCAGGGCCCGGCCCGTCCGCCCCCGGCGCAGCGCGTGGGCCGCCAGCAGCGCGAGCGCCAGCAGGAGCAACTCCAGGACGTAGTACGCGCGGTCCCCCTCGAAACCCGCCGGGCGGCCCAGCGTCAGGCCCGACGTGGCGTACGGCTGGTCGAAGACGAAGCGGCTCACGCCCACGCCGACGGCGAACGTCGCCAGCGCCAGCGCCAGGCCCCGGCGGCCGATCGCCGGCCAGCCCGTGAGCAGGCCGAGCGGTGCCACCAGGACGACCGCCACCGCGAGGGCCGCCAGCTCCGGCACGGCCGGCAGGCCCGGGAAGCGGCCCGCCGCCAGCAGAGCGGTGAACAGGGCGCCCAGACCCGCGTACGCCGCCTGCCCCAGCGAGATCTGGCCGCCGCGTCCGGTGACCACCACCAGGGACAGCAGGACGACGGCCAGCGCCGGCACCTGGATCGAGGTGTGCAGGTCCCGGCCGGCGAGGCCCAGCGGCAGCAGGAACAGCACGGCCGCCACGATCCACGCGCCGGGCGGCGTCGGAACCCGGGCGGTGGCCGTGCGCGGCAGCGCGTCACGCGTGCCCACGCCCGGCAGGACCAGGGCCGCGACCAGCAGGGCGACGACGAACAGGTTCGTGCCGGCCGTCTGCAGCAGCGGCGCGCCCCACCCGGACGGGTGCAGCCGCGTGAGCTGGCTCTGCGCCACCCCGACGCCCAGCGCGACCACCACCGCGACCGGCAGGCTCCGCATCCGCGCGGCGACCGCGACCGCCACCACCTCCATCACGAGCAGCGACAGCCCGTACGGGTCGAGCCGCACGTACGGCGCGAGCAGTACGCCCGTCAGGCCCGCCGTGAAGGAGCCGAACGCCCAGCCCGCCGCCGCGACCCGGTCCGCGTCGATGCCGCCCAGCACGGCGAGCCGCCGGTCGTCGACCACGGCCCGCAGTTCCCGCCCGAACCGCGTCCAGCGGACGACCGCCGCGACCCCCGCGGCCAGCACCAGCACCACCGCCAGCTGCCCCCACGGCTCGTCCGGCACCAGCTCCGGCGCGTCGGCCCGCGCCCCCTGTCCCCACAGCAGCGCCGCTCCGCCCACCAGCAGCACGAACACCCCGATGGACGCCACCAGAGTCTGCGCGGGGTCACCGCTGAGCACCGCCAGAGGCCGGAAGACGAACCGTTCCAGTACGACACCCAGCCCCGGCGCCAGCACCAGCAGCGTCACCGCGGCCCCGAGCCACAGCGGCCAGCCCCACTCGACCACGCACTGCCGCAGCACGTAGGCGCACACCATCGCGATCGCGCCGTGCGCGAAGTTCAGCACCCCGGTCGCGCGGTACGTCACGATCAGGCCGATCCCGGTCAACGCCGCCGCGCTGCCCACCGACAGGCCGGCCAGGGTGAGGTCGTACGTCAGCGAGGACATCGCCCGGGCTCAGTCGGTCTCTTCGACGGGCTCGCAGATCGGGCACGGGCCCAGCTCACCGCTCGCCACCAGCTTGGAGTCCACCGGAACCGCCTCCGCCTTCCCCGCCACCAGCGGGCAGTCCGCGCGGTGCCACAGCGTGCCGCCCGGCACCATCAGCAGCTCGCCGCTGACCGCGAGGGGCGCGAGCGCGGCCTGCCCGGTCTCGTCCTCGTCCGCCGGCTCGGCCGCCACCAGCAGGCCGTACAGCTCCTCCACGCGCGCGGCGGCGATCGAGCCCCGGCCGTGGGCCAGCAACACCGCCCCGGAGACGATCAGCGCCGCGCCGGGGACCGTGCAGGAGGCGAGGTAGGGCAGCTGCCGTTCGGCGAAGCGCTCGCCGGAGACGCCGTACCAGCCGACGACGCACAGCACCGCGCCGGCGGCCAGCGCCGCCCAGCCGGCCCAGAGGACGGGATGCACGGTCCGCAGTCGGCTTGTCCGCATCGCTGGCTCCCACACGTCGGTTGTCCGGGCACGCGCCTGGCCGCCTGTTCAAGTCCGCCGATCGCTTGCACTATGCCCCTTGGAAGCTGACCCTGAAAGCACCGGGCGCACATGGCCCGGACCGACACCCGGTGGTGAGCCAGATGGTTCTCGGCAGCGACCTCAGGCGAGGGAACGCGACACGGGGCCCACGAGCCGCGGGACGGGGTACGGCGATCGCGGCCGCCCTGATCCTGGTCCTCGCCCCGGCCCTCGCGGCATGCAGCGACGACAACGGCGGCGGCAGCGAGACCACGCCGCCCACACCGACCGCGGAGCGGACCACGAGCGCACCGGCCAGCGCGCCGGCGGACCGGGCCGCGGCCGAGACGGAGATCAGGCAGAACTGGGAGAAGTTCTTCGACCCGAAGACCTCGGCCGAGGACAAGCAGGCCGTCCTGGAGAACGGCGACCGGTTGGGCCCCGTCCTGCAGGCCTTCAGCGGTGACGAGCGCGGCGGACAGGTCCAGGCGAAGGTCACCAAGATCGAGTTCACCTCGGCGACCGAGGCGGACGTGACGTACACGCTCACCCTGAAGGGCGCCACCGCCCTGCCCGACGCCTCCGGAAGCGCCGTCGAGCAGAACGGCACCTGGAAGGTGTCCGCCAAGACGCTGTGCGCGCTGGTGCAACTGAGCGGCAATGCGTCGCCGGTCCCGGGCTGTTGAGGCCCTCGCCGCGGTGCTGCTGCTCGCCCTGAGCGCGGCCTGCGGCAGCCGGCTCCCGGAGAGCGACTTCGAGCACGACGACCGCGGCTCCATGCCCCGCGGCTCCGCGCCCCTGCGGGTCGGCATCATCACCAGCGCCACCAGCCCGGTCGGCGGCAGCGCCTTCACCGGCCCGCGCGACGGCGCCGAGGCATGGTTCGACCGGCTCAACGCGCGCGGCGGCATCGACGGACGCCAGGTGGAGGTACTCCTGTGCGACGACGGCGGCAGCGGCGTCGGCAACAACGAGTGCGTGCACCGGCTGGTCGAGGAGGAGAAGGTAGTGGCCCTGGTCGCCACCACCGCCCTGGACTACGCGGGCGCCTCCCGCGTCTCCCGCGCGCGCGTGCCCGACATCGGCGGCCAGCCCATCGGCAGCGCCTACGACACCTACCCGCACCTCTACGGCATCTACGGCAGCCTCGCGCCGCGCGACGGCACCCCCGGCTGGGACGGCAAGCTGTACGGCGGGACCGAGGTCTACCGCTACTTCAAGCGCGAACACGGCGCCCGGACCGCCGCCGTCGTCTCCTACAACCAGTCCGCGTCCGCCGCCTACGCCCGGCTCGTCGAACGGGGTCTGCGCGCCGAGGGCTACAAGGTCGTCACCGAGCAGGTCGACTTCGCCCTGCCCAACTTCCGCGCCGTCGCGGCCGACCTGAAGGAACAGGGCGCCGACCTCGTCTTCGACGCCATCGACGGGCACGGCAACGCCCGGCTGTGCCAGGCGATGGACGAGGTCGGCGCCCACGTCACCGCCAAGGTGACCAACGTGCAGAACTGGACGTCCACCGTCGCCGACGCCTACAAGGACGCCCCGCGCTGCCGCAACGCCCTCTGGGCGACGGGCTCCAGCCGCAACTTCGACGACACCGGCCACCCGGCCGTACGGGAGTTCCGCGAGGCGACCAAGGGCCTGAAGACGCACTCGCAGTGGCAGCTGGAGGGCTGGGCGGCCGCCCGCTGGTTCACGGACGCCGCACGGTCCTGCGCACGGACGGGCATCACGCGCGCGTGCGTCGACGCCTACATGAACCGCAGCCAGGGCTACACCGCCGGCGGCCTGCTCCTCCCCGTCGAGTTCGCGCGGCAGGCAGAGCCGCCGAAGACCAGCCGCACCTGCCTGTCGGTGGCCCGCTGGCAGGACGGCAAGGGATGGGTCGGCCAGGGCGACATGAACCGCATCTGCTTCGACGTCCCCCAGCTGGCGTACGAGCCTTGAGGACAGCGGCTGTCCGCAAGGGCTGGCAGACTCGCCCCCATGTTGGAGACCTCGGCACGCCTGCTGCGCCTGCTGTCCCTGCTCCAGGCCCACCGCGAGTGGTCCGGCCCCGACCTGGCCGAGCGGCTCGGCGTCAGCGCACGCACCCTGCGCCGGGACGTGGACCGGCTGCGCGAACTCGGCTACCCGGTCAACGCCAGCCCCGGCACGGGCGGCGGCTACCAGCTGGGCGCGGGCGCCGAGCTGCCGCCGCTGCTCCTGGACGACGACGAGGCCGTCGCCGTGGCGATCGGGCTGCGCACGGCGGCCGGGCAGGGCATCGAGGGCATCGGAGAGACCTCGGTACGAGCCCTGGCCAAACTGGAACAGGTGCTGCCGAACCGGCTGCGCCGCCGCGTGGGCGCCCTCAACGCCTTCACCGTGCCGATGCTGCGCGGCCCGGTGCCCGACGCCGTCGACCCGGCCGTGCTGACCGAGCTCGCCCACCTGTGCCGGGACGCCGAGCGCCTGCGCTTCGAGTACCGCGGCCACGACGGCACCCGAAGCCGCCGCAGTGTCGAACCGCACCGCCTGGTGTGCACCGAGCGCCGCTGGTACCTGGTCGCCTGGGACCTCGACCGGGAGGACTGGCGCACCTTCCGCGTCGACCGCGTCACGCCCAGGCCACCGCACGGCCCGCGCTTCCAGCCGCGCGCGGCGCCCGCCGAGGACCTCGCCGCCTACGTCTCCCAGGGCGTCTCCACGCGCGTGTACGCCACTCACGCCGTCGTGCGGCTCCTGGCGCCCCTGGAGGAGGCCGCCGCGCACATCTCGCCCAGCGCCGGGGTGCTGGAGGCGGAGGGCCCGGACACCTGCCTGCTGCGCTGCGGCGCCGGGAGCCTCGACGTGATGGTGATCCACGTGATGATGCTGGGCTTCGAGTTCGAGGTGCTCGAACCCGACGGGCTGATCGAGGCGATCAGGAGGGTTCGCGACCGGCTTGATGGGGCTCTGGCTCGGGCTGCGCAGTCACCGCCGCGTACCGCGGGTGGTGCAGGTCGAACGCCGGCGACTCCGACCGGATCCGGGGCAGCACCGTGAAGTTGTGCCGGGGCGGCGGGCACGACGTTGCCCACTCCAGGGAGCGGCCGTAGCCCCAGGGGTCGTCGACGTCGACCTTCTCGCCGTACCTGGCGGTCTTCCACACGTTGTAGAGGAACGGCAGCGTCGACATGCCGAGCAGGAACGCGCCGATCGTCGACACCGTGTTGAGCGCCGTGAAGCCGTCCGCGGCGAGGTAGTCGGCGTACCGGCGGGGCATGCCCTCGGCGCCCAGCCAGTGCTGCACCAGGAACGTGGTGTGGAAGCCGGTGAACAGCACCCAGAACTGGATCTTGCCGAGCCGCTCGTCGAGCATCTTCCCGGTGAACTTGGGCCACCAGAAGAAGAACCCGGCGAAGATCGCGAAGACGACGGTGCCGAAGACGACGTAGTGGAAGTGCGCGACCACGAAGTACGTGTCCGTCACGTGGAAGTCCATCGGCGGCGACGCCAGGATCACCCCGGTCAGCCCGCCGAACAGGAACGTCACCAGGAAGCCCGTCGCCCACAGCATCGGCGTTTCGAAGGACAGCGAGCCCTTGAGCATGGTGCCGGTCCAGTTGAAGAACTTCACGCCCGTCGGCACCGCGATCAGGAAGCTCATGAAGGAGAAGAACGGCAGCAGCACCGCGCCCGTGGCGAACATGTGGTGCGCCCACACGATCATCGACAGGCCGGTGATCGCCATCGTCGCGCCGACCAGCGTCAGATAGCCGAACATCGGCTTGCGGCTGAAGACCGGGATGATCTCCGTGATGATCCCGAAGAACGGCAGCGCGATGATGTACACCTCGGGATGGCCGAAGAACCAGAACAGGTGCTGCCACAGGATCGCCCCGCCGTTGGCCGCGTCGAACACCTGCGAGCCGAACCTCCGGTCCGCCTCCAGCACCAGCAGCGCCGCCGCCAGCACCGGGAACGCCATCAGGATCATGATCGACGTGAACAGCGTGTTCCAGACGAAGATCGGCATCCGGAACATCGTCATGCCGGGGGCGCGCATCCCGATGATGGTGGTGACGAAGTTGACCGCGCCGAGGATCGTGCCGAAGCCGGACAGCGCCAGCCCCATGATCCACAGGTCGGCCCCGATGCCCGGCGTGCGCTCCGCGCTGTTGAGCGGGGCGTAGGCGGTCCAGCCGAAGTCCGCCGGTCCGGTCGGCACCAGCAGCGAGCCCAGCACCATCAGCCCGCCGAACAGGAACAGCCAGTACGACAACATGTTCAGTCGCGGGAAGGCGACGTCGGGCGCGCCGATCTGCAACGGCATCAGCTCGTTCGCGAAGCCCGCGAAGGTCGGCGTCGCGAACAGCAGCAGCATGATCGTGCCGTGCAGCGTGAAGGCCTGGTTGAACTGCTCGTTATTGATGATCTGCAGTCCGGGGCGGGCCAGCTCGGCGCGCATCAGCAACGCCATCACCCCGGCGATCAGGAAGAACACGAACGACGTGATCAGGTAGAGGTGACCGATCTTCTTGTGGTCCGTCGTGGTCAGCCAGTCGACCAGCACCCGCCCGTGCCTCTTCCTCGACACCGGCCGGACCGTCGCCTGTACGGTCTGCGTCCCCATCGCTCGCTCGCCCCTTCGCTCATCGCGTCCCGGGTCCGCCGAAGCCCGCGCCACGTACCCGCGAGCTCACGCCATGATGCTCGCGTCACCGAGCGCTCCGACAGGGGGCGTACCGGCCTTTGTGTGCCGAAGTCATGCGTTTCCTGTGCGGCGGCGGCTGAGCCGGCCCGGTGCGGCGCCGGAATGGAATGGGGCCCCGAGGCCACTTCTCCCGGAACTTTCCGCCGGGCTTTTCCATGGGCTCATGTGACACGCGGAAATTGCGATCGAATACCGGCGGAAGGCCTAGGAAACCGCTCGTCCGTGTGACGGACAGCTCTCGAAACAGCTGTCGTGATCTTGTGACAGAAGCGTGACAGGGGAGGGACGGGGACCAGGGTCACGGGCCCGGACTTCCGTGGTCGCCGGGCACGGCATAGCGTGGCGGCATGGCACCGATTCCGACACCTTCCGCGGAACCCGACGACAGCCCGGACGCCTATGTCGGCCTGGAGGCCGGCCGGGCCGAGCACCTCGCGCGTGAGCGCGGCTGGCCGACGGTGCGCGCGTTGCCGCCGGGGGCGATCATCACGATGGAGTACCGCGTGGGCCGGCTGAACTTCGAGGTGAAGGGCGGCCGGGTGGCGCGGGCCTGGAAGGGCTGAGCCACCGCGAAGGCCCCGGTTCCGCTCCGGAACCGGGGCCTTCGCCGTGCCTGGGGTGTGCGCACCGGACTGCCGTCCGTCGTGGTCAGCCGCCCGTCAGGGGCGGGCCGAGGAGGAGGCCGAGCCGCGTGGGTGCCGCTCCGTGTGCGGCGGGCGGCGGCTGCCCGCCGGGGTGATCGGCGTGCGCTCCGAGCGGGTCGTGTGCGGGCCCGGCGCCAGGTAGACCGGGGCCCGGGGCGAGCGGGCGGCGACGTCGTCCCGGTCGGCGGGCAGCGGCGTGACCACCACGGGCGGCGCGCTGACCGGGGCGGCGGCCGCCGCCGTACCCCTCCGGCGGGCCCGCCAGCGGTCGCGCAGGTCGAAGATCCTGGTCTCGGAACGGGCGATCAGCGGCTCGAACCACGGCAGGGCGAGCAGGATCAGCAGCCCCGCGACCCAGCCCAGCAGCACATCGCTCAGCCAGTGCGTACCGAGGTAGACGGTGGCCATCCCGACGCCGAGCGAGGTCACCGCGGACACGGCGGACAGCCAGCGCCGGGCTCTCGGGGTCGAGGCCAGGTAGGCCAGGATGCCCCAGGTCACCACCCCGTTGGCGGTGTGACCGCTCGGAAATATATCGCCGCCGCGCCACATCTCGTTCGAGCCGATCACAGTCGCGTAGTGCGGTCCCAGACGGCCCATGCCGTACTTGGCGGCGCCGACCGTGATGTTCAGCAGGAGCAGCGAGACGCCGAGGGCGAGGAGCGGGCGCAGGGTGTGCTGCCGCCAGGAGCGCCAGCCCAGCCAGGCCGCGACCATCACGGCGGTCGGGCCGCGCTGGCCGAGCACCACGTAGTAGTCGACGAACCAGTGGATCTCCGACCACTGCTGGTACGGCCGGAAGAACATGACCTGCCAGTCGAGCCGCACCAGCCAGGACGTGATGATCACGGCCCACACGATCGCGCCGTAGAAGGCCAGGGTCGCCGCGAAGAGCACGATGCGGTGCCTGCTCATCTTCGGCACATCGATGTGGGCCGGTCGTTCCGGCTCACGGTCCAGCCGGGCGAACACCCGGTCCAGACGGGTGAGCTTCGGTTCGGTACGCACCCAATCGACGTTACAGCGAGTGAGCTCGGATCCCTGTCGAATCAACGGCTTTGTGATGACGATGTGATGTGGGATTCCTCTCAGCAGGAGGTTTATTTCCAGCGAATCCGTAATCGCCGGGCCCTGCGGCCTTCAATTCCTTTGATCATTCCGGATGCGGGTTTTATTGAGCTTTTGAATTCGTTCACCGGGGCATGGTGCGGAATTCTCCGGACGCTCACAGCGGGTCAGGGGGGACCCGAACCGTTCAGCCAGAACGCCCCGTACACCGCCGAGGCGACAGCGACCGACCCGAGCACCAGTGCTGACCTGCGGATACGCAGCCGGGTCAGGGCCAGGGCGAGGGGCAGGAGCAGCGGGAAGGCCGGCATCAGCAGGCGCGGCTTCGAGCCGAAGTAGCTCGACGCGCACAGGGCGAGCGCGGTCACGACTCCGGTGTAGACCAGCAGCGGGAGCGGCTGGCGCTGACGTGCGCCGACCACATACAGCCATACGACTGACGCGACCCCGGCGATCAGCCCGGCACCGGCCAGGGCCGAGGGAAACGACGTGAACTTTTCGGCGACGAACCCGGCGAAGGCGTAACCCCCGTCGAAGCCGTTGCGCCACCCCGCCTGCACGTCGAGGTAGCCGAGCGGCCCCTTGCCGGTGTGGTGGCCGACCCACAGCACGTATCCGGCGGTGCCGAGGGGGGCGAGCAGCATGCCGAGGACACGGCGGGCACGAGGGCCGGGGCCGTGGGCGTCGCCGGCCCGCCGCTCCCGCGCGAAGGAGGCGATCCCCGCCACCCACACCGCGGCCACCACCGCCATCCCGACCGGGCGGGTCAGTCCCGCGAGCAGGGCCAGCGTGCCCGCGGTCACCCAGCGGCCCGTCAGGACCGCGTACAGCGACCACGCGGCGAGCGCCGTGAACAGCGACTCGCTGTACGCCATCGACTGCACGATCCCGACCGGGAGCACGGCCCACAGCAGCACCGCGCACACCCCGGCCCGGCGGCCGTACACGTGGTCCGCGACCGCGAAGATCCCCCAGGCCGCGGCGAGGGAGGCGACCAGGCCGACCAGGAATCCGCCGTCCGCGTACGACAGCGGGGACACCGCCGCCACCAGCCGCTCCAGCCAGGGCAGCAGCGGGAAGAACGCGAGGTTCGAGTGCACGTCCCCGTTCGCCAGACGCACCTCGTAGCCGTAGCCGAGTTCGGCGACCCTGGTGTACCAGAGCGCGTCCCAGCGAGCGGTCAGCAGCGTGTACGCGCTCTTGTCGCGCGCCGCGCTCCACAGGGCCAGGGTGACGAGGCCCAGGCCGCGGACGGCCGCGTACCCGATGAGCGCCGGGGCCGCCCGGCGCAGCGCCCCGGCGCGGGCCGGGGCCGCGCGCGTCTCAAGATCGGTCACGCGCCCGATTATCGACCCGGGCCGCAACCGCCCGGCCGCCCGGGGCGTGGTCGAGGGAGAGGGGAGTGGCGTACGCCACATCTTTCCGCCGAATGTGTGAGAGGTCCGCCACTGGGCTCCGGCGCGGACTCGCGTACTCTGACGTGTCACTCGCTTTTCGTTTGCGCGGGCCGGAGACCACCGCTCCTCTCCGGCCGAGTCGCGGGGGCGTCCCCCACCCCGTGAACCCGCCGATCGCGAGGGAACATCTGGGAGGTACGTACATGTCCGGGACGACCACGGCCGCTGCGCTGCGCCGTCGGGCGGCCGGGGCCGGTGCCAACCGCTGGGTGGTTCTCGTCGTCCTCTGCGTCAGCCTGCTGCTGGTCGCCGTCGACGCCACCGTGCTGCACGTGGCGGTCCCCGCCGTCACCGAGGACCTGAAGCCCGGCGGGATAGAGCTGCTCTGGATCGTCGACGTCTATCCGCTCGTCTGCGCCTCGCTGCTGATCCTGTTCGGCACGCTGGGTGACCGCGTCGGCCGCCGAAGGGTCCTGCTCCTCGGGTACGCGCTGTTCGGCGTCGCCTCGGGCCTGGCGGCCCTGGCGGACAACGCCCAGGTACTGATCGTGGCGCGGGCGCTGCTCGGCGTGGGCGGCGCGATGATCATGCCGGCGACCCTGTCGATCCTGCGGCAGGTCTTCCCGGATCGGCGTGAACGGGCGCTCGCGATCGGCATCTGGAGCGCCGTGGCCGCGGTGGGCGCGGCGGTCGGACCGCTGCTCGGCGGCTTCCTGCTGGAGCACTTCTGGTGGGGCTCGGTGTTCCTCGTCAACATCCCGTTGATGCTGGTCAGCCTCCCGGTCGGGCGACTTCTGCTGCCCGAGTCGAAGGGCGACGGCGAAGGGCCCTGGGACGTGGTCGGCGCGCTGATGGCCGCGATCGGGCTGTTCGGGGTGGTGCTGGGCGTCAAGCGGCTCGGCGGCGGGGAGTCGGTGGGGAGCCTGCTCACCGTGCTGCCGCTCGTGGTGGGCGCGGCGCTGCTGGTCGCCTTCGTACGGCGGCAGCGGCGGCGGACGCATCCGCTGGTCGACCTCGGGATGTTCGCGCGGCCGGCGTTCAGCACGGCCGTCGGGTGCATCGTGCTGGCGATGCTCGCGCTGGTCGGACTCGAACTGATCGCCGCGCAGTACCTCCAGCTGGTGCTCGGACTGTCGCCCCTGGAGACGGGCCTGCGTCTGGTGCCGCTGACGTTCGCCGCGATGGCGGCCGGGCTGGCCGGGGCGCGGATGCTGCGGCGGTTCGGGCCGCGGCGGATGGTGTGCTTCGGGTTCTGTCTGACGGCGTTCGCGGTGGTGCTGCTGACGGCGCTGGGCCGGACCGACGACTGCGCGCTGATGCTGACCGGGTTCGTGCTGCTCGGCTTCGGCCTGGAGACGACGCTGTTCGGGGCGTACGAGTCGATGCTGAGCGAGGCGCCGCAGGACCAGGCCGGTGGGGCGGCGGCGATCGGGGAGACGTCGTACCAGCTGGGCGCGGGGATCGGGATCGCGCTGCTCGGCACGGTGATGAACGCGGCGTACGCGCCGGGGTTGTCGGGTGTGCCGGGTGTGCCGGAGTCGGCGTCCACTGCCGCGGGGCATTCGCTGGGGGAGGCGTATGAGGTCGCCGCGCAGCTGGGCGGGGTTGCCGGAGTTGCCCTGCGGCATGCCGCGCGGGACGCGTTTGTGCACGGGCTGCATGTGACGTTGCTGGTGAGCGCGGGGTTGTTGCTGCTCGGGGCGGTGATGGCGTTGCGGTTGCCGCGGGTCATGCAGTGCGAGGGCGAGGGCACTGGTGCGGTGGAGGTGCCCGCACCCAGGGACGCTGCGGAGTCGCGCGTCTCGGTGTGAGTTGCCGACCCACGCGCCACCCGTATCTGCCGATCGAGGGGTCGAGGTCGCCCGTGGGGGCGGAGCGCCGTCGGCGGCTTGCGGTGGTGGCGGGCGAATGATGGGCGCGGACGCCGACGATGCTGTGCCCCCACGGGCGACTTCAGCCCTCCGGTCGGCAGCTTTGGGTGGTGCGTGGGTGGGTGGAGGTCGTAGCGTCTCGGTTAGCAGTGCTAGTTAAAGAGCTTCGGAGGGTGTCCGCATGTCCGAGTCGTCCAAGCTTCCTCCCTTCGACCCAGCCGATCCCCTCGGCCTCGACGACCTCCTGGAGCCGGAGGATCTCGGGATCAGGGACACCGTGCGGGCCTGGGCCGCGGACCGGGTGCTGCCGAATGTCGCCGAGTGGTACGAGAAGGGGGAGCTGCCGGAGATCAGGGAGCTCGCCCGGGAACTCGGGGAGCTCGGTGCCCTGGGGATGTCCCTGGAGGGGTACGGGTGCGCCGGGGCGTCCGCCGTGCAGTACGGGCTCGCCTGCCTGGAGCTGGAGGCCGCCGACTCCGGGATCCGGTCTCTCGTCTCCGTGCAGGGCTCCCTCGCCATGTACGCCATCCACCGGTTCGGCAGTGAAGCGCAGAAGCAGCAGTGGCTGCCCCGGATGGCCTCCGGCGAGGTCATCGGGTGCTTCGGGCTGACCGAGCCCGACCACGGATCCGACCCGGCCTCCATGCGGACGTACGCCAAGCGCGACGGCGCCGACTGGGTCCTCAGCGGCCGCAAGATGTGGATCACCAACGGGTCGGTCGCCGGCGTCGCCGTCGTGTGGGCGCAGACCGAGGACGGGATCCGGGGGTTCGTGGTGCCGGCCGGCAGCGGTGGGTTCTCCGCCCCGGAGATCAAGCACAAGTGGTCCCTGCGCGCCTCCGTCACCAGCGAGCTCGTCCTCGACGACGTACGGCTGCCCGCCGACGCCGTACTCCCGGAGGGCACCGGCCTGCGCGGACCGCTCAGCTGTCTGTCGCACGCGCGCTACGGGATCGTCTGGGGCGCCATGGGCGCGGCCCGCAGTTGTTTCGAGGCCGCGGTCGACTACGCGAAGTCGCGGGAGCAGTTCGGACGGCCCATCGGCGGCTTCCAGCTCACCCAGGCCAAACTCGCCGACATGGCGGTCGAACTGCACAAGGGAATTCTGCTCGCCCATCACCTGGGGCGGCGTATGGACGCCGGCCGCCTGCGTCCCGAGCAGGTCAGCTTCGGCAAGCTCAACAACGTACGAGAGGCGATCGAGATCTGCCGCACCGCCCGCACCATTCTCGGCGCCAACGGGATCTCCCTCGAATACCCCGTGATGCGGCACGCGACCAACCTCGAGTCGGTGCTCACCTACGAAGGCACCGTCGAGATGCACCAGCTCGTGCTGGGCAAGGCGCTCACCGGACTCGACGCCTTCCGGTGAACCCCGCGCGGGGGCAGGGCCGGTGAGCGGCCCTGCCTCAGCTCTGGTTGAAGAAGCCGTCCGTGCGGTGCGCGGCCGGGTCGCCGTTCACGATCTCCGTGTTGGCGGGGGTCAGCAGGAACACGCGGGTCGACACCCGCTCGATCGAACCGCGCAGGCCGAAGATCAGCCCGGCCGCGAAGTCGACCACGCGCTTGGCGTCGCCGGCATCCATGGCCGTGAGGTTCATGATGACCGGCACGCCCTCGCGGAACAGCTCGCCGATGGCGCGCGCGTCCCGGAAGCTGTCCGGGGTCACCGTGCCGATGCGGCGCCCCTTCTCCTCGGCGACGTCCGAGGCCACCTTGACGCGCGGATCGGTGACCCAGGCCTCCCCGGGCTCGGTCCCGTCGGAGTAGTCGTCGTCGTAGTAACGCTCGTCTTCGTTGTCGTCGACGAGGCCAAGCCAGGCACTTGCCTTGCGTACCGATCCCATGGACGCCTCCTCTCACAGCGGTCTTTCTGCTTTCCGCATCCCTATGGTCGTCCATGATGCGGATGGCGCGCCAAGTGGATAGACGCCGCACGGGGGGTTTGTGACGGTACTGGTGCACAGCGAATCCGTCGAGAGTCCGTGTTTCCCAAGGGCCTTGTCGTAAACGACTGCTGACTGTGAGTGAAATATGATTCTTCGCGGCGTACGGGTGATGAGGGGTGCGTACGGGTGAACACGATGGCCGATACCATGCGGCGCCAAACGTCGTACGGAGCACGGGGGGACATCGATGTTCGGAATGGTCAGGCCCTGTAGGCACCGGCTCGGGGAGAGCCTCACGGCCCAGTGGATGGCGCATTTGTGCGGGCTGTGTCTCGCGTTGCGCGGGGACCACGGGCAGCTCGCGCGCATCGTGACGAACTACGACGGGCTTCTCGTCTCGGTGTTGACGGAGGCTCAGGCGGGCCGGGCGGCCGGCGGGCCGGGCGGGGTGGGGCGGCGTACGGCGGGTCCGTGTCCGCTGCGCGGGATGCGCACCGCGTCCGTCGCGCACGGTGAGGGAGCGCGGCTGGCGGCGGCCGTGTCGCTGGTGCTCGCCTCCGCCAAGGTGCGCGACCACGTCGCCGACGGCGACGGACTGCTGGCCCGCGCGCCGGTCGCACGCGCCGCGCGCCGGGTCGCCGCGGGCTGGGACCGCGCCGGGGCGCGCACCGGCTCCGCCGTCGGGTTCGACACGGCCGTCCTGGTCGACGCCGTGGACCGGCAGAGCGGCATCGAGGCGCTCGCCGGTCCCGGCACACCGATCCTGAGGGTCACCGAACCGACCGAGACCGCGACCGCCGCCGCCTTCGCGCACACGGCGGTCCTCGCCGGCCGGCCGCACAACGCCCGGCCGCTCGCCGAAGCCGGACGGCTCTTCGGACGGCTGGCCCATCTCCTGGACGCCGTGGAGGACCTGCACGCTGACGCCGCGTCGGGTGCCTGGAACCCGATCGCCGCGACCGGCACCTCCCTGGCGGAGGCCCGGCGGCTCGCCGATGACGCGGTGCACGGCGTGGGGCTCGCGCTGCGCGACACCGAGTTCACCGACGCGAAGCTCGTGCATCTGCTGCTGGTGCACGAACTGCGGCGCTCGGTGGACCGGGCGTTCGGCACGGTGCCGGTCTGCGCGTCGCACCAGGGCGGGCCGTACGGACAGCAACCTCCTCAGGGCCCGTACGCCCAGGGGCCGCACGGGCAGCACGGCACTGGGCAGAACCCGTACGCGGGCGGTGGCGGGAACCCGTTCGCAGGTGGGGGAGGCGGGTACGGCGGCGGGGGATTCGGCGGTGGTGCGCCGGTGCCCCAGCCGCCCCGGGGGCGGCGCGGGTTCTGGGCCGGCTGCGGGATGTTCTGGCTGCTGTGCTGCACCTGCAAGCTGTGCTGTGCCAAGGAGTACGAGGGGCCGTGGTCCCGCAAGAAGCGCGAGGGCTGCTGCCGGGATTGCGACTGCGACGGGTGCGACTGCTGCTGCCCCTGAGACGGCTGACTCCGCCGTAGCCGGTGGTTCGGAAGGGCCCGGCCGAAAGGCCCTCTTGCGCCTACCGGCCGTTCGGCCGAATACTCCCCCACAGCGCTTGTCAGGGGCACGGCGGATTCGGAATCCGGCCTGCCTCGCCCCGGACTGCGCCTCACGGGCCCGAAACCCCACGAGGGCCCCCGACTTCCTTTGTGGAGGAACGAAAAGTGAGGATCAAGCGCACCACCCCCCGCAGTGGCATCTCGAGACGGACCCGGCTGATCGCCGTTTCCACCGGCCTCGTTGCCGCCGCAGCGATCGCGATCCCCAGCGCGAACGCCTCCGACACCCCCGCCACCTTCAGCGCCGCCGAGCTCAAGAGCGCCAGCGGCTCCCTGCTGAAGGCCGACATCCCGGGCACCGCCTGGGCCGTCGACAGCAAGACCAACCGCGTGCTCCTGACCGTCGACAGCACGGTCAGCCAGGCCGAGATAGCGAAGATCAAGCAGCAGGCCGGCGCCAACGCCGACGCGCTCACGATCAAGCGCACCCCCGGCAAGTTCAACAAGCTGATCCAGGGCGGCGACGCCATCTATGCGAGTAGCTGGCGCTGCTCCCTCGGCTTCAACGTCCGTGCCAGCAACGGCACCGAATACTTCCTGACCGCCGGTCACTGCACCGACGGCGCGGGCACCTGGTACTCCAACTCCGGCCGCACCACGGTCATCGGCTCGACCGCCGGCTCCAGCTTCCCGGGCAACGACTACGGCCTCGTCCGCTACAGCGGCTCCGTCAGCCGTCCCGGCACCGCGAACGGCGTGGACATCACGCGCGCGGCCACCCCGAGTGTCGGCACCACCGTCATCCGCGACGGCTCCACGACCGGTACGCACAGCGGCCGTGTCACCGCCCTCAACGCCACCGTGAACTACGGCGGCGGGGACATCGTCTCCGGCCTGATCCAGACCACCGTCTGCGCCGAGCCCGGTGACTCCGGCGGTTCGCTCTACGGCAGCAACGGCGTCGCCTACGGTCTGACCTCCGGCGGCAGCGGTAACTGCTCCTCCGGTGGTACGACGTTCTTCCAGCCGGTCACGGAGGCCCTGAGCGCCTACGGGGTCAGCGTGTACTGAGCCCCCGGCGGCAGTTCGCAGCACGTCGCAGCCCCCGCACGCATCGCGTGCGGGGGCTTTCGTGTGGTGTGCGGGCGCTCGCCCGAACCGGCTGCCGGAGGGGCGAAATTCGGCCAGGCGTGAACCCCGCAGAGTGCCCGCACATTACTCACGCGTAATGTTTGCACTGTGAACACGGGGGAGTTGGGTCCGATTTGATCGTGGACGGTCAAAATGACGGGGCGTGCGAAGCGCTGTCTACGCGCGTCTCGAACTCACCCTTGTGTGCTCCCCGTTGTCCTCGGAATAGTGGGCGCTCGTCAACAAAGCCTTCCGGTTCGCGAGGTCCCCACAACCTCTCGGGCCGACCCCCCACAGGAGGACGTGAGTTGAAGCACCGACGCATACCCAAGCGGCGTGCAGCCGTGGCAGGTGCGGGCATCGCCGCACTGGTCGCCGCGGGAGTCACCTTCCAGACTGCGAACGCGAGCGAGACCCCGGAGGCCTCCGCGCCCCGGACCCTGTCGGTCGCGGCGGCCGGAAAGCTCGCCTCGACGCTGGCCGAGGACCTCGGCGCCGACGCGGCGGGCACGTACTACGACACGAAGAGCAAGAGCCTCGTGGTGAACGTGCTCGACGAGGCCGCGGCCAAGGCCGTCGAGAAGGCCGGAGCCAAGGCGAGAGTCGTGGCGAACTCTCTCGCCGAACTGAAGAGCGCCCGCGGCACGCTGAAGCAGGACGCGACGATCCCGGGCACCTCCTGGGTGACCGACCCGACCAGCAACAAGATCGTCGTCACCGCCGACCGTACGGTGTCCAAGGCCGAGTGGGCGAAGCTGACGAAGGTCGTCGACGGGCTCGGCGCGAAGGCCGAACTCCAGCGGACGAAGGGCGAGTACAAGCCCTTCATCGCCGGTGGCGACGCGATCACCGGTGGCAGTGGCCGCTGCTCGCTCGGCTTCAACGTCGTCAAGGGCGGCGAGCCGTTCTTCCTGACCGCGGGACACTGCACCGAGGGCATCTCGACGTGGTCGGACTCCAGCGGCAAGGAGATCGGCACCAACGCGGACTCCAGCTTCCCGGACAACGACTACGGGCTGGTCAAGTACACCGCGGAGGTGGCTCACCCGAGTGAGGTGAACCTCTACAACGGCTCGACGCAGAAGATCACGGGTGCCGCCGAGGCGACGGTCGGCATGGAGGTCACCCGGAGCGGCTCGACGACCCAGGTGCACGACGGGAAGGTCACGGGGCTGGACGCCACCGTGAACTACGGCAACGGCGACATCGTGAACGGTCTGATCCAGACCGACGTGTGCGCGGAGCCCGGTGACAGTGGCGGCTCGCTCTTCTCGGGCAGCAACGCGATCGGGCTGACGTCCGGTGGCAGCGGTGACTGCACGTCCGGCGGGGAGACGTTCTTCCAGCCGGTGACGGAGGCGCTGTCGGCGACCGGGACCGAGATCGGCTGAGTTCCGGGTTCCAGGTTTGCGGAGTCCCGCCCCTTGTGTGAGGGGCGGGACTCTTCTTTTTGGTGTTTCCGCAGGTGGGGCGGGGTCGAGTGGATGTCGCACATGTATTCGAGAATTGGTCTATGGTGGGGGTGAGGTCGTTGGGAACAGATGTTCGAGAGCCGGTGTGGTTCACGAGTGCGGGAGGTGCGTGTGCCGGGGTTCACGCATCTGCACACCGTCTCCGGATTCTCGTTGCGGTATGGAGCCTCGCATCCGGAGCGGCTGGCCGAGCGTGCCTCCGAGCGGGGCATGGACGCCCTGGCCCTCACTGATCGCGACACGCTTGCCGGTGCCGTCCGGTTCGCCAAGGCATGTGCGAAGGCGGGAGTCCGTCCGGTGTTCGGGGCGGAGCTGGCGGTGGCGGGAGCGGAGCGCCCCGAGCCCGGGCGGGGGCGGCGCCGTACTCCGGTGCGCGGTGGCGCCTTCGTCGACGAGTCCGCCCCCCGGGTGACCTTCCTCGCCCGGGACGGCGCCCGTGGCTGGGCCGGGCTGTGCCGGCTCGTCTCGGCGGTGCACGAGGGAGAGGGGACGCCGCTGCTGCCCTGGGAGCGCAATCACGCCGAGGGTGTGACCGTGCTGCTCGGGCCTGATTCGGATGTGGGGCGTGCCCTGGCCGCCGGGCGTCCCGACCGTGCGGCGCGGCTGCTCGTGCCCTGGCGGGAGGTCTACGGCGACGCCCTGCGGCTGGAGGCCGTCTGGCATGGCCGGAAAGGCACGGGGCCCGGCTCCCTGCGGCTGGCCGCCCGGACCGTCGGCTTCGCCGCCGAGCAGCGGATCCGGCCCGTGCTCAGCAACGCCGTACGATACGCCGACCCGGGGCTGGGGCCGGTCGCCGACGTGCTGGATGCCGCCCGGCGTCTGGTGCCCGTCGACCCGACCAAGGAGCTGGACTCCGGTGAGGCCTGGCTCAAGGGGGCGGGGGCCATGGTCGGGGTGGCGGAGCGGATCGTGGAGGCCGCGGGGTTCCGGCGGGACACCGCTCATCGGCTGGTCGAGCAGACGGAGGCCACCGCCGCCGAGTGCCTGGTCGATCCCGAGGACGATCTGGGGATCGGCACCGTCCACTTCCCCGAGCCCCATCTGGTCGGCGCCGACCGTCGTACCGCCCAGCGGACACTGGCCTCACGGGCGGCGGCGGGGATGGTGCTGCGCGGGTACGACCGGCGGCGGGAGTACTGGGAGCGGATGCACCATGAGCTGGACATCATCGCCCATCACGGCTTCGCTTCCTACTTTTTGACCGTGGCCCAAGTGGTCGACGATGTACGGGAGATGGGTATCCGGGTCGCCGCTCGGGGGTCCGGGGCGGGATCGCTCGTCAACCATCTGCTCGGTATCGCGCACGCCGATCCGATCGAGCACCGGCTGCTGATGGAGCGGTTCCTGTCGAAGGAGCGGGTCGTGCTGCCCGACATCGACATCGACGTGGAGTCCGCGCGCCGGCTGGAGGTCTACCGCGCGATCATCGACCGGTTCGGCACCGAGCGGGTCGCGACGGTCGCGATGCCGGAGACGTATCGCGTGCGGCACGCGATCCGTGACGTGGGGGCCGCCCTGTCCATGGATCCGGCCGAGATCGACCGGGTCGCCAAGTCCTTTCCCCATATCCGGGCGCGGGACGCCCGCGCCGCGCTGGAGGAACTGCCCGAACTGCGTGCGCTGGCGGGGGAGAAGGAGAAGTACGGGAGGCTGTGGGAGCTGGTCGAGGCGCTGGACGCCCTGCCGCGCGGGGTGGCCATGCATCCGTGCGGGGTGCTGCTGTCGGATGCCTCGCTGCTCGCGCGTACGCCGGTCATGCCGACCAGCGGCGAGGGCTTTCCGATGTCGCAGTTCGACAAGGACGACGTGGAGGACCTCGGGCTGCTCAAGCTGGACGTGCTGGGGGTGCGGATGCAGTCCGCGATGGCGCACGCGGTGGCGGAAGTGGAGCGGGTGTCGGGGGTGAGGGTCGATCTGGACGGGCTGTCGCCGGGGGATCCGGAGACGTACCGGTTGATCCGCTCCACCGAGACGCTCGGCTGCTTCCAGATCGAGTCGCCGGGGCAGCGGGACCTGGTCGGGCGGCTCCAGCCGGCCGGCTTCCACGATCTCGTCGTCGACATCTCGCTGTTCCGGCCCGGGCCGGTCGCCGCCGACATGGTGCGGCCCTTCATCGAGGCCCGGCACGGACGGGCGCCGATCCGCTATCCGCACCCGGACCTGGAAGAGCCGCTGAAGGAGACGTACGGGGTCGTCGTCTTCCACGAGCAGATCATCGACATCGTCGACATCATGACCGGCTGCGGACGCGGTGAGGCCGACCGGGTGCGGCGCGGGCTGTCGGATCCGGAGTCGCAGGGGCGGATCGAGGTGTGGTTCGCGCAGCACGCGGCGGCGAACGGCTATGACGCGGAAACGATCCAGCGGACCTGGGAGATCATCGAGGCCTTCGGATCGTACGGCTTCTGCAAGGCCCACGCGGTCGCCTTCGCCGTACCGACGTACCAGTCGGCGTGGCTGAAAGCGCATCATCCGGCCGCCTTCTACGCGGGGCTGCTGACTCATGATCCCGGGATGTACCCGAAGCGGTTGCTGCTGGCGGACGCGCGGCGGCGCGGGGTGCCGGTGCTGCCGCTGGACGTGAACAAGTCGGGCGTCGCACACCGTATCGAACTGGTGTCCGGTAAATGGGGGCTGCGGCTGGCGCTCTCCGACGTGCACGGCATCAGTGAGGCCGAGGCGGCGCGGATCGCCGAGGGGCAGCCGTACGCCTCGCTGGTCGACTTCTGGGAGCGCGGCCGGCCCAGCCGTCCGCTGGCCCAGCGGCTCGCGCAGGTGGGAGCGCTGGACGCGTTCGGTGCCAACCGCCGTGACCTGCAACTGCATCTGACCGAGCTGCACCGGGGCGCGCGGGGCGCGGGCGGCGGCCAGCTCCCGCTGGCCGGCGGGCGGAAGACCGCACCGGCCGGGCTGCCCGACCTCACCTCGTCGGAGCGGCTCAGCGCCGAGCTGGGCGTGCTGTCCATGGACGCCTCGCGCAATCTCATGGACGATCACCGGGCTTTCCTCGACGAGCTGGGCGTGGTGTCCGCGCGTCGGCTGCGCGAGGCCCGGCACGGCGAGACGGTGCTGGTCGCGGGCGCCAAGGCGGCCACCCAGACGCCGCCGATCCGGTCCGGCAAGCGGGTCATCTTCTCCACCCTGGACGACGGCACGGGCCTGGTCGATCTCGCCTTCTTCGACGACTCCCACGACGCCTGCGCCCACACCGTCTTCCACTCCTGGCTGCTGCTGGTGCGCGGAGTGGTGCAGCGGCGCGGCCCGCGCAGCCTCAGCGTGGTGGGCGCCGCCGCCTGGAACTTCGCGGAGCTGCTGGAGGTGCGCCGGGAGGAAGGGCTGGAGGGGGTCGCGGCCCGGTTGGCCGGTTCCGGTGATTCCGGTGACGGCGAGGGGCCGGCGGGCTCCGCGGACCAGGATCCGGCGGAGCAGCGGAAGATCCGCATGCCCACGGGGTACGAGATGCACCCCTGGGCCGATCTGCGTCCCGCGGGCGAAGGGCCCGCGGTGGGAAGAAAGTTGTGGCACCAGAGTCCGGGGAGTGCGGGATGACCATCCTCTGCGTACGTTTCCAGCTGCCTCCGACGCGCGAGGCCGACCTGCCCCGACTGCTCGGGATGCTCGAGGAGTTCACCCCCGTCGTCCAGGCCCTGCCACCGGACGGGGCGCTGGCCGACCTGCGGGGCGCCGAGCGGTACTTCGGGCGGGACGCCCTCCAGCTTGCCTCCGTGATCCGGGTCCGGTCGCTCGCGCTGTACGGCGTCGACTGCGTGATCGGTGCCGGGCCCGGGCCGATGCTGGCCCGCGTGGCGCTGCGCGACGCCGTGCCCGGGGTGACGTGTGCGGTGCCCGAGGAGCGGGACGCCATCGCGGAGTTCCTCGCGGACAAGCCCGTCGCCGCGCTGCCCGGCGTGGGCGCCGCGACCGCCCGTACGCTGGACGACTACGGCCTCGACACCCTCGGCAGGGTCGCCGCCGCGCCGCTGTCCACGCTCCAGCGGCTGATCGGCGCGAAGGCCGGCCGCGAGCTGCACGAGAAGGCCAACGGCGTCGACCGCGGCCGGGTCGTACCGAACGCCGTCTCCCGCTCCCTCGCCACGGAACGCCCCTTCGGCCGCGACGAACTGGACCCGGACCGCCACCGCCGTGCCCTGCTGTCGGCCGCCGAGGAGATCGGTGCCCGGCTGCGGGCCCTGGACAAGATCTGCCGCACGCTCACTCTCACCGTGCGCTACGCCGACCGCTCCGCCACGACCCGCAGCCGCACGCTGACCGAGCCGACCGCGCACTCGCCGGACCTGACCAGGGCCGCGTACGGCATGTACGAGGCGCTCGGCCTGCAACGCGCCCGGGTCCGCGCGATCGCCCTGCGCGCCGAGGGGCTCGACCCCGCCGACCGGGCCTCCCACCAGCTGACCTTCGACCCCGTGGACGAGAAGGTCCGCCGCATCGAGGAGGTCGCGGACCGCGCCCGAGCGAAGTTCGGACCGCGGGCGGTGATGCCCGGGGGACTAGGGGGACTGGCGGCGTAGATCCTTCTGCGTGACGTCAGTTGGCCCACGGCGGCACGATGCGCGTGCCGTCGGCGAGCCGTGCCTCCAGGCCGATCGAGGTGGTGACCCAGGAGTACGCGGTCCGATCGGTGGGGTTCTCGACGGCCAGGGTGGCGCCGGGGTTGATGATGACCGTGTCGCCCGCGGCGATCCGCTCGGTGCGGCCGTCGAGGGTGATCAGCAGTTCCCCGTCGAGCAGATGGAAGATCTCCTCCCGGTTGACGGTGTGCGCCGGCGCCTTGAGGCCGGCGGGAATCTCACCGCGCCAGGCGCACAGCTCCTTGCTGCCGCTGCGCGGGGTGGCGTACGAGACGAAGCGGGCGCCGTGGATCTCGTGGGTGACGGCTTCGGATGAGCGGACGATGGGCACGAGGCCTCCAAGTAGTCAAGCTGCTTGACTATATGGTCAAGCAGCTTGACCATCGCGTCAAGGGTGTTTCAATGCATGCGTGCAGAACTCCGAGGCCATGGCCCTGTCCGCCGCCCTGCTCGCCGTCGCCGGCGGGCTCACGCAACGCATCAACGAGGGTGTGATCGCGCGCGGATTCGAGGGGTTGCGGCCCGCGCACGGCTTCGCCTTCGCCCGGCTCGCCCCGGACGGCGCGACGGTCACCGACCTGGCCGCCCACCTCGGGGTGACCAAGCAGGCGGCCAGTCAGCTCGTCGACGAAATGGTGCGCAAGGGGTACGCCGAGCGGCGGCCGCACCCGGAGGATGCCCGGGCGCGGCTGGTGGTGCTGACCGGGCGCGGGTGGGCCTGCACGCGGGCGGCGGAGGAGGCGGCTGCGGAGGCCGTGCGGGAGTGGGGGGATGTGCTGGGGGAGACGGAAGTGCGGGCGCTCGGGGGGCAGTTGCTGCGGATCGCTCCGCGCGGGCCCATCCGGCCTGCCTGGTGAAGGGGCGTCAGGTGGGTCCGCTGCCGTCGGTTACCACTGGAAGTTTTTACTGACACGTAACTTCCCTGTTTGACTACCCGCTCGTAACTTGACGAGTGAACAGCATCCCGTGATCCGGATCACAGGGCGTCGTGCCGTCGCACCTCCCTTGAGCCGCAAGGAGATCACCCGATGCTGCCCTGGAAACGAGTGCTCAGACCCCTGGCCGCGCTGCTGCTGACCGCCGCGGCCGTCACCGTCCCCGCCACCTCCGCCCGGGCCGCCGGCGCACCGAGCTCCGGCTGGAACGACTACTCCTGCAAGCCGTCCGCCGCCCATCCCCGCCCCGTCGTCCTCGTCCACGGCACCCTCGGGAACTCCGTCGACAACTGGCTGGGGCTCGCCCCCTATCTGAAGGTCCGGGGTTACTGCGTCTTCTCCCTCGACTACGGACAGCTCGAGGGCGTCCCCTTCTTCCACGGCCTCGGCCCCGTCGAGAAGTCGGCCGTCCAGCTGAAGGACTTCGTCGACAGGGTGCTCGCCACCACCGGCGCCGCCGAGACCGACATCGTCGGACACTCGCAGGGCGGCATGATGCCCCGCTGGTACCTGCGGTTCCTCGGCGGCGCCGCCAAGGTGAACGCCCTGGTCGGCATCGCGCCCAGCAACCACGGCACCGACCTGAACGGCTTCACCCGCCTGCTGCCGTACTTCCCCGGTGCCGGGGACCTGCTGGCGGAGACGACCCCGGCCCTCGCCGACCAGGTCACCGGCTCCGACTTCCTCAAGCGGCTCAACGCGGGCGGCGACACCGTGCCCGGCGTGCGGTACACCGTCATCGCCACCCGGTACGACGAGGTCGTCACGCCGTGGCGCAGCCAGTACCTGGACGGGCCGGACGTGCGCAACGTCCTGCTCCAGGACCTGTGCCCGGTCGACCTGTCCGAGCACGTGGCCGTCGGGCTGCTGGACCGGATCGCCTTCCACGAGGTGGCCAACGCGCTCGACCCGGCTCGGGCCAGACCCACCACCTGTGCGTCGGCGCTCGACTGACACGTGTACATGTGCCGGGGAAACGTTTCGGGGCCTGTCCGGCCTGAGCCGCCGGACAGGCCCCGAGTCATGGGCAGCGGCCCCGGTCAGCGGCCGTGCCGGGCGCGGTTCAGCGGCGGCCGCCTACCGCCCGGCGCCGGGCCGACAGGAACACGGCCGCCGAGCCGAGCGCCAGCGCGGCCGCGCCGCCGATCGCGAGGTACGGGGTGCTGCCGTCGCCGCCGGTCTCAGCGAGGTTCTCCGTGGGGCCGGCCGCCTTCGGCTGGCTGGGGGCGTCGGCCTCTGCGGGCTGCTTCGGGCCGGCGTCTGCCTCTGTGGGCCGGTTCGGGTCGGCGTCGGCTTCTGTGGGCCGGTTCGGGGCGGCGGCCGGTTCGGCCGAGGTGCTGGGGTCGTTGTCGCCGTGGCCGTGGTGCTCGATGGTCGACTTGTCGTTGCCCGCCTCGATCTGCTCCTTGGTGGGAGCGGAGGCCGTCGGGGCCGGGGCGGCGCCGCCTGCCGCGCTGTCGCCGCCGCCGAAGGTGACGTCCGAGCAGGAGTAGAACGCCTCCGGGCTGTCCGACCGCTGCCAGACCGCGTACAGCAGCTGCCTGCCGGAGCGTTCGGGCAGGCTGCCGGAGAAGGTGTAGAAACCGCCCGTGGCCGCCGGGTCGGTGGCCGTCGCGACCGGGTGCTCCAGATCCAGGTCGTTCCAGGCGAGCGGCTCGGCCGGGTCGTAGCCGGGCTTGGTGATGTACACCTTGAACGTGCCCTTGTGAGGGGCCGTCACGCGGTATCTGAAGGTGTGCGAGCCGCTGCGCACGTCGGTCGCCGGCCAGTCGGCGCGGGCCAGGTCGAGCCCCTTGAACTGCTCGTTGTTCGCGCTGCACAGCTTGCCGTCCGGGATGAGCCGCTGGTGCCGCCCGCCGGCGTCCCCGATACGGATGCCGTTCCAGTCGTAGAGGGCCTGTGTGCCGCCCGCCGCGACCGCCGCCTTGCACGCGGCCGACTCCGGGCTCTCCGGGCCCTCGGCGTAGCACTGCGAGACCCGGCTGACCGGGTCGCCCATCGAACCGTGCGCGGCCGCCGGCGTGGCGGTCAGCCCGGTCAGGGCGAGCGGGAGGGCGCCGAGGGCGGCGACGGTGACTGCCGTGCGGCGTGCGGGCATGCGGGAACTCCTCGAGACGGTACAGGGGAACAGGGCCGGGCCCGATCGGGCCGGATCCCGTGGGGTGATCCGAAGCTAGCCCCTGAGAACCGTGGAATCGCCTGCTGAGGGCGGGCGAGGGAGATCCTTATGGCCGCGTTAAGGGAGCGCTCAGGCTGGCATCAGGTAGGTACCGTCGCGGCATGGCAGACGAGGAGATCCGGCCGGCCGTGGTTGCCGACGTAGCGGTCGTCGCGGACGTGATCGACGCGGCCTTCCGCCCCTACATCGAGCGCATCGGACAGACGCCGCAGCCCATGGAGGAGGACCACGCGGCCAACGTCGCCGCGGGCAAGGTGTTCGTGACGGGCGAGCCCGTGACCGGCCTCGTCGTGGTCGAGGCGTTCGAGGATCATCTCTTCCTCGACACCATCGCCGTCCACCCCACCGCGCACGGCAGGGGAGTGGGGCGGCGGCTGCTGCGGTTCGTGGACGCACACGCGCGTGCGCTCGGCCTGCCCGAGGTCAGGCTCTACACGAACGCGCTGATGTGGGAGAACCAGGAGATCTATCCGAAGTACGGCTATGAGTTGGTGGAGCGACGACTGGACGGGCCATACGACCGCGTGCACTACCGCAAGCGGCTGCTCTGACGCGTGTGTCTCATGATCGGTACCGGCCGCTCAGGCGTCCGGCCACCACGTGCGTGCGATGTCCTTGCGGACTTCCGGGCGTCCCGCGGGGCGCTCGTCGGTCTCCTCGCGGGCCCGGCGGACGTCCGTCTTCTTCAGGGGCTTCTGCACGGTCACACGGCGCATGGCTGCCTCCTTAAGGGTCTACCGGGTTCCGCGTTCTCACGGAGGTAGACCTTTCGGGGGAGAGTTCCTCATCGCTCCTGGTCTGTCAGTGGCGGCTGTCACGATTCGAGTGTCAGTGGCGGGTGTCACTCTTGGGCCCATGGCGAACGACAGTGACGGCATGACCTCGGCGAACACCGGCGCCGACGTGGACTGGGACGCGCGGGCGGCCTCCTTCGACGAGGAGCCGGACCACGGCCTGCGCGACCCGCAGGTGCGCCGGGCCTGGGCCGCGCGGCTGCGCTCCTGGCTGCCCGGGCGGCCGGGGGACGTCCTCGATCTCGGCTGCGGCACCGGCAGTCTGTCGCTCCTCGCGTCCGAGCAGGGGCACCGGGTGACGGGCGTGGATCTCTCCCCGGCGATGGTGGCGCTCGCCAGGCAGAAACTGGCCGGGCGTGACGCGGTGTTCCTCGTCGGTGACGCGGCGGCACCGCCGGTCGGGGAGCAGCGCTTCGACGCCGTCCTCGTACGGCACGTCCTGTGGGCCCTGCCCGACCCCGGCCGGGCCCTGCGGCACTGGGCCGGGCTGCTGCGGCCGGAGGGACGGCTCGTGCTGGTCGAGGGCGTGTGGGGGACGGTCGAGCCGGTCGGGATACCGGCGCGGCGGCTCACCGGTCTCCTCGCGCCGATCGCCGGACGGGTGAGCGTGGAGCGGCTGTCCGGCGATCCGCTGCTGTGGGGCGGGGAGGTGACCGACGAGCGGTACGCGGTGGTGGCCGTGCGCGGGGCTTCAGGCCAGGAGCGAGGTGAAGCCGTCGCCGCGGGCGAGTGACTCCAGTTCGTCGAGGGCGGCCAGGGCGGCTCGTGCTGCCCCGGGGTCCGACTCGGCGAGGCCGCTGTCGGCGAACTCGTCCTCGTCCAGGCGCCGTACGTCCGAGCCGTCCGCGGAGACCCACAGGTCCAGGTCGAGGTCCTCCACGACCAGCTCCGGGCCGGAGCGTGCGGCGGGGCGGGTGACGTCGCAGTACCAGCCCTTCAGCGCGCCCGTGGCGGAGCGGACCTCCTTCACCGCGTACCAGCGGTCACGCCAGTAGTACTCGGTGAAGACGTCCCCGGGCTCGAAGCGGACGAAGCCGAAGTCGCGGACGCCGCTGCCCGCCCAGGGGGCGCGGACCGCGACGCGGGTGCCGTCGTCCGTCAGGAGCTCTCCGGTGTAACGGATCTTCGTACGGCCCGCCTTGACGAGCACGACGTCGACCTGCCCGGACCGGTCAGCCGAGTTCGCGGACATAACGCACTTCCTTCGCGCAGATCTCATAACCGAACCACTTGTTGATGGCGATCATCGGTTCGTTGCCGGTGTCGTTCCCGGTGAACGCCTCCTTATACCCGGCGGCGCGGGCCCGGTGCAGGGAGTCGTTCTTGGCCAGCTTCGCCAGGCCCCGGCCGCGGAACGCCCGGGCGGTGCCGGTCATGGCCGTGCCGTAGCGGGTGCCGTCCGTGTACGCCACGCTGAAGGCGGCGGGGCGGCCGCCGACGACCGCGACCGAGGTCAGGTCGCGGTTGAGGAGCGGGTGCTTCCAGGTCTCCTCCAGCCAGGCCTCGTAGTCCGTGAACTCGGCCTCGATGTCGCTCGGTTCGTCCGACACCGTCTCCGCGTCCAGTTCGAACATCGGACGCGGGTCGTCAGCGTAGTCGGCGGCCGTGCGCAACTCGGTGCCCGCCGGCGGGTCCTGGCGGGGCGGCAGCGTGCCGGCTGCCAGGTCCAGGCGCATGAAGTAGGCGGAACGGCTGGCCCGGAAGCCGTGCCGCTCGGCGAAGGCCAGGTTGTCCGGCTCGTCCAGCACCCAGGCGAACAGCTTCCTGACGCCCAGTGCGGCCAGCCGCTCCTCTGCGGTGCGCAGCAGCAGCGAACCGGCGCCGCGCTGCCTGCGGTCGGGGCGTACGTAGATGTTGGCGGAGCCCTGGCCGGGTTCCGGGCTCTCGTGGGCGACGCTGATCTGGGCCGTGCCGATGATCTCGCCGTCCTCCTCGGCGACGAGCTGCCCGAAGTGGGCGTCCGGGTGGGCGTGGGTGAGCGTGTGCACCACGGACTCGGGGGTGGACAGCATGTAGGGCAGGGCGAGGCGGCGGGTATGGGAGAACCCCTCGGCGTCGGCTCTGACATCGGGTCGCAGGTCGCGCACGATCACGGTCATGGAGGCGCACGCTACGCGGGAGCGCGCCCGGGGTGCCTCCCATTTTCCGTCGGGTACGGGACAATCGGCCTGTGACCTTGAAGATCGACATCGACGACAGCGCTCCGCCGTACGAGCAGGTGCGGGCGCGGATCTCCGAGCAGGCCCGGTCGGGTGAGCTGCCGGTGGGGTACCGGCTGCCGACCGTGCGGGGCCTGGCCGAGTCCCTGGGGCTCGCCGCGAACACGGTCGCCAAGGCGTACCGGGCGCTGGAGGCGGACGGCGTGATCGAGACCCGTGGGCGGCACGGCACGTTCGTGGCCGCCGCCGGCCCGGCGGCGGACCGGGAGCTGGCGGTCGCGGCCCAGGCGTACGTGGAGCGGGCCCGAAGGCTCGGACAGGGGCAGGACGCGGCGCTCGCCGCGGTACGGGATGCCCTGCGCGCGGCTCACGGGGAGTAGGCCGTCGCTCAGCCGGCCCGCGCCGGACGGTCGGGTGTCCGGGTGATCTCCAGGCCCGCCGGCCTCCCCAGCCGCGCGAACGTCATCGCGTCCTCGACCGCCGCGCCCCCGGGGTCGTTGTTGAAGTACGCGTAGACGTCCTCGCCGCCGGACCAGGTCGTGGCGATGCGGTCGAGCCAGGTGGCCAGCGAGCGGCGGCCGTAGTGCGGCCAGGGCCGGGCCCGGCCCTGGTGGAAGCGGACGTAGCCCCAGTCGGTGGTGCGCCACAGCGGCGTCGCGGGGCGGGCCAGGACGTCGGCCCAGCACAGGGCCGCGCGCCGGGACTCCAGGACCCCGCGGACCTCCGGCGTCCACCACGAGTCGTGGCGGGGCTCGACCGCGACCCGGGTCGAGGCGGGGAAGCAGGCGAGGCAGGCGTCCAGGAGGCCCGGGTCGGCGCGCAGGTTGGGCGGGAGCTGGAGCAGCACCGGGCCGAGCCGGTCACCGAGGCCCGCCGCGTGGCTCATCAGGCGGTCGACCGGCTCCTCGGGGTCCTTGAGCCGTTTGATGTGGGTCAGATAGCGGCTCGCCTTGACCGCGACGACGAAGTCCGCGGGCACGCGGCCGCGCCAGTCCTCGAACGTCTCCCGGGCCGGCAGCCGGTAGAAGGCGTTGTTGATCTCGACGGTGGCGAAGTGCCCCGCGTACTCCTCCAGCCAGAGCCGCATCGGCAGCCCGGACGGGTACAGGACGTCCCGCCAGTCCTTGTACTGCCACCCGGACGTGCCGACGAACAGGGTCATATCCCTATCAAAGCACCACGCCCCGGGAGGGGTGGCAGTGGCGACCTTGTTCCTCCGGAGTCCCTACGCGTCGGCGCGTGTGTGGAAGCGGTAGAACAGCAACAGGAAGACGGCTGCCGTGACCAGCAGCGTCGTGATGACCACAGGACGGACGTCGTCGCCGGTCTGGCTGTAGAGGAAGCCCAGCGCGGCGCCGGCGAAGGCGGCCCGGAACAGGGCGTGCAGGGCGTGCAGGTCGCGTCTGAGGCGCCGGGTCACCTGGACCACGGCGATGCAGACGGCCATGAAGGCGAGCGCGCTCCACACACCCCACGCCAGATCCGGTCCGGTGATCGGACCACCGTGACGCCGGTTGACCGCCACCCAGTTGCCGTAGACGAGCCCGAGAACGACGGGCAGGACCCACCGCGCGAGGCGGTGGGCGGGTTCGCTGAACACGGTGGGTGCCGTGTGTGCCATCAGAGCCCTCCTCGTTCCGGCGGAGCGCGGTGCCGCCGCTCCGCACACCGTGGCACGCCTTGGTAACAGGGAGGTGAGAGGCGGTTGTGTGCGAAACGGGCTACAGGTACAGCCCCGCGTCCGCGCCCTCACGCGGCTCCGGCAGAGCCGTCGGGGACGTGCCCCGGCGCAGCGCGTACAGCTCGGCCAGTGTGGCGCCCTCACGGCCGACGCCTTCCTCGGTGCCGAGCCAGGTCACCGCCTCCCGGCGGGTCAGCGGACCCACCTCGATCCGGGCGAGGCAGCGGCCGGGCCGGACGACGGCGGGGTGCAGGCGCTCCAGGTCCTCGTTGGTCGTGACCCCGACCAGGACGTTGCGGCCCTGGCCGAGCAGCCCGTCCGTCAGGTTCAGCAGCCGCGACAGCGCCTGGCCCGCCGTGTGCTTGGCCTCGCCACGGATCAGCTCGTCGCAGTCCTCAAGGAGCAGCAGCCGCCAGCGGCCCTTGCCCGCCGCGTCCTCCTCGCCGATCGCGATGTCCATCAGATAGCCGACGTCACTGAACAGCCGCTCGGGGTCCAGGACGCAGTCCACCTGGCACCAGTCCCGCCAGGAACGCGCCAGGGTGCGCAGCGCGGACGTCTTGCCGGTGCCCGGCGGGCCGTGCAGGAGGAGGAGCCGGCCCGAGATGTCCTCGGGGGTCGTCTTCATCAGGCGGTCCATGGCGTCCGCCACCGGCGCCGTGTAGTTGGGCCGGACCTCGTCCCAGGTGCCCGCCGAGATCTGGCGCGTGGTGCGGTGCGGGCCGCGGCGCGGGGAGACGTACCAGAAGCCCATCGTGACGTTCTCCGGCTGCGGTTCGGGTTCGTCCGCCGCGCCGTCCGTCGCCTGGTCGAGGACCTTCTTCGCCAGCTCGGCGCTGGTCGCCGTCACCGTGACGTCGGCGCCCCGGTTCCAGCGGGAGATCAGCAGGGTCCAGCCGTCGCCCTCGGCGAGGGTCGCGCTGCGGTCGTCGTCGCGGGCGGCACGCAGGACCCGGGCGCCGGGCGGCATCAGCGTCGCCCCGGACCGTACACGGTCGATGTTCACCGCGTGGGAGTACGGCTGCTCGCCCGTCGCGAAGCGGCCGAGGAACAGCGCGTCGACGACATCGGACGGGGAGTCGGAGTCGTCGACGTTGAGCCGGATCGGCAGCGCCTCGTGCGGGTTTCCAGACATGCCGCCATGATCCGGCACGAGGGCGCCGCGTGCACCCGGTTTCCCGGTGCGCACGCGGCGTTTTCCCAGGTGCGGGTCAGGCCCCGAGGCGGGACACCAGCCGGCGCGCCTGGCGTGTCCTGCGGACCACGGCGTACCCCTTGGTGAGGGCACGGTCCCTGGCGAACGTACGGGCGATCGCACGGCCGTCGACCAGCCGCTCGAACTCGTCGGTGCCCGTGTCGCGGCGCACCGTCACGCGCCGCAGGGCGTACGGCCCCTGCGCACGGCGCGCGAGGCCGTTGCCGACGGCGAGGGCCTGGGCGTACCCGGTCTCGCGCACCGCCTGCCGGACCCGGCGGCTGGAGTAGCCGTAGGGATAGGCGAACGAGACCGGCACGGCGCCCAGTTGGTCCGCGACGATCTCCTTGCAGTGGATCAGCTCGAACCGCAGAGTGGCGTCGGAGACCTGGTCGAGCTGCGGGTGGCTGTGGCTGTGCCCGCCGATCTCGACGCCCGCCGCCGCGAGCTCGCGGACCTGGTCCCAGTCCAGCATGGTGTCCAGGCCGCCGCCGGTGTCGTACGGCCCCTGGATCCACCCGGTCGAGACGAACAGGGTGGCCGGGAAGCCGTGCTTGGCGAGAGCGGGCAGGGCGTGCCGGTGCACGCCCTCGTAGCCGTCGTCGAACGTGATGAGGACCGGCCGCTCGGGCAGCGCGCGGCCGGAGCGCCAGCACGCCGCCAGCTCGGCGGTGGTGACGGGGCTGAGACCCCGCCCGGCGAGCACCGCCATCTGCTCGGCGAACGCCTCGGGGGTCACGGACAGGGCGCGGGTCGCGTCGTTCGGGTCGGTCGCGACCGCGTGGTACATGAGGATCGGTACGCGGACGTCACTCACGGACCGCCACCTCCACTTCGGGCACCGAGAACGTGGTCCCGCCCCGGCGGGCCCGCACGCTGCCCACCACGTATCCGCCCGCCGCCGTCAGCACCCCGGCGACGATGGCCCCCGCCCGCCCGGCACCGCCCGGCCGGGCCAGCAGGGCGTCCCGCAGCCCCCGGGCCACCCCGGCCGGCAGGACCCGGGTGGCGTACCGGCGTTCGGACTCCAGTCCCTTGTCGGCGCCGACGCTGCGGGCCACCAGGGCCTTGGACAGGCCCTCGGCGTACGTGCGCGTCCGGAAGTAGCGGAAGTGCTCACGGGCCGCGGGCACCCGGTGGTGGATCACCGCCCGGTCGTCGATCAGCAGGACCGCGTCGGGCCGGGCCCGGCTGAGGCGGATGCACAGTTCCGTCTCCTCGCAGCCCAGCGGGCGTTTGTCGCCGTCCCGGCCGATACCGGTGGCGAAGCCCCCCGCCGCGTCGAAGGCGCTGCGGCGGAACGAGGCGTTGCCGCCCAGCACGTTGCGCACCCGGACCCGGCCGCGCGGCAGGCCGCGGTAGGTGCAGCCCACCACCCAGTCGAACTCCTCGGGGAACCAGGCCGGCCGCCGCCCCGACGCCCACACCGGCTCCGTACGCCCGCCGACCGCCAGCACACGCGGGTCGGCGTACGCCTCGGCGAAGTGCAGGAGCCAGTCGCGCTCGGCCACGGCGTCGTCGTCGAGGAAGGCGACGATCTCGCCGCGCGCGGCCGCGATCCCGGTGTTGCGGCCGGCGGACAGGCCGCGGGGGCCCGCGTTGGCGAGCACCCGCACGTCGTCGACTTCCTTGTACTCCTTGCCGAGACGGTCCAGCAGGGCCTGGTTGTGGTCGACGACCAGCAGTGTCTCCAGGGCGGGCCGGGACTGCGCCCGCACCGAGGAGACCGCCGCGAGGATGTCCTCCCAGCGGTCCTCGGTGTACGCGCAGATCACGACGGAGATGCCGGGACCGCTCAAGACACCTCTCCCCGGACCGGGTCGAGCATCGGCGACTGGGGCGAACGGCGGCGCAGCGCCCGGCGGTTGGAGCGCTCCTGCAGGATCACCCTGAGCACGCGCAGCCCGTCGCGCACGGCCCGCAGATTGCTGGTGCCGTGGATGCGCAGGTACTCGTGGCTCGGGATCTCCTGCACCTTGAGCCCGGCCTTGACGACCCGGATGTTCATCAGGGTCTCGACCTCGAAGCCGGTGCAGTCCAGGTCGATCTTGTCGAGGCAGTGCCGCCAGAACGCGTTGTAGCCGTAGCACAGGTCGGTGTAGCGGGCGCCGAACTTGCGGTTGACGACCGTGCACAGCGCCCAGTTGCCGAGCTTGCGGATGAAGGTCATGTCGTCCGTGCCGCCGCCGTTGGCGAAGCGGGAGCCCTTGGCGAAGTCCGCGCCGGAGACCAGGGCCGAGACGTACGACACGATCTCGTTGCCGTCCGCCGAGCCGTCCGCGTCGACCATCACGATGATGTCGCCGGTGCACGCCTGGAACCCGGTGATCAGGGCGTCGCCCTTGCCCTTGCCGCGCTGCTCGACGACCTTGACGTCGGGCCACAGCTCGCGGGCCACCCGGACGGTGTCGTCGGTGGAGTTGCCGTCGACCAGGACCACTTCATGGATCCAGTCGGGCAGGGTCTTGAAGACGTACGGAAGGTTCTCCGCCTCGTTCATGGCCGGGATGACCACGCTCACCGGCGGCGCTATGGCCAGGTGAGAGGAGACGGGCCGGTACTTCCCGGCGGTCGGCGGATGCTGCTCCGCCGCGGCCGGCTGCAGAACTGAGCTCATGAGTCTGGTCCCTCTCGTCCGGTGGACCGCCCCCCCAGGGCAGTCCGGATCCAGTCCGGTTCGAAAGGGGGGTTCTCACCCGTGGCACGCCGAGATGGAGCTTCGGGCACGCCGGGTGAGCTGGCAAAGCTGGCCGACAGCGGAAAACGGCAGCCGACCGCGCGGCACGGCCCGGAGACAGTTGCGGTCACCGAGCACGGCACCCCCCTACCGCGCCCCGCGCCGGTACGTCGCGGTCCTTGAGCCCTCCCCTAGAGCCGCGTACTGACGGACCGATGCGGGTGAGATGTATGACGGTATTGACGATTGAACCCGTATGGCAAGACCTGGAACGGCCCCTCACGTTTTTGTTGGTTTGGTCGTTACGGGATGCGTTTTACGGGGCGCAAGTTGAAAGGTTCCGGTGGCGGAAACAACCGTTCCCCTCAGGCTCGACCCGCCTGAGGGGAACGGTTGTTCAGGTGCCGGCGTCCGGGCCGGTTACGGCACGAGCTTCAGCAGCCGGTTCGGCGAGCCCGAACCCGCGCTGGTCACCTTGCCGGTGGTGGCGCCGCCGACCAGGGCCGAGGCGACCTGGGCCGGGGTGGAGGAGGTGTGGCCCGCCAGGTAGACCGCCGCCGCGCCCGCGACGTGCGGGGTCGCCATCGAGGTGCCGGAGATGGTGTTGGTCGCGGTGTCGCTGGTGTGCCAGCCGGCCGTGATGGAGGAGCCGGGCGCGAAGATGTCCAGGACCGAGCCGTAGTTCGAGTAGCTCGCCTTGGCGTCGGTGCTGGTGGTGGCGCCGACCGTGATCGCCTCGGCGACGCGGGCCGGGGAGGACGAGGAGGCGGTGGTGCTGCTGTTGCCCGCGGCGACGGCGTACGTGACGCCGCTGGCTATGGAGTTGCGGACCGCCGTGTCCAGCGCGGCGGAGGCACCGCCGCCGAGCGACATGTTGGCCACCGAGGGGCCGGAGTGGTTCTGCGTCACCCAGTCGATGCCCGCGATCACGCCCGCGGTGGTGCCGGAGCCGCTGTTGTTCAGCACCCGCACACCCACGATCTTCGCCTTCTTGGCCACGCCGTAGGTCGAGCCCGCGATCGTGGTGGCCACGTGGGTGCCGTGGCCGTTGCCGTCGGAGGCGTTGTTGTCGCCGTCGACGGCGTCGTACCCGTGTGCGGCGCGGCCGCTGATCTGCTGGTGGGTGATGCGCACACCGGTGTCGATCACATAGACCGTCACGCCGCTGCCCGCGCTGTCCGGGTAGGTGTAGGTGCCGGAGAGCGGGAGCGAGGTCTGGTCGATGCGGTCCAGACCCCAGGGGGCGTTGCTCTGGGTGGCGGCGAGCCCGACGCGCTGGTTCTGCTCGACCGAGGCCACCGCCGGGTCGGCGGCGAGGCGCCTGGCCTCGGTGGCGGACAGGGTGGCGGAGTAGCCGTTCAGCGCCTTGCCGAACGTCTTGCGCACGGACCCGCCGTACTCCTCGACGAGGTCCTTGCCCGCGGCCGAGGACGCCTTCACGCCCGCGCTCTTCTTGAGCGTGACGATGTAGCTGTCCTTGATCGCGGCCGGGGAGTCCGCGGCGAGCACCCGGCCCTCGGCGGGAGCGGCCTGGGCGGGGAGGGCGGTGAGCCCGCCCACGAGGGCGGCGGTCGCCGACAGGGTGATCGCTGCGAACCCGAGTCTCTTGCTACGCAGTTGTGCCATTACGAGGGATTCCTCCTCTAGGCGGCGCGCGCCTGGGTGTGGCGCGCGTCATGTGGGGGATGTGCGCGTGCTTGCGCACACGGCCGGGAGCGTCGCGTTCCGCTCTCGGCCGGAGTAAAGCGTCGACCAACTACCGGCGTAGAACAAGAGAGTTGAGCACTAGTCAACAAATCTGTCATGAGCACGTAACAAGAAGCACCCGGCGCGTAACAAGACGTGAGGTGAACGCGCCGTGCGCGTCCGGGAAAGGGCCGAAAAGGGTTGGCATGAACACTTCCTGTCAACACGCGTAGCTGCTACGACGGTTGTGGCAGAGATCCTGCTAAGGGAGGTTCCATGAGACGTTCCCGACTTGTCGTCTTCGTGAGCTCGCTCCTCCTCGCCGTCGGCACCGCCCTCACCGGGGCCGCCACGGCGCAGGCGTCCTCACTCGCCGCAACTGGCGGCTATGCAGCGCTCGGTGACTCCTACTCCTCCGGAGTGGGCGCCGGCAGCTACATCAGCTCCAGCGGCGAATGCAAGCGCAGCACGAAGGCCTACCCCTACCTCTGGGCCGCCGCCCATTCACCCTCGACGTTCGACTTCACGGCCTGCTCCGGCGCCCGAACGGGTGATGTTCTGTCCGGACAGCTCGGCCCGCTGAACAGCGCCACCGCCCTCGTCTCCCTCAGCGTCGGCGGCAACGACGCCGGATTCGCCGACGTCATGACGACGTGTGTGACCCAGTCCGACAGCGCCTGCGTCTCCCGCATCAACACCGCACGCGCGTACGTCGACTCCACGCTGCCCGGCAAGCTCGACAGCGTGTACTCGGCGATCCGCTCCAAGGCCCCCAACGCCCACGTCGCCGTCCTCGGCTACCCCCGCTTCTACAAGCTCGGCACCACCTGCCTCGGCCTCTCCGAGACCAAGCGCAAGGCCATCAACGACGCCTCCGACCACCTCAACACCGCCATCGCCAAACGCGCCGCGAACCACGGCTTCACCTTCGGCGACGTACGCGCCGCCTTCACCGGTCACGAGATCTGCTCCGGCGACTCCTGGCTGCACAGCGTCAACTGGCTCAACATCGGCGAGTCGTACCACCCGAAGGCGCCCGGCCAGTCGGGCGGCTATCTGCCGGTGCTCAACGCCAACGACTGACCGCTCAGCCGGAGTCCGTGTCCGACTCCGTGCCCGATCCCGTGTCGGAACCCGTGTCCGAGTCCGTGTCCGAAGGAGAAGGGGAGGCCCCGCCCGTCGGGGTCTCCGTCTCGCAGGTGATGGAGAACGGCACCGACTCGGACGTCGTGCGCACCGGCTCCCGCACCTCGACACCGATCTCGTTCTCGAACGTCCCGCTCTCCGCCTCGGTCGTCACCGTCACCGCGTCCTGCCGCGTACGGCCGCCGCTCTCCGGGAACGACAGCGTCTTCCAGCCACCGTCGAGCACCGACCCGTCCCGCGTCACCCAGCGGTAGCTCACCTCGGCCGGCAGCCGCCCCACCGTGAACGTCGCCGTGAATCTCGGCGCCCGGTCGCCCGGCGGCGGGCACGGGCCCGTGTAGTCCGTGCGCGTGCCGTCCAGACCGACCCGCACCGACTGCGGCGGCGGACTGCTCTCCTCGCTCTCGCTCTCGCTCGGCGTCGGGGAAGGACTCGACTTCCCGCTCCCGGTGTTCTGCGGCGGGCCCTTGGTCTCGGCGGGCGTACTCGCCCCGGCACCCCGGCCGCCGTTCCCGTCACCGTCCCCGCGGTTCAGCAGCGCGTACGTCAGCCCGCCCACCGCGAGCGCCAGCGCGACCACGCCCGCGACCAGCACCCGGCCGGCCCGGCGGTCGCGGTCCTGCCGGGTGGCCGTCGTCGTCCCCGAGCCGGACGGCACCGGCTGCCCCGGGAAGGGCATCGGGGGCGTGGGCGAGGGCTCGGGACGGCCCGCGAGCGTCGGCGGGAACGGGACGGCCCGTACGGTGTCGGAGCGCGGCGAGCCGCCCGCGCCGATGACCCTCAGGTCCTGCTCGGCCTGCTCGGCCGGCAGCCGCTGCGCGGGATCCTTGCGCAGCAGCCCCTCGATGACCGGGGCGAGCGGACCGGCCCGGTACGGCGGTGGCAGCTCCTCGTCGACGATCGCGCGCAGCGTGCTCAGCGGGGTGTCGTGACGGAACGGCGAGTGTCCCTCGACCGCCGCGTACAGCAGCACGCCGAGCGACCACAGGTCGGACTCCGGGCCCGGGGTGCGGCCGAGCGCCCGCTCCGGGGCGAGGAACTCCGGCGAGCCGATGACCTCGCCGGTCATGGTCAGCGCTGAGCTGCCCTCGACCATGGCGATACCGAAGTCGGTGAGCACGATCCGGCCGTCGTTCGCGATCAGCACATTGGCCGGTTTCACATCCCGGTGCAGCACCCCGGCCTCGTGCGCGGCCCGCAGCGCGGCGAGCACCTCGGCGCCGATGTGCGCGGCACGCTGCGGCTGCATCGGGCCCTCGGCGTCCAGGACCTCCGCCAGGGAGAGCCCGCGGACCAGCTCCATGACGATCCACGGCCGGCCCTCGTCCGTCGCCACGTCGTACACCGTGACCACGTTCCGGTTGGAGACCCGGGCCGCCGCCCACGCCTCCCGCTCCAGCCGGGCGTACATCCGCTGCACGTCGTCGCCCGCGAGCCCCGCCGGGGCGCGCACCTCCTTGACGGCGATCTCACGGTGCAGCACCTCGTCGCGGGCGCGCCACACCGTCCCCATACCGCCCTCGCCGAGCGGTGCCAGGAGCCGGTAGCGGCCCGCGATCACACGCTCATGGCCCGGTTCTTCGGACACGGCGCCCCCATTCGCAGCCGGGCGAAATCTCCATGAGGTCTGTTTTCCCCATGACGTCGGATTTCCTCACGAACGTAACTCAGCCCAGTGCGGATGCCGCCCCCTTGAACACCAGTCCGGCCCCGAGGACGACGACGGCGAAGGCCGAGCCGAGCGGCGCGGTGCGGCGCACCAGGGCCGCCATGGGGCCCGCCGTCCAGCGGGGGCGCCGGTCCAGGAGCCGGGTCATCCCGCTGCCCGCCTTGACGACGGCGTACCCGGCGGCCGTCAGGGTGAGAGCGAGCCCGACGCCGTAGGCGACGACCAGCAGCAGGCCGAACCAGGCCTGCCCGAGGGCCGCGGCACCGACGAGCACCACCACGGCGGACGGGCTGGGTACGAGCCCGCCCGCGAAGCCCATGAGGATCGTGCCGCGGAGGGTGGGGGCGACGGGGTGGGAGTGGGTGAACCCGCCGTGGGTGTGCTCGACCGTGTGGGGGTGGGAGTGAGGGCGGTGGTGGTCGTGCGGGTGGTCGTGATCGTGATCGTGGTGATCGTGGTCGTGGTCGTGGTCGTGACGATGGTGATCGTGCGCGTGGCTGTGGCTGTGGCTCTCGTCGTCGTGTGTGTGGGTGTGGCCGCCAGGGCCGTGGTGGTGGGTGTGCGCGCGGTTGCGCAGGGCGCGGCGGAGCAGGCTCGCGCCCGCCAGGGTCACCAGGAGGCCGCTGGCGACGCCGAGCCAGGCGATCACCGAGGGGGCCGCCGCCGAACCGGCCGTGACCAGGAGGCCCAGGGCGACCACGCCCAGCGTGTGGGTGACCGTCACCGAGGCGGCCATCGGCAGGACGTCCTTCATCCGGGCCTGGCCGCCCCTGGCCGCCGCTGTCGCGGCCATGATGGTCTTGCCGTGGCCCGGGGCGAGCGCGTGCATCGCGCCCAGGACGACGGCGATGAGCAGGGCCAGCGCGGCGAAGGCCGGGGTGAGGTCGTGCCGGGCGACCAGGTCGTCCAGGGCCCGCGTCCAGCGGTCGGCGCCGCGCGGCAGCACGGAGGCGGCGGGGGCGTCCGACTCCTCCTCGGCCAGGGCCGCACCGCCGGGGCGCACGCGCAGGGCGGCGGCCGCGGTGTCGGCCGGGGAGGAGAGCAACTCCTCGGGATAGCGGGTCAGTTCGGCCGATATCGACTTCTCCGGCACGTCCGACTCGGTCAGCGTCATACGGTCGCCGCGCGCCGTGATCTCCCGCCAGCCCGGGCCGGAGGAGGCGCCCGCGCCACGGAAGCCCAGCGACACGGTCCCCTTGTCCGACGGCAGGGGAGCGGTCAGCTCGCATTCCACGCGGAGGGTTTCGAGCCCCGCCTGCCCGGGCCGCACGCGCGCGTGGCTGCGCTCGGCGGTGAGCGGGGTGCCGCGGCCCTCGACGGTGACCCTGCTGTCCGCGGCGGCCGTGGCGCACCGCTCGCGGGCCCACATGGTGATGCCCAGCCGTTCGATGTCCGGTTTCGCCTGGGTCGCCGGGATCTCGGCGAGGTCCTCGACGTGGTGGACGCGGAGTTCCCCGGGGGCGGCGACCAGACCGTCGTAGCGGTTGACGGTGAAGTTGCCCAGCGGGTGGGCGCTCGCCGCGCCGGCGGGCAGCAGGGTGAGCGCGCAGGCGGCCGTGAGGACGGCGGCGCCGGACGCGAACAGGCGGCGCAGGGTCACCGGGCCCCCTCCAGGTCCTTGAGCGCGGTACGGGCCTCACGGGCGCCGAGCGGCGAGAAGCCGGGGTTCAGGTCGAGTGCGGCCTTCAGGTGGTCGCGGGCCTCGCGGTCGTTCCCGGTGGCGCGCTCGATGACGCCCCGGTGGTAGAGGAAGCCGGCGTTGCGGTAGCCGGTGGCGGTGGCGCGGCGGGCGTACGGCAGGGCTTCCTCGTCGCGGCCGTTGACGTGCAGGGCCCAGGCGAGGGCGTCGGCGGTGTGGACGCTGTGCCGGCGGTTCCACTCGGCGCGGGCGGCGCGCAGGGCCTCCTTCTTGTCGCCGTGGTCGGCGGCGGCCATGGCCGAGTCGAGGTCGGCGTTGACACCGCCCGCGCGGGCGAGGGACGTCCAGGCGTCGACGAGGGCGTACTGGTCGCCGGCCTTCGCCCGGTCGCCGTCGGCGCCGCGGTCCTCGTACAGCTCGCCCAGGGCGACGAGCGGGCCGGGCAGCGGGAAGCGGGCGACGACCTGCTCCAGTCCCTCGACGGCGGCGGCCCGGTCGCCGTTCGCGGCCTGGGCGCGGGCGCGGCCCTCCAGGGCGGGGAGGTAGTCCTCGTCCGCGGCGAGGGCGCGGGCGTAGTGGCCGAGGGCCGTCCGGTACTCGCCCTGGTTCCAGGCGAGCTGCCCGAGGGCGGTGGCGACGTACGCGATGTCGCCGGGCGCGTCGGCGGCCTCCAGGGCGCGCTCCAGGACGTCACGCGCCGTACGGACGTCGCCGCGCAGCTCCATCACGTACGCGTACCGCGTGAAGACGGGCACGCCGGGCCGCCTGTCGTCGGCGGTGCGGGCGGCCTCGGCGGCGTCCTCGTACCGGCCGAGCTCGACGAGGGCGTCGATACGCGTGCACAGGGCGCGTTCGTTGTAGGGGTTCGGCTTCAGGGCCCGGTCGGCGTCTTTCAGCGCGCCGGTGAAGTCGTGCCGGGCGGCGGCGAGGGCGGCACGGCCGGCGAGAGCCTGGTCGTTGCCGGGGTCCAGCTCCAGGGACCGCTTCAGCGCGCGCTCGGCCTGCGGGTAGCGCGAGGGGTCGCCGTTCGTCCGGGCCTGTTCGACGTAGGCGGTCCCGAGGGTGGCCCAGCTGCCGAAGTCCCTGGGCTGGGCGCGCAGATGCTTCTGCAGGGACCCGATCCCCGAGTCGAGATCGCCCCGGGCCAGCACACCGGCCGGCGGCGCCCCGGCCGCGGACACGGCCTCGGCACCGGCCCCCGCACGGCCGCCCCCCGCACCCCCGAAGGCGATGGCCCCACCCGTCAGCGCGACGGCCAACAGCGCGGCACATCCCGCCAGGTGAACGGCCCGCCAACGCCGCCCCCCGTCAGCGGCCCGCCGCATCGCGGCCACGCGCGGCTCGACGCCGGTGTCGCCCCCGTTCCCGGAGGGAGTGGGAGGGCTGCTGTGTCCGTCACGCTCGCCTTCGGCGCCGGTTTCGCTCTCGGCGCGGAGACGGTCATGGGTGCCGTGCCCGCGTCCTGTCCCGCCGGCCGGGGCCGGGCGAGAGCCGTCGCCCGCCTCGGCAGCCGCGTCCCCGCCCGGCCCCGCTTCCGCCCCGGGACCGTCGGAGTCCAGGCCGGCTCGCTCCGGACCCCGCCCCGCCGAGCTCTGTTTGTCGGTCTCCTGGTCCGGGCGCGGGTGGTCGTCGTCGCGCTTCTCCGGTGCGCTGTCCGTCGTACGCGGAGGCATGGCCTCTCCTCGGTCGGCTGTGCGGGTGCGGTGGGGGTGGGACAGAGGCGCGGCCCGTGCCGTGGGGGACGGGAAACGGGCCGCGCCGGTCGGTGGGAGCGGAGCGGGTCAGTACGCCCGGTTCCGCATGCGGCGCCACCACATGAGGGCCGCGCCGATCAGGACGATGCCGCCCGCGCCGGCCCCGGCGGACGCGGCGATCAGGCGCATGTCGTCCGAGCTCTGCGCCTCGGCCGGCTGGAGCGCGTCGCCGAGCTGGCTGCGGACGTCGTTGCCGCCGTCCACGCCCTTGGCGAGCGGCCCGCGCGAGCCCTCCGTCGGCAGGGCGACGTACGGGAAGGCCTTCTCGAAGTCCTTGTCGTTCTTGTCGACCGCGTCACCCAGGTCGTTCTTCGCGCCCAGCAGCTCACCCTCGACGACCTGGAGCGAGGCGTCGATCACGTCGTCGGTGAGGCGACGGCCGTTCGGGAAGCCCGCGTTGTCGCCGTCCAGGACACCGAGCCGCTTGGGCTTGGCGGCCGGCTTGATGGACGTGTTCAGGCGCAGCTGCTCCGACGGCGTCACGTGCGGCGGCTGATTGAGGTCCTTGACGCCCTTGAGGAACACGTCGACCAGGTCGTTGCGCGGCTCGTCCGGCGCCGGGATCTTGTAGATCGCCTCGATGAGCTTGGGCAGCTCCGGGTTGGTGACGTTCTTCAGGAACTGGGCGTCGTCCCGGGGCGCGGACGCGTTGAACGTGTCCTTGTCCTTCAGCGGGTTGACGACCTCGTTCACCAGCGGGTTGCCGAGGCGCGAGACCTGCGCGAAGTACCCCTGGGCGTTCTTGCGCTGCGTCGTCGACCAGATGCCGACGACCGGCTGCTCGTGCGACTCGGCTATGAAGCTGTTGGGGACCTGGAGGGCGATCGTGTTGACGTTGTAGCCCTTGAGCGTGTCGTTGCCGACCTCGGAGAGGTTCCCGCCGTACAGCAGGTCGAAGACCCGGAGGTCCAGGAAGAACGGGTCGTCGGCCTGCCCGGCGAAGGTCTGGGCGCCCCCGGCGAGCTTGTGGATCGCCTGCTTGCGCAGGGTGTTGTAGTCCGGCATCGACGCCTTGCCGACGTTCGACGGAGCCACCGGCACGTCGTCGGCGACCTTGGTCTTCGACACCGCCTTGAGGTTCTTCAGCTTGATCAGTTCGAGGTCGTACGTCTGCGTGATGTTGAGGTCGGGGTCGTCGAGGCTCTCGACCGGGCCCGTGTTGTACAGGAACGTCTTGTCGTTCTTCGTGTGCGTCTTGAACGTGTACCGGAACAGCAGGTCTTCCTGCGCGTCACCGTTGCTGTCGATGCGCAGGTCGTACTGGGCGTCCTCGGCGAACGTGAAGAAGTTGGGCCCGCCGGCGGGTTCCTCGAACGGGATCCAGTTCGCGACGATGGTCGTCGTGTCCGGCTTGTCCGGGCTGACGAACGCGTACACGTCGGTGTTGTCGTACTGCGGGGTCCCCGAGATCAGCGGGGCCTCGCGGTGACTGGAGGCGGAGGCCGCCTCGGGTTCCAGCGCGGTCACACCGGCGGCTGCGAGCCCACCGGCGGCCAGCGCACCACAGATCGCGGTCGCGATGCTCCTGCGTCCCGCACCGGTCGCACCGGTCACGCCGGTCCTGGAGAAAGGTGTCATGCCGTCCGTCCTCAGTGCCAACTTGCCTGACACACGCCATTCGGAGCGGTCGGCGAAGCGGATTGGTCGAATCTCAAACGTTCTTACGGCGCGTCGGGAAAGTTGTTTCATCGCCGGGCGACCCGCGTTTTCGGCGCGCTGATCCGTAACCCCATCCGGAGGTGTGTGCGTTGCGAATGCCTCGTATGAGGGGACAGGCTCCATGTGGCCTGGGAGAGGGGGACCGAGTGGAGGCGGACGAGCTGCTGCTGCTCGTGGCGGGCGGTGACCAGAAGGCCTTCGAGGACCTGTACGGGCTGGTGTCCGGCCCGGTGTTCGGGCTCGTACGGCGTGTGGTGCGCGACCCCGCCCAGTCGGAGGAGGTGGCTCAGGAGGTGCTGCTCGAACTGTGGCGCTCGGCGGCGAAGTTCGACCCGGGGCGGGGCAGCGCGATGTCGTGGATCCTCACCCTCGCCCATCGCCGTGCCGTCGACCGGGTGCGCAGCGCCCGCGCGGCCGGCGAGCGCGAGCAACGGGAGGCCTGGCGCGCCCACCACCCGGCCTTCGACCAGGTCACCGAGGAGGTCGAGGCGGGACTCGAACGCGAGTGGGTACGCGTCTGCCTGGACCGCCTCACCGAACTCCAGCGCCAGTCCGTCACCCTCGCCTACTACGAGGGCTACACCTACCGTGAGGTGGCCGAGCGGCTCTCCCTGCCGCTGGGCACCGTCAAGACGCGGATGCGCGACGGGCTGACCCGGATGCGCGAGTGCCTGGGAGGCGTGGCATGAGTCTCTTCCGCCGCGAGGACCCGCACTCGCTCGCCGCGCCCTACGCGCTCGACGCCTTGGAACCCCCGGAGCGGGTCCGCTTCGAGAGGCATCTGAGGGACTGCGGCCGCTGCGCCGCCGAGGTGCGCGCCCTGTCCGAGGACGCCGTCCGGCTCGCCTGGTCCGCGGCCGCACCGGCCCCGGCCGCCCTGCGCGACCGGGTCATGGCCGCCGTACGGACGACTCCGCAGGACCCGGCGCCGCAGAGCGCGGCACGCGAGCCGGCACGGGCGCGGGCGCCGCAGCTGCCGCCGCACGTGTGGGGTACCCAGCCGCCGCCGCGGCAGCGTCGCCGGATGCCGCTGTTCGTGCCCTTCGCCACGGCCACCGCCGCCGCGGCCCTCGTCGTCGCCTCGCTGTTCGCGGTACAGGCGAACCGGACCCAGGATCAGCTGACCGCCGAGCGGGACCGGTCACGTGAGATCGCCCACGTTCTGGCGGCTCCGGACGCGCGTGCGAGCAGCGGCCGGGACGGGCGGGGCCGAACCATCGGAGTGATCGCTTCCGCCTCGGAGGGGAGCGCGGTGGTCACCCTCGGCGGATACGGTGCACCGCCGGGCGGCCGAGTACACCAGTTGTGGCTCATGCGCCCGGGCGCGCAACCACGCTCCCTGGGCCTCTTCGAGGGCGACACGCCCCTGGTCGCGACCGATCTGGGCACCTCCGCGACGTCACTGGCCGTAACCGTCGAGCCGTCCGGGGGATCGCCGCAGCCCACCACCCAGCCCATCGTCCAACTCGCCCTGAAATCTGTTGGATTCGGAGAGTAATCGGGGATACATCGTCAACCCCCTTATGGGGAAGGTGAATCCTGTGACCGCGATACACGAGTGCCCGGCCGGGGCGATAGGGTTAACCTGCCCGGGCCGGGTGGACTCGTACGGGTGGGGAGTGACATGGAACAGATAACAGTGCGCAGCAGGGCCAGGGTCCCTGCGATCACCTGCGGGAGCAGCGCGACCAGTTCGCGCCTCGACCGCCACCTCTCGGTGCTGGGTGGCCCTGCCGTCCCGCAGCGGGAGACGGTCGAGGCGACCTCTCTGATGCGTGAACTGACCGCGCGTCAGCCTCACGACCGCAGTGGCAGGGGAGCGCGCGTGCGCCGCGTCTCGCTCTTCGCACCGCTGCGCCGGCTGCGCCGCTCGCTGTTCGGCGGCAAGTAGGGGCCCGCGCTCGGGCGGTCACACCGCCCCTGGTGCAACGCTGCGCACTCGTCGTCCGTCATCCCCACGGCACGCAGCAGCGCCAGGTGTGTACCCGAGCGCGGCCCGCCCCCCGTCGGTGCCGCATCCCCGCCCGGCAGTGACCGGGGGCGTCGCCCGGCTCCGGTGTTCCGGCCGCCCCTTCACCGCTCCCCGTGCGCGTACTGACGCACGGCCAGCGGCACGAACACCCCGAGCAGCACGGCGCACCACAGCAGCGACCCCGCGACGGGGTGGGCCACCGGCCAGGCCGCTCCGTCGGGCACCGGCGCGTTGCCGAAAAGGTCCCGCAACGCCGTCGCCACCGCGCTGATCGGATTCCACTCGGCGACCGTCCGCAGCCAGCCCGGCAGCCCACTCGTCGGGATGTACGCGCTGGACAGCAGCGGCAGCAGGAACGTCGCCCCGCCCAGCTGGCCGGCCGCCTCCTCGTTCCGGGTGAGCAGGCCGAGGAAGATCCCGGCCCAGACGCAGGCGAAGCGGAACAGCATCAACAGCCCGACGGCCCCCACCGCTTCGAGCAGGCCGCCCTCGACCCGCCAGCCCACCGCGAGCCCCACCAGCAGGAACGGCACCGTCCCCGCGGCCGTGACCACCACGTCCGCGGCGGCCTGCCCCAGCGGTACGGCCGCCCGGCTCATCGGCAGCGTACGGAAGCGGTCCGTCACGCCCCGGTGCGTGTCCTGGGCCGCCTGGAACATGCCGGTCATGATCCCGCCCGCGGCGGTCGCCACCAGCAGGCCCGGCACCAGGAACGACCGGTACGCCTCGCCCGGCATCGCCAGCGCGCTGCCGAAGACGTAGCCGAAGAACAGCAGCATGCTGACCGGCATCGTCTGGGTGAGGATCAGCAGTCCCGGGTTGTTCCGCATCCGCAGCAGCTGGCGGCCCAGCATCGCGGTTCCGTCGTACGCCAGCATGCTCATGCGGCACGCTCCCTGTCGTCGGTCGTGGTCGTGGTGTCGGTCAGGCGCAGGAAGACGTCGTCGAGGGTCGGGGGCCGCAGGCTCACGTCGAGCAGCGGCACGCCCGCCGAGTCCAGCGTGCGCACGAGCAGCGGGAGGGTGAGCGTCGGGTCCTTGCTGACCGCGCCGACGGTGTTCCGCTCAGGGTCGAGCGACGGCTGGGCGCCGGTGAGCCGGTCGAGGACGGCCGCCGCCTTCGTGAGCGCGTCCGGGTCCGTCACGACGACCTCGGCGTGCGCCCCGACGAGCGCCTTGAGCTGCGCCGGCGACCCGGTGTGCGCGACCCGGCCGCGGTCCACCAGGGCGATGTCGTCGGCGAGCTGGTCCGCCTCCTCCAGGTACTGGGTGGTGAGGAGCACGGTCGTGCCCTCGGCGGTCAGGTCGCGCACCGCGTCCCGGATGAGGTTGCGGCTGGCCGGGTCGAGGCCGGTCGTCGGCTCGTCCAGGAACAGCACCTCCGGGCGGCGGATCAGGCTCGCCGCCAGGTCCAGCCGGCGCCGCATGCCGCCGGAGTAGGTGGCGGCGGGCCGGTCGGCGGCCTCGGCCAGCCCGAAGCGGCCGAGGAGTTCCGCGGCCCGGCCGGCGGGGCCGCGCACCCGGTGCAGCCGGCCGAACAGCAGCAGGTTCTGCCGCCCGGTGAGATCCCCGTCGATCGACGTGTCCTGCCCGGTGACGCTGATCCGGCTCCGGACGGCGGCGGCCTCCCGGACGAGGTCGTGCCCGGCGACCCGGGCGGAGCCCGCATCCGGCCGCAGCAGCGTGGCCAGCAGCCGTACGGCCGTCGTCTTGCCCGCCCCGTTCGGCCCGAGGACCCCGCAGACCGTCCCCTCGGCCACCGCCAGATCCAGTCCGCGCAGGGCACGGACCGCCCCGAACCGCTTCTCCAGACCCTCACTAAGTACAGCGTACGTAGAAGTCATGGCGTGACCATAGCGCACTACGTACGCTGTACGTAACTAGGATGGTGGCCGAGGTGATGATCGATGGCGGGCCGAGCTGCCGTACCCGAAGTGATCTGGGCGCGCCCCGAGCGCACCGGACGTGGGCCGAAACCGGCGTTCACCCGCGCCGACATCGCGGCGGCGGCGGTGCGGATCGCCGACGCGGAGGGCCTGGACGCGGTGTCCATGCGGCACGTCGCGGCGGAACTGGGCTGCGGCACGATGTCGCTGTACAACTACGTCCCCCGCAAGGAGGACCTGTACGAGCTGATGATCGACGCCATCGGTGCCGAGCACGAGATGTTCGAGCCCACGGGCGACTGGCGCGCCGACATGCTCCGCAACGCCGAGGAGACCCGCGCCATCATGCGCCGTCACACCTGGGTGCCGCGCCTGATGCCAGGGGTCTTCGCCTTCGGCCCCAACTCCCTGCGCTACCTGGAGCACTGCCTGGGCTGCCTCGAACCGCTCGACGTCCCGGCCGGCACGAAGACGGAGCTGATCGCGCTGCTCAACGGCGTCGTGACCACGTACACCGCGAACGACATCGCGACCGTCGAGCGCACGCGGTCGATGCCGTGGTCCGTGGAGGAGGAGAACGCGGTGCGGATGGCCTATCTGGGCAGCCAGGTGGCCACCGGCGCGTATCCGCGACTGGCCGCGGCCTTCATGGAGCAGAGCGGGCCGGTCGATCTGGAGTCGGTGTTCAGACGGGCCCTCGAACGCGTGCTGGACGCCTACGACCCCGATCTGCGCTAGAGCAGGGCGAGCTGGCCTTCCGGGCCCTCCTCGGGGCCGTCCAGCACCGAGGCCGGGCGGCGGGCCGGCGCCGGCACCGGGAGGACGCCGGCCTCGCGCAGCTCGGCCGCCGTGACCGGGTCGGGGACCGCCGGCTCCTGAAGGGGGCGCAGTTCGGCCAGCAGGGCCAGGACCGTGATCAGTTCCAGCAGCTCCGATGTCCAGGTCTGGGGCCAGGTCGCGGGGCGGATCGCGGCGAGCGTGCCCGGCTCTGCCTCGGCGACGCGCGCCGTGAACCACTGCTCCAGGACGCGCACCCCGCCCACCTCGAAGTCCCAGGCCTCCGGCGGCACCGGGGAGATACGGCCCTCGCCCAGCAGCAGGGCCTCCTCGTCCCGGTCGTAGCGCACGGTCAGGGGGCGGGAGGGCAGCGGGGCGCGGACGTAGGGGCGGCGGCCGCCGGGGAGCTTGGGACGTTCGCCGTCGCGGCGCATGAGCCACAGCAGCCGGTGGCCCAGCTCCAGGCCCTGCGCCCAGGCGTCGGCGTCCCCGGTGAGCGGGACGGAGAGGTCGGGGCGTGCCGTCGCCGTGATCCAGGCCAGCACGTCCAGCGGGGTGGGGACGCTGCCCAGACGGGTGCCCAGGTGCTCCAGCAGGCCGGGCGTCAGGTTCGGCTCCTGCCCGTCCGGGCGCCGGAACAGCGGGCGGATCCGGCCGGGGCGCAGCAGCGGGAGCAGTGAGGTGACGAGCAGGCGCGGGACTGTGCGGTCGGCCCCCAGGGGCTCGGGCGTCTCCAGCACGAAGACCTGCCGTTCGTCGGCCACCCGCCACAGCTCCGGGCGGGCCGCGTCGATCAGCCGCTGGTCGGGGATCAGCCACTGCTCGTCGAAGGGGGCGTACAGCACGCGCACCGGCTCCGGGCACGGCCCCGAGGCGCGCGCCAGCTTCTGCGTGCCGCTGCCGGCCTGGCCGGGCAACTGGCCGACCGCCGTGTGCGGCGTGCGCGAGCGGGTCGGCTCGAACAGGGTCTCGCGGTCGGGTCCCTCGGCCTTCATCAGGGCGTCCCAGCGGGCCTTCAGGGACGCCGCGTCGGGTCCCGCCGGCCACCCCCGGCCGAGCCGCGGCGGTGCGACGGACCACGGCATGAGGTCCGCCAGCAGCGGAGCGTCGTCGTGCGTCACGCAGGGCATCGTACGGTGTGGCTCCGACACCCGGGTCAGGTCGCCTCCAGGGTCACCGTGAAGGAGAAGCGGTCCCCCCGGTACTGGATGACGGCCACGTCCAGAGGCCGTCCGCCGGCGTCGTACGTGACGCCCGTGTAGTGCAGGATCGGGCTGAGCAGCGGGACTTGGAGCAGTTTCGCGGTCTCCGGGTCGGCCAGCCGGGCCTCCACCGTGTCCGTGATGCGGCTGATGTCCGCCCCGACGACGTCCCGCAGCACCTTGGTCATGGGCCACCGGACCAGGTCGTCCAGGTCGATGCGCGCGGCCAGTTCGGGGCGCACGTAGTTGCGGGCGTGGTTGGTCGGTTCGCCGGTCTTCTCGTCGCTGCGCAGCCGGTGGTACGTCGCCACCTCGGGCACGTCCGGGAAGAACTCGGCGAGTTCGGCCGGCACCGGGGCCGTGCCGTGGTCCAGCAGCTCGGTCGTCATGCCGGACTGCTGGGCCACGATCGCGTCCACCGAGCCGAGCAGCCGGACCGGGGAACCCCGGCGGGCGTGCGGCTCGATGAAGGTGCCGCGCCGGCGGTGGCGCGTGATGAGCCCCTCGTCCTCCAGTTCCTTCAGCGCCTGCCGCATGGTCAGCACGCTCACGCCGTAGTGCCCGGCCAGCTGCTCCTCGGTGGGCAGGCGCAGCGGGTCCTGGGGTGAGCGGCCGAGGATCGAGGCGCGCAGCGACTGCGACACCTGGTACCAGAGCGGCAGCTTGCGGTTCAGGACGATCGAGTCCGGAGCGAAGGAGGTCACGGGCCATCCGTACCGGTCGGGGATGTTCAGTGCAAGGGACGGAAGTGCCGTTCCAGGCCCTGCCAGACGTCGTCGTAGCGCTGCTGGAGGTGTTCGGCGCGGGCCGCCTGCGGGGTGAGGGCGATCGGCCAGCGCGTCTCGAACATGAACGCCAGACCGTCGTCGATCTTCTGAGGCCTCAGCTCGGCGGCGCTCGCCCGGTCGAAGGTCTCCCGGTCCGGGCCGTGCGCCGACATCATGTTGTGCAGCGAGCCGCCGCCCGGCACGAAGCCTTCCGCTTTCGCGTCGTACGCGCCCTCGATCAGGCCCATGTACTCGGTCATCACGTTCCGGTGGAAGTACGGCGGCCGGAACGTGTCCTCGCCCACCAGCCAGCGCGGGGCGAACACCACGAAGTCGGCCCCGGCCAGCCCCGGGGTGTCCGACGGAGACGTCAGCACCGTGAAGATCGACGGGTCCGGGTGGTCGTACGTGATGGTGCCGAGCACATTGAAACGGCGCAGGTCGTAGACGTACGGCACATGGTTGCCGTGCCAGGCGACGACGTCGAGCGGGGAATGGTCGTAGGTGGCCGTCCAGAGGTTGCCGCAGAACTTGTTCACCACCTCCACCGGGCCCTCGACGTCCTCGTACGCGGCGACCGGGGCGTGGAAGTCCCGGGGGTTGGCGAGGCCGTTCGCGCCGATCGGTCCCAGGTCCGGGAGGCGGAAGGGCGCGCCGTAGTTCTCGCACACATAGCCGCGGGCGGACTCGTCGAGCAGCTCCGCACGGAAGCGGACACCACGCGGAATCAGCGCCACATGTCCCGGCTCCACATGGAGCAGACCGAATTCCGTGCGCAGCAGCAGCCCGCCGCGCTCCGGGACGATCAGCAGCTCGCCGTCGGCGTCGCTGAACACCCGGTCCATCGAGGCGTTGGCGGTGTAGAGGTGGACGGCGATGCCGGTGCGCTGGGTGGCGTCGCCGTTGCCGCCCAGGGTCCACAGGCCGGCCAGGAAGTCGGTTTCCGGCGCCGGGTCGGGGAGCGGGTTCCAGCGCAGGCGGTTGGGGTCGGGCACGGTCTGGGTGAAGGGGGCGGTGCGGATCGAGCCGTTGTGCGTGCGGGTGAACGCCGGGTGCGCGGCCGACGGGCGGATCCTGTACAGCCACGAGCGGCGGTTGTGGGCCCGGGGCTCGGTGAAGGCCGTACCGCTCAGCTGCTCCGCGTACAGCCCGAGCGGGGCCCGCTGGGGGGAGTTGCGGCCCTCCGGCAGTGCGCCGGGGACGGCCTCGGAGCTGTGCTCGTTGCCGAAGCCGGAGAGGTAGGTCAGCCCTTCGGCGGTCTTCCGCGCTCCCGCACGCTCGAACGTGCTCGCGCGGGTGGTACCCCCATCGCCCATGATCGCTGCTCCCTTGCGGTCCGATTCCTGTGTCCCACCCGATTCCTATGTGACACCGTAGGATTGCGATTTCCCCGGCGCAAGGGGGACGCGCTGCCTGCCGGACCTCCTCTCGGGGGATGAGGGGAACCCGACTCCAGGACGATCCGCCGGCCCGGACGCCTGTTCTAGGCTCCCCGGCATGTCGTGGACATGGAGATCTCGTGCCGTGCTCGCGGTCTGTGTCCTGCTGCTGACCGGATCCGCGGGCTGCGGCTCCGGTGATGCGCGGGAGAGCGGGGCGTCGCCCTCACCGGTGGGCCGTCTCCTGGGGGACCGGGATCAGGAGGGGCGTCCCTACCGGGAGGTGGCGCGGCAGGGTGCCCCCGACGTCGGCATCGAGGTGCAGCCCGGCCCGGCCGGCGGCTGGGACGTACGTCTGACCGTGCGGAACTTCCGCTTCTCGCCCGCCGGTACGGCGGCCCGGGCGGTGGCCGGGCGAGGTCTCGCGCGGCTCTACGTGGACGGCCGCCTCGTCGCCCGGCTCCGGGTGCCCGAGTACCGTCTCGCCGACCACCTCGTGCCGCGCGGCACACACCAGGTCACGGCCCGCCTCCACGCCGACGACGGCACGGTGTGGGCGGTGGACGGCACCCCCGTGCAGAGCACGGCCGACATCACCGCGTCGGAGCCCGGACCCGGCTCGACGCCGGGAGCGGACGCCCGGCGGACGGAGCGGACGCACGCGACGGACGACCGGTCCCGGATCAGGGGGCGAGGTTCCCGGATCGGGGGGCGAGATTCCCGGATCGAGGGGCGAGGTTCACCGGACCGCGCCGGAAAGGCATCATGAAGCCCGTGCCCCACGCGACATCGCTCCGTCGTGCGCCCGTGCAGCGGCGCAGTGCCGAACGCCTGGCCAGGATCCTCGACGCCTGCGCCGACCTCCTCGACGAGGTCGGCTACGACGACCTGAGCACCCGTGCCGTCGCCCAGCGGGCCGCGGTCCCCATCGGCTCGGTCTACCGCTTCTTCGGCAACAAGCGCCAGATGGTCGACGCGCTGGCCCAGCGCAACCTGGAGCGCTACTCGGAACAGGTCACCCAGCGCCTGCGGCAGGCGGGCGACGGGGGCTGGCGCGAGGCCATGGACGCCGTGCTCGACGAGTACCTGGAGATGAAGCGCACCGCGCCCGGCTTCTCCCTCGTCGACTTCGGCAACCAGATCCCGGTCGGCGCCCGGCAGGCGGAACCCAACCACCGCGTCGCCGACCGCCTCACCGAGCTCCTCTCCGGCTATCTCGACCGCGAGCCCGACGAGGAGCTGCGCCGGGTCTTCCTCATCGCCGTCGAGACCGCCGACACCCTCGTGCACCTGGCGTTCCGGGTCGCGCCCGAGGGGGACCAGAAGATCATCGAGGAGATGCGGGAGATGCTGCGGGCCTACCTGGCCCGAGTGCTCGACTGAGCTCGTCCCGGCCAGGGCCTCCCCTCCGTGCATACCGGTCGGTATGCTCGGGCGCGTTCGTGCGTCACCGTAGCCGCCGCTCCTGGAGGACCCGTGTCCCGCACCGCCCTGCGTATCTGTCCCCTGTGCGAGGCCACCTGCGGCCTGACCCTCACCATCGAGGGCACGCGCGTCACCCATGCCCGGGGTGACCGCGACGACGTCTTCAGCAAGGGGTTCATCTGCCCCAAGGGCGCCTCCTTCGGGGCCGTCGACGCCGACCCCGACCGGCTGCGCACCCCGCTCGTGCGCAGGGACGGCGAGCTGCGCGAGGCCACCTGGGAGGAGGCCTTCGACGCGGTCGCCGCCGGCATCCGGCCCCTCGTCGAGGGGTACGGCCCGAACTCCGTCGGTGTCGTCCTCGGCAACCCCAATGTGCACACCATGGCAGGCGCCCTCTACCCGGCGGTGCTGCTCGCCGGGCTCGGCACCCGCAGCGTCTTCACCGCCTCCACGGTCGACCAGATGCCCAAGCACGTCTCCAGCGGACTGCTCTTCGGTGACGCGAACGCCATCCCCGTGCCCGACCTGGACCACACCGACCATCTGCTCCTCATCGGCGCCAACCCGCTGGAGTCCAACGGCAGTCTGTGCACGGCCCCCGACTTCCCCGGCAAACTCAAGGCGCTCAAGGCCCGCGGCGGCACGCTCGTCGTGATCGACCCACGCCGCACCCGCACCGCCAAGCTCGCCGACCGGCACATCGCCGTGCGGCCCGGCACCGACGCGCTGCTGCTGGCGGCGATGGCCCAGGTGCTCTTCGCCGAGGGCCTCACCGAGCCGACCCCGCACGTCCAGGGCGTCGAGGAAGTGGCCGACGCCCTGGCGGAGTTCACCCCCGAAGCCGTCGCCGCCGCCTGTGACGTCGAGGCCGACGTCATCCGCACCCTGGCCCGCGAGCTCGCCGCCGCCCCCACCGCCGCCGTCTACGGCCGCATCGGCAGCTGCACCGTCCCGCACGGCACCCTGGCCAGCTGGCTCGTCGACGTGCTGAACATCCTCACCGGCAACCTCGACCGGCCCGGCGGCGCGCTCTTCCCGCAGGCCGCCACCGACAGGACCCCGCGCCCCGCCGGGCCCGGCCGCGGCTTCGCCCTCGGGCGCTGGCACTCCCGCGTGAGCCGGCACCCGGAGGCCAAGGGCGAGCTGCCCCTCTCCGCCCTCGCGGAGGAGATCGACACCGCCACCGAGGAGGGCGAGCCGGTACGGGCGCTCCTCGCCGTCGCCGCCAACCCCGTGCTCTCCGCACCCGACGGTGACCGGCTCGACAAGGCGCTCGACTCGCTCGACTTCATGGTCAGCGTCGACCCGTACCTCAACGAGACCTCCCGCCACGCCGACGTCGTCCTGCCCCCGCCCCCGCCCTCCCAGAGCCCGCACCACGACTTCGCCTTCAACACCCTCGCCGTCCGCAACCAGGTCCGCTACACCCGCCCCGCGGTCCCGCTGGAGCCGGGCCGGATGGCCGAGACGGAGATCCTGGCCCGGCTGATCCTCGCCGTCACGGGCATGCACGGGGCCGACCCCGCCGCCGTCGACCAGATGGTCATCGACCAGACCCTCGGCAAGGCCGTCGAGGAACCGCACTCGCCCGTGCACGGCCGTGACCCCCGCGAACTCGCCACGCTGCTCGCCGGCGACACCGGCCCCGAGCGACGGCTGGACATGATGCTGCGCCTCGGCCCCTACGGCGACGGCTTCGGCGTACGACCGGACGGACTGACCCTGGAGAAGCTGCTCGCGCACCCGCACGGCATCGACCTCGGCCCGCTGCGGTCCCGGCTCCCGCAGCCGCTGAAGACCAGGAGCGGCAAGGTGGAACTTCTGCCGCAGCCCATCGCGGACGACCTGCCCCGCCTCAAGCGCTCCCTGGAGGAGCGCCCCGACGGGCTCGTCCTGGTCGGCCGCCGTCACCTCCGCTCGAACAACAGCTGGATGCACAACGTGCCCGCCCTCACCGGCGGCTCCAACCGCTGCACCCTGCACATCCACCCCGAGGACGCCGAACGGCTGGGCGTGCGCGACGGGGCGCCGGTGCGCGTGAAGGGAGCCGGGGGAGAGGTGACCGCACCGGCCGAGGTCACGGACGACGTGCGCCGGGGCGTGGTGAGCCTGCCGCACGGCTGGGGCCACAACCGCCCCGGCACCCGGCTCAGTCACGCCGCGACGGACCCCGGCGTCAACGTCAACCAGCTCCTCGACGGCCGCCTGCTCGACCCGCTGTCGGGCAACGCGGTCCTCAACGGAGTGCCCGTCGAGGTCGCCCCCGAGACGGCCCCCGGATGCGCATCCGTGACCGAAAAGCTCACCGCTCTGACCTGAGCAAAGCTGTGACCAGCAGTTTTGCGCTTATTGCTCGCACGTCAACGTCTTGTTAACGCTGCTTGAACGCACCTAACGTCTCGGACACCGCCGGCCCTGGTGGGATGTTCAAGGGCGAACGTTAGGTATCCACTCATGCTGACCATCCTCGGCTTCGCCATGATCGCGACCTTCCTGGTCCTGATCATGATGAAGAAGATGTCGCCGATCGCGGCGCTCGTGCTGATTCCCGCGCTGTTCTGCGTGTTCGTCGGCAAGGGCGCCAAGCTCGGCGACTACGTCCTCGACGGCGTGACCGACCTCGCCCCCACTGCGGCGATGCTCATGTTCGCGATCGTCTATTTCGGGGTGATGATCGATGTCGGTCTCTTCGACCCGGTCGTCCGCGGCATCCTCAAGTTCTGCAAAGCCGACCCGATGCGCATCGTCGTCGGCACCGCCGTGCTCGCCGCGATCGTGTCGCTGGACGGCGACGGCTCCACCACCTTCATGATCACCGTCTCGGCGATGTACCCGCTGTACAAGCGCCTGAAGATGAGCCTGGTCGTGATGACCGGTGTCGCCGCCATGGCCAACGGCGTGATGAACACCCTCCCCTGGGGCGGCCCGACCGCCCGCGCCGCGACCGCGCTCAAGCTCGACGCCAGCGACATCTTCGTCCCGATGATCCCGGCGCTCCTGGTGGGCCTGCTGTTCGTCTTCGTCCTCTCCTACGTCCTCGGTGTGCGTGAGCGCCGGCGGCTGGGCGTGCTGACGCTGGACGAGGTGCTGGTGGAGGAGAAGGTCGACGAGAAGGAGACCGAGACGGTCCTCGTGGGCGCCGGCGGCTCCGGCGACGGCAAGGTCTCCATGCGCAAGGGCGTCGCGGGCGGTGCCGGCTCCGGCACGGACGCCGACGAGCAGGACGACGACTTCCAGGGCCTCGACCCCCACCGCGCCACACTGCGCCCCAAGCTGTACTGGTTCAACGCGCTGCTCACGGTCGGTCTGCTCACCGCCATGATCATGGAGCTGCTGCCGATCCCGGTGCTGTTCCTGCTCGGCGCCGCACTCGTGCTCACCGTCAACTTCCCGCACATCCCGGACCAGAAGGCCCGCATCGCTGCCCACGCCGAGAACGTCCTGAACGTCTCCGGCATGGTCTTCGCCGCCGCCGTCTTCACCGGCGTCCTGCAGGGCACCGGCATGGTCGACCACATGGCCAAGTGGATGGTGGACGTCATCCCCGGCAGCATGGGCCCGCACATGGCCCTGGTCACCGGCATCCTCAGCCTTCCGCTGACGTACTTCATGTCGAACGACGGCTTCTACTTCGGTGTCCTGCCCGTCCTCGCCGAGGCGGGCGCCGCGCACGGTGTCTCCCCGCTGGAGATGGCCCGCGCCTCGCTGGTCGGCCAGCCGCTGCACATGTCCAGCCCGCTGGTCCCGGCCGTGTACGTCCTGGTCGGCATGGCCAAGGTGGAGTTCGGCGACCACACGAAGTTCGTCGTGAAGTGGGCCGCCCTCACCTGTCTGGTCATCCTCGGGGCGGGCATGCTCTTCGGGATCATCTGACCACCGCATGGAGGACGTCATCGTGAGGCCCGGTGGGAACCGCGGCTGGCTGCTCCGCCTCGTCATCGCCTTCAGCTTCGCGCAGGGGGCGGTGTCGATGGCCCGGCCCGCCGTCTCCTACCGGGCCCTCGCGCTGGGCGCGGACGAGCGTGCGGTCGGTGTGATCGCGGGTGTGTACGCGCTGCTGCCGCTGTTCGCCGCCGTGCCCCTGGGCCGTCGCACCGACCACGGCCGCTGCGCGCCCCTGCTGCCCGTCGGCGTGGTCCTCATATCCGGCGGCTGCGCGCTCAGCGGCGCCGCGGACTCCCTGTGGTCGATGGCCCTGTGGAGCGGAGTGATGGGCCTCGGCCACCTCTGCTTCGTCATCGGCTCCCAGTCCCTCGTCGCCCGCCAGTCGGCGCCGCAGGACCAGGACCGCAACTTCGGCCACTTCACCATCGGCGCCGCGCTCGGCCAGCTGGTCGGGCCCATCGCCGCGGGTGCGGTGATCAGCGGCGACGACATGACGGGCACCAGCGCGCTCGCCCTCATCGCGGCGGGCGCTATCGGGGCGGTCGCGTTCACCTCGCTGTGGCGCATCGAGCACCGCCGTACAGCGGCCACCTCCGGCGCGGAGAAGGGCGACCGTGTCCCGGTCCGGCGCATCCTGCGCACCCGGGGCGTGCCGGCCGGCATCCTCATCAGCCTCGCCGTGCTGTCCGCGACCGACATCCTCACCGCCTACCTCCCGGTGGTCGGCGAGCACCGGGGCATCGCGCCGTCCGTGATCGGCGTCCTGCTCAGCCTGCGAGCGGCGGCCACCATCGCCTGCCGTCTGGTGCTGACGCCCCTGCTGCGGCTGCTCGGCCGCACCGTGCTGCTCACGGTGACCTGCCTGCTGGCGGCCCTGCTGTGCGCGGGCATCGCCCTGCCGATGCCGACGTGGGCACTCGGCCTGCTGCTGGTGCTGCTCGGCTTCTGCCTCGGTGTGGGGCAGCCGCTGTCCATGACGACGGTCGTCCAGGCCGCCCCCGACGAGGCCCGTTCCACGGCCCTGGCGCTGCGTCTGACCGGCAACCGGCTCGGCCAGGTCGCCGCGCCCGCCGCGGCCGGGCTGATCGCCGGGGTGGCGGGGGTGGCGGCGCCGTTCGTGATGCTCGGGGTGCTGTTGCTGCTGTCCTCCGGCGTCGCCGTGCGGTCGCCGGCGGAGCGGAAGGACACGGGCGAGGCCCGCCGGCCGCGGGCGCGGCTGCGCCGGAAGAGCGATATCTGACGCGGCGCAGGGCGCAGTTGCCGCCCTTCGACGGTCTTGTGACAGAGAGTCAGGTGACGAGGTATTTGTATGACAATCATCTGACTTGGAGGCATGTTCATGCCCGTCGTACCTCCCGCGTGCCGTGCCGGCACCCGCACCGCCGTCCTCGCCGCCCTCACCCTCGCAGGGACCACCCTGAGCGGGGTGCCCGCCGTCGCCGCTCCGGGGGACAACGGGGACGTCAAGATCCACGCGACCGACACCCCGGCCAGTGATCGACGCAACGACCCGAGGGTCTGCGACTTCTACCTCGCCGCGTTCGACTTCGAGGCGGGCGAGACGGTCAACTGGACCATCCAGACCCTGCCCGAGGTGCCGGCCAAGAGCGGCTCCGTCACCCTCGACGCGGCCGGCGCGGGCCGCAGTCCGGTCATCGACCTGCCCAACGGTCAGTACAAGCTGACGTGGCTCACCGACCGGGCCCACGGCGCGGGCAAGTTCAAGGTGTTCCAGGTCGACTGCCCGGCCTCCAAGGCCACGCCCACCGCCATCACCCCCAACGGCGGACCGCCGGCGGGTGGCGGCGGCATCGCCCGTGCCGAGGCCTTCACACCGGTCGCCGGCGCGGCAGCCGTCGGGCTGGCCGCCGTCGCCGGGACGGTCTGGTTCCGGCTCCGTCGCCGCCCCGATGGCGCGGCGTAGGCCGCGTTCCGCGTATGGCGCCGCTCCGGTGGAGCGGCGTGGGGCCGGGGAGGCCATGGGTGCGGGGTCGGTGGGGCGGGGTGGGGAAGGGGCTGGCCCCGGCACCGGCTCGGTGGCCCGGCGTGGAGCCGGCCACCGGTCTGAGGGCGGCCCGGTGGTGCGGCGCGAGGTCGGCAGTCGGTCCGAGGGCGGCCCGGTGGTGCGGCGTGGGGCCGGCAGTCGGTCCGAGGGGGGCCCGGTGGTGCGGCGTGAGGTCGGCAGTCGGTCTGAGGGGGGCCCGATGGTACGGCGTGGGGCCGGCAGTCGGTCCGAGACCGGCTCGGTCGTGCGGCGTGGGGCCGGCAGCCGGTCCGAGACCGGCCCGGGCGTTCGGCGTGGGACGGGATCCCGTTCTACCGTCGAGTCGACGGTCCGGCGTGGCGGTGGGGACGGTTCCGGCGGGGCTCCAGTGGGGCGGCGTGGGGTCGCGGCGGCTCCTGCCGCTGAACCGGGGGCACGGCGTGGGGCCCGGTCTGGTTCCGGTGCCGCTCTCGCGGCGCGGCGGGGACCGGCCTACGAGGGCGCGGCCGTTCGGCGTGGGACCGGAACCGGTGCCGTCCGTGTTCCGGCGGGGCGGCGCAGGGCTGGTTCCGGATACCCCCCTGCCCCGGTGGCGCGGCGCCGGAGGTACCGCAGGCCCTGGCGCCGGACGCGCGCCTACCGCCTGACGCGGACGATCGTGGTGACCTTCGCCCTGCTCGTGTGCGGGGTCTGCCTGGACCGGAGCGGAGAGCCGGGCAGCGCGGCCACGGCCCTCCCGCCGGGCTCCGCCGAGGCTGCCGCTGCCGTGCCGGGCGGCTCGGGTGTCGCCACCGCTGCCGTGCCGGGTGACTCGGATGTCCGCACAGTTGCCGTGCCGGGTGACTCGGATGTCCCCACAGCTGCCGTGCCGGGTGGATCGGACGACGCCCCGGCCGCTCGGCCCCGCCCCTCCCGGGAAACCGGCCCTCACACCGGCCCGTCCCGGGCACCCGCATCCCGTACGGCCACGGGCCCCACCCCGGCGTCCGACGCCCCCGGGTCCCCCGCCTCCGGGCGCCGGCCCCTCGGATCCGACGCCCCCGGGCCCCCCACCTCCGGGCGCCCGCCCCTCGGATCCCCCGCCCCCGGCCCCGCCACCGACGCCCCCGGGGCACGGAACCAGCGGCCCGCCGCCCCCGGCCCGAACCGCACCTCCACCCCCACCGCACGACCGCCCCGCCCCCCGGCATCCCTCCAGCCCCTGCCCCCCTCCCGAGCCACCCGCCTGCTCGTCCCCTACCTCCGTATCGACGCCCCGATCATGGACCTGGGGCTCGACCGCGAACGCCGCCTCACCGCACCCCCGGAGGACAACCCGAAGCTGGTCGGCTGGTACCGGGGCGGCGCCTCACCGGGCGAGCGGGGCACCGCCGTGGCCGTCGGGCATCTCGACACGGACAGCGGTCCCGCCGTCTTCGCGGGACTGCCCGAACTCAAACGCGGCCACATCGTCAAGGCCCGCCGCGCCGACGGGCGGATCGCCGTCTACACCGTGGACAAGATCAAGTCGTACGAGAAGGCGCACTTCCCGAGCCAGGAGGTGTACGGCGCCCGGGGCCGCCCCGAACTGCGCCTGATCACCTGCGGCGGCAGTTACGACCGCAGAAAGGGCTACTCGGGGAACGTCGTGGTCTTCGCCCACCTCACCGGCATCCACTGACCCCCGGCGGCCCTGCGCCCTGCCCGAACCGGGCCGTCCGCCTTCTCACCAGCTGGACCGAGAACCCGGATTCCGCCAGGTGTCTTCCCCAGGCCGCGTACATTCCGTTAACTTCCGTGACCCACAGCCTCGTGCGACCCGCACGGGGCTTCCGACCGCGGAGCACCAGCGCCCTGAAGACCCCTCGGGGGCACCTCATGACACGCGCCATCTCCCTGCACGACGTGAGCAAGGCCTACACGCGAGGCGCCCGCGTGGTGGACCGGCTCTCGCTGGACATCACGCCGGGCGAGTTCCTCGTGCTGCTCGGTCCGTCCGGCTGCGGCAAGTCGACCGTGCTCCGGATGATCGCCGGGCTGGAGGAGATCGACGAGGGCGAGCTGCTGCTCGACGGCGAGTACGCCAACGACCTGCCGCCCTCCGGCCGGGACATGGCGATGGTCTTCCAGAACTTCGCCCTCTACCCGAACATGACCAGCCGCGCCAACATCGGCTTCCCGCTGCGGATCGAGGCCCCGGGCACGGACCCCGGGCCGCGTGTGGACGCCACCGCCCGGATGCTGGGCATCGAGGACCTGCTCGACCGCCTGCCCGGCCAGCTCTCCGGCGGTGAACGCCAGCGGGTCGCCATGGGCCGGGCCATCGCCCGCCACCCCTCCGCCTTCCTGATGGACGAGCCGCTGTCCAACCTCGACGCCAAGCTCCGCACCCATCTGCGGGCCGAGATCGCCCAGCTCACCCGCGAGCTGGGCGTCACCACGGTCTACGTCACCCACGACCAGTCCGAGGCCATGTCGCTCGGCGACCGGGTCGCCGTGCTGCGCGGCGGCGTGCTCCAGCAGGTCGACAGCCCGCGTGTCGTCTACGCGCTCCCCAGCAACGTCTTCGTCGCCGCCTTCATCGGCACCCCGCGCATCAACCTGCTGCGCGGCCTGGTGCGCGCCCCGCTGGACGGCGCGATGACCATCAGCCTGGGCAAGCAGTTCCTGCGCCTGCCCGAGCCGCTCTCCCTCGACCACCAGCTGCTGCGCGTCCAGCAGGGCCGTGAGGTCATCGTGGGCCTGCGCTCGGAGGCCGTCCGGATCGCCAAGCACTCCGCGGCCCGCCCCGGCGAGGTGCCGATCACCGGTCTGGTCGAGCACGTGGAGTTCCAGGGGCACGAGATCCTCGTCCACTTCAACACCGGCTCCAGCCCCGCCGTCGCCCCCGAACTGGAGTCTCCGCGCCCCCGCCCCGGCCGCCCCGTCCGGCGCCGTCGCCGTGAGGCCTCGGTCCTCACCCGCCTGCGGGAGCGGACCGCGGCCGGCCGGGCGGGCCCCGTCGTGGCCCTGGACGAATCCCGGGACACCGGAGTCCGTCCTTCGGCCGCCGAACCCCGCCTGCCCGGTGACCTGGTCGTGCGCACCACCCCGGACCTGGCCCTCCGCCACGGCATGCAGGTGCCGCTCCTCGTCGACCTCGCCCACCTCTTCGTCTTCGACCAGCACGGCGACCGCATCTGTCCGCACCCCGAGCGCCTGCCCGATCTGGGGGAGTGAGGAGCCGCACACCCGGGCGGGGCCCCGGCCGTGCTGTGATGACCCGGCATCCGGGGCCCGGCACTCGTGACGTCTGGCGCCGGAAAACTATCGCCGCTAGTTTATGTGTCGGACGACGACGCCCCGCCTCCGGAGGAAGCGCCATGAAGGCATACGACGGCATGTACATCGGGGGCGCCTGGCGCCCCGCCGCCGGCCAGGACGTGATCGAGGTCGTGAACCCGGCCGACGAGCAGGTCATCGGCACGGTCCCGGCCGGCACCGCCGAGGACGTCGACGCCGCCGTACGGGCCGCCCGCGCCGCCCTCCCGGACTGGGCCGCGACCCCGCCCGCCGAGCGCGCGGCGCGCCTCGCCGCCCTCCGGGACGTGCTCGTGGCCCGCGCTGACGAGATCGCCGAGACCGTCACCGCCGAACTCGGCTCGCCCCTGAAGTTCTCCCAGGCCGTCCACGCGGCCGTGCCGATCGCGGTCGCGGGCTCCTACGCCGAGCTGGCGGCCACGTACGCCTTCGAGGAGAAGACCGGCAACTCGGTCGTGCACCACGAGCCGGTCGGTGTCGTGGCCGCGATCACGCCCTGGAACTACCCGCTGCACCAGATCGTCGCCAAGGTCGCCCCGGCCCTCGCGGCGGGCTGCACGATCGTCGTGAAGCCCGCCGAGGACACCCCGCTGGTAGCCCGCCTGTTCGCGGACGCCGTGCACGAGGCCGGCCTCCCGGCGGGCGTCTTCAACCTGGTCACCGGCCTCGGCCCGGCGGCAGGCCAGGCCCTCGCCGAGCACCCCGGCGTCGACCTGGTCTCCTTCACCGGCTCCACCGCCGTCGGCCGCCGGATCGCCGCGATCGCCGCCGGGCAGGTCAAGAAGGTCGCCCTCGAACTCGGCGGCAAGTCCGCCAACGTCATCCTCCCGACCGCCGACCTCGCCAAGGCCGTCAACGTCGGCGTCGCCAACGTCATGTCCAACTCCGGGCAGACGTGCAGCGCCTGGACCCGCATGCTGGTCCACCGCGACCAGTACGACGAGGCGGTGGACCTCGCCGCGATGGCCGCCGCCAAGTACGGCGAGCGCATCGGCCCGGTCGTCAACGCCAAGCAGCAGGCGCGGGTGCGCGGCTACATCGAGAAAGGCGTCGCCGAGGGCGCCCGCCTGGTCGCAGGCGGCCCCGAGACCCCGCGCGAGACGGGCTACTTCGTCAGCCCGACCGTCTTCGCCGACGTCACCGAGGACATGACCATCGCGCAGGAGGAGATCTTCGGCCCGGTCCTGTCGATCCTCCGCTACGAGGACGAGGAGGACGCCCTGCGGATCGCCAACGGCACGGTCTACGGCCTGGCCGGCGCCGTCTGGGCCGGTGACGAGGCCGAGGCGGTGGCCTTCGCGCGCCGGATGGAGACCGGCCAGGTCGACATCAACGGCGGCCGCTTCAACCCGCTCGCCCCCTTCGGCGGCTACAAGCAGTCGGGCGTCGGCCGCGAACTCGGCGTGCACGGCCTGGCCGAGTACCTCCAGACCAAGTCCCTCCAGTTCTAGTCAGGGGAGTCCCTTCCGCCATGGCTGTCCGCGCCGCCGTCCTGCCCGCCGTAGGTTCCCCGCTGGAGATCACCGGCATCGACCTGCCCGACCCCGGCCCCGGCCAGGTCCACGTCCGGCTCGCCGCCGCCGGGGTCTGCCACTCCGACCTGTCCTTGTCCGACGGCACCATGCGCGTGCCCGTGCCCGCCGTCCTCGGCCACGAGGGCGCCGGCACGGTCGTCGCCGTCGGCGAGGGCGTCACCCACGTCGCACCCGGCGACGGGGTCGTCCTCAACTGGGCCCCGTCCTGCGGCACCTGCCACGCCTGCTCGCTCGGCGAGGTCTGGCTGTGCGCCAACGCCCTGGGCGGCGCCGCCGACGTCTACGCCCGCACCGCCGAGGGCACCGACCTCCACCCCGGCCTGAACGTCGCCGCGTTCGCCGAGGAGACGGTGGTGTCCGCGGGCTGCGTCCTGCCCGTCCCGGACGGCATCCCGCTCACCGACGCGGCCCTCCTCGGCTGCGCCGTCCTCACCGGCTACGGAGCGGTCCACCACTCGGCCCAGGTGCGTCCCGGCGAGACGGTCGCGGTGTTCGGCGTCGGGGGAGTGGGCCTCGCTGCTCTCCAGGCCGCCCGGATCGCGGGCGCCTCGAAGATCGTCGCGGTGGACGTGTCCGCCGGGAAGGAGGAGCTGGCCCGGGCGGCCGGCGCCACCGACTACGTCCTGGCCTCCGAGAACACCGCCCGTGAGATCCGCGCCCTCACCGGCAGGCAGGGCGTCGACGTCGCCGTCGAGTGCGCCGGCCGCGCGGTCTCCATCCGCACGGCCTGGGACTCCACCCGCCGCGGCGGCCGCACCACGGTCGTCGGCATCGGCGGCAAGGACCAGCAGGTCACCTTCAACGCCCTGGAGATCTTCCACTGGGGCCGCACCCTGACCGGCTGCGTCTACGGCAACTCCGACCCCGCGCAGGACCTCCCGGTACTCGCCGAACACGTCCGGGCGGGCCGTCTGGACCTGACCGCCCTGGTGACCGAGCGCATCTCCCTGGACGGCATCCCGGCGGCCTTCGAGAACATGCTGGCGGGCAAGGGCGGCCGGGCACTGGTCGTCTTCTAGCCCGTTTCCTCCCGCACCCCGGCCTGACGTCGAGGCCGGGGCCTCAGGCATGCCCGCACGCACACTGAGTGCCACGTACAGGCAAAAGTCCTGGTGCGCGACCCGTTGACGGCCATACCGTCCGGTCAGTACGTTCCCCGGACCATCGATCCACCCCCCGTTCCGTCCCCGCACCCACCGGAGCGTGCACCGCATGGACACGGCCCCTTCCGCTCAGCCGCACACCGCCACCGAGCCCGCCGCGGGCAACCGCCGCCGCGTGGCCACCGCCGCGGCCCTCGCCTCGGCCGTCGAGTGGTACGACTACTTCGTCTTCGGCATCGCCGCCGCCCTCGTCCTCGGCGACCTCTACTTCCCCGCCGGCAGCACCAGCGCCGGCGTGCTGGCCTCCTTCGCCACGTTCGCCGTCGGCTTCCTCGCCCGTCCCCTCGGCGGCATCGTCGCCGGCCACCTCGGCGACAAACGCGGACGCAAGCCGATGCTGGTCCTCGCGCTCACGCTGATGGGCGTGGCCACCACCGGCATCGGCCTGCTGCCCACGTACGAGACGATCGGCGTCGCCGCCCCGATCCTGCTCGTCCTGCTCCGCGTCGCGCAGGGCGTCGCCGTCGGCGCCCAGTGGGGCGGCGCGATGCTCCTGGCCACCGAGTACGCCCCGGAGGGCAAGCGCGGCGTCTACGGCAGTGTCGTCCAGCTCGGCGTCCCCATCGGCGTGGTGACCGCCAACACGGTCTTCCTGGCCGCCGGCGCGCTCACCACCGACTCGGCGTTCGCGGCCTGGGGCTGGCGCGTGCCGTTCCTGGTCGGCCTGCTGGTCCTCGCCCTGGCCTGGTACATCCACACCCGCGTCGAGGAGACCCCGGCGTTCCGGGAGGCCGAACGCGCCCTTGCGGAGCAGGAGAAGACCGAGCAGAGCTCACCGCTGCGCACGATCCTGCGCGGCCACCTCGGCACGGTGCTCCTGGCCGGCGGCTCCTTCGCCGTGAACACCGCGACCTTCTACATCCTCATCACCGGTGTCCTCGACTACACGACCCGCGAGCTGGACATGAAGAAGGGCCCGGTGCTCACGGTCTCGCTCTGCGTCAGCCTCACCCAGCTCGTGCTGATCCCGGCCGCCGCCGCGCTCTCCGACCGCATCGGCCGCATCCGGATCTACGCCTTCGGGGCGGTCGGCATCGCGCTGTGGGCCGTGCCGCTCTTCCTGCTGATCGACACCGGCTCGCTGCTGTGGCTCGCGGTCGGCACGTTCGTCGCCAGCTGCTTCCTGAGCATCATGTACGGCCCCCAGGCCGCCCTGTTCGCCGAGCTGTTCACGCCCGAGATGCGCTACACCGGCGCCTCCCTCGGCTACCAGATCGCGGCCGTCGCGGGCGGCGGCCTCGCCCCCTTCGTCATGGTGCTGCTGCTGGAGGCGACGGGCACCTCGATGGCGGTGTCGGGCTACATCATCGCGCTCTCGGTGATCGCGCTGGTCTCGATCAAGGTCCTCGCGGACCGGGCGCGTGCGGCCGAACCGGAGGCCGCGCCCGAGGCCAAGGCGGAAGCCGAGTCAGCGGGCTGAGCCCGGAGTCCGCTCGGGCCGGGGCTCCGCAACCGCTCCCGGATCCCCGGCCCGAGCCGCCGCCCGCGACCGCGACCGGGACACCGCGACACCCGCCAGGCACAGCACACCGCCGACCAGGGTGAGCAGCCCCGGAACCTCGCCGAGGAACAGCCAGGACATCAGGACGACCAGCGCGGGCGCCGCGTACGTCGTCGCGCCCATCCGGCTCGCGGTCGTCCGGGACAGGGCGTACGCCCACGTCGTGAAGGCCAGGGCGGTCGGGAAGACACCCAGGTACACCATGTTGAGCGTCGCGGAGGCGGGCGCCTCGGCGGCCTCCTGGACGAGCTGTCCGGCGAACGGCAGACAGACCACCGCGCCGACCAGGCAGCCGAACGTCGTCACCTGCAACGGACTGGCCGTGCCCAGGGCGGGCTTCTGCGCGACGACACCGGCGGCGTAGGTGACCGCCGCCAGCAGGCACAGCATCACTCCGAGCAGCGAGGAACCGCCCCCGCCGGACATCGAGAGGCCCACGGTCACCGCACCGGCGAACGACACCGCCATCCCCGCCAGCAGCCGCGGCGGCATCGGATCACCGAGCAACCGGGCACCCAGCAGCGCGATGAGGATCGGCCCGATGTTCACGACCAGGGCGGCCGTACCCGCGTCGACCAGCTGCTCTCCCCAGTTCAGGACGACCATGTACACGCCGAACCACAGCAGGCCCGATATGGCGATCCCCCGCCAGGCCGAGCGTGGCGGCCACCCCTCCCGCCGCAAGAGACAGATCACCCCCAACGTCAGCGACCCGGCCAGCAGCCGCCCGAGCGCCAGCGCGCCCGGCGAGTACGCGTCCCCCGCGCTGCGGATCGAGACGAAGGCGGACGCCCACAGCACGACGGTCACCGCGGCCGCACCGGCGGCCAGCAGTTCGGCCCGGCGGGCGGGGCGGGGTGGGGTGTGGTTCATCATGATCCCGAGGCTAGGAGGGAAGGGGAACGGACGCTCGCGAATTTCGGACGGGGCCTTTGCGGCCGATCAGGCGGTGTGCCGGGGCTTGTCCGACGAGGCTTCGGGGGTCAGTGCAGCACCGTGGCCTCCACACCCAGCAGATCGAACAGTGCCCGTTCACCGGCGGGCGTCACCTTCACGGCCCGCTCGGAGCCGATACGGACGCACCACCCCGTGTCGAGGGCGTGCCGGCACAGCGCCGCGCCCGCGACGCCCGCGAGATGGGGCCGGCGTTCGGTCCAGTCGAGACAGGCACGGGCCAGGGGACGCCGGCCACGCCGGTCGAGGCCGATACCGGCCGACTCGAACCACGCCAGCCCGGCTTCGGTGAGCGCGAACCCCGTCTCCTGCTGCAACAGCCCGCGCGCCGTCAGGGCGTCCGTGACCGCGATGCCGAGCCGCCCGGCGAGATGGTCGTAGCAGGTGCGGCCCCGGGCCATCGCGGAACCGGCACTGGACTCCCGCAGGTTTCGCGGCCGTACGGCAGTACCCGGCGCGACCTGCGCCACCAGGTCCTCCACCAGCTGCGCGACCCGCGCGTCGGCCAGCCGTACGTAGCGGTGCCGGCCCTGGCGCTCCTCGGCGAGCAGCCCACCCGCGACGAGCCTGCCGAGGTGTTCGCTCAGCGTCGACGCGGCGACACCCGCGTGCCGCGCCAGTTCGCCCGCGGTCCAGGCCCGGCCGTCGAGCAGCGCCAGCAGGCACGCGGCCCGGGTCTCGTCCGCGAACAGCGCGGCGAGCCGGGCCAGGGCCGTGGCCTGCGGGTCTCTCGTCGTCATGCCCCCCAGGATGGAACACGGACCCTTCGGCCGCTGCCGAAGTGTCCGCCGCGATGGTGCTACGCGGTCCGCCGCACCTGCTCGTACTGCCGTGCCAGCCCGTCCAGCAGGGCCGTCAGCCCGGTCTCGAAGGCCCGTTCGTCGATCTTCTCCTGCTGCTCGGCGAGGAGATGGGCCTGCTGGAGATGGGGGTAGTCGGCGGGGTCGTAGGCGCTCGCGTCGTCCACGAAGCCCCCGGCGAAGGAGCCGAGCGCGGAACCCGTCACGAAGTACCGCATCAGCGCGCCGATGGACGTGGCGTGGGCCGGCGGCCAGCCCGCCTCGACCATCGCGCCGTAGACGGCGTCCGCGAGGCGCAGCCCGGCCGGGCGCCGGCCGGGGCCACGGGCCAGCACCGGCACGATGTTCGGGTGGTCGCGCAGCGCCGCCCGGTAGGAGACGGCCCAGTCGTGCAGCGCGGTCCGCCAGTCCCGGCCGTCCTGGAACATCGTCAGGTCCACCTGGCCGCTCACCGAGTCGGCGACCGCCTCCAGGATCTCGTCCTTGGTGCGGAAGTGGTTGTAGAGCGAGGGCCCGCTGACCCCGAGTTCGGCGGCGAGCCGGCGGGTGGAGACGGCCGCGAGGCCCTCCGCGTCCACGAGCGCGCGGGCCGTCTCGACGATCCGGTCGGTGCTGAGCAGGGGCTTGCGCGGTCGGGCCATGGCGCACATAGTAGGGCTGCCGACGGAAACTAGCAGTGCTAATTTAAATGTACGGCTTTCAAAGGGCTTTCGAGTGGAGTGGCTTGTGGTGAACCTGGAGCTCAGCGAGGAGCAGACCGCCGTACGGCAGCTCGCCCGGGACTTCGTCGAGCGCGAGATCGCCCCGCACGCCGTCGCCTGGGACCGCGCCGAGGAAGTCGACCGCGCGATCGTCAAGAAGCTCGGCGAGGTCGGCTTCCTGGGCCTGACGATCGACGAGGAGTACGGCGGCTCGGGCGGCGACCACCTCGCGTACTGCCTGGTCACGGAGGAACTCGGCAGGGGCGACTCGTCCGTGCGCGGGATCGTCTCCGTCTCGCTGGGGCTCGTCGCGAAGACCGTCGCCGCCTGGGGGAGCCAGGAGCAGAAGCGGCGGTGGCTGCCGGGGCTCACGTCCGGCGAGGCGGTCGGCTGCTTCGGCCTGACCGAGCCGGGCACCGGCTCGGACGCGGGCAACCTCACGACGCGGGCGGTGCGCGACGGCGGCGACTACGTCATCAACGGCACCAAGATGTTCATCACCAACGGCACCTGGGCCGATGTCGTCCTGCTCTTCGCCCGCTCCACGGACGCCCCCGGCCACAAGGGCGTCTCCGCCTTCCTGGTCCCCACCGGCACACCCGGCCTGACGCGCCGCACGATCCACGGGAAGCTCGGGCTGCGGGGCCAGGCCACGGCCGAACTCGTACTGGAGGACGTGCGTGTGCCCGCCTCGGCGCTGCTGGGGGAGGAGGGCAAGGGCTTCTCGGTCGCCATGTCCGCCCTCGCCAAGGGCCGGATGTCGGTCGCCGCGGGCTGTGTCGGCATAGCGCAGGCCGCTCTGGACGCGGCCGTGCGGTACGCGGGCGAGCGCGAGCAGTTCGGGAAGACCATCGCCCGTCACCAGCTGGTCCAGGAGCTGATCAGCGACATCGCCGTGGACGTCGACGCCGCCCGGCTGCTGACCTGGCGGGTCGCCGACCTGATCGACCGCGGCCGACCGTTCGCCGTCGAGTCGTCCAAGGCCAAGCTGTTCGCCTCGGAGGCGGCCGTCCGCGCCGCGAACAACGCCCTCCAGGTCTTCGGCGGCTACGGCTACATCGACGAGTACCCCGCGGGCAAGCTGCTGCGGGACGCCCGCGTGATGACCCTCTACGAGGGCACGAGCCAGATCCAGAAGCTGGTCATCGGGCGTGCGCTCACGGGGGTTTCGGCGTTCTGAGTACGCCCCTGAGTACGTCAGCGGATGTGGCGCGGGCCACGTCCGCCGGAAGCTTGCCCCATGAGTGACACACCGGGCAGCAAGCAGAACACGGCCGCCTTCTACGGCCAGGCCGTCGCCTCCTTCGCCGTCGCCATGGCGGCCACCGCGATCGGCATCTACCAGCTGAGCGCCGACGCCTGGGTACGGGGCTTTCTCGCCATCGCCGTTCTGTACCTGGTCACCTCCTCCTTCACCCTGGCCAAGGTGATCCGGGACCGGCAGGAGGGGACGGCCGGGACGGCGCCCTCGCCCTCGTACAGCACCTTCGAGAAGCACTGAGCGGCCGCACCGGGCGCTCTCACTAAGCGCTCGCTCACCTTCGGCGGTATGGTGTTGTCCCTGTCGGTGGAGAGGGGCGAGTGATGAGTACGGCGGAGGATACGGCCGGCGGCGAGGCGCAGGCGTGGGGCGAGGTCACGCCCGACGCGGCGCGACGGCTGCTGATCGCCGCGGTGGAGGCCTTCGCCGAGCGCGGGTACCACGCCACGACGACCCGGGACATCGCGGGTCGCGCCGGGATGAGCCCGGCCGCGCTCTACATCCACTACAAGACCAAGGAAGAGCTGCTGCACCGCATCAGCAGAATCGGGCACGAGAAGGCCCTGGAGATCCTGCGGACGGCGGCCCGGCGGGAGGGCACCGCCCGCGAGCGCCTGGCCGGCGCGGTCAGCTCCTTCGTCCGCTGGCACGCCGGCGGACGCACCACCGCGCGGGTCGTCCAGTACGAGCTGGACTCGCTCGGTCCGGACGCCCGTGACGAGATCCTCGCGCTGCGGCGGCAGTGCGACGCCGAGGTGCGGGCGATCATCGAGGACGGCGTGGCCGCCGGTGAGTTCGACGTGCTGGACGTCAAGGGCACGACCCTGGCCGTGCTCTCGCTCTGCATCGACGTGGCGCGCTGGTTCAACGTCGACGGGCCGTGGACGCCGGACGAGGTCGGCGCGCTGTACGCCGACCTCGTGCTGCGGATGGTGGGGGACGGCGCAGCGGCGGCCCGCCGAGGTCAGAAGTAGTAGCGGGCGACGGACTCGGCGACGCAGACGGGCTTGTCGCCGCCCTCGCGTTCCACGGTGAAGGCGACGGTCACCTGGACGCCGCCGGGCACGTCGTCGACGGCGCTGATGGTCGCGGTGGCGCGGAGCCGGGAGCCGACGGGGACGGGGGAGGGGAAACGGACCTTGTTCGTCCCGTAGTTGACGCCCATCTTCACGCCCTCGACGGAGATCAGCTGCGGTCCGAAGAGGGGGAGCAGCGACAGCGTGAGATAGCCGTGGGCGATGGTGGTGCCGAAGGGGCCCGCGGCGGCCTTCTCCGGGTCGACGTGGATCCACTGGTGGTCGCCGGTGGCCTCCGCGAAGAGGTCGATCCGCTTCTGGTCGATGTCGAGCCAGTCGGTGTACCCCAGTTGCTCGCCCACCGCCGACTTCAGGTCGTCGACGGATGTGAAGATCCTCGGCTGTGCCATGTCCCGGCCTCTCGCGTCAGGAAGTCTGCGTGCGCTTGAATCTCTAAGCGACTGCTTAGCATGGTCGGCTGCGGGGGCCGTGTCAACGGACTCGGTGGGGTCGATCGGTAGGGTTCGAAGGGTGCCCCAGATTTCAGAGAAGATCCACGAGCTCACGGTCGGCCAGCTGGCGGCGCGCAGCGGGGCCGCCGTTTCCGCCCTGCACTTCTACGAGTCGAAGGGCCTGATCAGCAGTCGCCGGACCGCCGGCAACCAGCGCCGCTACTCGCGTGACACGCTGCGCAGGGTCGCCTTCATCCGGGCCGCGCAACGGGTCGGCATCCCGCTGGCGACGATCCGCGAGGCGCTGGCGGAGCTGCCCGAGGAGCGGACGCCGACCCGGGAGGACTGGGCGCATCTGTCGGAGGCCTGGCGCTCGGAACTGGACGAGCGCATCAAGCAGCTGAACCGCCTCCGCGACCACCTCACCGACTGCATCGGCTGCGGCTGCCTCTCCCTCGACACATGCGTCCTCTCCAACCCGGGCGACGTCTTCGGCGAGAGCCGGGCGGGGTCACGCCTGATGGTGGACAAGGGGCGCGGGTAGCGCCTGTGCGGGTGGGTCACCTACCGACTGACCGGCGTTGACGCGCCAACCGCCGCGGTCGGACCCCGGCACGTCCCCTCCTCGCCGTGCGCGGGCGCGCGGCGGTCTGCGCAGCAGCCGTAACCGCCGCGCTGCGGGCCGTCGGTCCCGCTCAGCTGCGGGCAGTCGTGCCGCTTGGGGCGGCACGGGTGGGCGCAGCGGCACCTCGTCGGGCCGAGCTGCCCAACGCCCCGGCCTCAGCAGCCTCGCCGACCTGCCTCGTACTCCACCGACCCCGCCGTGACCAGCTCCGCGTTGGACCCGGCCGGCCTCCCGTCCGGCAGCACCAGCACATCCTCCACCCCGACCCGCGTGGCCAACCCCAGCTCGCCCGCAAGCCGCAGCACCGGCCACGCACCCCCGTCCTCCCCGTGCAGCAGCACGGGACGCCCGTGCGCGGCCCCGAGCTCGGACAGCAGCCCCCGCGCAGAAGCCACCGCACTCGAAGGGCCGGTATCCGTCACCTCGGCCAGGACCCGCAGCACCCTCGGCCCCAGCGGCGAGGCAGCGAACCGCTCCGCACCGTCCGTCCCGGACCAGATGCCGGCCTCCACGCCCACCCCGAGATCCAGGAGCAGGGCGGCAACCTCCTCCGCACCGGGCTCATGCCAGTTGACCGAGGCGTGGTCGGGCAGGTCGGTCCAGCTCCGTATCCGCTCCAGCCGGGCGGCAGGGTCCGGCTCGGCCCATGCCCCCGTGGTCACACCCACCGGCACCCGCACGCGCGAGCGAATCGCCGAGAGCGTCTCCGCAAGCACCCTGGGCGACAACGTGTCCCGCCCGCACGGCGTCTTGGGATGGACATGGATGTCCGTGGCCCCGGCCGCGACGGCGTCCGCGGCGGAGTCGGCCATGGCCTCGGGCGTCAGCGGCACCGCCGTACCGTCGGCGGCGGTCCGCGGACCGTTCAGACACACCTGCACCATGTCGACGATGGTGTCAGCCCTCACTGACAGTGGGGGTGCGGCATCCCCGGCGCACCCCCCGCGCACCCGCACTCGTCAAGCCGACACCAACAGCCTCGCCCGCCTGGCGTCCGCCAGAGACTCGGGCGTGAGCACCGGACGCGGTACGAGAATTCCGCAGTCCGTGCAGACCGGACCCGCCGAAGGCTCGTGGTCCAGGTCGTACTTCCAGGCGAGTTGTTCCCCGCCGCACACCGGACACGTCGAGCCCGGCTCCCGCTCCAGCGCGGCGATCAGCCGGCGCAGCACCTCCGCCAGCGGTTCACGGGGATGGACCGCCGGATCGTCGCACCACGCCACGCCGAAACCGCCCCAGGTCAGCCGGTGCCAGTCGTCCACACTGCCCGGCCGGCGCAGTCCGTCGTGCTTCTCCTTCTTGCGGCGCTCGGCGAACTCGACCTCGTAGGCCAGCCAGACCGCCCGCGCCTCCTCCAGTTCGTCCAGTGCGGCCACGAGCCGCACCGGATCGGGGGACCGGTCCTCAGGACCGAACCCGGCCCGGGAACAAAGATGGTCCCAGGTCGCCCTGTGCCCGTAAGGGGCGAACCTCTCAAGGCACTTGCGCAGCGAATAGCGCCGCAGTGCCAGATCGCACCGCGGATCGCGGACCTGTCTCGCCAGACTCCGGAAACCGGCCATCGTCCTGCACCTCCGTCACACCTGCACCTGTAATCCGGTCACTTCGGCGTCGTCGTAAGGACGTCGCCGAATAGACGTATCGACAAGCGAATCGGCTCCATCCGATTTCAAATGGCCTCCATAAGCCGCCCGACGAGGCCTCGAGTCGACTGCCGTGGTCCGTGTGCCTGTTGTGCTGACTCCAAAAAGTGACGCTTGCTCATCTTCAATCGCGGGGATACCGGCGGTAACATCCCCGCCCACCCCCGTCGGGAGGAGCCCCCCACATGCCACGGCGTAACCCACGCACCGTTCTCGACAGAATGAGAACTCCCCGCGGAATCCCCGGGTTCCTGAAGACCGCATCGGTATGCGCGCTGATCGCGGGTCTTTTGTCGCCACTGTCACAGGCGGCCGCCTCGGAGACGGGGACCGCGCAGGCCACGGCCGCGGCGAACGACCACTGCGGCAACCAGTGTTCGGACATCCTCCCGCCCGGCCAGAACGGCAACGCCACCCTGGCCCAGGTCCTCCTGAACCAGGCCTTCGGCACTCAGCCCGAGCATGCGGAAGACCAGCTCGGGCCCTACGCCGACCTCGCCAAGGGGTACACCGGCCTCACCAACGACAAGATCAGCAGTTTCTTCAACGACGCGTCGTTCGGGGTCCCGGCGGATCAGGTCGCCTCCACCGTCAAACCGGCCGGGCGCGGTGACGTGACGATCGTCCGGGACAAGAAGACCGGTGTGCCGCACATCACCGGTACCACCAGGTACGGCACGGAGTTCGGGGCCGGCTATGCCGCCGCACAGGACCGGCTGTGGCTGATGGACGTCTTCCGGCACGTCGGGCGTGGACAGGTGACCTCCTTCGCGGGCGGCGCGCCCTCCAACCAGGGCCTGGAACAGCAGTTCTGGCGGCACGCGCCCTACAGCGAGGCCGACCTCCAGGCGCAGATCGACAACGCCGTCGCCACCAACGGCGAGCGCGGCAAGCAGGCCCTCGCCGACGCCGAGGCCTACCTCGACGGCATCAATGCCTACATCGACGCCTCCGACAGCGGCCGGTACTTCCCCGGTGAGTACGTCCTCACCGGGCACAAGGACTCAGTCACCAACGCCGGGAAGATCGAGCACTTCAAGATCACCGACATGGTCGCGCTGGGGTCCGTCATCGGCGCGTTGTTCGGCTCCGGCGGAGGCGGCGAGGTCAACAACGCCCTCTCCCTGCTCGCCGCCCAGGAGAAGTACGGGGTGGCGGAAGGCACCAAGGTGTGGGAATCCTTCCGGGAGCGCAACGACCCGGAGGCCGTCCTCACCGTCCACGAGGGCAGCTTCCCGTACGTGACCAAGCCGGACGACCCGCAGGGCGCGGCAATGCCGGACGCCGGCTCGGTGAAGCCGGAGCCGCTCGTCTACGACCGCACCGGCAGCGCCACCACGGCCAGTGCCACCGGCGCGTCCGGCGAGGCGGCCAAGTCGGCCCTGTCCTCCGCCAAGCGCGGCATGTCCAACGCCCTCGTGGTCAGCGGCGAGCACACCGCCAGCGGCCACCCGGTCGCCGTGTTCGGCCCGCAGACCGGCTACTTCGCCCCCCAGTTGCTGCTGCTCCAGGAGCTCCAGGGCCCGGGCATCAGCGCCCGCGGCGCCTCCTTCGCGGGCCTGAGCATGTACGTCGAACTCGGCCGCGGCCAGGACTACTCGTGGAGCGCCACGACCTCCGGCCAGGACATCATCGACACGTTCGCCGTCGAACTGTGCAAGGACGACTACCACTACCTCTACCGAGGCACCTGCACGCCGATGGAGAAGATCGAGCAGAAGAACGCCTGGAAGCCGACGGTCGCCGACGGCACCGCGGCCGGCTCGTACACGATGCGGGTCTGGCGCACGAAGTACGGACCCGTCGAGTACCGTGCCACGGTCGGCGGCAAGAAGGTCGCCTACACCACCCTGCGCTCTTCCTTCATGCACGAGGCCGACTCCATCATCGGCTTCCAGATGCTGAACGACCCGGACTACGTGAAGGGACCGGAGTCGTTCCAGAAGGCGGTGCAGCACATCAACTACACCTTCAACTGGTTCTACGTCGACTCCGAGCACACCGCCTACTACAACAGCGGCGACAACCCGGTGCGCGCGAACGGCGTCGACGCCGAGTTCCCGGTGTGGGCCCGGCCTGCGCACGAGTGGCGGGGCTGGGACCCGGCGGCCAACACGGCCGACTACACCCCGCCCTCCGCCCACCCCAACTCCATCGACCAGGACTACTACATCTCCTGGAACAACAAGCAGGCCAAGGACTACACGACCGCGCCCTGGGGCAACGGCTCCGTGCACCGCGGCAACCTCCTGGAGGACCGCGTGCAGAAGCTGGTCCGGCAGGGCGGGGTGACCAGGGCCTCGCTGGTGAAGGCCATGGCCGACGCGGCCACGGCCGACCTGCGGGCGGAGGACGTCCTGCCCAAGCTGCTGAAGGCCGTGAACAGTTCGCCGGTCACCGACCCCACCGCCGCGGCCGCCGTGAGCAAGCTCCAGGCGTGGGTCGCAGCGGGCGGCAAGCGCACGGAGACCTCGGCCGGATCCAAGAAGTACGCCGACGCCGACGCGATCCGCATCCTGGACGCCTGGTGGCCGCTGCTGGTGAAGGCCGAGTTCGAACCGGGCCTCGGCAGCGAGCTGTTCGGGGCGATGACCGCCAACCTGCCCGTCGACGAGTCCCCGTCGGCCTCGCACGGCCCGACCGGGTCGCACGCCGGAAGCTCCTTCCAGTACGGCTGGTGGAGCTACGTCGACAAGGACATCCGGGCTGTGCTCGGCGAGCAGGTGCGCGGGCCGCTGGCCCGCGAGTACTGCGGCGGCGGAGACCTCGGCGCCTGCCGTGACATCCTCGTCAGCACCCTGAAGGAGGCGGCCGGCAAGACGGCGGCCCAGGTCTACCCCGGCGACGACCAGTGCTCGGCGGGCGACCAGTGGTGCGCCGACTCGGTCATCCACCGCACCCTCGGCGGCATCAAGCACGGCAAGATCAGCTGGCAGAACCGGCCGACCTACCAGCAGGTCGTGGAGTTCACCTCACATCGGTGACCCGGGCGCGGGCGGCGGGTCAGCGGATACGGCCCGCCGCCAGCACCAGCCGGGCCAGTTCCTCGTGCAGGATGTCGCTGTGCGCGCCGGCGGGCGGGCCGCCGCGTCTGACCACCGCAGCCGCGTCGACGTTCACGCACCCCGAGCCGGGCAGCTTCGCCCGCAGGGCCTCGGCGAGGGTGTACGCGCGCGTGCCCGGCACCGCCTGCACCCCGTCGTAGCCCATCGCACCCCACTTGGCGCCCAGGGCCCGCCCCATGTCGAGGCCGGCGACGGTCCGGCTGTCACCGGCCATGCGGGACGCCAGCGGATACATCGTGCCCAGGGCCGTGTCGTGCCGGGAGTGGCAGCACACCACCGGACCGTCGACGCGGTTCTGCTGCCCCTGGAGCACCCCTCCGGCGCGGGCGTCGTGCGGCAGCCGGGCCGCGAACGCGTAGTGCGAGAACGCCCCTTGGAGCAGCGTCACCGACTTCACCGTACGCACGCCCTCGGGGAGGCCGCGCAGCGCGAACGACACCAGCCGCGCGCCGAAACTGTGCCCGACCAGGTGCACGCGCACGCCCGGCGCCGCCTTCGCCAGCTGCCCGACGACCCGCCCGAGACCCCGCTCCCCGACGGTCCCGGCCCGCCGCTTCATCGCGTAGTACGTCGCCTGCCGCAGCAGTTCGTGCGCCCCCTCCCAGGGGTTGGGGAGGCGGAAGCCCTGCCGCGTGCCGGGCCCGTCGAGCTCCGCCAGCGCCCGCGCGAATTCCTCGCAGGCCGCCGCCGAGGAGCCGGCCAGCATCTCCGGCTCGCTCTGCGGCACACCCTCCGCCACCGTGTCCGCCGCGAACAGCGCCTGCGGCCCGGGCGCCACCATCTCCACCAGCAGCCGCACCAGCCGCCCGAACTCCTCCAGCTCGGCCCCCTCCGGCGGCTGCTGCTCCAGCAGCCGGGCGATCTGGTCGACCAGGATCGCCCGGCCCGGGAAGGACTCCAGCAGCGCGTGCCGCGTGTCCTTGTCGAGCACCGGGCGCCGGGGTGCCTCGGCAGCCACGGCCCGCGGGAAGTCCGGAATCGGTTCGTCGGAGAACCGCATGGCCGGCCACAGCACGCCGACGTACCCGATCCGGGCCGCCGGGGCCAGCCGCGGAACGGGCGCCAGGAACCGGTCGTAGAGCCGGGTCGCCCCCGAGCGGTCGTTGTTCCAGCCGTGCGCGAAGACGACCAGGTCCCGCACCTTCCGCTCGGTCACCCCGGCGAGCAGCCGGTCGCGCGGGCGGCTCGCCGGGTCCCCGTCCGCGTCGAAGGTCAGCTCCCAGTAGGGCGTCACACTCATCGCCGGATCCGCCATGACAGGCCCCCTGTTCCCCCGGGTTACGCCACGATGTGGCGCATCGTCCTGCCAACGGGGGAGCTTGGCCATACGTCACGGGCGCATTGGGCGGGCGATGCCGCGCTCAGCGGTAGCGGAGGTACTTGCGCCGCATCCTCCGGAACGCCGCCAGCTCCTCCCGCCACCCCGCCACGACCTCGTCGGTGTCCGCGCCCGCGTCGATCATCGTGCGCACGCGTGCGGAGCCGGTGAGTTTGTCGATCCAGTGGTCGGAACGCCAGGCGAAGCCGCTCCAGACCTCTTTGGCTGTCACCAGCAGGGCGATCCCCGTCCGTACGGGATCGAAGACGACCCGGTCGTGCACATGGACCTGCACGCCGCCGATCGTCCTGCCCTGGAACTTCGAGAAGGTCGGCGCGAAGTACGCCTCCCGGAACCGCACACCGGGCAGGGCGAGTTCGTTCGCGGCGGCGGCCCAGCGCCGGTCGACGCCCTCGGCGCCGAGCAGCTCGAACGGCCGGGTCGTGCCGCGCCCCTCCGACAGGTTCGTGCCCTCGAACAGGCAGGTTCCCGAGTAGACCAGGGCCGTCTCCGGCGTCGGCATGTTGGGGCTGGGCGGTACCCAGGGCAGCCCGGAGGCGTCGTAGAAGTCCGAGCGTCTCCAGCCGGACATGGCCACGGTCTCCAGCTGTACCGGCTCGGTCAGGAACTCCTCGTTGAACAGCCGTGCCAGCTCAGCGACGGTCATCCCGTGGGCCTGGGAGATGGGCTGCCGCCCGACGAACGTGGCGAACTCCTTGTGCAGGACGGGCCCCAGGGCCGCCCGGCCGGTCACCGGGTTGGGCCGGTCCAGGACCACGAACCGTTTGCCGGCGAGCCGGGCCGCATCCATGCAGTCGTACAGGGTCCAGATGTAGGTGTAGAAGCGGGCGCCGACATCCTGGATGTCGAAGACGACCGTGTCCACGCCGGACGCGGTGAAGATGTCGGCGAGTGGCCGGCCGCTCTTGAGGTAGGTGTCGTAGACGGGCAGGCCGGTCGCCGGGTCGTCGTAGCGGCCCTCGGAGCCGCCGGCCTGGGCGGTGCCGCGGAATCCGTGCTCGGGGCCGAAGACGGCGGTGAGGTCGACGCGGTCGTCCTCGTGCATGACGTCGACGATGTGGCGGACGTCGCGGGTTGTGCCGGTGGGGTTGGTGACGACGCCGACCTTCTGGCCGTCGAGCAGGGCGTAGCCGCCGTGTGCGAGTCGTTCGAAGCCGGTGCGCAGTAGCCTGTGGCGCTGGGCGGCGGCGGTGCCGGGGGCGGCCGCGACGGCTGCCGCCGTGGCCGTGGTGAGGACTGCTCGTCTGGAAGGGTGCATGCGGTGACCTCCTTGAGCCGGGACGGTCGGCATGGGCACGGTATGCGCTCCCGCGGGCCGTGTGGAGGCTGCGGGCGGCCTGTGGCTTGTCGCGCAGTTCCCCGCCCTCCTTCAGGGGCGTTGCCCACGCCCCTTCCGTGGCACATACCGACCGGTTAGTCTGGCGCCATTGCCGAGCCGCGTCTGAGGAGACCGATGGTGGGAGCCTTTCAAGGGGCTGGAGTCGTTGTCACGGGGGCCGGTGGCGGAATCGGAGCCGCGCTCGCCCGGCGCTTCGCCGCTGAGGGAGCCCGGGTCGTCGTCAATGACCTGGACGCCGAGCGCGCCAAGCACGTCGCGGACGAGGTCGGGGGCGTCGCCGTGCCCGGTGATGCCTCGGCGATCGTCGCCGACGCCCGCGACGCGCTCGACGGGACCGTCGACGTGTACTGCGCCAACGCCGGCGTCGCCTTCGACGGCATCGATCCAGGTCAGGCGTTGGACGAGAAGGCCTGGGCGACCTCCTGGGAGGTGAACGTCATGGCGCATGTCCGGGCCGCTCACGAGCTGCTGCCCGCCTGGCTGGAGCGGGGCGGCGGCCGGTTCGTCTCCACCGTCTCCGCCGCCGGGCTGCTCACCATGATCGGCGCCGCGCCCTACGCCGTCACCAAGCACGGCGCCCTCGCCTTCGCCGAGTGGCTGTCGCTGACGTACCGGCACCGGGGTGTGAAGGTCCACGCCATCTGCCCGCAGGGCGTCCGCACCGACATGCTGGCCGCCACCGGCAGTGCGGGCGACCTGGTGCTCCAGCCGACCGCGATCGAGCCGGAGGCCGTGGCGGACGCCCTGGTGAAGGGCATCGAGGAGGACCGCTTCCTGATCCTTCCGCACCCCGAGGTCGCCGCCTACCACCAGGCCCGGGCCGGTGACCCCGACCGGTGGCTCACCGGCATGAACCGCATCCAGCAGCAGTGGGAGGAGAACCGGTGACCGAGTCCCGTTACGCGGCCAAGCCCTGGCTGGAGCTGCTCGACGACGCCCAGAAGGGCGCGATAAGCCCTGCCGACTCCCTCGTGCACGCCCTGCGCCGGGCCGTGGCCGAGACGCCGGACGGCGACTTCCTGGCCTACTTCGACGGCCGCCTGACCTACCGGGACGTCGACGAACTCAGCGACTCCGTCGCCGGGCATCTCGCGGCGCGCGGCCTGGAGCGCGGCGACCGGGTCGCGGTACTGCTCCAGAACTCCCCGCACTTCGTGCTCGCCGTGCTGGGCGCCTGGAAGGCGGGCGCGGTCGTCGTACCCGTCAACCCGATGTACAAGTCGGGCGAGGTGTCCCACGTCCTGCGCGACGGCGAGGTCGCCGCGCTGATCTGCTCGGACCGGGCGTGGGAGTCGTATCTGCGCGAGACGGCGGCGGACTCGCCCGTGCGGATCGTGCTCACCGGGTGCGAGCTGGACTTCCAGACGCGCGACGACGCGCGCGTACTGACCTTCGAGCGCCTGCCGCAGGCCCCGGACGCCGACGACCTCGTGACCGTGGCGCGGGCCGGGCACAAGGCACCCGAGGACCGGGACCGCGGCCCCTCCGACATCGCGCTGATCAGCTACACCTCGGGCACCAGCGGCGCGCCCAAGGGTGCCACCAACACGCACGGCAACATCATGTACAACGCCGAGCGCCAGCGGACCGGCCTGGGACTGCCCGAGCGGCCCGTCTACTTCGCGCTGGCGCCGCTGTTCCACATCACCGGCATGGTCTGCCAGTTCGGCGCCTGCCTGAGCAGCTCGGGCACGCTCGTGCTGGCCTACCGCTTCGAGGCCGGCGTGGTGCTCGACGCGTTCGCCGAGCACCGCCCGCACTACACCGTCGGCCCGTCCACGGCCTTCATGGCGCTGGCCGCGCACCCGTCCGTCACCCGGGACCACTTCTCCTCCTTCCGGGTGATCTCCTCCGGCGGCGCCCCGCTGCCGCCCGCGCTGGTGGAGAAGTTCCGGGCGGGCTTCGGGCCGTACATTCGCAACGGCTACGGGCTGACCGAGTGCACCGCGCCGTGCGCCTCCGTGCCGCCCGGTCTTCAGGCGCCCGTCGACCCGGTCTCCGGGACCCTCGCGGTCGGTCTGCCCGGCCCCGACACGGTCGTACGGATCGTCGACGACAACGGCGACGAGGTGCCGTTCGGCGGACAGGGCGAGATCGTCGTACGGGGGCCGCAGGTCGTGCCCGGCTACTGGCGGCGCCCCGACGCCACCGCGGCGACGTTCCCCGGCGCCGAACTGCGCACCGGCGACATCGGCTTCATGGACGAGCAGGGCTGGCTGTACGTCGTCGACCGCAAGAAGGACATGATCAACGCGTCCGGCTTCAAGGTGTGGCCGCGCGAGGTCGAGGACGTGCTCTACACGCACCCGGCGGTGCGCGAGGCCGCCGTGGTGGGCGTGCCGGACGGGTATCGCGGGGAGACCGTCAAGGCGTACATCAGCCTGCGCCCGGACGCCGACACGGACCCGGATGCACTCGCCGCCTACTGCAAGGAGAGACTGGCCGCCTACAAATACCCGCGCCAGGTGGAGATCCTGCCGGACTTGCCGAAGACGGCCAGTGGGAAGATCCTCCGTCGGGAACTTCGTTCCCGGACGCAAGGCAACTGACAGCAGGACGGAAAGGCAGGTGGCGGCAGTGCCCAGGACGACGGACTCGGACGGCACCCCCGTACCTCAGCGGCTCCTGGCCGCCGCCACCCGGCTCTTCGCCGAGCAGGGCTACGACCGCACCTCGGTGCAGGAGATCGTCGAGGCGGCCGGGGTCACCAAGGGGGCGCTCTACCACTACTTCGGCTCCAAGGACGACCTGCTGCACGAGGTGTACGCGCGCGTGCTGCGCATCCAGCAGGAGAGACTGGACGCCGTGGCGGACGCCGACGAGCCGGTGGAGAAGCGGCTGCGGGCCGCGGCCGCGGACGTCGTGGTGACGACCATCGACAACCTCGACGACGCGATGATCTTCTGGCGGTCCATGCACCACCTGAGCCCCGAGAAGAACAAGCAGGTCCGCGCCGAGCGCCGCCGCTACCACGAGCGCTTCCGCGCGCTGGTCGAGGAGGGCCAGGAGGCGGGCGTCTTCTCCAGGGCGACACCGGCGGACCTGGTGGTCGACTACCACTTCGGGTCCGTCCACCACCTGTCGACGTGGTACCGCCCCGAGGGCCCGATGAGCCCTCAGCAGGTGGCGGACCACCTGGCGGACCTGCTGCTGCGCGCACTGCGCCCGTAACCGGGAAATACCGGGCTGTGCCAAGGGGCCGGCGGGGGCGAGGAGAACCCCCCCCGCCGGCCCGCCGCGTCACACGTACCGCTTCAACTCCCGCCGCGCCAGCGACCGCTGGTGCACCTCGTCCGGCCCGTCCGCGATCATCAGCGTCCGCGCCCCCGCGTACAGCTCCGCCAGCGGGAAGTCCTGGCTCACACCCCCCGCACCGTGCAACTGGATCGCCCGGTCGAGAATGTCCACCACCGCCCGGGGCGTAGCGATCTTGATCGACTGGATCTCGGTGTGCGCCCCCTTGTTGCCCACCGTGTCCATCAGCCACGCGGTCTTCAGCACCAGCAGCCGCAACTGCTCCACGGTCACCCGCGCATCCGCGATCCAGTTGTGCACCACACCCTGCTGGGCCAGCGTCTTCCCGAAGGCCGTACGGGACACCGCCCGCCGGCACATCAGCTCGATCGCCCGCTCCGCCATCCCGATCAGCCGCATGCAGTGGTGGATCCGGCCGGGACCGAGCCGGGCCTGCGCGATGGCGAAGCCGCCGCCCTCCTCGCCGATGAGGTTCGACGCCGGCACGCGCGCGTGGTCGAAGATCACCTCGGCATGGCCGCCGTGGTAGTGGTCCTCGTAGCCGAAGACCTGCATCGCGCGGTTGATCGTCACACCCGGCGTGTCACGGGGGACCAGGATCATCGACTGCTGACGGCGGATGTCGGAACCCTCGGGGTCCGTCTTGCCCATCACGATGAAGATCTTGCAGTCCGGGTGCATCGCCCCGGAGATGTACCACTTGCGGCCGGTGATGACGTACTCGTCGCCGTCCCGCTCGATGTGCGTGGTGATGTTGGTGGCGTCCGAGGAGGCCACATCCGGCTCGGTCATCGCGAACGCCGAGCGGATCTCGCCCGCCAGCAGCGGCTCCAGCCACTGCTTGCGCTGCTGCTCGTCGCCGAACTGGGTGAGCACCTCCATGTTCCCCGTGTCGGGTGCCGCGCAGTTCGTCACCGTCGGGGCCAGCTGCGGGGAGCGCCCCATGATCTCGGCGAGCGGCGCGTACTGGAGGTTGGTGAGCCCGGCACCGTACTCGGAGTCCGGCAGGAAGAGGTTCCACAGGCCCTGCCTGCGCGCCTCGGCCTTCAGCTCCTCGACCACCGCCGGGGTCTCCCACGGCGAGCCGAGCTGCGCCCGCTGCTCGTGCGCGACGGCCTCGGCCGGGTAGACGTACTCGTCCATGAACGCCAGCAGCTTGCCGCGCAGCTCCTCGGTGCGCGCGTCGAACGCGAAGTCCATGTCCGTCAGCCTTCCTGAAGGGTGGTGAGACCGTGCTCGATGAAGACGGGGACCAGGCCGCCGATGCGGTCGAAGCCGTGCCCGACCGTCTGGCCCAGGGTGTAGCGGTAGTGGATGCCCTCCAGGATCACGGCGAGCTTGAACCAGGCGAACGCGGTGTACCAGGAGACCGCGGAGACGTCGCGCCCCGAACGCGCGGCGTACCGCTCGATCAGTTCGGCCGGGTCCGGGTGCCCGGGTGCCTCGGCGGTCGTGGAGACGGGGGAGTCCGCCGCATCGAGCGGGATGCTGTACATCGCCAGCAGACCCAGGTCGGTGAGCGGGTCGCCCAGGGTGGACATCTCCCAGTCGAGGATCGCCTTGATGCGGTCGTCCTCGCCGATCAGGACGTTGTCCAGCCGATAGTCGCCGTGCACCACCGCCGGGGCGGGGGAGGAGGGCAGCCGCCGGCCGAGCGTCGCGTGCAGCTCGTCGATCCCGGCCAGCTCGCGGTTGCGCGAGGCGTCCAGCTGCTTGCCCCAGCGGCGCAGCTGCCGGTCCAGGAAGCCCTCGGGCCGGCCGAAGTCCGCGAGCCCCACCTCTCCCGGGTCCACCGCGTGCAGCTCCACCAGCGCGTCCACCAGGTTCAGCACCGCGCCCCGGGTCCGCTCCGGACCGAGCGGGGCGAGCTGGTCGGCCGTGCGGTACGGGGTGCCTTCGGCGAACTCCATGACGTAGAACGGCGCGCCGAGCACCTCCTCGTCCTCGCACAGCAGCACCGGCCGCGGAACCGGCACGGCGGTCGGGTGCAGCGCGCTGATCACCCGGTGCTCGCGCTTCATGTCGTGCGCGGTGGCCAGGACATGGCCGAGCGGGGGCCGTCGTACGACCCACCGGGAGGTGCCGTCGGAGACGGCGTAGGTGAGGTTCGACCGTCCGCCCTCGATCAGCCGGCCGGACAGTGCGCCGCTCACCAGGCCGGGCAGCTCACGGTCGAGCAGGCCGCGCAGCCGGTCGAGGTCGAGTCCGGGCGGGTGGTCGGGGCTCATGCGTCGCTCCTACGGGCAGGTGAACAGTTCCCGACTCATGATGCCGACCGGTCGGTATGTCGTCCAGAGCGGGGCCGAAACGTGATCGGAGCCACGATAGGCCGACGACTCCCGCCGTGGGGCGCCGGGGAGGTTTCGGCCGGTTCGTTCAGGCCATCCGGCTTGCGTGCGACCCTGCGAGCCCGGAAGGTCTGATTCATGAAGGCGATCAGCTACTCACGGTACGGCGGACCCGAGGTGCTGGCGTTCGGGGAGGTCCGCGATCCCAAGGTCGGCCCGGACTCGGTGCTGGTGAAGGTGCGGGCGGCGTCCGTGAACCCCGTCGACTGGAAGGCCCGCCAGGGCTACCTCGAGGGGCTCTTCGAAGCCGCGTTCCCGGTGGTGCCGGGCTGGGACGTCTCGGGCGTCGTCGTACGGCCCGGCGTGGCGGTCTCGGAGTTCGACGTCGGGGACGAGGTCATCGGGTACGTGCGCGAGGACTTCCTCTCCCGCGGCACCTTCGCCGAATACGTGGCCGCGCCCCTGCGCACCCTCGCCCGCAAGCCGCGCAACCTCTCCTTCGAGGAGGCGGCCGGACTGCCGCTGGTCGGGCTCACCGGCTACCAGGTCCTGGTCAAGGTGCTCCAGGTGAAGCGGGGCGAGACGGTGCTGGTGCACGCCGCGGCCGGCGGGGTCGGCTCGATCGCCGTGCAGCTCGCCGTCCATCTCGGTGCCCGGGTGATCGGCACGGCGAGCGAGAGCAACCATGAATTCGTGCGTGGCCTCGGCGGGGAGCCGGTGACGTACGGCGAGGGCCTGGGCGAGCGCGTGCGCGGGCTGGCGCCCGAAGGTGTGGACGCGGTGTTCGACACGGTCGGCGGGGACGCGCTGAAGGTCTCGGCGAACCTGCTGGCCCCCGAGGGCCGCCTGGCGTCGATCGCCGACATCGACGTCGTGAACTACGGCGGCCGCTACTACTTCGTCCGCCCCGACGCCGAGGACCTCCGGCGGCTGTCCGAACTGGCGGAACAGGGCGTGCTGAGCGTGCACGTATCGGAGACGTTCCCGCTGGAACGAGCGGCCGACGCACACCGACTGAACGAGCAGGGCCGCACGCGCGGCAAGATCGTCGTGACGGTGGACTGGGAGCCGGAGGACACATAACCGCAGGCCTGAGCCTTGACGCCCGACGCGCGCGCCCTGGCATGAGGGTGCGCCCGGCGGGCGACGCCCGGACGTACAGCGCCCCACCTCCGGTGGGCGGCGCCAGGGCGGTCGGTGGTTCCAGCGGCCGCTCCGGCGTCCTGCGGTCCGGGTTCCCGGGCCGACGCCTTGCGGCGTGCGGTCCCCGGCAGGCACCGCTCGGCATGCGACCCCGGCGGTCGGTCGGCGGCAGCCGCCCGCAACGCGCGGTGCCTGGCGGACGAGTGCCGCCTCGCTGGTCGGGCGCCCGCGGTGTTCGGTCCTCGGCGAGGCCGGGAGGTGGTCCCTGGCAGGCACCACTCGCGACATGCGGCCCAGGCGGTCGGCTGCCCCTGGCCCTCGGCGGCAGCCGCCCCCAACGCGTGGTGCCTGATGAGCGCCCCTCGCTGATCGGGCGCCCGCGGCGTGCGGTACTCGGCGCGCCCGGGTGCGGTCCCCTGCGGTCCGCCGCCCCGGCCCTCGGCGGCGGCCGCCCGCAGTGGCCTGGCCGGACGAGCGCCGGCCCCCTGATCGGCGGCGCGGCGTAGAGTGCCTGGCGCGCCCGGGGTGCGGTCCCTGGCAGGCGGCCGCCCGCCGCCCTGGTGACCGGCGTCCCGGCCCCGGTGGCCGGCCGCATCGCGCTGCGGCCTAGAGGACGAGCGCCGCCCCGCACGCCGCCATCGCCAGCGTGCACAGCACCGCGGCCGTGGCGTGTCGGGGGGCGAACGCCGCGGGGCTGGTGGTGGCTGCGAGCGTGCGGATGCGGCGGTGGGCGATGGTCAGGAAGGCCAGCCACAGGACGCCGCACAGCGCGCACGCGACGATCCCGGGCGTCGACGCCCCGCCCTGCAGCGCGGTCTTCACGGCGAGCACGGCGGCGACCGTGCCCGACAGCGTCGTACGCCGCCACGCGAGCCGGGTCCGCTCGGGTTGCAGCCCGGGGTCGCGGTCGGGGTCCTGCCGTCGGGCCGCCGGCGCGTTCACCCCTTCCACCCCACGAGCACCACGACGACCATGACGAGGGCCACGATCGCGACGACGAGGCTCAGCACCGCCGGGAACCGGGACACCGGCAGGTCCTCGCCCCGGCGCATGGCCCGCTCACAGCGCACCCAGTGGTTGACCGCCCGCAGCGCGCACAGCACGCCCGCGGCCAGCAGCGCCAGCGCCAGCCCCACCCGCCAGCCCCAGCGCAGGTCCGGCAGGAACTGGTCCACGGCGAAGCCGCCGCCGATCAGTGCGAGGGCGGTGCGCAGCCAGGCCAGGAAGGTGCGTTCGTTCGCCAGCGAGAACCGGTAGTCCGGCGTCTCGCCGTCCCGCCGCACCTCCGCCGGCGCGAACCACAAACGGACGTTCCGTACGAACTCGATCACGTGCGCGACCCTACCGGGGACCCCGTCGCCGGGCGCTGCCGGTGCCGCCCGTCACCGTGCGGCCTGCCGCAGTGCGGCCCGACCCGGTCGGCAGCCCGCTCAGCCCGCTCAGCCCGCCGACCGAAACGCCGTGAGCCGCTCGTACGCCGCCAGCCCGTCCGGCACCCACTCCCAGTCGTCCAGCCGCCGCCGCACCTCGTCCTCGGGCAGGAAGTCGTGCCAGGCCACCTCCTCGGCCTGCGGCTGTACCGGAAGGTCGCACCGGACCTCGTACACCGCCGACCACCAGGTCTGCCCGGCGCCGTCGTCGTAGAGGAACTTGAAGAGGTACCGGGGGAGCGGCAGACCCGTCACGCCCAGTTCCTCCTCGGCCTCGCGCAGCGCCGCCGCGTCGTAGGACTCGCCCGCGCCGACCACTCCGCCGACGAACATGTCGTACAGGGAGGGAAAGACCAGCTTGGTCGGCGTCCGCCGGTGCACGAAGATCCGGCCCTCGGCGTCCCGGGCCTGGATGAACACACAGCGGTGCCGCAGCCCTCCGGCGTAGGCCTCGCCCCGGGGCGACTGCCCGATGACCCGGTCGTTCTCGTCGACGATGTCGAGGATCTCGTCAGCGGGGCTCATGCCCTCGTCGGCAGCGCTCATGCCCTCATCCAAGCAGGGCGCGAGGCCTCACTGCGCCTGCGGCTGCGGCTGAAGCTGCCCCGCACGCACCCGCTCCGCCGCCCCGGTCGGCATGGCCGGATGCAGACCCAGCAGGACGATCCCGGCCACCACGGCCAGGAGGCCGCCCGCCTCCCAGCTCAGCGCCACCGCGTCGGTCCGCAGCCGGTCGCCCAGGAAGCCGACGCCGCAGATGATCCCGGCGATCGGCTGGGCCGCGGTCAGGGCGGGCAGCGACTTGCGCAGGGACGCGGTCTCGAAGGCGCTCTGCACGAGGACCAGCCCCGTGACGCCCAGCGCGATGACGGCGTACGGCTGCCACCCGGTCAGCAACTCGGCGAAGCCGCCCTCGGAGAACCTCTCCCCGCTCACCCGCGTGAGCGCGTCCTGCACGCCGTAGAGGAGCCCGGCTCCCAGGGCCAGCAGCACCGGCCCGGAGCTCAGCCGGGAGCGCTTCGCGTGCGCGGTGAGCAGCAGGGCGAGCCCGACCATCGCCCCGATGATCAGCCACTGCCGGGTGGGATCGGCCGTCGCGGCGCCGCCCTGTGGCTCGCCCGCCACGATGAACGCGCTCACACCGCCCGCCAGCAGCAGCAGGCCTCCCCAGCCCTGGCGGCCGAGCGGCTGCCGGGTCTGCCGACGGGACAGCGCGAGGGCGAACAGCAGGTTCGTCGCCAGCAGCGGCTCCACCAGCGACAGCTCGCCCTGCCCCAGCGCGGCCGCGCCCAGCGCCATGCCGACCACCATCAGCGCGATGCCGCCGAGCCAGCGCGGCACCTTCACCAGGTCGACCAGCAGCCGGAAGGACAGGAAGTCGTTGAGCGGGGCGCGCTGGGCCGCGTTCTGCTGAAGCACGAAACCGAAGCCAAGACAGCAAGCGGCGCTCATGGCGAGCACCAGTACCAGAACCGACACGCGGTGTACCTCGATCATCAGGTCGGGTCACGATGGCGTAGGGGCCGACTGTACCGGCCGGCTCCGCCCGGCGCGCCCGTACGTCATGCCATGGTGCGCGGTGCTGGCCGCCCAGCACTATGACGCACGCCACAAAGGGCGAAACGGAAAAATCGGATGCCTGCCTCGCCCACCTCTGAGGCCTCGCTGATCACAAAATCCTCACAAGTGGCAGCAGTTGACGCGTGTAACGCCCTTGCCGGCCTTGACGTCAAGCATTGGCTGGGGGTTGGCTGTGCGTGATCAGTTCATGGCGAAGCGCACACATGCGCTCCATCGACCGCCGTGAGCCGAAACACAAGAAGAGCGCGTGAGGAAGTTCCGCGGTGCCCCCACCCCCGCCTCCCCTCGGCCGTGGCCGCAGACGTGCGTCTCAGGCCTTCGACGAGGCCCTCGACGACGCCGACCTCGTGGCCGCGCGCGCCGCGCTGGCGCAGGGCCGCTGGCAGAACGCCCGCTCCCTGCTGGTGCACACCGGAGACGACTGGGACCGGCGCGGCCACCGCGTCACGGTCCTCGCCCGGGAGCCCTACTGCGCCGCATGGGCCCGTGAGTGGCTGCTCGCCGAACCCGAGTCCGCCGACGCCTCCGTCCTGCTCGCCCTCGCCCAGGTCCGGCGCGCCCTGCACGGCAAGGGCAAGCCGGCCGGCGCCCGCGAGGCCTGCGCGACCGCCGCCGCCCGCGCCCCCGCCGACCCCACCCCCTGGCTCGGCCTGCTCCTGCTGGAGTGCGCGCTCGGCACCGACCAGGACGTGGTCCGCACTTTCGAGCAGGTCCGCGCCCGGTACGCCGACCACCACCACGCCCACCACCTGATGGTCGCCCGGCTCGCCGGACGCCGCACCGAGGCCGGTCCTGACCCGCTGCACGAGGTCTACGACTTCGCCAACTGGGCCGCCGAACAGGCACCCGCCGACTCCCCGCTCGCGATCCTGCCGGTCATCGCGCACGCCGAGCGCTACCGCGCGCTTGCCGCAGCCGGGCACGAATCCGCCGACCCGGCCACCTCGGGCCACTGGACCGGCCGCCGCGCCCGGCAGGTCATGAAGGCCGCCTTCGACTGGTGGCTGGAGTGGGAACTGGAAGGGCACCCGCGCCGGCTGATCGACCTGAACTTCCTCGCCCACGCCAAGTACTGCGAGGGGCGGGGCGCCGAGGCCGCCGCCCTGTTCCACCGGATCGGCCGGTACGCCACCCCGGCGCCCTGGTCGTACCCGGACCGCGACCCGCACACCGCCTTCGCCGCCGCCCGCGCCGGCGCGCTCGGCACGGCCTGACACCCCCGGAAATCCAGAAGTGAGGATGCTCTCCCGATGACCACGGACAGTAGTTCGAGCACGCATACGAGTACGAGCACATCCGCAGCCGGCGGCATCAGTACGTTCAAGGGGCAGGAGCGCGCCCTGCGCGCAGACCGGCTCGGCACCGGGGGTCTGCTGCTCTCCGTCCTCGCCGCGACCGCCCCGCTCATGGTGGTCGCCGGTGTCATGCCCACTACATTCGCGGTGATGGGCATCGTCGGGCAGCCGCTGCTCTTCGTCGTCCTGGGCGTCGTCCTGATCCTCTTCAGCATCGGGTACGCCGAGATGAGCCGCCACGTCCACAACGCGGGCGCCTTCTACGCGTACATCTCCCGCGGCCTCGGCGGCACCGCCGGCGCGGGCGCCGCCCTGGTCGCCCTCGTCGCCTACAACGCGCTCCAGATCGGCATCTACGGCATCTTCGGCTTCGAGGTCTCCGGACTCCTCGCCACCTACGCCGACGTGGAGATCGCCTGGTGGATACCGGCGCTCCTGGCCGCGCTCGCCGTCGGCCTGCTGGGCTGGCTGAAGATCGACGTCAACGCGCGCGTGCTCGGCGTGCTGCTCGTCATCGAGGTGCTCCTCGTCGTCATCTTCGACGTCGCCGCTCTCGCCGACCCCGGCAAGGAAGGCCTCTCCCTGCACGCCTTCAACCCGGACACCCTCACCGGCGCGGGCGTCGGCACCGCGCTGTGCTTCTGCATCGCCGCCTTCCTCGGCTTCGAACAGGCACCCGTCTACGCCGAGGAGACCAGCCGCCCGCACGTCCTCGTGCCGCGCGTGATGTTCCTGGCCGTCGGCGGAGTCGCCGTCTTCTTCGCGCTGAGCAGCTGGGCCCTCACCGTCGCCACCGGCCCCTCGGCGATCGTCGGCACGGCCCAGAAGCAGAGCGCCGGACTGCTGTTCTTCCTCACCGAGTCCCGCCTCGGCGGCACCTTCACGGACGTCCTGCACGTCCTGTTCGTCACCGGCATGTTCGCCGCGCTGCTCAGCTTCCACAACGTCGTCGCCCGGTACGCCTTCGCCATGGGCCGCGAGGGCCTGCTGCCCGCCGCCTTCGGCCGCACCAGCGGCACCAGCGGCGCTCCCGGCACCGGCTCGCTGCTCCAGACCGTCGTGGCCGTCGTCGTCGTGGTCGCCTTCGCGATCGCCGACGACAAGCCGGTCGGCGACCCGACCGCACCGGTCCTGCAGCTGTTCACCTGGCTCGGCAACATCGGCGCCCTCGGCGTGATCGTGCTGATGGCGGCGGCCTCGCTGTCGGTCGTCGTCTTCTTCGTCCGCCGGGGAGCCGCGGGCGCCCAGGCCTGGCGGCTGGTCACCTCCGCGCTGGCGGGCCTCTCCCTGCTCGTGATCGCCGGCTACACGGTGAAGGACTTCGAGGTCCTCGTCGGCGCCGGCCCGGACTCCTCGCTGAGCTGGGTGCTGCCCGGCATCATCGGCCTCGCCCTGGTCGCCGGCCTGGTCCTGGGCCTGGTGCTGCGCGCCCGCGCCCCCGAGAAGCACGCCCGGATCGGCCTCGGCAACGAGGCGTTCCAGCTGGACAAGGCGGCGTCGTCCTGACCCCGGCCACGTAAGGAATGGTTACGGAACTCTGACGAGCACCCGCGATCCCTGTCCTCACGGGACCGCGGGTGTTCGAATGAGAACGTGAACGAGGACGTACACCAGGGTGTGAACGACGAACGCCCCGAAGAGCGGGGCACCCCGATCGGCCGCCGCGTCTTCCTCGGCACCCTTGCCCTGGGCGCTGCGGGCGTGGTCGCCGCGCCCCCGCTGCAACGCGGCCTGGAGGCCTTCCTCGGCGGCGCGGCCGACAAGGACCCCACGGGCCTGACCGGCCTCCTCCCCAACGGCGGCGGCTTCCGCTACTACTCGGTCGCTTCGTCCGTTCCCCGCAAGAACGCAGACAGCTACCGCCTGACGATCGACGGCCTGGTCGACCACCCCACGACCTACACCCTGGCCGACCTCAAGGCCCTGCCCCAGACCCGACTGGTCCGTGACGTCCAGTGCGTCACCGGCTGGCGCGTCCCCGACACCCCCTTCGAGGGCGTACGCCTGTCCCGCCTCCTCGACACCGCCGGGGTCCGCCCCACCGCGAAGGCCATCCGCTTCACCTGCTTCGACGGCACCTACACCGAGAGCCTCACCCTCGGCCAGGCCCGCCGCGCGGACGTCCTGGTCGCCCTGCGCATGCAGGACAAGGACCTCGGCCACTCCCACGGCGGCCCGGTCCGCCTCTACGTGGCGCCCATGTACTTCTACAAGTCCGCCAAGTGGCTCTCCGGCATCACCGTCACCGACGAGGTCCGGCCGGGTTACTGGGAGGAGCGCGGCTACGACGTCGACGCCTGGGTGGGCCGCTCGAACGGACGTGACGATGAGCCTACGAGTTGACGCCCCGGCCGGTGTCCGGCGCTTCAGCCCGACCGAGCGCTGGGTGCACCGCACGACGGCCGCGCTGATGGGCGTCTGCGTCCTGACGGCGGCCTGCCTCTACGTCCCCCAGCTCGCCGAACTCGTCGGCCGCCGCGAACTGGTCGTCCGGATCCACGAGTGGGCCGGCCTCGCCCTGCCCGTCCCCGTCCTGGCGGGCCTCGCCTCCCGCGCCTTCCGTGCCGACCTCGGCCGGCTCAACCGCTTCGGCCCGCACGACCGGACCTGGCTGCGCGCCGCCCTGCACCGCGACAAGCGCCCGGCGTCCCGCCCCGCCGGCAAGTTCAACGCCGGCCAGAAGCTCTACGCGTCCTGGATCGCCGGCGCCACCCTCGTCATGCTCGGCACCGGCCTGATGATGTGGTTCACCCACCTCACCCCCCTGCTCTGGCGCACCAGCGCGACGTTCGTCCACGACTGGCTGGCCCTCACGATCGGCATCGTCCTGGCCGGCCACATCGGCATGGCCCTGGCCGACCCGGAATCCAGAAGAGGCATGCGCACGGGTTCGGTGAGCAGAGAGTGGGCGAACCGAGAGCACCCTCTATGGCGCCAGTAGGTTTCCTACAGGGGCGCGGAACTGCGCGAACAACCCCAACGCACCCGCACCCGCCCCACAACACCAACCCCTACGGCGCCACGGCGAAATCCAACAGCACCTTGCAAGACCGACTCCGATCGGCGGCCAGGGCAAACGCCGACTCGGCATCCCCCACGGGAACCACCGCACTGACGAGCCCGTCGAACGCCCCCTCCCTCGCCAGCAGCTCCAGCGCCTGATCGAACTCCCCGTCGAACCGAAACGCCCCCCGCAACTCGATCTCCCGACTCACCACGAGGTTCCCCGCGAACGCACTGTGCCCCGCCGGCAGCATCCCCAACTGCACGACGACCCCACCCCGCCGCACCCGCCGCAGACACGTGTCGAGCCCGGCAGCCACCCCGGACGCCTCGATCGCGACGTCCACTTCGGAAGGCCACCCCGGGTCGTCAGGATCATCGGCCCGTACGAGAGTCCCGGCACCGGCGACCCGTGCGTACTCCAGCGCCTCGGGCAGCAGATCCGTGACGGTCACCCGCGAAGCCCCCGCCGCCTTCGCCGCCGCGACCACCAGACAGCCGATGGGCCCCGCACCGGTCACCAGGACATGCCGCCCGGCCACCTCCCCGGCCCGCCGCACCGCGTGCAGCGCGACGGACAACGGTTCGGCGAGCGCGGCCCGGCGCAGCTCCAGACCGTCCGGCAAGGCCCGCACCTGCTCGCAGGGCACGACCACCCGCGCCGCGAATCCCCCCTGGACGTGCGGAAAGCGCGCCGCACTGCCCAGGTACCGCGTGTCCCGGCAGATGTTCCGCCGCCCGTCCGAGCACTCCGGACACACCCCGCACGGGGTCGCCGGATGCACCGCGACGGCGGTACCCGGTGCCGGCCCCGATGCGCCTGCACCGTACTCGACCACCGTCCCGACGACCTCGTGCCCCAGCACCATCGGCTCCCGGAGCCGGAAGTCACCGACCCCGCCGTGCCGCCAGTAGTGCAGATCGGACCCGCACACCCCGCCGTACCGCACGGCGACCAGCGCCTGTCCCGGCCCGGGCTCGGGCACCGGCAACTCCGCCACGCGCAGGTCACCCTGACCGTGGATCACACAACCCAGCATCACAGCCTCCCGGCAGGTGCTCACAGCACGCTCGTCATACCGCCGTCGACATACAGCACCTGCCCGCTGACGAAGTCGGCCGCGGGGGAGGCGAGGAACAGCACCCCGCCCACCAGGTCCTGGGTGCGACCCCAGCGGCCGGCCGGGGTGCGCCTCCGCACCCAGGCACTGAACTCCTCGTCGTCGACCAGCGGCCGCGTCAGCTCGGTCTCGATGTAGCCCGGGCCGAGCCCGTTAACCTGCACACCGCTCGGACCCCAGTCCGCGCACATGCCCTTGGTGAGCATCTTCAGCGCGCCCTTGGTGGCGGCGTACGGCGCGATCCCGGGCCGAACCACCTCGCTCTGCAGGGAGCAGATGTTGATGATCTTGCCGTGGCCGCGTTCCGTCATCCGGCGCGCCGCCTCCCGGCCGACCAGGAAGGCACTGGTCAGGTTGGTGTCCAGGATCCGGTGCCAGTCGGAGTCGGTGAACTCCAGCAGCGGGGCGCGCAGTTGCATGCCCGCGTTGTTGACGAGGATGTCGAGCGGGCCCACCCGCTCCTCGACGTCCGCGATCCCGTCCGTCACCGACGGGCCGTCGGTCACGTCGAACGCCGCCGTGTGCACCCGGTCGCCGGGCAGCCCGGCGGCGGCCTCGGCGAGCCGGTCCTTGTCGCGTCCGTTCAGGACGACCGTGCAGCCGGCTTCCGCCAGACCACGGGCGAGCGCGAGTCCGATGCCCCGGCTGGAGCCGGTCACCAGCGCCGTACGGCCGCTGATGTCGAAGAGAGGGTGAGCCGTCATGGCCGTGGCACTCCTAGATCACGAGGGACAACAGCAGGACGATGCCGCCGGCGACCACCGAGATGATCGTCTCCATGACGGACCAGGTCTTGATGTTCTGGCCGACACTCAGCCCGAAGTACTCCTTCACCATCCAGAACCCGGCGTCGTTGACATGGCTGAAGAACAGCGAGCCGGCGCCGATGGCCAGGACCAGCAGGGCCGCGTGCGTGGTCGACATGTCGGCCGCGAGCGGGGCGACCAGACCGGCCGCCGAGACCGTCGCCACCGTCGCCGAACCGGTCGCCAGCCGGATCACCACCGCGATCAGCCAGGCCAGCAGCAGCGCGGGGATCGACCAGTCCTTGGAGATGTCCAGGACCATCTGGCCCACCCCGGTGTCGATCAGGGTCTGCTTGAAGCCGCCGCCCGCGCCGACGATCAGCAGGATGCCCGCGATCGGCGCGAGGCTCTTCTCGACCAGCGGGGAGATCCGCTCCTTGGAGAACCCGGCTGGCCGCAGCAGCGTGAAGATGCCGACCAGCACCGAGGCGAGCAGCGCGATCATCGGCGCGCCGATCACGTCGAAGACCCGCTGGACCAGGTTCTCCGGGTCGTCGATGACGATGTCGACGAGCGCCTTGGCCAGCATGAGGATCACCGGCAGCAGGATCGTGAACAGGGTGGCGCCGAAACTGGGGCGCTTGTCCAGGTCCTCCGAAGCCCGCTGCGGAATCATGCGGTCCGGGGCCGGCACGTCCACCCAGCGGGCCGCGTACCGCGAGAACACCGGGCCGGCGATGATCACCGTGGGTATGGCGACGAGGACACCCAGCGCCAGTGTCACGCCCAGGTCGGCCTTGACCGCCTCGATCGCGACCAGCGGACCGGGGTGCGGCGGCACCAGCCCGTGCATCACGGACAGGCCCGCGAGCGCCGGGATGCCGATCCGCATCAGCGAGTAGTTGCCGCGCTTGGCGACCATCAGCACCACCGGGATCAGCAGCACGATGCCGACCTCGAAGAACAGCGGCAGTCCGATCACGGAGGCGATGAGCACCATGGCCCACGGCATCGACCGCCCGCCCGCCTTCGCGAGGATGGTGTCGACGATCTGGTCGGCACCCCCGGAGTCGGCGAGCATCTTGCCGAGGATGGCACCGAGGGCGATCAGTACGCCGACGCCGGCGACCGTGGTGCCGAGGCCGGTGCTGAAGCTGGTGAGGACCTTGTCCAGCGGCGCCCCGGCGATAGCGCCGAGCGCCAGTGACCCGATGGTCAGCGCCAGGAAGGCGTGCAGCTTGGACTTGGTGATGAGCAGGACGATGACGGCGATGCCCGCCAGGACGGCGATGCCCAGCTGAGCGTGGCCGGCCGAGGTGATCGGCTCGGGTGCGTCCGCTGCCAGCATCTCGACGCTGAGTCTGGTCACGGGGTGGGTTTCCCTTGCGTTGGAGGGGAGTGCAGGACGGGACCGTCAGGGGCTACTGGACGGGCTCGGGGAGGTCCTCCAGGGCGAGCGCCGCCCGCTCGGTGATCTCCTCCGGGCTGCCCGAGACGTCCACGTCGACCCCGGCCTCGTCCGCCTGGAGCGGCTGGAGCGTGGCGAACTGGGAGTCGAGCAGCGCCGTGGGCATGAAGTGCCCCTGCCGGTGCGACATCCGGTCCTCGATGAGTGCGCGGTCACCCGTGAGGTGCACGAAGACCACGCCGGGCGCGGCGGCCCGCAGCCGGTCGCGGTACGACCGCTTCAGCGCCGAGCAGCTGACCACCCCGCCGAGCCCGGCCCGCCCGTGCGCCCACGTGCCGATGGCGTCCAGCCAGGGCAGGCGGTCCTCGTCGGTGAGCGGGGTACCGGCCGACATCTTGGCGATGTTGGCCTGCGGGTGGAAGTCGTCGCCCTCGGCGTACGGAACGCCGAGCCGGGCCGCGAGCAGGGGACCGATGGTGGTCTTGCCGGTGCCGGCGACGCCCATGACCACGACGACGTGGGGGGTGTTCATCGCTGCCTCACTGTCTGCTGTCTCCGTCGACACGTGATGTCGACGCAACTGAAACCCATTAGGTACGACGAATTCAAGAGTCCGTGACGAATAAGTCTGACTTTTTGTCTCCGTGATCTACCACGTACGCTGAGTGCATGAGCACACCGGGCCGGGGGCTGCACGGCCATGTTCTGGACACCCTCGGCCCCGAGATCACGGCGGGCGAGTACCCGCCGGGCAGCGTGCTGCGCACCGACGAGCTCGCCCAGCGTTTCGACGTGTCACGCTCGGTGATGCGCGAGGCGGTCCGCGTCCTGGAGTCCATGCACCTGGTCGAGTCCCGCCGCCGCGTGGGCGTGACCGTGCGCCCGAAGTCGGAGTGGAACGTCTACGATCCGCAGGTCATCCGCTGGCGCCTGGCCGGCAAGGACCGCGCCCCCCAGCTGCGCTCCCTCACGGTGCTGCGCTCGGCGATCGAACCGGCCGCCGCGGGCCTCGCCGCCCGGCACGCCACCGCCGAGCAGTGCGCCGAACTCACCCAGTGCGCCCTCGGCATGGTCGCCAACTCACGGGGCCACAAGCTGGAGGAGTACCTCGTCCACGACATGGCCTTCCACCGCGTCATCCTGGACGCCTCCGGCAACGAGATGTTCGCCCGCCTCGGCGATGTCGTCGCCGAGGTCCTGGCCGGCCGTACCCACCACGACGTGATGTTCGAGGACCCCGACCCGGCGGCCGTCACCCTGCACGTCCAGGTCGCCGAGGCGGTCCGCGCCGGCGACGCGGCCCGCGCGGAGGAACTGACCCGCGAGATCACGGTCGGCGCCCTCCAGGAACTGGACATCCTGGCGCCGTAGCACCCGCTACTGCACAAACTCCCCGTCGACGTACACCCAGGCCCCGTCGACCCGCTCGAACCGGCTCCGCTCGTGCAGCGAGCCGCCCCGGTACGACGCCCGGAACTCCACGGTCCCAGCGGAGTGGAACGCCGACCCGTCACTCGTGTCCAGGATCTCCAGCCCGGTCCACCGCATCCGCGGATCCAGCTCCAGCGTCCCGGGCCGCGTCCGCGGGTGCCAGGTCCGCAGCAGATATCCGGCGTCCCCCTTCACGAAGGCGCTGTACCGCGACCGCATCAGCGCCTCGGCGGTCGGTGCGGCGGCGCTTGCCGAGTGGTAGCGGCCGCAGCAGTCGCCGTAGGCCCCCAGGAGGCCGCAGGGGCAGGAACGTATGGTCATGCCGGTCATTGTCCTAGACGGCCGCACCCGTCCCGGAGGAAGGCAGTGGCGGCAGCGCCGTCCTGTATACCCACGCGTCGAACAGCTCGTCCAGCGGCTCGTCCGCGAACCGCGCCACATGCGCGGTGAAGGCCGCCGTGGTCACCGCCCCGCCCCGGTGCAGGCCCGCCCACCCGCGCAGCATGCGGAAGAACGCGTCGTCACCCAGGGCGCACCGCACCGCGTGCAGGGTGAGCCCGCCGCGCTGGTAGAGACGGTCGTCGAACATCGACTTCCGCCCCGGATCGGCGAGTTTGAGGTCCTCCGGCAGCGCGGACAGCGACCGGTGTGCGGCGGCGGCCAGTTGCTGGGCGCCGCGGCCTCCCGAGCGCTCCGACCACAGCCACTCGGCGTACTTCGCGAACCCCTCGTTCAGCCAGATCTGCCGCCAGTCGGCGATGGACACGCTGTTGCCGAACCACTGGTGCGCCAGCTCGTGCGCGACCAGCCGCTCCGAACCCCGCGCTCCGTCCACATGATTGGACCCGAACAGCGACAACCCCTGCGCCTCGACTGGGACGTCGAGCTCCTCCTCGGTCACGACGACCGCGTACTCATCGAACGGGTACGGCCCGAACAATTCCTGGAACAGCTCCATCATCGCGGGCTGCCGTGCGAAGTCCCGGGAGAACCGGGGGAGCAGGTGCGCCGGAATGTGCCCGTGCTGCGGCACCCCGCCCGGGCCCGGGTCGCCCAGCAGTACGGTCTGGTACTTCCCGATCGACAGCCCCACCAGATAGCTGGAGGTCGGTGCCGCCTGCTCGTACACCCAGGTGGTCGTCGAGGCCTTCGTCGTGCGGGTGAGCAGGCGTCCACCGGCCACCACCGCATAGGCCGACGGCGTCGTCACCGAGATCTGGTACGAGGCCTTGTCGGCGGGCCGGTCGTTGCACGGGTACCAGGACGGCGCCCCGACCGGCTGGCTCGCCACCAGCGCCCCGTCCTCCAGCTCCTCCCAGCCGAGGCCGCCCCAGGGGCTGCTCACCGGCCGGGGGTTACCCGACCACTGCACCTCGACGGTGAACGCGGCACCGGTGCGCAGCGGCTTCGGCGGGCGGACGCGCAACTTGCCGCCCCGGTGCGTGTAGTGCGCCGCGCGACCGTCGACCCTCACCCGGCCCACCCGGAAATCCGCGAGATTCAGCTGGAACTCGGTGAGCTGGCCACGGCCGGCGATGGCGTTGATCCGCGCCGCTCCCGACAGCCGGTTCGGCGCGGGGCGGTAGTCCAGCGTGAGCTCGTACCGATGCACCCGGTACCGGAGGTCACCGTTGCCCGGGAAGTACGGATCCTGACCCACTGACTGCTGAACCGCCACTGTTGCGTCCGCTCCCTGCACTGCGCTCGTACGACGTCCGTCAGCCCCCCGGCCCCGCGGGGGTCCCGCCTAGCGACGCCATGCCTCGATCGGGTTGCCCAGCCAGCGCGTGTCGTCGGGAACGGACTCCGCGGCCATGACCAGGGACGCCGGACCCAGCGTGGTGCGGGCCCCGACGGCGCTGCCGGGCAGGACGATTCCGCCCGGGCCCAGTGTGGCGCCCTCACGGAGGACCACAGTATCCGTCCGCAAGATCCGGTCGTGGAAGAGGTGGGTCTGGAGGACACAGCCCCTGTTCACCGTCGCCCCGTCGCCGAGCGTCACCAGGTCGGTCTCCGGCAGCCAGTAGCTCTCCACCCACACGCCCCGGCCGATCCGGGCACCGAGCCCGCGCAGCCACAGCGTCATCAGCGGCGTACCGGGCACGCGCCCGGCCAGCCACGGCACCGCCACCACCTCGACGAACGTGTCAGCCAGCTCGTTGCGCCACACGAAGGAGCTCCACAGCGGGTGCTCACCACTGCGGTGCCGCCCCACGAGCAGCCACTTGGCGAGCACGGACAGAGCGCACCCCGCAGCCCCCACCGCCAGCAGCACGACCCCGCCCAACGGCCACGCCCAGCCACCCAGCGCGCTCAGCGCCGCCACCGTCAGCACCGCCAGCGCGGCCGAGCACAGCACCGGAACGATCCGGCACAACTCCACCAGGCCCCGCGCCCACAGCAGCCGCGCGGGCGGCTCGTACGTCCGGCTCTGGTCGCCGCCGCCCGCGTTGCGCGGCAGCTTCACCGGCGGCAGCCCCAGATACGAGCTGCCCTTCTTCGCCTTCTTCGGCGTCGCCGACAGCACCCCGACCAGCCCGCCGTCCGGCACGCTGCGCCCCGGCGCGGTCATCCCCGAGTTCCCGAGGAACGCCCGGCGCCCGATCTGCGCGCGCCCGATCCGCATCCAGCCGCCGCCCAGCTCGTACGGCGCGGTCAGCGTGTCGTCCGCGAGGAACGCGCCGTCGCCCACCGTGGTCAGGCTGGGCAGCGCGAGCACCGTCGACACCTCGGCGCCCCGCCCGATCCGCATACCGAGCAGCCGCAGCCACACCGGCGTGACCAGCCCGGCGTACAGCGGGAACAGCATCTCCCGGGACTGGTCCATCAGTTGCGTGACCGTCCAGGCCTGCCAGCCGACCCTGCTGTGCGTCGGGTGCGTGCCCTCGCGCAGCCGGAGGCTCAGCAGCCGTACGGCGACGAGCAGCAGCAGCGCGTACACCGCACCGAAGGCCACGGTCGCCGGAACCAGCGCTAGCGCCGCGCCCCGCAACGCCTCACCGAGCCCGGCGCCGGGCGCCACGAACAGGCTGACGGTGAGGAGCGCGGCGAGTCCGGCGAGAAGGGGCAGAGCACTCAGCCCGAACCCGGAAATGCCGTACATCCCCCGCCAGAACACGCCTTTCTCCGGCATCTCCTTGGGCCAGTTCCGCTTGGCCTTGCCGAGCTTCACGGCGGGCGCCCCGGCCCAGCGCTGCCCGGTGGGCACCTGCCCGGCGACGGCGGAACCGGGCGCGACCTCGGCCCGCTTACCCACGCGCGCACCCGGGAACAGCATGCTGCGCGTCCCGACCACCGCACCGGCACCCACTTTGACCGGCCCGATCTCCAGCCGGTCACCGTCCAGCCAGTAGCCCGACAGATCCACCTCGGACTCCACGGCGGCACCCCGCCCGAGCTTGAGCATCCCGGTCACCGGCGGCAGCGAGTGCAGATCCACGTCGGACCCGACCCTGGCTCCGAGCGCCCGGGCGTACCTCTCCAGCCAGGCACCGGTGAGCGAGGCCGCGCCACTGAACTCGGCGAGCCGCTCGGCCGTCCACAGCCGCAGATGCACACTCCCGCCGCGTGCGTAGCGACCCGGCGTCACCCCGCGCAGCAGCAGCCGCGCCCCACCGGCGGCGATGGCCAGCCGTCCGGGCGGACTGAAGAACAGCAACGCCCCGGCGCCCACGACCCACCAGGGAGCGGTCGGCAGCCAGGCGTACGCCCCCAGCACGTTCCCGAGGACGGCCAGCGGCACCATCCAGCGCAGCCCGAGCAGCGTGAACAGCGGAAGCAGCAGGAGGAGTTGCAGCACCCCGGCTCGTACCGGCACCGGCTCTACCACCCGCCGGGAGCCGTCGCCCTGCGCGGACTCCTCCAGGTGCCGGGCCAGCTTGCGCAGCGTCGGGTGCTGGTAGAGGTCCAGCACCGCCGCACTCGGGTAGCGGGTGCGCAGCCTCGTCGTCAGCTGGGCGGCGGCCAGACTGCTCCCGCCGATGGCGAAGAAGTCGTCGGAGGCGCTACCCACCGGGACGCCGAGCACCTCGCCCCACTGCTCGGCGAGCCACGCCTCGGTCCCGTACAGCTCCTCGGCCGGCCCACCGCCGACCAGGCCCTCCAGCGGCCACGGCAGCGCGTTCCGGTCGACCTTGCCGGACGTACGGGTCGGCAGCTCGTCGACCGGCGCGAGCAGCGGCACCAGAGCGGCGGGCAGTTCGGCACGCAGCTTCTCGACGGCGGCGGCCTGATCCCACCCTTCCTGGATGACGACGTACCCGACGAGGAGCTGATTTCCGCTGCGAGCGGTACGCACGGCTGCGGCCGCGCCGGCGACACCGGGCAGCGCCTGCAGCGCGGCGTCCACCTCACCGAGCTCGATCCGCCGCCCCCCGAGCTTGATCTGCTCGTCGGCCCGCCCGAGGAACACCAGCCCCTCCGGCTCGGCCTTCACCAGGTCACCGCTGCGGTACGCGCGCTCCCAGCCGAGCGACTCCAGGGGCGCGTACTTCTCCGCGTCCTTCTCGGCGTCGAGATACCGGGCGAGCCCGACCCCGCCGATCACGAGCTGCCCGCTGCCGCCCATCGGCACCGGCTCCCCGGCCTCGTCCACGACGGCCAGCTCCCAGCCGTCCAGCGGCAGCCCGATCCGGATCGGCTCCTCGCCGCTCATCAGCGACGCGCACGCCACGACGGTGGCCTCGGTCGGCCCGTAGGTGTTCCACACCTCGCGCCCCTCCGTCACCAGCCGCTGCGCCAGCTCGGGCGGGCACGCCTCACCACCGAAGATCAGCAGCCGTACGTCGTTGAGGGTCTCGGGCTCCCACAGCGCGGCGAGCGTCGGCACGGTCGACACGACCGTGATCTCCTGCTCGACCAGCCAGGGCCCGAGATCGGCGCCGCTGCGCACCTGCGAGCGCGGCACGGGCACCAGACAGGCCCCGTACCGCCAGGCCAGCCACATCTCCTCGCAGGACGCGTCGAAGGCCACGGACAGCCCGGCCATGACCCGGTCGCCGGGCCCGATCGGCTCCTCGGTGAGGAACAACCCGGCCTCGGCGTCCACGAACGCGGCGGCACTGCGATGGCTCACGGCGACGCCCTTGGGGTTCCCGGTGGAGCCGGAGGTGAAGATGATCCACGCGTCGTGCCCGGCACCGGGCCGGGCGGCGGTGTGACCGGCGGCGCCTCGGACGGTCAGCTCGTGACCGGCTCCGATGACCGCCCGCACCCCGGCCTCGCCGAACACCAGATCGGCCCGCTCGTCGGGGTCTTCGGCGTCCACGGGCACGTACGCGGCACCGGCGGCCAGCACCGCGAGGATCGCCACGTACAGGTCGTTGGTGCCCGACGGCACCCGGACACCGACGCGGTCCCCGAGCCCGACGTCCACGGCGGCCATCCGCTGCCGCAGGTGCTCCACCTCGACCGCCAGCGCGCGGTAGGTGAGCAGCCGGTGACCGTCGTCGAGCGCGGGCTCGTCGGGGTACGAACGCACGGACGCCTCGAAGATGTCGACCAGGGTGCGGGGGGAGGCCGCGGGACCGGCGGAGAAACGGGCCACGTCGCTCAGGGCTGTGCTCAGCTCCCGGTCCAGCACGTTGAGGTCAGGGCTTTCGGGCAGGGCGGCCATCGGATCCTCGAGTCTCGAACCCGGACCATCCGGGGCGCCGGCGGGCCCGCAGGTCTGCCTGGGGATGTTCCGTTCCGGTGCGAACAAGCCCAATACTCTAGTGGTCGGGTGACTTCGCCCTGTCATGTCCGCCACTCGGAGGCAAACGCGGGACATCCCGTAGGCCCGGCGCCCCGGCTCCCACCTGTGCTTCTGCCGGCCTGGCGAGATGTCGCCCACATTCCTCCCGCGGGAGACCTCGCTCCCCGGAAACGACGAAAAGCCCCTCGACAAGAGGGGCTTTTCGATCTGTGTCCGAGGGGGGACTTGAACCCCCACGCCCGATAAAGGGCACTAGCACCTCAAGCTAGCGCGTCTGCCATTCCGCCACCCGGACAAGGTGTCTGTCGCGCGGGTTCTCCCCGCGGCGACGACGTAAACATTACCAGGCTCTCAGGGGTGGCCGATCACCCCCCGCCCGCACCCCGCCGGGCGTGAACGGCGTGTGACGGGCCGGGACCGGTCTTGGGGTGCGGGCCGTGGAGGGGGAGGATGAGGAGGACCCACCAGCAGTGACAGCGGGAGGAAGCACGTGAGCGAGACGGACACGGCCAGGAGCGTCACCGGCGAGGACGAGGTCGTGGACCTCTGCCGCGAGCTGATCCAGATCGACACCAGCAACTACGGCGACCACTCGGGTCCGGGCGAGCGCAAGGCGGCGGAGTACGTCGCCGAGAAGCTCGCCGAGGTGGGGCTCGAACCGCAGATCTTCGAGTCGCACCCGGGCCGCGCCTCCACGGTGGCCCGGATCGAGGGCGAGGACCCGTCCCGGCCCGCGCTCCTCATCCACGGCCACACCGACGTCGTACCGGCCAACGCCGACGACTGGACCCACCACCCCTTCTCCGGCGAGATCGCCGACGGCTGCGTGTGGGGCCGCGGTGCCGTCGACATGAAGGACATGGACGCCATGACCCTCGCGGTCGTGCGGGACCGGATGCGCAGCGGGCGCAAGCCCCCGCGCGACATCGTGCTCGCGTTCCTCGCGGACGAGGAGGCGGGCGGCACGTACGGGGCCCGCTACCTCGTCGACAACCACCCGGACCTCTTCGAGGGCGTCACCGAGGCGATCAGTGAGGTGGGCGGATTCTCGTTCACCGTGAGCGAGGAGCGGCGGCTGTACCTGATCCAGACGGCCGAGAAGGGCATGCACTGGATGAAGCTCACCGTGGCCGGCACGGCCGGGCACGGGTCGATGATCCACCGGGACAACGCGATCACCGAGCTGTCGGAGGCCGTCGCGCGGCTGGGGCGGCACAAGTTCCCGGTGCGGGTCACCAAGACCACCCGCGCCTTCCTCGACGAGCTCGGTGACGCGCTCGGCACCGAGCTCGACCCGGAGGACATGGAGTCGACCCTCGTGAGGCTCGGCGGCATCGCCAAGTTCATCGGCGCGACGCTGAGCAACACGGCCAACCCCACGCAGCTGGGCGCCGGTTACAAGGTCAACGTCATCCCCGGCGAGGCGACCGCCCACGTCGACGGACGGTTCCTGCCCGGGCACGAGGAGGAGTTCCTCGCCGACCTCGACCGGATCCTCGGCCCGAAGGTGCGGCGCGAGGACGTCCACGCCGACAAGGCCGTCGAGACCACCTTCGACGGGGCGCTCGTGGAGGCGATGCAGTCCTCGCTGCTGGCCGAGGACCCGACCGCCAAGGCGATCCCCTACATGCTCTCCGGCGGGACGGACGCGAAGTCCTTCGACGACCTGGGCATCCGGGGCTTCGGCTTCGCGCCGCTGAAGCTGCCGCCGGAGCTGGACTTCGCCGGCATGTTCCACGGCGTGGACGAGCGGGTGCCGGTGGAGGGCCTGAAGTTCGGCGCGCGGGTGCTCGACCGGTTCATCGACGCGTCCTGAAACCGCCCATACGAAACACCGTTATTCGGTCGGGCGTGCGAGATCGACTGGGAAGGGTGAATGCGACCATAAGCTCGTAGCCTCATTACTCCCTCCTCGTTACAGGTAATGCGATCGCAAGATGGGTCGCTTTGCCAACTAGGAGGAATAATGATCAAGAAGGTCGTCGCTGCTGCGGCTGCCACCGGTGGGCTGGTTCTCGCGAGCGCGGGCCTGGCCGTCGCCGACTCGGGTGCCCAGGGTGCTGCCGTGCACTCCCCGGGCGTCCTGTCCGGCAACGTTGTTCAGGTGCCCGTTCACATCCCGGTGAACGCCTGCGGCAACACGGTCTCCGTGATCGGGCTGCTGAACCCCGCCTTCGGCAACACCTGCGTCAACAAGTGACGCTCCCCCCTCTTCGAGGGGAGTTCTAAAGCCATCGGTCCCGGAGCGCATGCCATGCGCTCCGGGACCGAACGCTTCTTTCGAGGAATTCGAGAAGAATTCGAGACAGGTCGAAGGCAGGTATTCAGGAAATGCGACAGGTCACCCGCAAGGGTCTGATGACCGTGGCGGCCGCGACCGGCGTGATCGCCGCCGCGGGCGGCTCCGCGCACGCCGACTCGGGCGCCCAGGGCGCCGGCTCGGGTTCGCCCGGCGTGCTGTCCGGGAACACGGTGCAGGCGCCGGTGCACGCTCCGGTCAACGTCTGCGGGAACACGGTCAACGTGATCGGTGTCCTCAACCCGTCGGTGGGCAACTCGTGCGCCAACGAGGGTGGCGGATCGTCGTCGGGGGGATACGGCGATTCGGGCGGTAACGGCGGCTCGCACGCCGGCGGCCATGCCAGTGACTCGCCCGGCGTCGGCTCGGGCAACCACGTGCAAGCGCCGATCCACGTCCCCGTGAACGTCTGCGGCAACAGCGTCGACGTCATCGGCGCCGGCAACTCCAGCACGGGCAACGACTGCGCGAACGGCGGCTCCGGCGGGCACCACACCGACCCGCCCGGCGGCGGCCACGAGAACCCGGGACAGCCGGGCGACCCGGGTGATCCCGGAAACCCGGGCGACCCCGGGAACCCGGGCAACCCCGGTGATCCCGGCAACCCCGGGAACCCGGGCGACCCCGGTGATCCGGGCGATCCCGGAAACCCGGGCGACCCCGGAAACCCGGGCGACCCCGGAAACCCCGGAAACCCGGGCGACCCCGGCACCCCGCCCGGAGCGGACGACGAGACGCCGGGCGGCTCCTCGCACGGCAACGAACCGGGCGGCCAGTTCGTCACCCAGCCCAAGGGCGACTCCCAGCTCGCCAGCACCGGCAGCGACCTGCCGCTCGGCCTCGCTCTGCCGGCCGGCGCGGGCGCGCTGCTCGCGGGCTCGATCCTCTACCGCAAGGCGCGCACCTCGGCCTGACACCCCGGGAAAGGCCTGACACCCGCGGAAACGGAGCGGGCCCCGCCGATGCGGGGCCCGCTCCCGTGTGTGCCTTCTCCCAGTGCCCCGTCTCAGCTCACCACGTGGCCCGCACCTGACGGATGATCCGCCGGCGCAACCGCACCTTGCGGCTGCCGTCGCGCAGCAGGCTCAGACGATCCAACTCCCAGTGTCCGTACTCGGCATGGTCCGTCAGCAGACGCGCCGCTTCCTTGCGGGAGACCCCCCGCGGCACGTACACGTCGACAAATTCGTATTCCGGCATCGCATCTATTGTGCGGGCTGGGGCCTGGTACGGATAGCGTCTGCACTATGTCTGATGCTGCGCAGCCCACCGCTGCCGAGGTACGCGCCGCCGCCGAGGCGGTCAAGACCGCGCTCGACCGCCACCTGGCCGCGGTCGAACGCAGGTCGGGGGAGGACGACCCGGCCGTCTACGAGGCGTTCAACCAGCTGGCCGCGGCCGCAGAGGTGTACGACGAACTGCTCTACGACCGTTACGACGAGGTCACACCCTTCGAGATCCCCGGTACGGAGGACGCGCTGCCCCCGTACACCGGGCCCGAGGAACCGAACGCGCTGAGCGTGCTGATCCGCCGCGACTACGCGGTGGCGGAGCCACAGCGGCTGCTGGCGCACGCGCAGCGGATCGAGGCCGCGGAGGGCGAGGACGGCCCGGCCGCCTCCGGGACGATCCACGGTGCGCTCGGTCTCCTCTTCGGCGAGTTCGAACCCGACGAGATCGCCTCCCGGCACAAGGAGTTCGGGCTGGAGGAGGGCGACTCCACACTCTGGGTGACGGCGTCGGAGGAACCGGCGGACCCCGGCGAGTGGCTCGAGGCGCCGTTCGAGCAGGTCGATCCGCAGAGCGTCGTCTGCCGCTTCGATGTCAGCGCCGTGTTCGACGACGAGATCGACGACGTCGACGACGATGAGGACGAGGCGGAGGAGCTGGAGGACGACCTCGACACCGATCTGGACGAGGACGAGGACCTGGAGCCGCTCGACGCGGACCGCCGCTGAGCGCACACGTCAGCCACCCGACGGCGGTGGTCACGGGCCCGCCCGTGACCACCGCCGTCGTCAGCTGCTGATCTGCGGGGCGAGCAGCACCGGAAGCCGGGTCGTCCGGGGCTTCGCCGGCACCTCGGCCACGGCCCTCGGCAACGCCTGTTCCACGCCGTGCACGACGGACAGATGGCGGTCGGCCCGCCCGAACGCGGTGTACACCCACGGCCGGCTCAGGGCCTGCGCCGCATCGCCGGGCAGCACCACGACCACCGCGGGCCACCGGCTCCCGACCGCCTGGTGCGCGGTGAGCGCCCAGCCGTGCCGCACGGACTGCTCCACGCGCTCCTTCGGCACGACGACGTCCTCGCCCTCGCACGCCAGGTGCAGCCCCTGGGCATCCGCCTTGACCACGCGGCCCGGGAGCGCACGGCCCGGCACGGGGGAGTAGACGATCCGGTCACCGGGGTCGAAGCCGCCGAAGCGGCCCGGGCCCGGATTGAGCCGCTCCTTCAACGCCGCGTTGAGCGCGCGCGTGCCGACGGCGCCGCCGTGCCCCGGCGTGATCACCTGCGTCTGCTCGGCCGGTACACCGATCGCCCGCGGCACCGAGTCCACGACGAGCTGCACGGTCCGGTGCACGGCTTCGCCGGCGTCCCGCACCGGCACGATCACGACCTCCTTGCCGGGGGCCTCGACCTGGTTCAGCTCACCGACGCCGATTCCGGAGACCAGCTCGCCCAGCGGCCCGGGGTCCGGCTGCCGCGAGGCGACCTGCGGACAGATCCGCGCCGCGAGCAGATCCGCGAACACCCGGCCCGGACCCACGGACCACAGCACCGCCGGATCCCCGGCCAGCACCAGCCGCGCCCCGTCCGGCAGCGACTCCGTCAGCAGCGCGGCCGTCTCGACATCCAGCTGCGGCGCGTCGAGCACGACGAGCAGATCGAGATCCAGTGCCCCGTCTCCGTCCCGGCCGGGCCCTTCGGCCCCGGAGAGCAGCCCGGCGACGGTGGCCACGGGGGAGGGGGCGCCGGGCGCGGCGCCGGGCGTCTCGGCGGCCTGCCCGGGGAGGTCCGACGCCGCTGCCGGGCCGGACGGGTGGCCGGACCGGCGCAGCAGGGCGGCGAAGCGGGTGCGGCCGATCGGGCCGTGGGTGGCAGCCCAGGCGCGCAGGCCCAGGGTGTGCGCGGCGGTCAGCAGTGCCGCGGGCTCGGTCAGTGAGGCCTCACCGCCGGTGTGCAGGACCAGGCCGTGCGCGGCGACCGCGCGGAGCAGCTCAGCCGTCGAACCCCGGGCCCCGGCGGCGGCCCGCTCCCAGTCCTCGGCCGAACCGTCCTGCTTGGGCACCGAGTTCACCAGCCGGGCCAGACCGTCGGCCAGGCTCTCCTCCGCGAGCGCGTACCGCTCGAGCCCGACCAGGACGCGGACCGGACGTTCCTCGTCCTCCTCCGTGTCCTCCTCCTCGGCCCGGGCCGAGGCGCCACTGGTCTCCTCCAGCGCGTCCTGGAAGACCAGCGCCTCGCCCTCCGCGATCGCGTCCTGCACGGCACCGTCGGGTTCCGGCACGCCCCGCTGGGCCAGGGCCGCGAGGAGCGCTGGCATCTCCAGCGCGGTGTGCCCGGCCAGCGCGGCCTGCTCCAGCAGCCAGACGGTGACGGCCCGGCCCCGTCGCTCGTCGTCGGGGCCGCACTCGGCGCCGAGCAGGGCCCGGGCGAACCCGTCGGCCTGCTCGGGCCGCACGCCGGCGACCCGCAGCAACTGCCAGGGGTCGGCCCGCAGCAGCTCGTCGGCGCCCTCGCCGAGTGCGGCCGCGACCTGCGGCGCGAGCACTTCCGGGGCACCGCCCTCGCCGAGCACCTGCCGCACGGCCTGCACCGCCGCCGGTGCGGGAGCCGTCGACGCGGCGACGGCCTCGGCCGCCACCGGCTGCGGCCGTCGTACCGGCTCAGGGGCGGAGCGCCGGGGGGCGGGTTCGGGCTCCGCGAACACCGCGGCGACCGGCTTCTCGCCGCTCTCCACGGCGCGTACGGCCGCGAGCAGATCGGCGGCCTTGCCGCTCAGCTTGGTGCCGGCCTCGATCGGCGCCTTCTTCCCGGCCTTGCGCTGCTCGATCCGCTCCCGCTCCGCGCGCTGGGCCCGCAGCTCGGCCTCGGCCTCCGACACGTCACCGGCATCGGCTGCGTCCCCCTCGGTGCCCCCGCCCTCGGACACCTCACCGGAACCGGGCGCAGCCGCCTCGGTCCCCTCGCCCTCGGACACCTCACCGGAACCGGCTGCTTCCCCCGTGGGCCCCTGGACCCCCTCGGTCTCCGCACCACCGGTCGGCGTCCCCGGCTCGGCGTCCTCCGTGGTCTCCGGCTCCGTGCTCACAGCGTGCTCCAGTCGTGATCGGGATAGCGGTGCACAGGCGCCGACACGTCGTCGAGCGCCCGGCAGATCTCGTCAGGAAGACTAAGGGTCTCCACTGACAACGCCGCCGTGAGCTGCTGCGCGTTGCGCGCGCCGACGATGGGCGCGGCCACCCCGGGCCGGTCGCGGACCCAGGCCAGCGCCACCTGGAGCGGTGTCACCGCGAGACCGTCGGCCGCGGTCGTCACGGCGTCCACGATGCGCCTGGCGGTGTCGTCCAGGTACGGCGCGACGAACGGCGCGAGGTGTTCCGAGGCACCGCGCGAGTCCGGTGGCGTCGTGTCGCCCCGGTACTTGCCCGTGAGCACCCCGCGCCCCAGCGGCGAGGACGGCAGCAGCCCGATGCCGAGGTCCAGCGCGGCCGGCAGGACCTCGCGCTCGACGCCCCGCTGGAGCAGCGAGTACTCCAGCTGCGTGGCCGCCAGCCGGGTCCGCGTGCCGGGGGCCGCCAGCTGCCAGGTCGCGGCCTTGGCGAGCTGCCAGCCGCAGAAGTTGGAGACGGCGGCGTAGCGGGCCCGGCCGCTGGCGACCGCGAGGTCGAGGGCCTGGAGGGTCTCCTCCAGCGGGGTGTCCGGGTCGAAGGCGTGCACGTGCCACAGGTCGACGTAGTCGGTGCCGAGCCGGGAGAGCGAGGCGTCCAGCGCGGAGAGCAGATGGCCGCGGGAGGTGTCGAAGCGGCGGTCGGGATCGGGCACGCTGCCGGCCTTGGTCGAGATGACCAGGTCCCGGCGGGCCACCAGGCCGTCCATGAGCCTGCCGAGCAGGTACTCGGCGTCCCCGTCGCCGTACACGTCCGCGGTGTCGACGAGGGTCCCGCCCGCTTCCCAGAACGTCTTCATCAGGTCCGCGGCGTCGTGCTCGTCGGTGTCCCGTCCCCAGGTCAGGGTGCCGAGCCCGATCCGGGACACACGCAGGCCGGTGCGGCCGAGATGCCTCTGCTCCATGAACGCCGAGATTACTGGCCAGAGCCTTCCCTGTGGTGTGCTGTGGACAGCCGATTTCACGGGCCCGGCCGTGAGTTGTCCGGCACCGCTGCCCGTCGCTAGGCCCCCGCCGAGCCGCGCGCTAAGGTCTCCGCACGTGCACGTTACTGATCGGTAAGGGGATACGGCATGCAGCTCGGTATCAACCTCGGCTACTGGGGTGCCGGAATGGACGCGGACAATCTGGCCGTCGCCCAGGAGGCCGACCGGCTCGGATACGCCGTCTGCTGGGCCGCCGAGGCCTACGGCTCCGACGCCGCCACCGTACTGACCTGGGTCGCGGCCCAGACCGAACGCATCGACGTCGGCTCGGCCATCTTCCAGATCCCGGCCCGTCAGCCCGCGATGACCGCCATGACGGCCGCCACCCTCGACTCCCTCTCCGGCGGCCGCTTCCGCCTCGGCCTCGGCGTCTCCGGCCCGCAGGTCTCCGAGGGCTGGTACGGCGTCAAGTTCGACAAGCCGCTGGCACGCACGCGTGAGTACGTCGAGATCGTCCGCAAGGCCATGACGCGCGAGCGCCTGTCCTACGAGGGGCAGCACTGGACGCTCCCCCTGCCCGGCGGCCCGGGCAAGCCCATCAAGCTGACCGTGCACCCGCAGCGCGAGCACATCCCGCTGTACATCGCCGCGATCGGCCCGAAGAACCTGGAGCAGACCGGCGAGATCGCCGACGGTGCCCTGCTGATCTTCCCCTCCGCCGACCACCTGGAGGAGACAACGATCAAGTACCTGCGCGCCGGCCGCGAGAAGGCCGGCAAGGCGCTCGACGGCTTCGACGTCTGCCCGACCGTCCCGATCGCCGTCGGCGACGACAAGGACGTCGCCGCGCTCGCCGACACCTTCCGCCCCTACACCGCGCTGTACGTCGGCGGCATGGGCAGCCCCAAGCAGAACTTCTACAACCAGCTCGCCCAGCGCATGGGTTACGAGAAGGAGGCCGCCGAGATCCAGGGCAAGTACCTGTCCGGCGACAAGCAGGGCGCCGCGGCCGCCGTGCCGCACGAGCTGATCGACAAGACGACGCTGCTGGGGTCCGTCGACCGGATCGCGGACCGGATGAAGGCCTACGCGGCGGCCGGCGTCACCACCCTGAGCCTCGCCCCGGCGGGCTTCACCCTCGACGAGCGGCTCGCGTCCCTCCGCGCCGGCACCGAGGCCCTGGAACGCGCCGGGCTCGCCTGACACGCCGGAATCTCGGAGTTGTCTGCGGCCGTGGTGGGGGCTCGGGGGTCTTCCCCGCCACGGCCGTCACGCAGAACAACGCCCCGCGCCTCCCGCGGTTACGCCGGGAGCTCGCCGCCCTGCGGCAGAGACCCCCGCGGCCGTGGCGGACGCACCTGTCCCTCATTTGGCGGAGTTGTCCGTCGCACCTGTTGCAGCGCCTGCTGCCGCGCACTTGACTCGTTCTTTGCGACGAACCTGCGGAATCACGCAGCACGCGCACGCGCGCGGGAGAGGTGCTCACGATGCTTTCGGCCAAGAGTGTGTTCCAGGAGATCCTCGCCAACGACGAGTCCTTCGCCCTGTTCTGCTCCATCGCCGCGAGCGGCGAGTCCCAGGGCGGCTGGGAGAACGCCCGGATCGCCGCGCTCGTCCCCGACAGCGAGCGGGAGCTCGCCCCCAAGATCACCCGGCACGGCGCCGACGAGGACAAGCACGGCCGGATCTTCAGCGCCCTGATGAAGAAGCGCGCCCTCGACCCCGTCCCGGTCCCGCCGGAGACCGACTACACCATGCTCCTGGAGAAGAACGGCATCGGCCTCGCGCACGAGCAGCTCGGCCGCGACGAGCGGCTCACGGTCCAGGACATCGTCACCTACCTCTCGCACAGCAGGGTCACCGAACAGCGCGCCTCCGAGCAGATGCAACTGCTCCGCAAGCACTTCGCCGACGACCCCGACATCGGCCGGGCGGTCAAGCAGATCTCCAACGACGAGGACAACCACCTCGCCTACTGCCACGAGGAACTGCTGCGCTTCGCCTACGCGGGCCACGGCCGGGCCATCCAGCGGACCCTGCGCGCGTGCGCGCTCGCCGAGATCCGGATCTACCGGGACGTCAGCCTCGCGGTCATGGCGCACATGGGCCGCATCCTCGGCTGGTCCAGGGCCAAGTCGGCGGTGCTCGCGGCGGGCATCCACGCGATGTACGCCTACGAACGGCTGGGCGGCTGGCGCCGGATGGTGTCGCTGAAGATGCCCGAGCGCCGTGACGCCCTCGGCGGACCCGCGTCCGCCGAGCCCGAGTTCGCCTGAGCCGGCCCGCTCTACAACCAGCCCCGGCGCTTGAACAGCCGGAACACCAGCACCTCGAGAACGGCCATCACCGCGATCAGCGCCGGATAGGACCACTCCCAGCGCAGCTCGGGCATGTGGTCGAAGTTCATGCCGTAGATCCCCGCGACCATCGTGGGGATCGCGGCCATGGCCGCCCACGCGGAGATCTTCCGCATGTCGTCGTTCTGCCGGACGCTCATCTGCGCCAGATGCGCGTTGAGGATGTCGGACACCAGCCGGTCCAGGTTCTCCACGGACTCGTTCACACGCGTGAGGTGGTCGCTGACGTCCCGGAAGAACGGCCGGGCCCGGTCGTCCACGAACGGTACGGCCACGCCGGACGGTGCCGTGCCCGCCAGGCGGCTCATCGGCAGGGCCAGCGGCCCGGTCGCCCGCCGGAACTCCAGGACCTGCCGTTTGAAGTTGTAGATCCGGGACGCGGTGTGCCGCGAGCCCCCGTCGTCCGGTGAGAAGACCTCCGCCTCCAGTCCCTCCAGGTCGGCCTGCAGCTCGGTCGCGACCTCCAGGTAGTGGTCGACGGCGGCGTCGGCGACGGCGTACAGCACGGAGGTGGGGCCGGTGCCCAGCAGGTCCGGCTCCTGCTCCAGCCGGTGCCGTACGGCCTTGAGCGGGGCGCCCTCGCCGTGCCGGACCGTGACGACGAACGCGTCGCCCAGGAAGATCATGATCTCGCCGGCGGAGACGGTGTCGCTCTGCGGCTCGTACACCACGGGCTTGAGCACCACGAAGAGCGAGTCGTCGTACACCTCCAGCTTGGGCCGCTGGTGGGCCTTGAGGGCGTCCTCGACGGCCAGGGGATGCAGTCCGAACTCCTGCGTCACATGGTCGAATTCGCGCTCCGTCGGCTCGTGCAGCCCGATCCACACGAAACCGCCCGCCCTGCGGGCCTCACCCAGGGCGTCGGAGAAGTCCTCCGGCCCTTCCGACCGGTGTCCCTCGCGGTAGATGGCACAGTCGACGATCACTAAGAGAGTCTCCCGTCACTCGAACGACACCGTACGCGCGCGTGCGCCTACGCTGGACCGCATGCCCACGTTGATCCTGGTCCGGCACGGACGTTCCACCGCCAACACCGAGGGACTGCTCGCCGGCTGGACGCCCGGTGTCGCCCTCGACGAACGAGGCACCGCGCAGGCCGCCGCGCTGCCCGGGCGGCTCGCCGAACTGCCCCTCGCCGAGATCGTCACCAGCCCGCTCCAGCGCTGCCAGGAGACGATCGGGCCCCTGCTCCAGGCCCGGCCGGACCTCAGCCCGCACACCGACGAGCGCATCGGCGAGTGCCACTACGGCGACTGGTCGGGGCGCAAGCTCGACGAGCTCAAGGACGAGCCCCTGATGGAGGTCGTGCAGGCCCATCCGTCCGCGGCGGCGTTCCCCGGCGGGGAGTCGATGCGGGCCATGCAGACACGCGCCGCCGAGGCCGTACGCGAGTGGAACGCGCGCGTGGAGCGCGACCACGGCGCCGACGCCGTCTACCTCATGTGCTCGCACGGCGACATCATCAAGTCGCTCGTCGCCGACGCACTCGGACTTCATCTGGACCTCTTCCAGCGGATTTCTGTTGAACCGTGTTCCATCACCGCGATCCGCTACACCCGGCTGCGGCCGTTTCTCGTCCGCCTCGGCGACACCGGCGACTTCACGTCCCTGGTGCCGCGCGAGGAACCGCCGGGCGACGAAGCCCCCGTCGGAGGTGGTGCGGGCGCACCGTGATCGTCGGCCGCAGTAGGGTGAAGCGGTCGCAGCAGTGCCGTGGTCACACGGTTCCCACGATTCCAATGGAGACAGGACGTGTCCCGTCAGGTGTTCCTCTACGACCATCCGGAGCGTTTCGTGGCCGGCACGGTCGGACTGCCCGGGCGCCGTTCGTTCTTCCTCCAGGCCTCCGCCGGCTCCCGGGTGACCAGCGTGGCCCTGGAGAAGACCCAGGTCGCCGCGCTCGCCGAACGTATGGACGAACTGCTCGACGAGGTCGTACGCCGTAGCGGAGGCAGCGCTTCCGTCCCCGCCGTCGCACCGTCGGACATCACCGACACCGCCCCGCTGGACACTCCCATCGAGGAGGAGTTCCGGGTCGGCACGATGGCGCTCGCCTGGGACGGCGAGGAGCAGCTGATGATCGTCGAGGCGCAGGCGCTCGTCGAGCTCGACGCCGACACCGAGGAGGACCTCGCCGAGGCCGAGGAGCGGCTGCTCCAGGACGAGGAGAACGGGCCCCCGATGCTGCGGGTCCGGCTCACCGGTGCGCAGGCGAGGGCCTTCGCCAAGCGCGCCCTCGACATCGTCAACGCCGGGCGGCCGCCGTGCCCGCTGTGCAGCCTCCCGCTCGACCCGGAAGGACACGTATGTCCGCGCCAGAACGGATACCGCCGCGGAGCGTGACACCTCCGGACGCCGCCGAGCTGCTCGCCCGGGGCGAGATCACCGTGCGCGGACGCATCCGTGAGGCGTCCAACGCGGCCCTGTACTGCACCGTCTCGTACGACGGCCAGGACGCGGCCTGCATCTACAAGCCGGTCGCCGGGGAGCGGCCCCTGTGGGACTTCCCCGACGGGACGCTCGCCCAGCGCGAGGTCGCCGCGTACGAGGTCTCCGAGGCGACCGGCTGGGGCCTCGTCCCGCCCACCGTGCTGCGGGAGGGCCCCTACGGCGAGGGCATGTGCCAGCTGTGGGTCGAGGCGGTGCCGGAGGCGGAGCTGCTCGCCCTGGTCGACGGGGAGGAACCGGAGCCGGGCTGGAAGGCCATCGGCTTCGCCGAGGTCGGCGAGGGCCGCACCGCGCTGCTCGTGCACGCGGACGACGAGCGGCTGCGGCGGCTCGCGGTGCTGGACGCCGTGGTCAACAACGCCGACCGCAAGGGCGGGCACCTCCTGCCGACCGGCGAGGGGCGGCTGTACGGGATCGACCACGGGGTCACCTTCAACGTCGAGAACAAGTTGCGGACCCTGCTGTGGGGGTGGGCGGGGGAGCCCCTCACCCAGGAGGCCGTCGATGTCCTCGAAGGCCTCAGGAAGGACCTGGCGGACGGCGGTCCCCTCACCGCCCGGCTCCAGCCGCTGATCACCGGCGCGGAGATCGACGCCACCCGCGCGCGGGTCGCCGCGCTGCTCGCCTCGGGGAAGCATCCCGAGCCGAGCGGTGAGTGGCCGGCGATCCCCTGGCCACCCGTGTAGCAGCACACAGGCCGAACTACCGCAAGAGCGCCTTCTCGGCCGTCCGGCCCGCTCCCATTCGTATATGGAACTTCAGTCCGGTTAGGCTCAAGGCATGCATGCCTGGCCCGCTTCCGAGGTCCCCGCCCTGCCTGGTCAGGGCCGCGACCTGAGGATCCACGACACCGCGACCGGCGGCCTCGTCACCCTCGACCCCGGTCCCGTCGCCCGTATCTACGTCTGTGGCATCACCCCGTACGACGCCACGCACATAGGACATGCGGCGACCTACAACGCGTTCGACCTCGTGCAGCGCGTGTGGCTCGACACCAAGCGGCAGGTTCACTACGTCCAGAACGTCACCGACGTCGACGACCCGCTCCTTGAGCGGGCGCAGCGCGACGGCCTCGACTGGGCCGCGCTCGCCGAGCGGGAGACGGCCCTCTTCCGCGAGGACATGACGGCCCTGCGGATGCTGCCGCCGCGACAGTACATAGGCGCCGTCGAGGCGATACCCGGGATCGTCCCGCTCGTCGAGCGCCTGCGGGACATGGGCGCGGCCTACGAACTCGAAGGCGACGTCTACTTCTCCGTCGAAGCCGACCCGCACTTCGGCAAGGTCTCCGGGCTCGACGCCGCGGCGATGCGGCTGCTGTCCGCCGAGCGCGGCGGCGACCCGGAACGCCCGGGCAAGAAGAACCCGCTCGACCCGATGCTGTGGATGGCGGCCCGGGAGGGCGAGCCCAGCTGGGACGGCGGATCGCTCGGGCGCGGACGGCCCGGCTGGCACATCGAGTGCGTGGCCATCGCCCTCGACCACCTCGGCATGGGTTTCGACATCCAGGGCGGCGGCTCCGACCTGGCCTTCCCGCACCACGAGATGGGCGCCTCGCACGCCCAGGCCCTCACCGGCGAGTTCCCCATGGCCAAGGCGTACGTGCACGCCGGCATGGTCGCCCTCGACGGCGAGAAGATGTCCAAGTCCAAGGGCAACCTGGTTTTCGTCTCCACGCTCCGGCGCGACGGCGTCGACCCGGCCGCCATCCGGCTCGCGCTGCTCGCCCACCACTACCGCGCGGACTGGGAGTGGACCGACCAGGTCCTCCAGGACGCCGTCGCACGGCTCGGCCGCTGGCGGGCCGCCGTGTCCCGGCCCGACGGGCCGCCGGCGGAGGCGCTCGTGCAGGAGATCCGCGAGGCACTCGCCAACGACCTGGACGCACCGGCCGCGCTCACCGCCGTCGACCGCTGGGCCGCGCTCCAGGAGCGGAGCGGCGGCACGGACGAGGGCGCCCCCGGGGTGGTCTCCCGGGCGGTGGACGCCCTGCTGGGCGTGGCGCTGTAGCCGTACGGAACGCGAAGGGGCGCCTCCCGGCCGGGAGGCGCCCCTTCTGCTGTCCTTCTGCCGTACTCGGTCCCGCTCAGTCCTCCGACGACTCCTCGTCGTCCGTGCCCGGCTTGGGCGGCTTCGGCGGGCGCGTACGGCCGCTGGGGTTGTCCCGCAGGTACGACGTGCTGTCGCTGCCGTCCGCCGTGGCGTGCCCGCCGGAGGCGGTCGGTCCGCCGCCGTCCCGGCGCCGCAGATAGCGCTCGAACTCGCGGGCGATCGCCTCACCCGACGCCTCCGGCAGCTCGGCGGTGTCCCGGGCCTCCTCCAGCGACTGGACGTACTCGGCGACCTCGCTGTCCTCGGCGGCCAGCTGGTCCACGCCGACCTGCCAGGCGCGCGCGTCCTCGGGCAGCTCGCCCAGCGGGATGCGCACGTCGATCAGGTCCTCCAGCCGGTTCAGCAGAGCCAGCGTGGCCTTCGGGTTCGGCGGCTGCGACACGTAGTGCGGCACCGCCGCCCACAGTGAGACGGCCGGCACGCCCGCGTGCGTGCAGGCCTCCTGGAGGACGCCGACGATGCCCGTGGGCCCCTCGTACTTGGTCTCCTCCAGGTCCATGCGGCGGGCCAGGTCCGGGTCGGACGTCGTCCCGCTGATCGGAACCGGGCGGGTGTGCGGGGTGTCACCGAGCAGGGCGCCCAGGACGACCACCAGTTCCACGCCGAGTTCGTGCGCGAAGCCCAGCAGTTCGTTGCAGAACGAACGCCATCGCATGGACGGTTCGATACCCCGGACGAGGACGAGATCACGTGGCTTGTCCCCGCCGACCCGGACGACCGACAGCCTCGTGGTGGGCCATGTGATCTTCCGGACGCCCGCTTCCATGAACACCGTGGGGCGGTTGACCTGGAAGTCGTAGTAGTCCTCGGCGTCCAGCGCCGCGAAGACCTCGCCCTTCCACTCCCTGTCCAGATGCGCGACCGCGGTGGAGGCGGCGTCGCCGGCGTCGTTCCAGCCCTCGAACGCGGCCACCATGACCGGGTCGATCAGCTCGGGAACCCCCTCGAGCTCGATCACCCAGCGCCTCCTTCCGACGTGCCCTCGCGTACCCCCCAACCTTACGGCGTGCCAAGGGGGCGCCCGCAGCCCCCTCGCAGGGGGAGTGAACCCATCACTGCCCCGCGATCCGCCACTGAACACCCCGGATTGATCCGAGCTGTCCGTGAGGCCCTGGTCACAGCGTGGAGCGCAGCCACTGCTCCACGCTCGCGATGTGCACCGTCGCCCAGGAGCGCGCCGCCTCGGCGTCCCGGTCCCGCAGGGCCGCGAGGATCGCCCGGTGCTCGCGCAGGGTGCGGCTGACCGCGTCCTCCTGGGTCAGACCGCGCCAGATCCGGGCCCGGGTGGTGGGGCCCGACAGCCCGTCGAGCAGTGAGCACAGCACCGAGTTGCCCGAGCTCTGCACGATGCCCCGGTGGAACTCCAGGTCGCAGGCGACCAGATCCTCCACGGAGGGGGCGTCGCCGAGCTTGTCCAGCTGGGCCGTGAGCGCGTCCAGTTGCTGTTCGCTGATCCGCAGCGCGGCCATGGCCGTCGCGGCCGGTTCCAGGATGCGGCGCACGGCCAGGAACTCCAGGACCGTGTCGTCGCGGTGGAAGTCCACGACGAAGCTCAGCGCCTCCAGCAGGAGTTGCGGGTCGAGACTGGTGACGTAGGTGCCGTCGCCCTGCCGGACGTCCAGGATCCGGATGAGGGACAGCGCGCGCACGGCCTCCCGCAGGGAGTTGCGGGACAGGCCGAGATCGGCGGCGAGTTCGCTCTCCTTCGGCAGCCGGTCGCCCGGCCGCAGCGCGCCGGAGACGATCATGCCCTTGATCTTCTCGATCGCCTCGTCGGTGACTGCCATGGCCGGCCTCCCTGTCGCTCAAGACCTCCGACGTATCAGGTCATTATGGGGGGTCGGGGACGCGGAAGGGGCGGCTCCGTCGGCGTGGAACCGCCCCTTCCGGCAATGGGATCCCCCGGTCCCTCCAGTGGGACCCCTCCCGGGTCGTGCCTACTTCTTGTCGAGCAGGTCCTGGACCTTGGCGCGGACGTCGTCGGTGGCCAGGCCGCGGATCGTCAGGGTCGTGCGGCGGCGCAGCACGTCGTCCTGTGTCTCGGCCCACTCGTGGTCCCGGGCCCAGACGACCTGCGCCCAGATCTCCGGGGCGTCCGGGTGGACGCGCTCGGCGAGCTCGGGGCTCTCGTTCGCCAGGCGGGCGATGTCGAACGCGAGCGAGCCGTAGTGCGTGGCCAGGTGCCTGGCGGTGTCGGCCGCCATGCGCGGGCCGGGTGCCGGGCGGTCGGTCAGCAGCCGGTGGGCGACCGCGCGCGGGTTGGCGATGCCGGGCAGCGGAAGCTTCTTCGGCAGCGAGCTGATGGGCTCGAAGTCGTCGCCCAGCGGGTGGCCCGGCAGCGACTCCAGCTTCTGCATGATGGTCCGGCCGATGTGGCGGAAGGTGGTCCACTTGCCGCCCGCGACGGACAGCATCCCGCCCTTGCCCTCGGTCACCACCGTCTCGCGCTTGGCCTTCGCGGTGTCGCCGGGGCCGCCTGGCAGCACCCGCAGGCCGGCGAAGGCGTACGTGATGAGGTCGCGGCTCAGCTGCTGGTCGCGGACGGAGAAGGCGGCCTCGTCGAGGATCTGGGATATGTCCTTCTCGGTGACCGCGACGTCCGCCGGGTCGCCCTCGAACTCCTCGTCGGTGGTGCCGAGGAGCAGCATGTCCTCCCAGGGGAGGGCGAAGGTGATGCGGTACTTGTCGATCGGGGTCGCGAGCGCGGCCTTCCACGGGGAGGTGCGCTTCAGGACCAGGTGCGCGCCCTTCGACAGGCGGATGGAGGGCGCGGCGTTCGGGTCCTCCATCTTCCTCAGGTGGTCGACCCACGGGCCGGTCGCGTTCAGCACCAGCCGGGCGCTGACGCCGAAGTCGTCGCCGGAGAGACGGTCCCTGAGCTCGGCGCCGGTGACCCGGCCCTGGGTGAAGCGCAGGCCCGTCACCTCGGCGTGGTTGAGGACGACCGCGCCCGCCTCGACCGCGCCGCGGACCGTCATCAGCGCCATGCGCGCGTCGTTCATCTGGTCGTCGCCGTACACGGCCACGGCCTTGAGGTTCTCGGTGCGCAGCTCCGGCACGTCCTGCGCGGCCTTGGCCGGCGAGAGCAGGTGGCCGACGCCGTCACCGAAGGCGGAGAGCGCGGAGTAGGCGAAGACGCCCGCCCCGAGCTTCGCCGCGCCGTGCGGCCCGCCCTTGTAGACGGGGAGGTAGAAGGTGAGCGGGTTCGCCAGGTGGGGGGCCACCTGGCGGGAGACCGCACGGCGCTCGAAGTGGTTCTCCGCCACCAGCTTCACCGCGCCGGTCTGCAGGTAGCGCAGACCGCCGTGGAGCAGCTTGGAGGAGGCGGAGGAGGTGGCACCGGCGAAGTCGCCGGCGTCGACCAGAGCCACCCTGAGGCCGGACTGCGCGGCGTGCCAGGCGGTGGAGATGCCCAGGATGCCGCCGCCGATCACGAGGAGGTCGTACGACGCCTTGGCGAGCTGCTCCCTGGTCTCGGCTCGGCTCGGGTTCGAGCCGGAGGCCGGGTGCGTTCCCAGGGCAGGCACGGACTGCAGGGTGGACTGACTGGTCATGCGGTTTCTTACTCCTCGTCCTCGAGCCAGCCCATGGTCCGCTCGACGGCCTTGAGCCAGTTCTTGTACTCACGGGCGCGGGTGTCCGCGTCCATGCGGGGGGTCCACTCGGCGGCCCGGCGCCAGTTGGCGCGCAGGTCGTCGGTGCTGTTCCAGAAGCCGACGGCGAGGCCGGCGGCGTAGGCGGCGCCGAGGCAGGTGGTCTCGGCGACCATCGGGCGCACCACGGGGGCGTCCACGAAGTCGGCGAGGGTCTGCATCAGCAGGTTGTTGGAGGTCATGCCGCCGTCGACCTTCAGGGCGGCCAGCTCCACGCCGGAGTCCTTCGTCATGGCGTCGGCGATCTCGCGGGTCTGCCAGGCGGTGGCCTCCAGGACGGCACGCGCCAGGTGCGCCTTGGTGACGTACCGGGTCAGACCGGCGATCACACCGCGTGCGTCGGAGCGCCAGTACGGGGCGAACAGGCCGGAGAAGGCCGGCACGAAGTAGGCACCGCCGTTGTCCTCCACCGACAGCGCCAGCGTCTCGATCTCGGCGGCCGTGGAGATCAGGCCCATCTGGTCGCGCATCCACTGCACCAGCGAGCCGGTGACGGCGATCGAGCCCTCCAGGGCGTAGACCGTGTCCTGGTCGCCGATCTTGTAGCCCACGGTGGTCAGCAGGCCGCTGTACGAGTTGATGATCTTGTCACCGGTGTTCATCACCATGAAGGTGCCGGTGCCGTACGTCGACTTGGTCTCGCCCTCGGCGAAACAGGTCTGGCCGAACAGGGCGGCCTGCTGGTCGCCGAGCGCGGAGGCGACCGGGATGCCGCCGAGCAGGTCGCCCAGCTTGCCGCCCGTGATCTCGCCGTAGACCTCGGCGGAGGAGCGGATCTCGGGCAGGATCTGCTTCGGGACGCCGATCGACTCGCAGATCTTGTCGTCCCACTCCATGGTGTGCAGGTTCATGAGCATCGTGCGGGACGCGTTGGTGACGTCCGTGACGTGCTTGCCGCCGTCGACACCACCGGTCAGGTTCCAGATGACCCAGGTGTCCATGGTGCCGAAGAGGATGTCGCCCGCCTCGGCGCGCTCCTTCAGCCCGTCGACGTTGTCGAGCAGCCAGCGGGCCTTGGGACCGGCGAAGTAGGAGGCGAGGGGGAGGCCCGTCTCGCGGCGGAAGCGGTCCTGGCCGACGTTGCGGCCGAGCTCGCGGCAGAGGGCGTCGGTGCGGGTGTCCTGCCAGACGATGGCGTTGTGGACGGGCTCACCGGTGTTCTTGTCCCACAGCACGGTCGTCTCGCGCTGGTTGGTGATGCCGATGGCCTTGATGTCGTCGCTGGTGATGCCGGCCTTCTCGATGGCCCCGGCGACGACCTCCTGGACGTTGGTCCAGATCTCGGTGGCGTTGTGCTCGACCCAGCCCGGCTTCGGGAAGATCTGCTCGTGCTCCTTCTGGTCGACGGAGACGATCCGGCCGTCGCGGTCGAAGACGATGCAGCGGGAAGAGGTGGTGCCCTGGTCGATGGCGGCGATGAAGGGGCCGGCGGTGTGCGCGTCGGTCACTGTGTGCTCCTGATAATTCCGGTTTAAGGGGCTTTACGTACGGCGCGTGCTGGAAGTTTCGCGAACGGGCGCGAGGATTGCTTCTTAAGCGAATGCGACGTTGTAGATGCCTGCCGCGATGGCGCCGCCGATCAGCGGACCCACCACGGGGACCCAGGCGTAGCCCCAGTCGGAGCCGCCCTTGTTGGGCAGTGGCAGCAGGGCGTGCACGATGCGCGGACCGAGGTCACGGGCCGGGTTGATCGCGTACCCGGTCGGGCCGCCGAGGGACAGACCGATGGAGACCACGACCAGCGCGGTGATCAGGGCGCCCAGGGTGCCCAGGCCGTTGCCCTTGTCGTTCAGGCCCTGGGTGAGCACGGCGAGCACGAGCACGACGGTGCCGATGATCTCCGTGGCCACGTTCTGCCAGGCGACCCGGACCTCGGGCCCGGTGGAGAAGATGCCCAGCACGGGGCCGGCGCCCTTCTCCTGGGCCTCGACGGCCTTGGCGGCGGTGTCCTGCGCACCCGGACCGCCGACGATCTCCCGGTCGGTGAGGTGGGCGTGGAACTGGCCGTAGTAGGCGATCCAGACCAGGGCGGCACCGATCATGGCGCCGAGGATCTGTCCGGCCCAGTAGACCGGGACGTTCTTCCAGTCGCCGTCCTTGATCGCGAGAGCGAGGGTGACGGCCGGGTTCAGATGGGCGCCGGACAGCGGCGCCGTCGTGTAGACCGCCGTGAGCACCGCGAAGCCCCACCCGAAGGTGATGGCGAGCCAGCCGGCGTTGCGGGCCTTGGAAGCCTTCAGCGTGACGGCGGCGCAGACTCCGCCGCCGAGGAGGATGAGTATGGCGGTACCGATGGTCTCGCCGATGAAGATGTCGGAGCTGGACACCCGCGACTCCTTTGTCCTTCGTCCAGGGGTGAAGTTCTATACCGGCCTGGCGTTGTCACACTCTAGCGCGTATTGCCGGTAGCTGTTCGACAATGTCGACCGATGGACGGGAGTCTTGCTTCGGCGTTACGAGCACGTCAAGGGCTGTGTTGTCGAAAACACGATCGTTACTGATCGCCGCGGCCTCGTGGATCTCCAGCGCGGTCGCCGGTGGCCGGTGAGCGCGGGCATGCCGACGACCGGAACGCCCCTGCGGCGCCCCGGTCCTCGCGTGTTCCGTCAGAACCGTCCGGCGCCCAGATCCCGCGACACCGCGCGGGCGCAGTCCCGGACCGCCGCGATCAGCTCGGGGCGCAGTGCTCGCTCCTCGTCGGGCCGGCACAGCCGCTCCACGGCGCCCGTGATGCCGACCGCGCCGACCGGCATGCGCCGCCGGTCGTGGATGGGCGCGGCGAGGGAGGCGACGCCCTCCCAGGTCTCCTCGACGTCCGCCGCGTAACCACGCGCGCGGGTGACGTCGAGGATGTGCTCGAAGTCCTCCGGCTCGCACACGGTCCGGTCGGTGAACGCCTTGCGGTCGGCCTCCAGGGCCTCGCTGTGCGCCACCGGGTCGTAGGCGGAGAGCACCTTGCCCAGCGCCGTCGAGTGCAGCGGCTGCATGGCGCCGATCTCCAGGACCTGCCGGCTGTCGTCGGGCCGGAAGACGTGGTGCACGATCAGCACGCCCTGCTGGTGCAGGACGCCCAGGTAGACGCTCTCGCCGCTGGAGCGGGCCAGGTCGTCGGTCCACACCAGGGCGCGCGCCCGCAGCTCGTGCACATCGAGGTAGGTGGTGCCCAGGCGCAGCAGCTCCGCGCCGAGCTGGTAGCGCCCGGAGGTGTCGTCCTGCTCCACGAAGCCCTCCTGCTGCAGGGTGCGCAGGATGCCGTGAGCGGTGCCCTTGGCCAGGCCAAGCGACGAGGCGATGTCCGACAGGCCGAGCCGCCGCTCGCCGCCCGCGAGCAGCCGCAGCATCGCGGCCGCCCGTTCGAGCGACTGGATGTTCCGTGCCATCGCCGTACTGCCTCCGTCCCCTTCGACCGCCGACCAGCGGCGCCCGCAGCCTTTGTTCGGCAATGCCGAACACTACCGGTCGTTGCCGACCTCTCGCTAATGGCGGGTCACCATTTGTTGCGTCGGCGGGTCGCCCTGTGTCGCACCGGCGCCGCGCGCTGGTGCGACACAGATGGCTCATCAGGGGCACATCAGTGGCACAACGGCCGTTCGGGACGCCACTCGCGTCCGTCCCGTGGACGCCCTGCCCATCCCGGCCCGCTCCCGGTTACGCTGGCGCCGTGCGCCGTTCCCCCGGATGCCCCCCGTGTGTCCGGGAAGCCGCATAGCCGACAGCCGTCGCACTCGAGGGAGCCCCTTACATGGCCTCGTTGCCACCGACCCCTTCCGACAGCCGGACCCGTGTGTCCGCCCTCCGAGAGGCCCTGGCCAGCCGTGTGGTCGTGGCCGACGGGGCCATGGGCACCATGCTCCAGGCGCAGGACCCGACGCTCGAGGACTTCGAGAATCTCGAAGGCTGTAACGAGATCCTCAACCTGACGCGGCCGGACATCGTCCGTTCCGTCCACGACGCGTACTTCGCGGTCGGCGTCGACTGCGTCGAGACCAACACGTTCGGCGCCAACCACACGGCCGCGGCGGAGTACGAGATCTCCGACCGGGTGCACGAGCTGTCCGAGGCGGGTGCCCGGATCGCCCGCGAGGTGGCCGACGAGTACGCCGCCCGGGACGGCCGGCCGCGCTGGGTGCTCGGCTCGATCGGCCCCGGCACCAAGCTGCCCACGCTCGGCCACGTCACCTACGGCACCATCCGCGACGGCTACCAGGCCAACGCCGAGGGACTGCTCGCCGGCGGCGCGGACGCGCTGCTCGTGGAGACCACGCAGGACCTGCTCCAGACGAAGGCCTCCGTCCTCGGCGCCCGCCGGGCCATGGAGGCCACCGGCGTCGAGGTGCCCCTGCTGTGCTCGATGGCCTTCGAGACCACCGGCACCATGCTGCTCGGCTCCGAGATCGGCGCGGCGCTGACCGCCCTGGAACCGCTGGGCATCGACATGATCGGCCTGAACTGCTCCACCGGTCCGGCCGAGATGAGCGAGCACCTGCGCTATCTGACGCGCCACTCGCGCATCCCGCTGCTGTGCATGCCGAACGCCGGCCTGCCGATCCTCACCAAGGACGGCGCGCACTTCCCGCTCGACGCCGAGGGTCTGGCCGACGCCCAGCAGAACTTCGTCCGGGACTACGGCCTGTCCCTGGTCGGCGGCTGCTGCGGCACCACGCCGGAGCACCTGCGGCAGCTGGTGGAGCGCGTCCGGGACGTCACCCCGAGCGAGCGCGCCCCGCAGCCCGAGCCGGGCGCCGCCTCCCTCTACCAGAGCGTGCCGTTCCGGCAGGACACCTCCTACCTGGCCATCGGCGAGCGCACGAACGCCAATGGTTCGAAGAAGTTCCGCGAGGCCATGCTGGACGGCCGCTGGGACGATTGTGTGGAGATGGCCCGGGAGCAGATCCGTGAGGGCGCGCACATGCTCGACCTGTGCGTGGACTACGTGGGCCGCGACGGTGTCGCCGACATGGAGGAGCTGGCCGGCCGCTTCGCCACCGCCTCCACGCTGCCGATCGTGCTGGACTCCACCGAGGTCGAGGTGATCCGGGCCGGTCTGGAGAAGCTCGGCGGCCGTGCGGTGATCAACTCGGTGAACTACGAGGACGGCGCCGGACCCGAGTCCCGCTTCGCCAAGGTCACCCAGCTCGCCAGGGAGCACGGCGCCGCGCTGATCGCGCTGACCATCGACGAGGAGGGCCAGGCCCGCACCGCCGAGAAGAAGGTCGAGATCGCCGAACGGCTCATCGACGACCTGACCGGCAACTGGGGCATCCACGAGGAGGACATCCTCGTCGACTGCCTGACCTTCACGATCTGCACCGGCCAGGAGGAGTCCCGCAAGGACGGCATCGCCACCATCGAGGGCATCCGCGAGCTGAAGCGGCGCCACCCGAAGGTGCAGACCACGCTCGGTCTGTCGAACATCTCCTTCGGCCTCAACCCGGCCGCCCGCATCCTGCTCAACTCCGTCTTCCTCGACGAGTGCGTCAAGGCGGGCCTGGACTCGGCGATCGTGCACGCGAGCAAGATCCTGCCGATCGCCCGCTTCAGCGAGGAGGAGGTCCGGACGGCTCTGGACCTCATCTACGACCGCCGCGCCGAGGGCTACGACCCCCTGCAGAAGCTCATGCAGCTGTTCGAGGGCGCCACCGCCAAGTCCCTCAAGGCCGGCAAGGCCGAGGAACTGGCCGCCCTGCCGCTGGACGAGCGCCTCAAGCGGCGCATCATCGACGGCGAGAAGAACGGCCTGGAGGCCGACCTCGACGAGGCCCTGCAGTCCCGCCCCGCCCTCGACATCGTCAACGAGACCCTGCTGGAGGGCATGAAGGTCGTCGGCGAGCTGTTCGGCTCCGGCCAGATGCAGCTGCCGTTCGTCCTGCAGTCCGCCGAGGTGATGAAGACGGCCGTCGCCCACCTCGAACCGCACATGGAGAAGACCGACGAGGCCGGCAAGGGCACCATCGTGCTGGCCACCGTGCGCGGCGACGTGCACGACATCGGCAAGAACCTCGTCGACATCATCCTGACCAACAACGGCTACAACGTCGTCAACCTGGGCATCAAGCAGCCGGTCTCCGCGATCCTGGACGCCGCCGAGGAGCACAGGGCCGACGTCATCGGCATGTCCGGTCTCCTGGTCAAGTCCACGGTGATCATGAAGGAGAACCTGGAGGAGCTGAACCAGCGCGACCTGGCGGCGAAGTACCCGGTCATCCTCGGCGGCGCCGCCCTCACCCGCGCCTACGTCGAGCAGGACCTGCACGAGATCTACCAGGGCGAGGTCCGCTACGCCCGTGACGCCTTCGAGGGCCTGCGCCTCATGGACGCCCTGATCGGCGTCAAGCGGGGCGTGCCGGGCGCCAAGCTGCCCGAGCTGAAGCAGCGCCGCGTGCGGGCCACCGCCCCGGCCGCCGTGGAGGAGCGCCCCGAGGAGGGGCACGTCCGCTCCGACGTCGCCACCGACAACCCCGTACCCGAGCCGCCCTTCCGCGGCACCCGCGTGATCAAGGGCATCCAGCTCAAGGAGTACGCGAGCTGGCTCGACGAGGGCGCCCTGTTCAAGGGCCAGTGGGGCCTGAAGCAGGCCCGCACCGGCGAGGGGCCGTCCTACGAGGAACTCGTCGAGAGCGAGGGCCGGCCCCGGCTGCGCGGGCTGCTGGACAAGCTCCAGACGGAGAACCTGCTGGAGGCGGCCGTGGTCTACGGCTACTTCCCGTGCGTCTCCAAGGACGACGACCTGATCATCCTGGACGAGCAGGGCAACGAGCGCACCCGCTTCACCTTCCCGCGCCAGCGCCGCGGCCGGCGCCTGTGCCTGGCCGACTTCTTCCGCCCGGAGGAGTCCGGCGAGACGGACGTCGTGGGCCTCCAGGTCGTCACCGTCGGCTCGCGCATCGGCGAGGAGACCGCGCGGCTCTTCGAGGCCAACGCCTACCGCGACTACCTCGAACTGCACGGCCTGTCCGTGCAGCTGGCCGAGGCACTCGCCGAGTACTGGCACGCGCGCGTGCGCTCCGAACTCGGCTTCGCCGGCGAGGACCCGGACGAGATGCAGGGCATGTTCGAGCTGAAGTACCGGGGCGCCCGCTTCTCCCTCGGCTACGGCGCCTGCCCCAACCTGGAGGACCGCGCGAAGATCGCCGACCTGCTCCAGCCGGAGCGTATCGGCGTCCACCTGTCGGAGGAGTTCCAGCTGCACCCCGAGCAGTCCACGGACGCCATCGTGATCCACCACCCGGAGGCGAAGTACTTCAACGCCCGCTGAGCCGCCCCAACGGGCACACGCCGCAGCGTCCCCCGGCGTATGCATGGTGTGCCCGGGGGCACAGCGGCTAAACGAGGCACATCGTTCGCGCACAACGTAGACTGGTCGGTCCACTGCAGGCCGGTTCCCACGTGGGAACCGGCCTGATCGTCCCTCAAGGAGGTAGGTGGATGACCAGTACGGTCCCCGCGCTCGGTACACGTACGGCCGAAGGCTCGGCTCTGCAGGCCGTGCTCCTCGACATGGACGGCACCCTGGTGGACACGGAGGGCTTCTGGTGGGACGTCGAGGTCGAGGTCTTCGCCTCCCTCGGCCACAGGCTCGACGAGTCCTGGCGCCATGTCGTGGTCGGCGGCCCCATGACCCGCAGCGCGGGGTTCCTGATCGAGGCCACCGGTGCCGACATCACCCTCGACGAGCTCACCGGGCTCCTGAACGGCGGCTTCGAGGACCGCATCGGCCGCGCCCTGCCGCTGATGCCCGGCGCCGGGCGGCTGCTGGCCGAGCTGTACGAGTACGAGGTCCCCACGGCCCTGGTCTCCGCCTCGCATCGGCGCATCATCGACCGGGTGCTGACCTCCCTGGGCGCGCACCACTTCGCCCTCACCGTGGCCGGTGACGAGGTCCCGCGCACCAAGCCCCACCCGGACCCGTACCTGGCGGCCGCCGCCGGACTCGGCGCCGAGCCCGCCCGGTGCGCCGTCATCGAGGACACCGCGACCGGAGTCGCCGCCGCCGAGGCCGCGGGCTGCCAGGTCGTGGCGGTGCCCTCCGTGGCCCCCATCGCCCCGGCCCTGAGGCGCACGGTCGTCACCTCTCTCGAAGAGGTCGACCTGACATTTCTGCACGGCCTGATGACGGAAATGCGCTAGGTGTTCACCCAGCGTGCAGCGGCGTTAGAGCGGTAATTCCGAAGGTGAATTCGAACTCCCCGGACGATCGAATTCCCGTACCCTCGCACCCGTTTACGGGTGTGACGTTCCCCACGCAGTCCGGGGTCGACAGCGGGTCCGGCGCATGCTGTGCACCCCCTCCGGGGGGTCATCGGCGTGCCCTTGTGTCCCGATTGGTGGAACGCTGCACCAAAGCTTCCGCTGTCGGGTTTTCAGTGCGTCCACGCCCGGTTCCGCAGCGTGATGGGTGCTCAACTCCGGTGGCGGCGAACCCTCCTGCCGACCGCGACTAATCTCGACGCGAGAACATCGCCCCACCCCCGTGATCCGCTGCGCCACCCCTGCATGCCGGGTACACGGAGTCGACAGCTCTGGAGAAACTCGAGCATGAACCGCAAGACTTTGGTGCTGCCGGCCGTGATCGGCCTGCTCGCGCCGGTGCTCGCCGCCTGCGGCGGGTCCGACAGCGGGAGTGACAACGGCGGCGCGATCGTCGTCGGCACCACGGACCGGTTCACCGCCTCGAAGGACGCCCCCGCGCCCCTTGACCCGGCGTACGCCTACGACGTCGGCACCTGGAACATCCTGCGCCAGACCGTGCAGACCCTGATGATCCAGCCGCGCGGCGAGGGCGAGCCGGTACCGGAGGCCGCCGAGCGATGCGGCTTCACCGACACCGGCAACGAGCGCTACGCCTGCACCCTGCGCGACGGCCTGAAGTTCGCGAACGGCGACCCCGTCACCGCGGCCGACGTCAAGTACTCCATCGACCGCGCCCGTTCCCTCAAGGCCGACAGCGGCGTGTTCGCGCTGCTGTCCACCATCGACACCGTCGAGACGCAGGGCGACCGCGAGGTCATCTTCCATCTCAAGACCGCCGACGCGACCTTCCCGTACAAGCTGTCGACCCCGGTCGCCGGCATCGTCGACCCCGACGACTATCCGAAGAACAGGCTGCGCGACGGCTTCGACCTCCAGGGCTCCGGCCCGTACACCCTCAAGGCCGACGTCGAGAACGGCGAGCTGGTCAAGGCGGAGTTCACCCGCAACCCCGACTACAAGGGGAGCCTGAAGGTGAACAACGACAAGATCGACATGGTCTCCTTCAAGGACGCCGACGCCATGGGCGAGGCGCTCGAGAAGGGCGACATCGACCTGATGACGCGCACCATGTCGCCGGAGCAGATCCGCAAGCTCTCGGGCGACGCGGACACCGCCGTCGACCTCGTCGAGATGCCCGGCCTGGAGATCCGCTACCTGGGCTTCAACACCGACGCCCCGACCGTGAAGTCCAAGGCCGTACGCCAGGCGATGGCCCAGGTCGTCAACCGCAGCGAGCTGGTCTCCAAGGTCTACGGCTCCCAGGCCGAGCCGTTGTACTCGCTCGTCCCGGCCAGCGTCACCGGCCACTCCAACTCGTTCTTCAACAAGTACGGCGACCCGAACGTCACCAAGGCCCGCGCCCTGCTGAACCAGGCGAACGTCACCACCCCGGTGAAGCTCACGCTGCACTACACGACCGACCACTACGGTCCGGCCACCAAGCAGGAGTTCCAGGTCCTGCGCGACCAGCTGAACTCCAGCGGCCTGTTCGACGTCAGCATCAAGGGCACGCCGTGGGACACGTTCCGCCCGGCCGAGAAGAAGGGCGAGTACGACGTCTACGGCATGGGCTGGTTCCCCGACTTCCCGGACGCGGACAACTTCCTCGCGCCGTTCCTGGACAAGGACAACACCCTCGGCTCGCCGTACGACAACAGCCAGATCCGCAACACCCTGATCCCGGAGTCCCGCCGTGAGGCGGACCGGCTGTCCGCCTCCAGCAGCCTGACGGACATTCAGGACATCGTCGCCTCCGACGTGCCGGTGCTGCCGCTCTGGCAGGGCAAGCAGTACGTCGCCGCGCGCGACGACATCACGGGTACCGCGTACGCGCTCAACTCCTCGTCGACGCTCCAGCTGTGGGAGCTCGGCCGGGGCGTGAGTGGCTGACGGACCCACTGGAACCCCGGGGCCGGTGACCGCGGCCCCCGGGGAACCGTGCCCCGGAGCCGGGGACATGCTCCGGGCGTTCTCGAGAACCGACGACAAGGCACACACGTGAACATACGCAACCAGTGGCCGGTCCTGCCCATCGTGGCGGGGCTCGCCTCCGGCCTGCTGACCGGCTGTGGAACGGAGACCGGAGACTCCGCGGGGGACGGCTCCAACGTGGTGGTGGGGATGTCCGACGACGTCCTGGCCACGGACCCGGCCTCCGGCTACGACCCCGGCTCCTGGCTGTTGTTCAACAACGTCTTCCAGTCGCTGCTCAGCTTCCCCAAGGGCGCAACGGAACCCCAGCCGGAGGCCGCCGAGAGCTGCGCCTTCAGCGACACGCAGACCACGGTCTACAAGTGCACGCTGAAGGACGGCCTCAAGTTCAGCAACGGTGACCAGCTCACCTCCGAGGACGTCAAGTTCTCCTTCGACCGCATGCTGAAGATCAACGACCCCGACGGGCCCGCGATCATGTTCCCCACCCTGGAGAAGGTCGAGACGCCGGACGAGAAGACGGTCGTCTTCCGGCTCAACACGGCCGACGCCACCTTCCCGAGCAAGATCGCCTCCGGCGCCGGCTCCATCGTCGACCACCGCCAGTACGACGCGGACGGGCTGCGCAAGGACGGCAAGGCCGTCGGCTCCGGCCCCTACCAGCTCGACTCGATCGACGACGAGCAGGCCGTCTTCTCCGTCAACGAGAACTACAAGGGCACCGCCAAGGTGAAGAACACCGGCGTGACGCTCAAGTTCTTCGACGGCGACCAGACCGCCCTGAAGCAGGCGATCCAGGCCGGGGACGTCGACATCGCCTACCGCGGCCTGACCGCCGGCGACATCGCGGACATGGAGAAGGCCGACGACGGCACCGGAGTCGAGGTCGTCGAGGGCAGCAGCGCCGAGGTCCAGCACCTGGTGTTCAACATGAACGACCCGGTCGCCGGAAAGGCCGGCGTTCGCAAGGCCATCGCCCACCTGATCGACCGCGAAGCCCTCATCAAGGACGTCTACCAGGGCACCGCGACCCCGCTGTACTCGATCATCCCGGCCGGAATCGCCGGTCACAACACGGCCTTCTTCGACACCTACGGCGCCCGCCCCTCCAAGTCCAAGGCGGCCGCAGCCCTGCGCGCCGACGGCATCACCGGCAAGGTGAAGCTGACCCTGTGGTCGACGCCGTCCCGCTACGGCCCCGCCACCGACCAGGAGTTGAACGCCATCGCCGGCCAGCTCAACGCCAGCGGCCTGTTCGACGCCGACGTCAAGTCCGTCCCCTTCGGCCAGTACGAGAAGGACATCGCCGCCGGCAAGTACGGCGTCTACGTGAAGGGCTGGGTGCCCGACTACCCGGATGCCGACAACTTCACGGCCCCGTTCTTCGGCAAGGGCAACGTGCTGGGCAACAACTACGACAACGGCACCATCACCGGCACGCTCATTCCGCGCACCGCCGCCCTGACCAACCGCGCCGCCACGGACAAGGAGTTCGGCGAACTCCAGGACATCGTCGCCGACGAACTGCCCGTCCTGCCGGTGTGGCAGGCCAAGCAGTACGCGGTCGTCCGCGACGGCGTCTACGGACTGGAGTACTGCCTCGACGCGTCCACCGTGTTCCGCTTCTGGGAGCTGAGCAAGGACTCCTGACGCACCCGCGTGCGTGACGGAAGAGGGCGCCCCCTGCTCGGCAGGGGGCGCCCTCTGTGTCTCCGGTGCTCGGGTGTCTACTGCGCGCCGGGGCGCACCAGCCCGCTCTCGTACGCGTACACCGCTGCCTGCACGCGGTCGCGCAGGCCCAGCTTGGTGAGCACGTGCCCGACGTGCGTCTTGACGGTGGTCTCGCTGACGAACAGGTCCGCGGCGATCTCGGCGTTGGACAGCCCGCGCGCCACCAGCTTCAGCACCTCGACCTCGCGGTCGGTGAGCGTGTGCAGGGTGTCCGGCACGGGCTCCTCACCCGACGGCAGATGCGTGGCGTACTTGTCGAGCAGGCGCCTGGTGATGCTCGGCGCGAGCATCGCCTCGCCCGCGGCCACCACCCTGATCGCCTGCACCAGCTCGTTGGCCGGAGCGTCCTTCAGCAGGAAGCCGCTGGCACCGGCCCGCAGCGCCTCCACCACGTACTCGTCGAGGTCGAAGGTGGTCAGCACCAGGACCTTCGCCGGACCGTCCCGCCCGGGGCCGGTGATCTGCCGGGTCGCCTCCACGCCGTCCATCCGCGGCATGCGGATGTCCATCAGGACCACGTCGGGCTGCAGCGCCCGCACCTGGTCGAGCGCCTGGAGGCCGTCTCCGGCCTCGCCGACGACCGCGAGGTCCTGCTCGGCCTCCAGGATCATCCGGAAGCCCGTACGGAGCAGGGGCTGGTCGTCGACCAGTAGGACGCGGATGGCCACGTAAGTCTCCTTCGCTAGTCCGGCCCCATTCTGCCCTGCGCGAGGCCGCCGGGCTCAGCCGCCCTGGCCGGTCGCCCGCAGCGGCAGCGGGTACGGCGGGGGAGTGCCGCCGAACTCCGGGCAGTGGGCCTGGTGGTCGCACCAGCCGCACAGCTTCGTGGGGCGCGGCCGCCAGTCGCCCGTCTCGGTCGCCAGCCGGATCGCCTCCCACAGCGCGAGCAGCTTGCGCTCGACCCGCTCCAGGTCGGCGAGGACCGGGTCGTACGTCAGCACCTGGCCGCTGCCGAGATAGACCAGTTGGAGCCGCCTCGGAACCACGTTCTTCAGCCGCCAGACGACGAGGGCGTAGAACTTCATCTGGAACAGGGCGCCCTCGGAGTACTCGGGCCTGGGGGCCTTCCCCGTCTTGTAGTCGACGATCCGGACCTCGCCCGTGGGCGCCACGTCGACCCGGTCGATGATGCCGCGCAGCCGCAGCCCGGACTCCAGCTCGGCCTCGACGAACAGCTCCCGCTCGGCCGGCTCCAGCCGGCTGGGGTCCTCCAGGGTGAACCAGCGCTCGACGAGCTGCTCGGCCTCGCCCAGCCAGCGCGCCAGCCGCTCGCCCTCGGGGTCGTCGGCGAAGAGCTCCACGACCTCCGGCCGCGTCTCCCGCAGCCGGTCCCACTGGCCCGGGATCAGCGACTTCGCCCTGGGCGCCGTGCGCTCGGCCGCCGGGGCGTCGAAGAGGCGCTCCAGGACCGCGTGCACCAGCGTGCCCCTGGTCGCCGCCTCGCTCGGCTTCTCCGGCAGCCGGTCGATGACCCGGAAGCGGTAGAGCAGCGGGCACTGCATGAAGTCACTGGCACGCGAGGGGGACAGCGAGGCGGGCGGTATGGCCGTGGGTGTGGTCTCGGCCGCGGGCACGGCCGCCGTCTCCACTGCCGTCTCGATGACCGCCTCCACGGACCCGGCCGGTACCGGCGGATCCACCGCCGCGGCAGGGCTGCTGTCGGGCTGCGCCGTGCCCTCGGTGCTCGTCTCCATGCCCCAGACCATACGGGCCGCCACTGACAGTGACCCAGCCGCGGTCACGCCGCGGGCAGGAGTGAGGAGGCGGGACGGAGGGAAACTCAGGGGTGCCGGGGCGGAAGGCACCTCGACGGACGCATACCATCGACTCGAGACCCTCCCGTCCGGCAGGCGCGGGAGACGATGCGAACGAGGGGACACCGGTGGACGAGAGCGGCGGGCGCGGGCAGCCGCGGTCCGGCAACGAGGAGTCGGCCGAGCGCCAAGCACGGCATCCGGCCCGGGCCACCGACCCGACCCCCGCCGACGAACAGTCCACGGACGTACGGCGGTTCACCTCCACGAGCGACGACGACGCCCCTGCCGCGCCGCCGCCGACCCGGCCGGACGACCGCCCGTCTCCCCAGGCACCCGGACCGACGGCCGACCCGGCAGTGACCGAGGCGCCCGGCACCGACCGTCCGGTCGTACGGCCGGGAGACCCGGCACCGGGCCAGGCCCCAGCCGCCACCACCGACGGCCCTCCGGAAGCGTCACCCCAGGCGCACCCCGACCGCACGCAGGCCCCCGCCCAGGGTGAGGACTCCGGCACCCGCTTGTCGGAGGCCGACGCGCACCTCGACCGCCCGGAGGGCGATCCCTTGCGCAAGGCCCCCACCCGCGGCGGGGACGACGGCAGCAGCCGTTCGGAGGGCGACGCGCACGCGGACCACCCGGAGGGCTCCGCCCACGGCGACAACCGCCGTTCCGGGAGCGACGCGCACGCGGACCGCCCGGAGGCCGACGCCCTGCGCAAGGCCCCCGCCCACGGCGAGGACGCCAGCACCCGCTTGTCGAAGGCGGACGCGCACCCCGACCGCCCCGAGCCCGACGCCCTGCGCAAGGCCCCCGCCCACGGCGACCACGATGGCAGCGGCCGTCCGCCGGAGGGCGACGCACACCCCGACCGTGCTTACGCCGCCGGGCCGCACGCGGGCTCCGCCGCGGGCAAGACCGATGCGCACAGCCGGCCCGCCACCCACGGCACCGGTGACCGCCACCTCGCGCACTCGGCCGACGGCAAGGGCCCCGCGCCCCAGCGCCCGGAGCCGCGAGGCGGACTGCTGATGGGGCGGCCGTTCGGTGTGCCCGTCTACGTCGCGCCCAGCTGGTTCCTCGTCGCCGCGCTGATCACCTGGGTGTTCGGCGGACAGCTGGAGCGCGTGCTGCCCGAGCTCGGCGCCGCCCGCTACCTGGTCTCCCTGTTCTTCGCGGTCGCCTTCTACGCGTCCGTGCTGGTGCACGAGCTGGCCCACACGGTCGCCGCCCTGCGCTTCAAGCTCCCGGTCCGCCGCATCCAGCTCCAGTTCTTCGGCGGCGTCTCCGAGATCGAGAAGGAGGCCGAGACCCCCGGACGGGAGTTCGTGCTCGCCTTCGTCGGACCGCTGCTCTCCCTCGTCCTGGCCGGTGTCTTCTTCGCCGCCATGCAGACCGTGGAACCCGGCACGGTTCCGGGCGTGCTGCTGGCCGGTCTGATGATCTCCAACCTCATCGTGGCCGCCTTCAACCTCCTGCCCGGCCTGCCCCTGGACGGCGGCCGCATGCTCCGCGCGGTCGTCTGGAAGATCACCGGCAAGCCGATGGCCGGCACTGTCGCCGCCGCCTGGGTCGGCCGCGCCCTCGCCGTCTCCGTCCTGATCGGCCTGCCCCTGCTGACCCAGTCCGGCGCCCTCGGCACCGACGCCGTGGACAACGTCGGCATGGACACCGTCCTGGACGCCCTGCTCGCCGCCATCCTCGCCGCGATCATCTGGACCGGCGCCGGCAACAGCCTGCGCATGGCCCGCCTGCGCGAGCACCTCCCCGAACTGCGCGCCCGCGCGCTCACCCGCCGAGCCGTCCCGGTCGAGACCCACACCCCGCTCTCGGAGGCCCTGCGCCGCGCCAACGCCGCCGGCGCCCGCGCCCTGGTCGTCGTCGACGCCCACGGCAACCCCGTCTCCCTCGTCCGCGAGGCCGCCATCGTCGGCGTACCGGAACACCGCCGCCCCTGGGTCGCGGTCAGCGGCCTCGCCCAGGACCTGACCGACGGCATGCGCGTCTCGGCGGAACTGTCCGGCGAGGAGCTCCTGGACGCGCTCCGGGCGACTCCCGCGACCGAGTACCTGGTGGTCGAGGAGACCGGCGAGATCTACGGCGTCCTGTCCGCGGCCGACGTGGAGCGAGCCTTCGTGAAGGCCATGGCCCGCCCCTCCTAGTGGCCGGACCGTGGTCGGAGGCCCGCTCAGGTGCCGGTAGGCTGGTCACATGTCCGAACCGACCGGTGCCGCCCGCAGGCGCGGGCCCTTCAAGGTCGGGGACCAGGTACAGCTGACCGACCCCAAGGGCCGCCACTACACGTTCACGCTCGAGGCCGGGAAGAACTTCCACACCCACAAGGGTTCCTTCCCGCACGACGAACTGATCGGCGCTCCCGAGGGCAGCGTTGTCCGCACCACAGGAAACGTCGCCTACCTCGCGCTGCGCCCCCTGCTCCCCGACTACGTCCTGTCCATGCCCCGCGGGGCAGCCGTCGTCTACCCGAAGGACGCGGGGCAGATCCTCGCCTTCGCCGACATCTTCCCCGGCGCCCGCGTCGTGGAGGCCGGCGTCGGCTCCGGCTCGCTCAGCAGCTTCCTGCTGCGCGCCATCGGCGACCAGGGCATGCTGCACAGCTACGAGCGCCGCGCGGACTTCGCCGAGATCGCCCAGGCGAACGTGGAGCGCTACTTCGGCGGCCCGCACCCCGCCTGGCAGCTCACCGTCGGCGACCTCCAGGACAACCTGTCCGACGCCGACGTCGACCGCGTCATCCTCGACATGCTCGCCCCCTGGGAGTGCCTGGAGGCCGTCTCCAAGGCGCTGGTCCCCGGCGGCATCCTGTGCTGCTACGTGGCGACCACCACCCAGCTCGCCCGGACCGTCGAGTCCATCCGCGAGATCGGCTGCTTCAACGAGCCGACCTCCTGGGAGACGATGATCCGCAACTGGCACATCGAGGGCCTGGCCGTCCGCCCGGACCACCGGATGATCGGCCACACCGGCTTCCTGCTCACGGCCCGCCGCCTCGCCGACGGCGTCGAGCCGCCCATGCGCCGCCGCCGCCCCGCCAAGGGCGCCTACGGCGAGGACTACGCCGGCCCCAACGCCGACGGCGGTACCGGCCGCTGAGACGACCCGCCGCCCCGCACAACGCACAGGCGCCGTGGCGGAGTTCCCGGGCCCACTCCGGGAACTCCGCCACGGCGCCTCACTGTTGCCCGGGCTGCCGCCACGGGTGAACCAGCGTGTGTCCCCCTTGACCTGAAACAGGTCCCTCGACGGCCCGCCTTGCCGACGTGACGCGGGCTCGCGGCGGCCCGCGACGGCATTTGCTCGCTGACGCAGCGGCAGGGACCGTAACCCTTCTGACTTCCCCGGCGCAGGACCTGCACACCCCGCCGTTCCCTCGCGGTGTGACGTGTGGCACCATCTTGGCCACCCACCGGCACAGCCCTCAGGAGACACTCCTAGTGCAGCCTTCCGCCGTCCCGGAGCTCGCCCACACCCACACCCGCCCCATCCACTGGCTCGCCACCGCGACGGCCGTCGCCGGCGTCGTGGCCTTCTCCTCGTTCCTCCAGCCGGGAGCGGCCACGGCGGCCCAGGCGGCCGGCCCAGAGACCAGAAGCGCTCCGGCGCAGCTCGCGCCGCCCGACCCGGCCGCGGTGACGTTCCCGATCGAGTGCGGCCCGGTGAAGGCCGTGGTGAAGAAGCGGGCTTCCGGCGACCTCGACGGCGACGGCAACCCCGAGACGGTCGCCGTGGTCCACTGCGACTCCCCGATGGGCACCCCGCCGGACGGCGTGTACGTCCTCACCCGGGGCGGGGACGGCGGCGAACCGCGCGTGGTGGCGACCCTGCTCGACCCCAAGGACGGCACCACCGTCAGCGACTTCGCCGTACGCGACGGCGCCGTCACGGCCACGCTCCTCGGCTACTCGTCGTCCGATGTGCCGCGTTGCTGCCCCGATGTGCACAGCGACGCGAAATGGCGTTGGCACGGCGGCGCGTTCGTGCGCTCGACACCGGCCGGTGCCCGCAGTGTGTGAGGCCTCTGCGCCCCGGCGTGTGAGATATCAGACAGGAGTGACGGAGCGTAGAGAAGTAGTCACTCTGCGTCCGGCCCGTAGACCTCGGCCCTGTCCGAAACGCGACGTACGTGGATGCACTCGCCCGGACACTCCTTCGCCGAGTCGATCACGTCCGTGAGAAGCGGCAGCGGAACGGGCGTTGTCGCGCCCTTGTCCTGGAGCAACTCGTCGTCGGGGCTCTTCACATAGGCCAGACCGTCGATGTCCAGCTCGAACACCTCGGGCGCGTACTGGGCGCAGATGCCGTCACCGGTACACAGGTCCTGGTCGATCCAGACCTCCAGCGCATCGCCGTCGACCCCGGCCTCCTGCTGCACGCTCATGTCTCCTGCCGTTTCGTGCGTCGAGCCGTGCCGGGAATCCGGCCAGCTCTGACGGGTGTTGAACGCTTCGACCGTACCTGAGGCTGGGTTCCAATCATGTTCGCTGGGTATTCCCCTGGCGTGAGGGAGAGCGCAAGGGTGAAGATCGGACACACCCCGACCGTCTTTGTGATCTAGGGGTTTCAATCGACACCCGCCCAGGTAGGGTCTGGAAGCGTCCAGCTCCCCTTGGAGGAGGTGAGGACCGTGGCAGCCCACGACGACGACATGAACCGCGGCATCCGCCCGGGACGCGGGTCCGACGACCCGGCCGGGCAGATTGCCTACCTTGAGCAGGAGATCGCCGTCCTGCGACGCAAGCTCGCCGACTCTCCGCGGCATACGAGGATTCTCGAAGAGCGGATCGTCGAGCTGCAGACCAATCTGGCCGGCGTGTCCGCGCAGAACGAGCGGCTCGCCAACACGCTCCGTGAGGCTCGTGACCAGATCGTGGCCCTCAAGGAGGAAGTCGACCGGCTCGCGCAGCCGCCGGCCGGCTTCGGTGTCTTCCTGACGGCGAACGAGGACGGTACCGCCGACATCTTCACCGGCGGCCGCAAGCTCAGGGTGAACGTCAGCCCCAGCGTCGAGCTCGACGAGCTCCGGCGCGGCCAGGAAGTGATGCTCAACGAAGCGCTCAACGTGGTCGACGCCATGGAGTTCGAGCGCGTCGGCGACATCGTCACACTCAAGGAGATCCTCGAGGACGGCGAGCGGGCCCTGGTGCTCGGGCACACCGACGAGGAGCGGGTGGTACGGCTCGCCGAGCCGCTGCTGGACGTCACCATCCGCCCCGGCGACGCCCTCCTGCTCGAACCCCGCTCCGGCTACGTCTACGAGGTCGTGCCCAAGAGCGAGGTCGAGGAGCTCGTCCTCGAAGAGGTCCCCGACATCGGCTACGAGCAGATCGGTGGCCTGGGCGGCCAGATCGAGGCCATCCGCGACGCGGTCGAGCTCCCGTACCTCTACCCGGACCTGTTCAAGGAGCACGAACTGCGGCCGCCGAAGGGTGTCCTGCTGTACGGGCCCCCCGGATGCGGTAAGACCCTGATCGCCAAGGCCGTCGCCAACTCTCTGGCCAAGAAGGTCGCCGAGGTGACCGGCCAGGCCGCCGGCAAGAGTTTCTTCCTCAACATCAAGGGCCCCGAGCTCCTGAACAAGTACGTCGGTGAGACGGAGCGGCAGATCCGCCTCGTCTTCCAGCGGGCCCGTGAGAAGGCCAGCGAGGGCACGCCCGTCATCGTCTTCTTCGACGAGATGGAGTCCCTCTTCCGCACCCGTGGCTCCGGTGTCAGCTCGGACGTGGAGAACACCATCGTCCCGCAGCTGCTCGCCGAGATCGACGGTGTGGAGGGCCTGCAGAACGTGGTCGTGATCGGTGCCTCCAACCGTGAGGACATGATCGACCCCGCCATCCTGCGTCCCGGCCGGCTGGACGTGAAGATCAAGATCGAGCGTCCGGACGCCGAGGCGGCCAAGGACATCTTCGGCAAGTACCTCACCGAGCGCCTCCCGCTGCACAGCGACGACCTCGCCGAGCACAGCGGATCCAAGGCCTCCACGGTCCAGAGCATGATCCAGACGGCCGTCGAACAGATGTACGCCGAATCCGAGGAGAACCGCTTCCTGGAGGTCACCTACGCCAACGGCGACAAGGAAGTTCTCTACTTCAAGGACTTCAACTCCGGCGCCATGATCGAGAACATCGTGGGCCGCGCCAAGAAGATGGCGATCAAGGACTTCCTCGAGAAGAACCAGAAGGGCCTCCGGGTCTCCCACCTCCTCCAGGCCTGCGTGGACGAGTTCAAGGAGAACGAGGACCTGCCCAACACCACCAACCCGGACGACTGGGCCCGGATCTCCGGAAAGAAGGGCGAACGGATCGTGTACATCCGTACGCTCATCACCGGAAAGCAGGGCGCGGACACCGGACGCTCCATCGACACGGTGGCGAATACCGGTCAGTACCTGTAAAAGGCAGGGCGGCTGCGGGTGCCCTCGACGGGTACCCGCAGCCGACTGTTTTTCAGGCCACGGGTGGAGCAACGCAATGACGCAAATGATCTCCCCACCAGCGCAAAGGCGTTCTAGGCTCTTGCGTACCGCCAAGTCGCGCAGTGCGGGGACGGGCACCGCACACGCAACCGAGCGCCAGCGGTATCTGAGTGGCGCCCACGACCGAGGGCGCCGCCGGGCAAGGAGGGCCGCATGACCGTACGGCGAGTAATGGGCATCGAGACGGAGTACGGAATCTCCGTCCCCGGCCACCCCAACGCCAATGCCATGCTCACCTCGTCCCAGATCGTGAACGCCTACGCGGCGGCGATGCACCGGGCCCGCCGGGCCCGCTGGGACTTCGAGGAGGAGAACCCGCTGCGGGACGCCCGAGGCTTCGACCTCGCCCGCGAGGCGGCCGACTCCAGCCAGCTCACCGACGAGGACATCGGCCTGGCCAACGTGATCCTCACCAACGGCGCACGGCTCTACGTCGACCACGCACACCCCGAGTACAGCGCCCCCGAGGTCACCAACCCGCGGGACGCCGTCCTCTGGGACAAGGCCGGCGAGCGGATCATGGCGGAGGCCGCGGAACGGGCCGCCCAGCTGCCCGGTGCCCAGCCGATCCACCTGTACAAGAACAACACCGACAACAAGGGCGCGTCCTACGGCACGCACGAGAACTACCTGATGAAGCGGGAGACCCCCTTCTCGGACATCGTGCGCCACCTCACGCCGTTCTTCGTCTCCCGCCAGGTCTTCACCGGCGCGGGCCGCGTCGGCATCGGCCAGGACGGGCACGAGCACGGCTTCCAGCTCAGCCAGCGGGCCGACTACTTCGAGGTCGAGGTCGGCCTCGAGACGACGCTCAAGCGCCCGATCATCAACACCCGCGACGAGCCGCACGCGGACGCCGAGAAGTACCGGCGCCTGCACGTGATCATCGGCGACGCGAACCTGTCGGAGATCTCGACGTACCTCAAGCTGGGGACGACCTCCCTGGTCCTGTCGATGATCGAGGACGGCTTCATCGCCGTCGACCTCGCCGTCGACCAGCCCGTCCGCACCCTCCACCAGGTCTCGCACGACCCGTCCCTGAAGCGTCTGATCACGCTGCGCAGCGGCCGTACGCTCACGGCGGTGCAGCTTCAGATGGAGTACTACGAGCTCGCGCGCAAGTACGTGGAGGAGCGGTTCGGCGCGGACGCCGACGACCAGACCAAGGACGTCCTGTCGCGCTGGGAGGACACCCTCACCCGTCTGGAGCACGACCCGATGAGCCTGGCCGGCGAGCTGGACTGGGTCGCCAAGCGGGAGCTCATGGAGGGCTACCGGCGCCGGGACAGCCTCGACTGGGACGCGGCGCGGCTGCACCTGGTCGACCTGCAGTACGCCGATGTACGGCCCGAGAAGGGCCTGTACAACCGTCTGGTGGCCCGCGGGCGCATGAAGCGGCTGCTGGACGAGGCGGACGTCGAGCGGGCCCGTACGGCGCCGCCGGAGGACACGCGCGCGTACTTCCGCGGCCGCTGCCTGGAGCAGTACGCGGACGACGTGGCGGCGGCGTCCTGGGACTCGGTGATCTTCGACCTGCCGGGCCGGGACTCCCTCCAGCGCGTTCCAACCCTGGAACCGCTTCGCGGAACGCGTAATCACGTCAAGGAGCTTCTGGACCGCTGCCGCACCGCGGAAGACCTGGTCAGGGTCCTTTCGGGCGGGTGAGCGCGGTCAGCGGGTACTCGGGTGGGGCCCGCCGGACAGGGTGGAAAATCCCAGGTCCGGGAATCATCGAGGTGGTCCCCGTACGTTGGAGCAACAGCGGGGCCATTGTCAGACCCGGCGAGTAGGGTCTGATCTTGACCGAGCAACTGTGTCGGGCGAACCGAGCGGGGTGAGGGATATGGCGACCAAGGACACCGGCGGCGGACAGCAGAAGGCCACCCGGTCCACCGAGGAGGTCGAGGAGCAGGCGGCAGAAGCGCAGGCTTCGGAGGACGTCAAGGAGCGTCACGAGAAGCTGAGCGACGACGTGGACTCGGTTCTGGACGAGATCGACGACGTCCTCGAGGAGAACGCCGAGGACTTCGTGCGGTCCTTCGTTCAAAAGGGTGGCCAGTAAGGCGCCTGAGCCTTCATTCCGAAGGTCACGGGGTGCCGTGAGTGACGGACGAGCCGGCGCGGAGCGCTGCGCGCGGGGCAGTGCATGACCTGATGCCCTCGTGTGCGGCGCTCCGGGCGTCGGTGACGTCCGGAGCCCGGTGACCTGCCGGGCGGCAAGGGCGGGCAAGTGCGGCGTGGCTCCCTCGGAGTTGGAGCCGCCGGGCATGTGGATCACCGCCGAAGGACGGGTAGGGTCCGTGGCATACCGAGCCCCCGGTCGCAACCGGACCGGGGTTGTTCCAAGGATCGGCCCGACGTCACAGGGCGGGCTGTCGCATACGTGGAAGGAATCGCGTGGAAGCCAACACTCGTAGCACCGGGCGTCTACCAGCTGCCTTCCTGACGCCAGGGTCTTCCTCCTTCATGGATTTCCTCTCCGATCACCAGCCCGAACTGCTTCCGGGCAACAAGAAGTTGCCTCCGGTGCAGGGCGCGATCGAGGCGCCGCACGGCACGACGATCGTGGCCGTGACGTTCCCGGGCGGTGTCGTCCTCGCCGGTGACCGGCGGGCCACCATGGGCAACGTCATCGCGCAGCGGGACATCGAGAAGGTCTTCCCTGCCGACGAGTACTCGGCCGTCGGCATCGCCGGCACGGCCGGTCTGGCCGTGGAGATGGTGAAGCTGTTCCAGCTGGAGCTGGAGCACTTCGAGAAGGTCGAGGGCGCGCAGCTGTCGCTGGAGGGCAAGGCGAACCGGCTGTCGACGATGATCCGCTCGAACCTGGCCATGGCCATGCAGGGACTGGCCGTCGTCCCGCTCTTCGCCGGGTACGACGTGGACCGGGACAAGGGTCGGATCTTCTCCTACGACGTCACGGGCGGTCGCTCCGAGGAGCAGAACTTCGCGGCCACCGGTTCCGGGTCGATCTTCGCCCGCGGTGCCATGAAGAAGCTCTTCCGGGACGACCTGAGCGAGGCCGAGGCCACGACGCTCGTGGTCCAGGCGCTCTACGACGCGGCAGACGACGACTCGGCGACCGGTGGTCCCGATGTCGCCCGCCGGATCTATCCCATCGTCACCGTGATCACCGAGGACGGCTTCCGCCGGCTCTCCGAGAACGAGTCGTCCGAGATCGCGCGGTCGGTTCTGGAGCGGCGTCTGGAGCAGCCCGACGGTCCGCGGGCCGCGCTGCTGTGAGCAGCGGGCTGTCTTCATGAGGGTGGTCCAGTGAACCGACGGAATCTTCAAGAGAGGGACGGATAACCGGTGTCGACGCCGTTCTATGTCTCACCCCAGCAGGCGATGGCCGACCGGGCGGAGTACGCCCGCAAGGGCATCGCCCGTGGTCGCAGCCTGGTCGTGCTGCAGTACGCCGACGGCATCGTGTTCGTCGGGGAGAACCCGTCCCGCGCGCTGCACAAGTTCAGCGAGATCTATGACCGGATCGGCTTCGCGGCCGCCGGCAAGTACAACGAGTACGAGAACCTGCGGATCGGCGGTGTGCGCTACGCCGACCTGCGGGGTTACACCTACGACCGGGACGATGTGACGGCCCGGGGCCTGGCGAACGTGTACGCGCAGACGCTGGGCACGATCTTCTCCAGCGCGGCGGAGAAGCCGTACGAGGTGGAGCTGGTCGTCGCGGAGGTCGGGGAGACCCCCGAGGGTGACCAGATCTACCGGCTGCCGCATGACGGTTCCATCGTGGACGAGCACGGCTCGGTCGCGGTGGGGGGCAACGCGGAGCAGATCAGCAACTATCTGGACCAGCGCCACCAGGACGGTATGACGCTGGCCGAGGCGCTGAAGCTGGCGGTGCAGGCGCTGTCCCGCGACACCAACGGCAGCGAGCGGGAGATTCCCGCGGAGCGGCTGGAAGTCGCGGTGCTGGACCGTACGCGGCCGCAGAAGCGGAAGTTCAAGCGGATCAGTGGGCGCCAGCTGGGCCGGCTGCTGGAGGCGGACGGGGCGAACACGGCGTCGGAGGCCGAGGCGGACGCCGAAGCGGAGGCGTCGGACGGCGAGTAGTCGTCCACTGCCGCGGGGGCGCGGCCCGCGGAGGGGCTGGAGGGCGCGGGGCGGGCCCGGCCGCGGCCGCGGTGGCGGG
>NZ_JBIRGJ010000009.1:188339-507709 GCF_044327915.1 Streptomyces afghaniensis
GGGGGGGCCGTCCTCGGAACGGCGCGATGGGGTCGGATACCGACTGACTGGCGTCGACGCGCCAACCGCTGCGGGCGGACACCCCCCGACACGTCCCCTTGCGTCGTACGGCGGCTGCGGGCGCGTGGGGGCGGGCCGCCCATCCCGCTCAGCTGCGGGCAATCGTGCCGCTAAGGGCGGCACGGGTGGGCGATGGGGGTCCCCCCTGCTCGAGCGAAGCCGAGAGCTTGGGGGAGGCACCCCGCTCCGCCGGGCTGCGGACCCACCGCCTCAGCGCAAACGGCCGCTACGGCAATCCCGGCGGTGCCGTAGAGCCCCGTACGACGAGTCGCACCGGGATGTCCCCGCCCTCGGGCTCACGGCCCTCCAGGACGGCCAGCAGCGCCGCCATACCCCGTTCACCGAACAGCTCGGCGTCCAGGCGGACCGTCGTCAGCTCCGGGTCGATCGCCGTGGCCAGGGCCAGATCGTCCAGGCCGGTGACCGACAGGTCGTCCGGGACGCGCAGGCCCAGACGTCGAGCTGCCTTGTACGTGCCGGCGGCCAGCTGGTCGTCGTCGCAGACCACGGCCGTGGGACGGGGACCGGGCCCCGAGAGGGCGGTTTCGGCGGCGGCCACCGCGCCCTCGATGGAGATCGGTGAGCGCGCCGTACGGACGGACGTGCCGGGCACCCCGGCCAGGCGCGCCGCCAGCTCCCGGGCGCGTACCTCGAAGGTCCACGACGGCACGTCCGCCGCCAGGTGGAGGAACCGGTGGTGCCCCAGGGACAGCAGGTGTTCCGTGACCTGGCGGACACCGTCGGCGATGTCCAGGTTGACCGTCGCCGCCCCCAGGCTGCCCGCGGGGTCACTGTCCAGCATCACCAGCGGCAGCGCCTCCCCGCGGATCGCGGTCAGCGCGTCCGCGGCCATGGACGACGCGATGACGCCGTCGAGCGCGGCCTGCGCGGAGGCGAAGGGGTCCCGGGCGGGGCCGATCCCCTCGGGTGAGGGGTAGAGGACCACGCCGAAGCCGTGCTCGGCGGCGACGCGGGCGGCGCCCGTGTAGACGCCGGCGAAGAACTCCGTGGTCAGGGCCGGGACCACCAGGAGGACCGTGCGGGTACGGCCCAGGCGCAGGTTGCGGGCGGCCAGGTTCGGGCGGTAGCCGAGGTCGCGCGCGGCCTCGCGGACCCGCTGCGCCGTCGCCTCCGAGACGCGCCCGCGCCACTTGTCCCCGAGGACCAGGGAGACCGCCGCCTGGGACACGCCGGCGGCCTGGGCGACGTCCCGGCTCGTGGGTCGGGTGCTGCCTCGTGCCACCGTCGGGCCGCTCCTTCGTCTGGACTCGTGAACAGCGGCCATGGTACGTATGGGAGTCGACGTTATACGTAAAACCTAGGGCGGGGACATGGCCACGGGATACCTGGAGATCCTTCGGGCGCGACACGCCGCCCGGCTGCTCGTCGGCACGCTCGTCGGCCGGCTGCCCAACGCGACGGCGGCCATCGCGATCCTGCTGTTCGTACGCGCCGAAGGCGGTTCGTACAGCCTCGCGGGGGCGCTGGCGGGCGTGTACGGCGTCGCCAACGCCGTGGGGCAGCCGGTGCTGGGCCGGCTCGTGGACCTGCGCGGGCAGCCGCGCGTGCAGCTGCCGGCGGCCGTCCTCTCCGGGCTGGCCATGGCCGTCTTCGCCTTCGCCGGGATCGGATCGCTGCCCCTCGCGTATGCCGCGGTGGCCGGTGCCGGGCTCTTCACGCCGCCCCTCGAGGGCGGGCTGCGCGCCCTGTGGTCGTCCGTCCTCCGCAAGGAGGAGCACGTGCACACCGCGTACGCCATGGACGCCGTGGCCCAGGAGGTGATGTTCACCGTCGGGCCGCTGCTCGTGACGCTGTGCGTGTCCCTGTGGTCCGCCCAGGCCGCGCTGCTCGTGCTGAACGTGGTCGGGGTGCTGGGCGCCCTGTCCGTGGTGGTGTCGCCGCCCTCGCGCGCGTGGCGGTCGGCGCCGCGCGAGGCCCACTGGCTCGGCGCGCTGCGCTCGGCGGGGCTGCTGGCGCTGCTGGCGGCGTTCCTGTTCATCGGGATGGCGCTCGGGTCCATCACGGTCGCCTCGGTGCCCTACGCGGACGAGCACGGCGGTGACGTCGTGTACGGCTGGCTGATGGCGGCTCTGGGGTTCGGGGCGCTGGTCGGCGGCTCCGTCTACGGGGCCCGGCAGTGGGCCGGTGAGCCCGCGCGGCGACTGCGGGTGCTGGTGGCCCTTCTGGTGGTGTGTTACCTGCCGCTGATGCTCATGCCGGACGCGGTGCCCATGGTGGCGCTGACCGCCCTCGCCGGGGTCTTCCTCGCGCCCGCCATCGCCTGCGCGTTCGTCCTGGTCGACCGGCACGCGCCGCGCGGCACGGTCACCGAGGCGTTCTCCTGGCTGGTGACGACGTTCACCGTGGGCCACTCGGTCGGAACGGGCGTCGCGGGACCCGTCGTAGAGGTGGGCGGGGCCCTGTGGGGCTTCGCCGTGCCGGGGGTCGCGGGCAGCGTGTCCTTGCTGGTTTTGACCGCCACCGGGCGGGTACTCGCAGCTCCCGGTGGGGGAGCGGTGGTTGCCGCCGGTTCGGAAAATGATCCAAACCGTGCCGTCGAACCCCGTTTCAGTTCAGGGGATCGGGCGTAATGTTCCCTCATGGACCGCCGCATTTTCGGGCTGGAGAACGAGTACGGCGTCACGTGCACGTTCAGGGGACAGCGCCGCCTGTCTCCTGACGAGGTGGCGCGGTACCTCTTCCGCCGTGTCGTGTCATGGGGCCGCAGCAGCAATGTCTTTCTGCGAAACGGCGCCCGCCTCTATCTCGACGTGGGTTCACATCCGGAATACGCCACACCGGAATGTGACAACGTGACCGAACTGGTCACCCACGACAAAGCGGGCGAGCGCATTCTCGAAGGACTCCTGGTGGACGCCGAACGACGCCTGCACGAGGAGGGAATCGCGGGCGACGTCTACCTCTTCAAGAACAACACCGATTCGGCGGGCAACTCCTACGGCTGCCACGAGAACTATCTGGTGGCCCGGCACGGGGAGTTCTCCCGGCTCGCGGACATTCTGATTCCGTTCCTGGTCACACGGCAGTTGCTGTGCGGCGCGGGCAAGGTGCTCCAGACGCCGCGCGGTGCCGTGTACTGCGTCAGCCAGCGGGCCGAGCACATCTGGGAGGGCGTCTCCTCGGCGACGACCCGCTCCCGGCCGATCATCAACACGCGTGACGAGCCGCACGCGGACGCCGAGCGCTACCGCCGCCTGCACGTCATCGTGGGCGACTCCAACATGTCCGAGACGACCATGCTGCTCAAGGTCGGGGCCACCGACCTGGTACTGCGCATGATCGAGGCGGGCACCGTGATGCGGGACCTCACCCTGGAGAACCCGATCCGGGCGATCCGCGAGGTCAGCCACGACATCACCGGCCGCCGCAAGGTCCGCCTGGCCAGCGGACGCGAGGCCTCCGCCCTGGAGGTGCAGCGCGAGTACTACGAGAAGGCCGTGGACTTCTGCGAGCGCCGCGGCATCCGCACCGGCACCGTGGAGCAGGTCCTGGAGCTGTGGGGCCGCACCCTGGACGCGATCGAGACCGAGGACCTCGACCGCATCGGCACCGAGATCGACTGGGTCATGAAGTACAAGCTCCTCGAGCGGTACCGGGCCAAGCACAACATGACCATGTCGCATCCGCGGGTCGCGCAGATAGACCTCGCCTACCACGACATCCACCGCCGTCGTGGCCTGTACTACCTGCTCGAGAAGAAGGGTCAGGCAGCGCGGATCTGCAACGACTTGAAGATCTTCGAGGGCAAGTCCGTTCCGCCGCAGACCACTCGGGCCCGGCTGCGCGGCGACTTCATCAGGCGCGCGCAGGAACAGCGCCGTGACTTCACGGTCGACTGGGTTCACCTCAAGCTGAATGACCAGGCCCAGCGCACCGTGTTGTGCAAGGACCCGTTCCGTTCCGTGGACGACCGGGTGGAGAAGCTGATCGCCGGAATGTGAGGAATTGCGCCGGCGGGAAAATCGCCGGAACGCCACACGGGCGCCGTACGTTACAAGTGCGGCGCCCTTCTCACGCCGTAGAGTTGCGCGCACGCCATCAACAAGATCGACCGATTACGAGGCCCCCACAGTGCGCCGACGCTCACTTCTCATCTCCGTACCCGCTGGACTGGCCACGCTCGCCGCATGCGGCGACGACAAGTCCGACTCGAGCAAGGCCAGCGACAGCCCGTCGCCCTCGGCGTCGGCTCCGTCCGCGGCCCCGCCGCCGAAGATCGTCGACGGTCCGCTGCCGGCGGTCACCGCGGGCACGAAGTTCGACGAGAAGCCGACGATCGCCAAGGGCAGCGGAGAGCCGTCGAAGCAGCTCGCGGTGAAGACCCTGGTCGCGGGCAGCGGCAAGACCGTCGCGGAGAACGACTTCGTCGTCGCGAACTACCTCGGCCAGGTCTGGAGCACCGCCAAGGTCTTCGACAATTCCTACGACCGCAAGGCCCGCCTGGCCATCCAGCTCGCCCAGGGCCAGATCATCGACGGCTGGCGGTACGCGCTGGCCGGCAAGAAGGCCGGCAGCCGTGTCGAGATGGCCGTCCCGCCCACCTGGGGGTACGGCTCGCAGGGCAACCCGCAGGCGGGCATCAAGGGCACCGACACCCTGGTCTTCGTCGTCGACGTGCAGGACACGTTCAACGCCAAGAGCTCCGCCCAGGGCAAGGAGGTCCCGCAGGACAACGCGGACCTGCCCAAGGTCGGCACCGACACCGACGGCAAGGCGCCCTCCATCGAGGTGCCCAAGGCAGCCGCCCCGAAGAAGCTCGTCGCGGAGTACGTCCTGGAGGGCGACGGCGAGAAGGTCGCCGCCGCCGACAGCGTCCTCGTGCAGTACAAGGGCGTGCTGTGGGACGGCGGCAAGGAGTTCGACTCGTCGTACGCCAACAAGCAGCTCGTGTCGTTCTCGCTCCAGCAGGTCGTCAAGGGCTGGGCGCAGGGCCTGACCGGCAAGAAGGTCGGCAGCCGCGTCCTCATCGTCATCCCGCCGAAGCTGGGCTACGGGGACAATCCGCCGCAGGGCAGCGGCATCAAGAAGGACTCCACGCTGGTCTTTTCGGTGGACATCCTCGCGAAGCTGTGACGCGCGCGGGATGTAAGACTGTGCGTGTTCGCCTTTCCGTAGACAAGCAGGAGCAACAGACGTGAGCATCGACAAGCCCGAGATCGACTTCCCGGGCGGCGAGCCCCCGGCGGACCTCGAGATCAAGGACATCTGGGAAGGCGACGGCCCGGTCGCGCAGGCCGGCCAGACCGTCACCGTGCACTACGTCGGTGTCTCCTTCAGCACCGGCGAGGAGTTCGACGCCAGCTGGAACCGTGGCGCCCCCTTCCGCTTCCCGCTGGGCGGCGGCCGGGTCATCAAGGGCTGGGACCAGGGCGTGCAGGGCATGAAGGTCGGCGGCCGCCGCCAGCTGACCATCCCCGCCCACCTCGCCTACGGCAACCAGAGCCCGTCCCCTCTGATCAAGCCCGGCGAGACGCTGATCTTCGTGGTCGACCTGCTCGGGGTCTGAGCAGGATCCGAACAGACTCGATCACGTGGGGCCCATGCCTGTTCGGGCATGGGCCCTCGGCTTTTGCCGGGCCACCGTGGGGCGGTACGGTCGTCGTCGTCAAGCACCATAGGGAGGCGAAGCGCGTCGATGGCCATTGCCAAGGCCGAGCGGCTGATGAATCTGGCGCTGTGTCTGCTCGGGACCCGGCGGCCGCTCAGCAAGCGTGAGCTGCGCGACTCCATCGAGGCCTACGTCGAGGCCTTCGGGCCGGGCAACGGCGCGGGCGGCAACGACGACTCCTTCAACCGCATGTTCGAGCGCGACAAGGACGACCTGCGCGAACTCGGACTGGTCATCGAGACCGTCGAGAGCCTCGACGGCGAGATCGGCTACCTGGCGCGCCGCGACAGCAACCGCCTCCCGCCCATCACCCTGGACGCCGAGGAAGCCGCTGCGCTCGGGCTCGCCGCCAAGGTGTGGCAGCAGGCCCGGCTCGCCGGTGCCGCCAGCGGCGCCCTGCAGAAGCTGCGCGCTGCGGGACTCCCCGAGGACGTCGACCCGTACGGGGCGCACGGGGCGCTGGAGCCGCGCATCCCCGTGCACGAGGCGGCGTTCGAGCCGCTGATGCTGGCCTGCCGGGACCGCAGGCCCGTCGTGTTCGACTACCGCAAGGCCACCGCCGCCCACCCCGAGCAGCGGCACGTGGAGCCGTGGGCGCTGGAGTGCTGGCGGGGCCACTGGTACCTGGCGGGCTGGGACCGCGACCGGGGTGCCGAGCGGGTCTTCCGGCTGTCCCGAATCACCGGCAAGGTCCGCTCGCGCGGCGGCCGGTACACCGCTGACGTGCCGGACGTCGTCACCGTCCGTGAGACCGTCGCGAGCTGGGCCGGGGAGATCACCGACCGCTCGGCGCGGATCCGGCTGCGCTCGGCCGCGGGGTACCCCCTTCGGGCGAAGGCCACCTCGGTCCGGGAACTCGGTGACGGCTGGGACGAGTTGGAGATTCCGTACGGCCACGGGCTGGACGCCTGGCTGGTGGAGTTCGGGCCGGACGTGGTCGTCCTGGAGCCCGCGGAGCTGCGGGCCGACGTGGTGGACCGGCTGCGGGCCGTGGCCAAGGGCTGAGGGGGAGCGGACGAGACAGTGGCAGGCAAACCGGTCAGGCCCGTGAACGCCATCGACCAGACCCGGCGGATGCTCTCCCTGGTGACGTATCTGAGGGAGCGCCCCGGGGCCCGGGTCGAGGACGTCGCGCGCGCCTTCGGCATCACCGAGGACGAGCTGGTCTCCGACCTCGACGTGCTGCCCATGTGCGGCACCAGCTTCCGCGGCGGCGACCTGCTCGACATCGACACCGACGGCGAGCGCATCTGGTGGCACAACCCCGCCGCCCTGGCGGCGGAGGCGGCCGAGCCGCTCAGGCTCGCCGCCGACGAGGCCACCGCCCTGCTCGTCGCGGCCCGGGCCGTGGCCACCCTGCCCGGCCTGCGCGAGAGCGACCGGCAGGCGCTGCTGCGGGCGACGGCCAAGGTGGAGACCGCCGCCGGCGAGGCTGCGGGCGCCAGCTCGCGGCTGTCGGTGACCTTCGAGTCCGAGGGCGGGGTCTTCGCGGACGTCGACCGGGCGATCGCCGAGCGCCGCCGGCTGTGGATCCGCTACTACTCGCCCGCGCGCGACGAGGTCACCGAGCGGGAGATCGACCCGATCCGCCTGGTCAGCGTCGGGCACACCTATGTCGAGGCCTGGTGCCGCCGCTCGGAGGCGCGCCGTACCTTCCGGCTCGACCGGGTCGCCGAGATCAAGATCCTCGACGAGCCGTCGGCACCGCCGGAGATCGAGCTGCGCGACCTGTCCGAGGCGCTGGTGCAGCCCGCGGCCGAGGACCCGGAGGTGGTGGTCGAGGTCGGGCCCGGCGGCCGCTGGGTCGCCGAGTACTACCCGCACGACAGTGCGGACGAGCTCGCGGACGGCGGGCTGCGTATCACTCTGCGGACCCCCGAACCGACGTCGCTGCGGCGCCTGGCGTTGCGGCTCGGGCGTGACGGCCGCATCGTGTCGCCGCCCGAGCTGGCGGACAGCGCCCGGCAGGCGGCCCGCGAGGCGCTGGCGGCGTACGACGGGATCGAGGCAGTGGCGGTGGCCGGCGGGGCGGAGGCCGCCGCCGGTGCGGGCGGGCCGCGTGCGGTGCACGCCGTCGCGGACGGGCCGGACGGCAGACGCGAGTGAGCCGCGGGTGCCACCGGCGTCGACGGCCGGACACGGCCGTCCCGCGACACCGGCCGTGGCGCCCCGGAGGCGAACGACCCGAGAAAGAGGAGCCAGGGCTGTGAGCGAGTCGGTGACGTCCGGTGCCATGGGCATGACGGTCGAGTCCGCGTTCTCCGGGATGAGAAGCGTGACCCCGGTGGTGTTCCGGGCGGGCTGCCCGGACTGCCGGGAGCGCTTCGAGCTCACCGCGGGCGCCCTGCGCCTCGCCATCGGCGCCACGAGCCGTACCACTTTCTACTCCTTCACCTGCCCTGAGTGCGGCGCCGCTGTCCGCAAGCCCGCGGGGGAGCGGATCGTGGAACTGCTCACCGGCGGCGGTGTACGCACCCTGCGGCTGCACTCCACCGTCTAGTGGCCCGGGGCATCCGGCCCGTCGGGAGGGTCTAGGCTCGGCGTCATGTTCTGGCCGATGTTCGCGATTGCCGTGGGATTCGTGGGTCTCGTCGTGCTCGGGGTGCTCGCCGTGCGCGTCTTCGTCGAGGCACAGCGCCTGGGCAGCCAGGTCACGGACTCGGCGCGCCGGATCAACCGGGCCGCGGAGGACCTCGAACGGGCGGCGGAGAGCACGGCCCGCTCCGTGGACGCCCTGTGAGCTGTCCGGCAGGCGGCTGTGAGTCTGGCTTTGGGACACTTCGCCCTGTCACCTCGGCGGTTCGGACAGGTACGCTGCTGATCGCGGCCCGGTTAACGAGGCACTGGCCGCGGACGGGAGTACGCACAGGGGATGCAGAGGGATTGCCCCACGTTCACCCCTGAGCGTTACGATCGCTGTCAACACGATCGTTCGGACACATGTCCGACCGGTCGGACAGCACCCCACCACAGCCGCCTCGGTGAGAAGGTAAAGACTTATGTTCGGAAGGCTCGGAGCCCCCGAGATCATTCTCATCCTCGTCGTCATCATCCTGCTGTTCGGCGCGAAGAAGCTTCCGGACATGGCTCGGTCGCTCGGCAAGTCGGCCCGCATCCTCAAGAGCGAGGCCAAGGCCATGAAGGACGAAGGCAAGTCGTCCACGACCCCGGCCGGCCCGCCCAACACCGACGAGCCCTCGCAGCGCACCATCCAGGCCGCCCCCGGTGACGTGACCAGCTCGCGCCCGGTCAACGAGCCGACGGACACGACCAAGCGCTGACGCAGGGCCGGTGACCTCCGGCCCGCCGCACGAGATGGGAACGTGGGTTGCTGAAGTCTGCCCGCAAAAAGGAGAGGGATCCCGAGGGGCGGATGCCCCTCGCGGAGCACCTTCGCGAGCTCCGCAACCGGCTCGCCAAGGCGATCCTGGCGATCGTCGTCGTCACGGTCTTCGCCGCCTTCTTCTACAACGACATCATCAACTTGATCACCAAGCCGATCCTCGACTCGGTCGGCTGTGACAAGACCTTCGCGGAACTGGCCAAATCGCAGCCAGGCTCGAAGCCGTGCGCGCAGATCACCATCAACGGTCTGCTCACTCCCTTCACACTGGCGCTGAAGGTGTCCCTGATGGCCGGCGTCGTGCTGGCCTCGCCGATCTGGCTCTACCAGCTGTGGGCCTTCGTCGCGCCCGGTCTGCACCGGCACGAGAAGAAGTACGCCTACGCCTTCGTGGGCACGGGCGCCCCGCTGTTCATCGTCGGTGCCTACTTCGCGTACACGGTCCTTCCCACCACCGCGAAGGTGTTGCTCGAGTTCACCCCGGGCGGCACGTCCAACCTCCTCCCGCTGGACGACCTGCTCGACCTGGTCATGCGGATGGTGCTCGTCTTCGGCCTCTCCTTCGAACTGCCCCTGCTGCTGGTCATGCTCAACCTCACCGGTGTGCTCACCGGTAAGCGCATGCTCGGCTGGTGGCGCGGCATGATCATGGGCATCACGGTGTTCGCGGCCATCGCCACGCCCAGCACCGACCCGTTGACCATGCTGGCTCTCGCGGCGCCGATCTGGATCCTTTACTTCGCCGCAGTCGCCTTCTCCCTGGTCAACGACCGCCGCCGCAGTCGTCGCGAGGCCCTGGGCCCGGCCGACGACGAGGCCTCCGAGCTGGACCTCACGCCCGACGACATCGGCGAGATCGAGCCCGTGACCACCAGCCGTGCCGCCCTGCCCGAGCAGGCGAGCGGGGACCGCACGGACCGGGTCAACGGTTATGACGACGTGACCTGAAGATCCGCGGGCAGCTCATAGGGTCAGTCGCGTGACCAGCGAGATCACCCTCTTCGTCAACCCCACCGCGGGCCGCGGCCGGGGCGCCCGCGCGGCGCAGCCGGCCGCTTCCGCGTTGCGGGCGGCCGGTTTCTCGGTGCGTACGGTGCTCGGCGTGGACGCCGCGGACGCCCTCACCCGCGCGCGTGCCGCCGTCGAGGGCGGCACCGGTGCGCTGATAGCCGTCGGCGGTGACGGTATGGCCAACCTCGCGCTGCGGGCGGTGGCGGGCACGCGCACCCCGCTCGGCCTGGTCGCCGTCGGCACCGGCAACGACTTCGCCCGCGCCCTCGGCCTGCCCGTGCGCGAGCCGGCCGCCGCGGGCCGCATGATCGCCGACGCCCTCAAGTGTGGCCGGATCCACGACATCGACCTCGGTCAGGTCGGCGACCGCTGGTTCGGCACGGTCCTCGCCTCCGGCTTCGACTCCCGCGTCAACGACCGGGGCAACCGCATGCGGTGGCCCTCGGGCCGCTTCAAGTACGACCTCGCGATGATCGCCGAACTCGCCGCGTTCCGGCCCGTCCCCTACCGGATCCGGCTGGACGACGGTGAGATCCGTGAGGTCGAGGCGACCCTCGTCGCCGTCGGCAACGGCTCGTCGTACGGCGGCGGCATGCGCATCTGCCCCGGCGCCGACCTGACCGACGGCCTGTTCGACATCACCGTGGTCGGGGACTGCGACCGTACGACGCTGTTGCGGGTGTTCCCGCGGGTGTACCGGGGGAGTCACGTCGAGCATCCGAAGGTGACCGTGCTGCGCGCGGCCCGGGTCGAGATCACCGCCCACGACGTCACCGGCTACGCCGACGGGGAGCCGCTCGGTCCGCTGCCGCTGACCGCGCGCTGCGTACGCGGGGGCGTGCGGGTCGTCGGCCCCTGAGCCGCGCTGCCCCTGAGCTGCGCCGATCCCCGGTTTCACAGGAACGGATCCGGATAATGATCGTCCTGTTGTCAGTGCGGCCCGGTACGCTCGAAAGCACGATGACAGAGGATCTCTCACCGGCCGAGCGGTATGCGGCAGCCCGCAAGCGCGCTGCCGAGCAGGCCACCGCGCTCGCCTCCTTCCGCGAGATGTACGACTTCGGCCTCGACCCCTTCCAGATCGAGGCCTGCCAGGCGCTCGAGGCGGGGAAGGGCGTGCTGGTCGCCGCGCCCACCGGCTCCGGCAAGACGATCGTCGGCGAGTTCGCCGTCCACCTCGCCCTCCAGCAGGGCAAGAAGTGCTTCTACACGACACCCATCAAGGCGCTGTCGAACCAGAAGTACGCCGACCTGTGCCGCCGCTACGGCACGGACAAGGTGGGCCTGCTCACCGGCGACAACAGCGTCAACTCCGACGCCCCGGTGGTCGTGATGACCACCGAGGTCCTGCGGAACATGCTGTACGCCGGTTCGCAGACGCTGCTCGGCCTCGGCTACGTGGTCATGGACGAGGTGCACTACCTCTCCGACCGGTTCCGCGGCGCCGTCTGGGAAGAGGTGATCATCCACCTTCCCGAGTCGGTCACACTGATCTCGCTCTCGGCGACCGTGTCGAACGCCGAGGAGTTCGGCGACTGGCTCGACACGGTCCGCGGCGACACCGAGGTGATCGTCTCCGAGCACCGGCCCGTGCCGCTGTTCCAGCACGTGCTGGCCGGACGGCGGATGTACGACCTGTTCGAGGAGGGCGAAGGCCACAAGAAGGCCGTCAATCCCGACCTCACGCGCATGGCGCGCATGGAGGCGACCCGGCCGTCGTACCAGGACCGCCGGCGCGGCCGGCTGCGCGAGGCCGACCGGGAGCGTGAGCGCAGACAGCGGTCCCGGGTGTGGACGCCGAGCCGGCCCGAGGTCATCGAGCGGCTCGACGCCGAAGGGCTGCTGCCCGCCATCACCTTCATCTTCAGCCGTGCCGCCTGCGAGGCCGCCGTCCAGCAGTGCCTGTACGCGGGCCTCCGGCTGAACGACGACGAGGCGCGCCACCGGGTCCGCTCCCTCGTCGAGGAGCGCACGGCGTCCATCCCGCGCGAGGACCTGCACGTCCTCGGCTACTACGAGTGGCTGGAGGGCCTGGAGCGCGGCATCGCCGCCCACCACGCGGGCATGCTGCCGACCTTCAAGGAGGTCGTCGAGGAGCTCTTCGTACGCGGCCTGGTCAAGGCCGTGTTCGCGACCGAGACCCTCGCCCTCGGCATCAACATGCCCGCCCGCTCGGTGGTGCTGGAGAAGCTCGTCAAGTGGAACGGCGAGCAGCACGCGGACATCACCCCGGGCGAGTTCACGCAGCTGACGGGCCGGGCCGGACGGCGCGGCATCGACGTCGAGGGCCACGCCGTGGTGCTGTGGCAGCGCGGGATGAACCCCGAGCACCTGGCGGGCCTGGCCGGCACGCGCACGTATCCGCTGCGCTCCAGCTTCAAGCCCTCGTACAACATGGCGGTCAACCTGGTCGAGCAGTTCGGCCGGCACCGCTCGCGCGAGCTGCTGGAGACGTCCTTCGCGCAGTTCCAGGCGGACAAGTCGGTCGTCGGGATCTCCCGGCAGGTGCAGCGCAACGAGGAGGGTCTCGAGGGCTACAAGGCCTCCATGACCTGCCACCTCGGCGACTTCGAGGAGTACGCGCGGCTGCGCCGTGAACTGAAGGACCGGGAGAACGAGCTGGCCCGGCAGGGCGCGGCACAGCGGCGCGCGGAGGCCGCCGTCGCGCTGGAGAAGCTGAAGCCCGGTGACGTCATCCACGTGCCCACCGGCAAGTACGCCGGTCTGGCGCTGGTGCTGGACCCGGGCCTGCCCGCGGGCCGTTCCAACGGCCACCGCGGATTCGAGCACCACGACGGGCCGCGCCCGCTGGTGCTGACCGCCGAGCGGCAGGTGAAGCGGCTGGCGGCCATCGACTTCCCGGTGCCGGTCGAGCCGCTGGAGCGGATGCGGATCCCGAAGTCCTTCAACCCCCGTTCCCCGCAGTCCCGTCGGGACCTCGCGTCCGCGCTGCGCACCAAGGCCGGGCACATCCCGGCCGACCGGCACCGCAAGCGGCGCTCCCAGGCGGCCGACGACCGCGAGATCGCCCGGCTGCGGACCGCGTTGCGGGCGCACCCCTGTCACGGGTGCAGCGACCGTGAGGACCACGCCCGTTGGGCCGAGCGCTACCACCGGCTGATGCGGGACACCTCGCAGCTGGAGCGGCGCATCGAGGGCCGTACGAACACCATCGCGCGGACGTTCGACCGGATCGTCGCGCTGCTGACCGAGATGGACTACCTGCGCGGTGACGAGGTCACCGAGCACGGCAAGCGGCTCGCGCGGCTGTACGGCGAGCTGGACCTGCTCGCCAGCGAGTGTCTGCGCGAGGGCGTCTGGGAGGGGCTCAGCCCGGCCGAACTGGCCGGGTGTGTCTCGGCGTTGGTGTACGAGGCGCGCGTCGGGGACGACGCGCTGGCACCGAAGCTGCCGTCGGGCAAGGCCAAGGCCGCGCTGGGCGAGATGGTGCGGATCTGGGGGCGGCTGGACGCGCTGGAGGAGGAGTTCCGGATCAGCCAGACCGAGGGGGTCGGGCAGCGTGAGCCGGACCTCGGGTTCGCCTGGGCCGCGTACATGTGGGCCTCCGGGAAGGGGCTCGACGAGGTGCTGCGCGAGGCGGAGATGCCGGCGGGGGACTTCGTGCGGTGGTGCAAGCAGGTCATCGATGTGCTGGGGCAGATCGCTGCGGCGGCGCCGCAGGGCTCTTCTGTGGTGAAGAACGCCCGTAAGGCCGTTGATCTGTTGCTGCGGGGGGTTGTCGCCTACTCGTCGGTGGGGTGAACTTGTTGCGCGAGCGCCGGTTCGTCGTGGTTGCTCGCGCAGTTCCCCGCGCCCCTTAAAGGGCGTTGTTGCTGAAGCCCCTCACCCGTTCAGGGGAGGGGCTTTCGCGTGTCTGTTCGCCGTTACTGGTCGTATTCGAACGATGTCGCAGCGTGTAAAAGACTGAGCGTACTATCCCTTCGCGACCGGTTTCCGGCAGTTGCTGAATATGACACGGCGATGATCCGGTCGGACTAAGCTCGCCCGCAGCGCACCGGCTTGAGATGAATTCGTGCGCTTGTTCCCCAATGTGCGGAAGAGTCCTACAGCGTCATGACATACCCCCCTGCAAGTGCTCCCGAACCCCAGCCGACTCCTTTCAGAAGGCCCACATGGTGAGTGTTCAATCCCCTCCCGGTCGCCGTGAACTTCCCTACGCGCGCGTCCTGCTGCTGCCGGCCATAGTGATGGCCGCGGCGACCGGAGCCGCTGTCGCCCTGGTGACGGCGCCGGCCCGGCTCGCCGTCGGCTGGTGCGGTGGTATCGCCACCGTGCTGGTGATCGCGACGGCGGCCGAGGCGGTGCGCCGCGGCCGTGCCCTGCGCAAGCAGCGGGGCGAGCACGCCCGGCACACCGCGCATCTGGAACAGCGGATCGCGGCCCACGAGAACGAGTTGGTCCGCTTCTCGCGGGAGATCATCCCCGCGGCGCTCCGTCTGCTGAGCACCGGAGAATCCCCCAGGGAGGTGATTCGCAAGCTCGGCCTCGCCAACCCCGAGTACCGCGACCTGCCCGCGCCGCAGACCGAGACGCTGCTGACGGTGCTGAAGATCGTCGACCGCGAAGTGACCATGCGCGACGCCGCCGCGCGCTCCTTCGTCAGTGTCGCCCGCCGCGTCCAGGCGATCATCCACCAGCAGGCCGAGGAACTCCGGGAGATGGAGGAGGACCACGGCCGCAACCCCGAGGTCTTCGACGACCTGCTGCGCATCGACCACGGCAACGCCCTGATCGGCCGCCTCGCCGACTCCGTCTCCGTCCTCGGCGGCGGCCGCCCCGGACGGCAGTGGCCCGAGCCGGTGTCCCTCTACAGCACGCTTCGCGGTGCCATGTCCCGCATCCTGGAGTACCGGCGCATCCAGCTGTCCTCCATCGCCAAGATCAGCGTCAAGGGCATCTACGTCGAGCCGGTCATCCACGCCGCCGCCGAACTCCTCGACAACGCCACGCGCTACTCGCCGCCGCAGACCAAGGTGCACGTCACCGCCACCGAGGTGCAGACCGGCGTCTGCATCGAGATCGAGGACGGCGGTGTCAACCTCAACGAGGAGGCCCGCGCCCGGATCGAGGGCATGCTGGAGGCCGCCAAGGCCGGCGTCGACCTCCAGGACATCGGCGAGCACCCGCGCCTCGGCCTCGCCGTCGTCGGTCGCCTCTGCTCGGCGTACAACATGCAGGTCTCGCTGCGCGCCTCCGCGTACGGCGGTGTCCGCGCCATCCTCATCGTGCCGAGCGAGATGGTCACCCACGAGCCCGGTGTCGGACTCGCCCACGGCATCGGCGCCACCGGCATCCCCATGCCGGTCGGCATCCCCGAGGGCCCGAAGCGCACGCCCAAGAAGCGCCGCCCCACCAACCCGCGCATCCCCGAGACGGTCTCCCTGGAGGACGACGACGTCCCCGTGGTCACCGAGTGGACACCCAACGGCCTGCCGCAGCGCCGCAGCCGGGTGAAGACGTCCCTCACCGAGCGGATCGCCCAGCAGGCCGCCTACGACCGGGAAGACCGGGAGGCCGCGGCACGGGGCGAGGCGAACCCCTGGGCGACACCCGAGCCCGAGCCCAAGCCCCTGCGCGACATGAACGCCCCCGACGCCCCCGGCAAGGGCCTCGAGGCGTTCTGGGAGGGGCTCAAGCAGGGCATCGAGCCCGGCACCCACCCCACCGACTTCATCCGGAACCCGACCAAGTACCTGCACCTGCTCAACGACCCGGCCCCCACCGAGGCCGATGACGAGGGGGACCTCAAGTGATCCAGCAGCGAGGCAACTTCGACTGGATGCTCAAGCAACTCGCCGACGGCGTGCCGGGCATCGAGATGATCGTGGTGCTGTCGGCCGACGGTCTGCGCATCGCCCGCTACGGCGGCGAGCCCGACGCGGCCGACCGGGTCGCCGCGGCCTGCGCCGGCCTGCAGTCCCTCGCGGGCAGCGTCTGCCAGGAACTCAGCGTCGGCGACGGCGAGATGAAGCTCGTCATGATCGAGATCGACCGCGGCTACTTCTACCTGATGAGCGCCGGAGCCAACGCCTTCCTCGCGGTGCTCTCCGACGTGAGATGCGAACCCGGCCGGATGAGCGCGATGATGCGCGACCTCGTCGTCCGCATCGGCGGCCATCTGACCAGTCCGCCCCGGCGGAACGGGCAGATCGTATGACGCCTCCCCAACGCCAGAGGCGCGAACCCGCCCCGGAACCGCCCAAGCCCGAGGAGGGCGAGGGCAAGGTCCGCAACCCGGAGCGCATGTACGTGGTGGCCGGCCCGGACGGTGAACGGGCCGAGCTCGACCTGGTGACGTTAATCGTGGCGCGTGCCGCGGACCCGCCGCCCTCCGCTTCGCCCGAGCAGGCGGCGTTGCTCCGGCTCTGCGCCGCCCCCCTGTCCGTGGCCGAGCTGTCGGCCTACCTCAGCCTGCCGTTCAGCGCGATGGGCGTGCTGCTCACCGAGCTGCTGACGGCGGATCTGGTGACGGCGCGCTCCCCGATCGTCCGCCAGGCGCTCCCCGACCGTTCCCTCCTCGAAGCGGTGATGAATGGACTTCAAAGGCTCTGACACCATCCCGGGCCCCCGGGCCGAGGACCAGTTGCCACACACGGCACAGGCCGCGGCCAAGATCGTGATCGTGGGGGGCTTCGGTGTCGGAAAGACGACCATGGTCGGCTCGGTCAGCGAGATCAAACCGCTGACCACCGAGGAGACCATGACGCAGGCCGGCATCGGTGTCGACGACAACTTCGGTTCCGCGACGAAGACGGCCACCACCGTGGCGATGGACTTCGGCCGGATCAGCATCACCGACCAGCTCGTGCTGTACCTCTTCGGCACACCCGGCCAGCAGCGCTTCTGGTTCCTGTGGAACGGCCTGTTCGAGGGCGCGCTCGGCGCGGTGGTGCTGGTCGACACCCGCCGCCTGGAGGTCAGCTTCGACGTCATGGGGCGCCTGGAGGAGCGCGGCGTGCCGTTCGTGGTCGCCATCAACTCCTTCCCGGACGCGCCGCGTTACCCCATCGAGGAGCTGCGCACGGCACTCGACCTCTCCCCGGACATCCCGATCATGGAGTGCGACGCGCGGCGGCGGGCCTCCAGCCGTGACGTCCTGATGACCCTCATGCGCTTCCTGCACTCGCTCGCCATGACGGGCTCGCTCACCTGATCCGTGTCCGTCCCATCCCACACTTCCCCCCAGACACCTGGAAAGTTTCGGAGCGACCACTGTGACGCCTGAATCCCACGCCTCGACGGGTACGGACACCCCCCTGGCCGGCCCGCCCCCCGGCTGCCCCGCGCACGGCCTCGGGCCCGGAGGGCTGCACCGGCTGCACGAGTCGGAGGACCTGGCAGGGCTGTACGAGCAGCTGCGGAAGGAGCACGGCCCCGTGGCGCCCGTGCTGCTCCACGACGACGTGCCGATCTGGATCGTGCTCGGCCACGCCGAGAACCTGCACATGGTCCGCTCGCCCACGCAGTTCTGCCGGGACAGCCGTATCTGGACCCCGCTCAGGGACGGCCTGGTCAAGCCCGATCACCCGCTGATGCCGCACATCGCCTGGCAGCCCATCGCCTCGCACGCCGAGGGCGACGAGCACAAGCGGCTGCGCGGCGCGGTTCAGGGCGCCATCTCGACCATCGACTTCCGCAGCCTGCGCCGCTACATCAACCGCAGCACGCAGGCCATCGTCAACCGGTTCTGCGAGGAGGGCGAGGCCGACCTCGTCGGCCAGTTCGCCGAGCACCTGCCGATGGCGGTGATGTGCGAGATCCTCGGCATGCCCGACGAGTACAGCGACCGTCTCGTCGAGGCCGCCCGCGACGCGCTCAAGGGCACCGAGACGGCGATCGCCAGCCACTCCTACGTCATGGACGCCCTGAGCCGGCTCACCGTCAGGCGCCGCGCCCAGCCGGAGGAGGACCTGGCCAGCTACCTGATCACCCACCCGGCCCGGCTCACCGACGACGAGGTCAGGGAGCACCTGCGCCTGGTGCTCTTCGCCGCCTACGAGGCCACCGCCAACCTGCTGTCCAACGTGCTGCTCACGGTGCTGATCGACCCCCGCTTCCGGGCCCAGCTCAACGGCGGCCAGATGACGGTGCCGGAGGCGGTGGAGCAGTCGCTGTGGAACGAGCCGCCGTTCAGCACGGTCTTCGCCTACTTCGCCAAGCAGGAGACCGAGCTGGGCGGGCAGCGCATCCGCCGGGGCGACGGGCTGCTCTTCGCCCCGCTGCCGGCCAACGTCGACCCGCGGGTGCGGCCGGACCTGAAGGCCAGCATGCAGGGCAACCGGTCGCACCTCGCCTTCGGCGGCGGCCCGCACGAGTGCCCCGGCCAGGACATCGGCCGCTCCATCGCCGACGTCGGCGTCGACGCGTTGCTGATGCGGCTGCCCGACGTCGAACTCGACTGCGACGAGGACGAGCTGCGCTGGACGGCGTCCATCGCCTCCCGGCACCTCGTGGCTCTGCCGGTGGCGTTCGCGCCCAAGCCGCCGCAGGACATCACGGAGACGCCGAACCACAACCACGTCCCCGCCCAGCGCTCCGACTGGCAGATCGGCATCACACAGCCGCAGCCGCAGCCTGCACCGGTCGCCGCACAGCCGCAGCCGGCCCCTGCCCCGGCGCAGCCCCAGCCGGCCCCCGTGCCGCCACAGGCCCAGCCTGCGGCGGAGGAACCGGCCCGCCGTAAGGGCGTCTGGCAGCGCTTCCTGAGCTGGTGGCGCGGTTACTGACCGTCCGACGGGCCGTCGTACGTCCCGGCGGCCCACCGGTGGTACGACGCCCAGGCCGCGAGCACCCGGCCGCTGCGGAACAGGTGCTCCCCGCCCGTGACCGGGTCGGTGAACTCCAGGGCCCGGGCCAGCAGTTGGAGCGGGCGCCGGAAGTCACCGGCCGGCACGGGTGCGGTGACCTCGGGGTAGAGCGGGTCGCCGAGGATCGGCACGCCCAGCGCGGCCATGTGCACGCGCAGTTGGTGGGTCTGCCCGGTGCCGGGCCTGAGCCGGTACCGGGCGAGTCCGCCGCTCCCGTCCGGGCGGTGTTCCACGAGCTCGACGCGGCTGACGGCGTTGGGCTCGCCCGCCACCTCCCGGGCGGTGAGCTCGCCGCGCTCCTTCACGATCCGGCTGCGTACGGTCCGGGGGAGCGTGAGGCCGGGATCGTACGGGGCGACGGCCTCGTACTCCTTGCGCACGAGCCGGTCACGGAAGAGCGTCTGGTACGCGCCGCGCTCCTCGGGGCGCACGGTGAACAGCACGAGTCCGGCGGTGAGCCGGTCCAGGCGGTGCGCGGCGGCGAGCGTGGGGATGTCCAGCTCGCGGCGCAGCCGGGCCAGTGCGGTCTCGGCGACATGGCTGCCGCGCGGGGTGGTGGCGAGGAAGTGGGGTTTGTCGACGACGACGATGTGCTCGTCCCGGTACACGACCTCCAGCGGGAACGGCACCGGCACCTCGTCGGGCAGCTCCCGGTGGAACCACACGAACATCCCGGGCACGTACGGTGCGTCCGCCGGCACGGCCCGCCCGTCCGCACCGACGACGAGCCCCGCGTCGAACATGCCGTCGACGGCCCCGTCACCGGCTCCCGAGAGCCGCTCCACCAGATGCTCACGCACCGTGGCCCATGCCCCCGCGGCGGGCAGCCGTACCCGCACCGGATCCACCCCGCGGCGCTGCGGCAGGGGAGCGGGCGGGATGCGCGTCTTCCGTCTCATCGCGGCCCAGCGTACGAGGCGGGCGGGCACGGCGGAAAACCACTGGGGCCGCCCACCGCCCCCTTGCCAGGATGTGGGCATGCCCTTCCTCATCAGCCCGGTCCTGCCCCACGACGTCTTCACCGGCCGGCCGCAGCCCACCCTCGCCACGGGCGACGGACTCCTCCTGCGCCCCTGGCGGGCCGGGGACGCGCCCGCGGTGTACGAGGTCTTCCAGGACCCCGTGATGCACCAGTGGCACGCCCGGAGCGCCGGCTCCGAGGAGGAGGTCGCCGACTGGATCCGGGACTGGCACCAGGCGTGGGAGGAGGGGCGGGAGGCGCAGTGGGCCGTCGTCGACGCGGACTCCGACCGGCTGCTGGGGCGGGTGGCGCTGCGCGAGATACGGCTCGGCGACGGCACGGCGGAGGTGGCGTACTGGACCGTCCCGGCAGCACGGGGCCGGGGCGTCGCCGCCCGGGCCACGACCGCACTCGCCCGGTGGGCGCTCGACGAGATCGGTTTCCACCGTCTCGAACTGCTGCACGCCGTGCGCAACGAGGCCTCCTGCCGGGTCGCCTCCCGGACCGGATTCGCCCTCGAAGGCACCAAGCGCAGCGCCATCCTGCACCAGGACGGCTGGCACGACATGCATCTGCACGCACGCGTGCGGGGCGACTGACCCCGGTGTCCGGGCAGCCCGCGGCAGCCCGGAGGCCGTCAGGCGGCCGGGGTGCTCTCCTGCTCTGACTCGATGCGCGCGTTCCACTCCCGCTTCGAGGCCTGCCAGCCGTCCTCGTTGTGGCCGCGGCGCCAGTAGCCGGAGATCGACAGGTCCTCGCGCGCGATGCCGCGCTCGACGCGGAGCAGCCGGCGCAGCTCCTTCACGAAGTGCGCCTCGCCGTGGACGAAGGCGTGCACCCGGCCCTCGGGGAACTCCAGGTTCCGCACGGCCTCGACGAGCGCCTCGCCGAGCGGCCGGTCACCGCGGTGCAGCCAGACGACCTCCACGTCAGAGTCGATCTTCTGCTCCTCCTCGGGGCCGGAGACCTCCACGAAGGCGTACGCCCTGGCCCCGCGTGGCAGTGCCTCCAGGGAGCGGGCGATCGCCGGCAGCGCGCTCTCGTCGCCGACGAGCAGATGCCAGTCGGCGTCCGGGTCGGGCGCGTACGCCCCACCGGGGCCCATGAACCGCACGGTCTCGCCCGGCTGGACGCGCGCCGCCCACGGGCCGGCCAGGCCCTCGTCGCCGTGGATGACGAAGTCCAGGGTCAGCTCGCGGTGTTCGGCGTCCCAGTGGCGCACCGTGTACGTCCGGGTCACCGGCCACTGCTCGCGCGGCAGCTCCTCGCGGATGCGCTGCAGGTCGAAGGGCTCCGGATAGGTCACGCCCTCCGGTGGGAACAGCAGCTTCACATAGTGGTCGGTGCAGGTGCCCGCCGCGAAGTCGGCGAGGCCCTCGCCGCCGAGCACCACGCGCTGCATGTGCGGGGTCAGCCGCTCGGTGCGGACGACCTGAGCGGAGTGCGGCTTGCGCGGCTGGCGTCCCGGTCGCTCTGCCATGAGGGCCTCCCTGATTTCTTGTGGTTAGGCTTACCTAAGTTAGCACCTCGCCCCCAGTTCAGACCTCTCGTACGCGAAGGTCACGTCGCTCTCTTACCTACGGGTCACGCCGCGAGCGTCGTCAGCAGGCGCTCCAGTGACCCGCCCAGTCCCCAGCGGGCCGCCAGTACCTCCAGCTCCGCGGGGTCGCGAGGCGTCCGCGGCACCGCCGTCGTGACGTCCGGCAGCGGTACGTCGTCCGCGACCCGGACCACCTTCGGCGCGACCGCGAGATACGGGCGCGCCTCGTCCAGCCGCCTGCGCTGCGTCGGCGTCAGCTTCGACCCCCGGTCCTCGACCGCCGCCAGGATCCCGGCCAGGTCCCCGAACTCGGCCAGCAGCTTGGCGGCCGTCTTCTCGCCGATGCCCGGCACGCCGGGCAGGCCGTCGCTGGGGTCGCCGCGCAGCAGGGCCAGATCCGCGTACCCGCTGCCGTCGACCCCATACTTCTCACGGAGCCATGCCTCATCGGTGAGCTGCAGCGTGCCCACGCCCTTCAGCGGGTACAGCACGCGCACCCCGCGTGCGTCGTCGACCAGCTGGTACAGATCGCGGTCGCCCGTGACGATGTCGACCGGCCCCTTCGCCCGCGCGGTGAACGTGCCGATCACGTCGTCGGCCTCGTATCCCGCGACGCCCACGCGCGCGATGCCCACCGCGTCCAGCACCGCCTCGATGACCGGCACCTGCGGCGACAGCATGTCCGGCACCTCCTCCTCGTCCGGGCCGGCCGCGTGCTCCTCGGCGACGCGGTGGGCCTTGTAGGAGGGGATCAGCTCCACCCGCCAGTGCGGACGCCAGTCGGCGTCCATGCAGGCCACGAGGTGGTCCGGCCGGTGATCCCGGACCAGGCGGTCGATGAAGTCGAGCAGCCCGCGCACGGCGTTCACCGGCGTGCCGTCCGGTGCCTTCACCGAGTCCGGGACGCCGAAGTAGGCGCGGAAGTACAGGGAGGCGGTGTCGAGGAGCATCAGTCGTCCGGTCACGTCACGCATCATGCCGTACGCCACCGACAGCGACTCGCCGCTGCGCGACGCGTTGCGATGTGTGCGTTCTGTGTGAAGCGCCCCACTTCCGGGTTTGCCTTCCGGGATCGGGGGGAGGCGCGGCCCCGGAGCGAGGTCGGTTGCGCATTTCAACTGTTTTGCGCCCCGGCCTCGCTGTGTTCTGTTGCCGTCGAACCAAGAGGTGCACGTGTCAGCAAGGCTTCAGGCAGAGAGCCTGTACAAGGTGTTCGGCAGGAGACCGGACCGAGCGGTCGAGCGGCTCCGCGCCGGGGCCGACCGGGAGGAACTGCGCGCCGAGGGCGCGACCGCCGCTGTCATCGACGCGTCCTTCACCGTCGAGCCCGGCCAGATCTTCGTCGTCATGGGCCTGTCCGGATCCGGCAAGTCCACCCTGCTGCGCATGCTGAACGGCCTGCTCGAGCCGACCGCCGGACATGTGCGCTTCGACGGCCAGGACCTGACCGCGCTCGGCGACCGGGAGCTGCGCGAGGTCCGCTCCAGGAAGATCAGCATGGTGTTCCAGCACTTCGCGCTCTTCCCGCACCGCAGCGTCCGCGAGAACGCCGCCTACGGTCTGGAAGTGCAGGGCGTGCCCCGCGCCGAGCGCGTACGCCGCGCCGACGAGGCGCTCGCCCTGTGCGGCCTGGCCGGCTGGGAGAAGTCCTGGCCCGACGAGCTGTCCGGCGGCATGCAGCAGCGCGTCGGTCTCGCCCGCGCCCTCGCCACCGACGCCGACCTGCTGCTGATGGACGAGTCCTTCAGCGCCCTGGACCCGCTGATCCGCCGCGACATGCAGGACCAGCTGCTGGAGCTCCAGCAGAAGCTGAAGAAGACGATCGTCTTCATCACCCACGACCTGAACGAGGCCATGCGCCTCGGCGACCGCATCGCCGTCATGCGCGACGGCCGCATCGTCCAGATCGGCACCGCGCAGGACATCCTGCTGCGGCCGGAGAACGACTACGTCGCCTCCTTCACCCAGGACGTCGACCGCGCCCGCGTGCTGACCACCGGCGAGCTCATGGACACCTCGGTCACCGGCGACGACCCCGGCTGCCACTGCGAGACCGCCACGGCCGACACCCCGCTCACGGAACTGTGCGCGATCAGCGCCCGGCTCACCCACCCCGTCTCGGTCGTGGACGAGGACAACAGGCTGATCGGCGTCGTCCCCCGGCAGCGCCTGGTCGCCTTCCTCGGCGACGAGCAGGACACCACCCCGGAACCCTGCGACTCCCCGCGGGACAAGGGCGGAGAGAAGGTGACCGCCCGTGCCTAGGATTCAGCTCGGCACCTGGGTCAACGACGCGGTCGACTGGCTCACCACCCACATGGGGTGGCTGTTCGACTTCTGCAAGACCGTCTTCCTCGGCCTCTACGACGGCATCAACGCCGTCCTCCAGGCTCCCGAACCGCTGCTCCTCGCCGGCATCTTCGCCGTGGTCGCCTTCTGGCTGCGCGGCACCCTCGCCGGTGTCCTCACCTTCGTGGGATTCGCGTTCATCGACTCCCTCGAACTGTGGGAGAACGCGATGATCACCCTGGCGCTCGTCCTCGTGGCGACCGTCATCGCGCTGGTGATCTCCATACCGGTGGGCATCTGGGCGGCCCGCTCGGACCGCGTCAGCGGTCTGGTCCGGCCCGTCCTGGACTTCATGCAGACGCTGCCCGCGATGGTCTACCTCATCCCGGCGATCCTCTTCTTCGGCACCGGCGCCTCCGCCGGTATCGTCGCCACCCTGATCTTCGCGCTCGCCCCGGGCGTGCGCATGACCGAACTCGGCATCCGCCAGGTCGACAGGGAACTGGTCGAGGCCGCCGACGCGTTCGGCACCACACCCCGCAACATCCTGCTGCGCGTCCAGCTCCCCCTCGCCCTGCCCACGGTCATGGCCGGCGTCAACCAGGTCATCATGCTCGGCCTGTCCATGGCCGCCATCGCCGGCATGGTCGGCACCGGCGGTCTCGGCGGCGACGTCAACCAGGCCATCGGCCAGCTCAACGTCGGCCTGGGCGCCGAGGCCGGTGTCGGCATCGTGATCCTCGCCATCTACCTCGACCGCATGACCAGCGCGCTGGGCACCCAGGTCTCCCCGCTCGGCCGCCGCGCCGCCGCCCGGCTGCGCGCCGCACAGGGGCTGAAGATCTGGTCGTACCGGCCCCGCCCGGCCGTCGCCGTGATCGGCGTCGTCGTCCTCGCCCTCGTCTCCGGCGGCCTGGGCGTCTTCGGCAGCGGCGGCACCGGCTCCACCGCGGCGGCGGGCAGCAAGGACGTCGGCCAGGGCAAGAAGATCAGCATCGGCTACATCCCCTGGGACGAGGGCGTCGCCTCCACCTTCCTCTGGAAGGAGGTCCTGGAGCAGCGCGGCTACCAGGTGGAGGCCAAGCAGCTCGACGCCGGCCCGCTCTACACCTCCCTCGCCCAGGGCGACGTCGACTTCCAGACGGACGCCTGGCTGCCCACGACCCACGCCCAGTACTGGAAGAAGTACGGCAAGCAGCTCGACGACCTGGGCGCCTGGTACGACAAGACGTCCCTGGAGCTCTCGGTGCCCTCCTACATGAAGGGCATCGACTCCCTGGCGGACCTCAAGGGCAAGGCGTCCGAGTTCGGCGGCAAGATCACCGGAATCGAGTCCAGCGCCGGCGAGATGGCCCTGCTCAAGAGCAAGGTCCTCAAGGAGTACGGCCTGGACAAGGAGTACAAGGTCGTCGACAGCTCCACGCCCGCGATGCTGGCCGAGCTGAAGCGCGCGTACGCCAAGAAGGAACCGATCGTCGTCACGCTCTGGTCGCCGCACTGGGCGTACAACGACTACGACCTGAAGAAGCTCAAGGACCCCAAGGGCGCCTGGGGCAAGGGCGACGGCGTGCACACGCTGGCCCGCAAGGGCTTCGCGGACGACGACCCGACGGTCGCCGGCTGGCTGAAGAAGTTCAAGATGAGCGAGAAGGAGCTCACCAGCCTCGAAGCCGAGATCAACAAGGCAGGCAAGGGCAACCAGCAGCAGGCCGTCCGCGCCTGGCTGAAGCAGCACCCCGGCTACGTCGACAAGCTCGCCCCCGTCAAGGGCGCCGGCGGCAGCACGCCCGCCGAGGCGAAGCGGCCGCTGGACGTGGCGTGGTTCCCCTGGGACGAGGACATCGCCGTCACGTACCTGTGGAAGAACGTCCTCGAACGGCGCGGCTACCGGATGAACCTGAAGCAGATGGACGTCGGCCCCGTCTACACGGGTCTGGCCTCGGGCGATCTCGACCTCAACTTCGACGCCTGGCTGCCCTACGCCCAGAAGAACTACTGGGACAAGAACAAGGACCGGCTCAAGGACCTCGGCACCTGGTACGAACCGACCTCCCTGGAGATCGCCGTGCCGTCCTACGTCAAGGGCGTCGACTCCCTTGAGGACCTCAAGGGCAAGGCCGGCACCTTCGACGGGAAGATCATCGGCATCGAGCCGGGCACCGGCGAGATGGACCTGGCGAAGAACAAGGTCCTGCCCGCCTACGGCCTCGACAAGGAGTACGAGGTCGTCGACGGCTCCACCCCGGCCATGCTGGCCGAGCTGAAGCGCGCGTACGCCAAGAAGGAGCCGATCGCCGTCACCCTCTGGTCGCCGCACTGGGCCTACAGCGACTACGAGCTGACCAAGCTGAAGGACCCCAAGAAGGCCTTCGGTGAGGGCAACACGATCCGCACCATCTCCAACGAGAAGTTCCCCGAGGAGTACCCGCAGCTCACGAAGTGGATCAAGAACTTCAAGATGAGCGAGGACGAGCTCGGCAGCCTGGAGAGCGAGATCAAGAACCGCGGCCAGGGCCATGAGGAAGAGGCCGTCGCCGCGTGGCTGAAGCAGCACCCCGACATGGTGGAGCGCATGACGCCGCAGTGAGGCCCGGTACGGGGCGGGGCGCGACACACCGCGTCCCGCCCCGTACGCGTACCCTCACCCGTATCCCACCCGCGGCCCGGACCCAGCAGGATCCGGACAACCACAGAGCGCTACGCCACCCCCCGAACCCCTTCTCCCTCCCTGTTCCTCCCGTAGGAGGAATCGGCGCGCCGCCCTCGAGGGCGGCGGATCCCCTGGCGCGAAGTGTGAGGTCTCACACCGCCCGTCATGACGTCGATGTGACCGGCGCATGCACCGGTTTGCCGAACATGCGTAGGGTGCAGACAACTCAACAGAAGCAGTGCGCCGGGACACCGACGCACCGGGAGCGGATCGACGGGCGAAGGAGGGAGCCGGAGCGATGGGCGACCACAAAGAGCAGCCCCTGCGGGTGGGCGCGGCCGTGCGTCGGCGGCGCCGCGCGCTGGAGCTCACCCTCGCCGTCGTGGCGGAGCGCAGCGGCCTGTCGGTCCCGTTCCTCAGCCAGGTCGAGAACGACCGGGCGCGGCCCAGCACGAGTTCCCTGGAGAAGGTCGCCGACGCCCTGCGCACCACCGCGGTCGAGCTCCTCGCCGCGGCCGACCCGGCCTGCAGCGTGGACGTCGTACGCGCCGACGACACGGAACCGCTGCCCCACCCCCGGACCCGGTCCCTGGTGCGCGGCCACCACCAGATGCACGCCTCCGAGTTCACCGGCGACCATGACGCCGGCCGTGAATTCCAGTACCGCAACGACCAGTTGATGTACGTCGCGGACGGCGCCGTGGAGATCGAGGCGGAGGGCCGCGCCTACCGGCTCGGCCGCGGCGACACGCTGTACCTCACCGGCGGTGTGCGGCACCGCTGGCGGGCGGCGGAGTCCGACACCCGGGTGATCGTCGTCGCCGTGGCCGAACACATCGAGGCCGTCCGGGACCGGCCCCGCCGGTGAGGGTCGTCTCGCTGGTCCCGTCGCTGACCGAGGCCGTGGCCCGGTCCGCGCCCGGCGCCCTGGTCGGCGCCACCGACTGGTGCACGCATCCGCCCGGCCTCGACGTCGTCCGCGTCGGCGGCACGAAGAACCCGAAGACCGACCGGATCGTGTCCCTCGCTCCCGACCTGGTGATCGCCAACGAGGAGGAGAACCGCGAACCCGACCTGGCGGCCCTGCGCGCGGCGGGCGTCGAGGTGCTGGTCACGGAGATCCGCGACGTGCCGCAGGCCTTCCCCGAACTGGCCCGGGTCCTGGACGCCTGCGGGGTGGCGGCCCGCCCGCGCTGGCTGGACGAGGCGGAAGAGACCTGGTCGTCCCTGCCGCGCCCGGCCGCCCGGCTGACGGCGATCGTGCCGATCTGGCGCCGCCCCTGGATGGTCCTGGGCCGCGACACCTTCGCGGGCGACGTCCTGGCGCGCCTCGGTGTCGATCACGTGTACGCGGCGCACCCCGACCGCTACCCGCGCGTCCCGCTGGAGGAACTCCGCGCCGCAGCGCCGGACATGGTGGTCCTTCCCGACGAGCCCTACCGCTTCACCGCGGACGACGGCCCGGAGGCCTTCCCCGGCCTGCCCTGCGCGCTCGTCAGCGGACGGCACCTGACGTGGTACGGGCCGTCGCTGGCCGAGGCGCCACGGGTACTGGGCCGGGCCCTGCGAGCAGCTCGCCCCTGAGCAGCCCGCGCACGGTGCCCACGGCGGCGGTGACCCACGCGGCGACCAGCACCGCGTACAGCACGAGAGCCGGCCCCGTGTAGGCCACGAGCCCGGTGTGCCGGCCCAGCGCCTCGGCGCCCGTGACACAGGTGCCGACCGGGAAGGTGAACGACCACCAGGTCATCGCGAACCGCATCCCGTGCCGCCGGGCGCGCACCACATGGGCGGTGGCGAGGCAGAACCACAGCAGCGCGAACCCCATCACGGGCACGCCGTAGAGCACGGCGAGCACAGCGAAGCCCTGGCTGTACGGCGCCGGTACGACCCCGGGGGCGGCGTCCGCGAACGCGCCGACGGCGGTCGTGGACTGCCCGAGCGGCCCGAGCACCAGGAACAGCGTCGGAGTGAGGGCGAGCGGCAGCGGCCCGCCGGCGATCAGCCGTCCGAAGACCAGCGGCAGCATCACCAGCGTCGCGAGGAGGCTGAGCCCGAACAGGGCGACGCAGACGAGGAGCAGCGTCTCCCGGGGCTGACCGGGAGGCAGATGGCGCACCAGCGGCGGCCCGACGGCGGCGGACACCATGGGCGCGACCAGCGGCAGCAGCCAGACGGGCGTGGCCTGTCCCGGCTCGACACGGTGCCGTACGGCCATCAGATACGGCACCGCGACGGCGGCGGCCAGCCCGATTGCCGTACCGGCGATGAACAGCACGGCGTCGAGCGCGACGGCCGCCCGCAGGCCGATCCAGTCCCGGCCGACGCCGAGGGCGCCCCCGCCGACGGCCAGCAGGGCCATGGCGAGGCAGCCGTAGAAGGGGGCCGTCGCCGGGTCGAGGAGGTGGGCTCGGGCCTGGTCCCGGTGGTGGGCCCAGTGCACGGCCCGGGCGCAGAGCAGGGTGATGAGCAGGACCAGGGAGAGGGCCCAGACACCGGCCAGCGCGCCGCGCAGCCCGGGGAAGTGCGGCGACAGGGCGGTCCCGGCGGTGGCGACGACGGCGGTGCCCATGACGGTGGCGTACCAGTTGGGTCCGAGGTGACGGACCGAGACGGCGCACGGGGGGAGGGGCTGAGCCGGCTGGGCTGCGGTGACCATGACTCCCACGGTCGGGCCGTGGGCACCCCGCCGCCAGGGAGCATGTCTCTATGGCGACATAAGCTGGGTTTATGAGCAGGACGGAAGAGCAGGGCGATATCCCGGCGAACGGGTCTCTCGCACACCGGGTGCCGGATCTGGGCGGCCTGGAGCTGCTGCTGGCGGTGGCGCGGCTCGGCAGCCTCGGCGGGGCGGCGCGGGAGCTCGGCATCACCCAGCCCGCGGCCAGCAGCCGGATCCGGTCGATGGAGCGGCAGCTCGGCGTGGCGCTGGTCGACCGCTCACCGCGCGGGTCCCGGCTCACGGACGCCGGTGCCCTGGTGACGGACTGGGCGCGGCGGATCGTGGAGGCGGCGGAGGCGTTCGACGTGGGGGCGCAGGCGCTGCGCGACCGGCGCGACTCCCGGTTGCGGGTGGCGGCGAGCATGACGATCGCCGAGTATCTGCTGCCGGGCTGGCTGCTCGCGCTGCGCGCCCAGCGGCCCGACACGGCGGTGTCCCTGCATGCCGGGAACTCGACGGTGGTCGCGGAGCGGCTGCTGGCGGACGAGGCGGACCTGGGGTTCGTCGAGGGGCTGACGGTCCCGACGGGGCTGGACTCGGTGGTCATCGCCCATGACCGGCTGATAGTGGTCACGGCGCCTGCCCATCCCTGGGCCCGGCGGCGGCGTTCCCTGGCCGCGGAGGAACTGGCGTCGACCCCGCTGATCCTGCGTGAGAAGGGCTCCGGTACGCGTCAGGTCCTGGACGCGGCGCTGGGCGGGCTGGCCCGGCCGCTGATCGAGCTGTCGTCCACGACTGCCGTCAAGGCGGCGGCGGTGAGCGGGGCGGGGCCGGCGGTGCTGAGCGAACTCGCGGTGGGGGAGGAGCTGGCGATGCGGCGGCTGGTGCGGGTGCCGGTGGAGGGGGTCGCGCTGGCGCGGGACCTTCGGGCGGTGTGGCCGACGGGGCATCGGCCGACGGGTCCGGCCCGGGACCTGTTGTCGCTGACGCGGGGGTAGCTTCCTCGCCCCCGCCGCCCCTACCCGTCCCACCCTCCAGGGGCTCCGCCCCTTCGACCCCGCCAGGGGGCTCCGCCCCCTGGACCCCCGGTCGGCCTGAACGGCCTCGTCCTCAAACGCCGGACGGGCTGGAGGCCGACCCCGCCGCCTCCACCAGCGCCCGCATCACCCGTACGTCCTCGCCCATCTCCGGATGCCACTGCACTCCGAGCACCCAGCCCTCCCGGGACGGCAGTTCCAGCGCCTCCACCGTGCCGTCGTCGGCGTAGGCGGACGGGACGAGTCCCTCGCCCAGGCGGTCCACGGCCTGGTGGTGATACGCCGGCACCGACGTCTCCTCCGGCACGACACCGGCGTACAGACTCCCCGGCACCGGCTTGACCGCATGGCTGCCGAAGACGCCGACGACCTCCGCATGACCGTCGAGGTGCTGCACCAGCGTCCCGCCCAGGGCGACGTTCAGCAGTTGCATACCCCGGCAGATGCCGAGCAGCGGGACGCGCGCCGTGAGGGCCGCGTCGATCAGGGCCAGCTCCCACGCGTCCCGCTCCCGCGCCGGCGGCCCGGTGCGGGGGTGCGGCTCGGCGCCGTACCGTACGGGCTCCACGTCCGGGCCGCCCGCGATGACCAGCCCGTCCAGCCGGGCCACGGCCGCGGCCGCGTACGCCGGGTCGTCCGGAGGGAGCATCGCGGCCAGACCGCCCGCCCGCTGCACGAGCCGGGGATAGCCGACCGGCAGCAGCGCGGCCTCCAGTTCCCACACCCCCCAGCGCGCACCCGCCTCCAGATACGTGCTGACCCCGATCAACGGCCTGGCCACAGAAACTCCCCTCACACTCGATGTCTCAGTCCCGTGTCAACTCTGCCTCGGCCGCGGCCAGCGCCGCGAACTCCTCCTCCGGTGCCTTCGCCACCAGCCGCTTCCGGCTGTACAGACCGAAGTACGCGAGGGCCACGACGTACACCGCGAGCGCGATCAACGCCGCCGTCACATCCACCAGGAACGTCGCCACCAGCGCCGCACAGGCCAGCACCAGGGCGACGGAGGAGGTCAGGACCCCGCCCGGCGTGCGGTACGGCCGCGGCAGCTCCGGCTCGCGGCGGCGCAGCACGATGTGCGACAGGGACATCAGGGCGTAGGAGATGGTCGCGCCGAAGACGGCGATGTTCAGCATCCGCGCGCCGTTGCCGGACGCCGCCGCCAGCAGGAAGCCGATCGTGCCGGGCACCAGCAGTCCCAGGTACGGCGCCTTGCGGCGGCTGGTGAGGGACAGGAAGCGGGGCAGGTAGCCCGCGCGGGACAGGGCGAACAGCTGGCGCGAGCCCGCGTAGATCAGGGAGAAGAACGACGCCACCAGGCCGGCCAGCCCCGCGTAGTTCACGATCCGGCTCAGGGTCGTCGCCCTGCCGTCCGGCTGGAGCGCCTCGACGAGCGGGTTGCCCGCCTCCTGGATCGCCGCGGAGCCGCGTGTCCCTGCCGCCGCGAAGAAGGTCACCACGGCAAGTACCACCAGGATGCCCATCGACCAGCGGATCGCCTTCGGCAGCGTACGGGCCGGGTCCCGCGTCTCCTCGGCGGCCAGCGGCACGCCCTCGACGCCCAGGAAGAACCACATGCCGAACGGGAACGCCGCCCAGATGCCGAGCAGGCCGAACGGGAGCCAGGAGCTCGACCCCGCGGCGGAGGAGTCGACCGGGATGTCGTCCAGCGCGGCGAACGAGAAGTCGGGCAGCGCCGCCAGCGCGAACACGATCAGGGCGGCCACCGCGATGCCGGTGACGACGAAGCTGAAGCGCAGCGCCTCGCCGACGCCCCAGAGGTGGATGCCGAGGAAGATCGCGAAACAGACCAGGTACACCGGCCAGCCGGACTCCAGGCCGAACAGGCCCAGCGACTCGACGTAGTCGCCGATGAAGATGACGATGGCGGCGGGTGCGAGGACGTACTCGATGAGGATCGCCGTACCGGTCAGGAAGCCGCCCCACGGGCCGAGCGCCCGGCGGGCGAAGCCGTAGCCGCCGCCGGCCGTCGGCAGGATCGAGGACAGTTCGGCGAGGGCGAAGACCATGCACGCGTACATCGCGCCCATGAGCACCATGGCGATCGCGAGGCCGCCGAAGCCGCCCTCGGCCAGGCCGAAGTTCCAGCCCGAGTAGTCACCGGAGACGACGTAGGCGACGCCGAGACCGGTCAGCAGCACCCAGCCGGCGCTGCCGCGGCGAAGTGCCCTGCGTTCCAGATAGTCGTCCGTCTGTGCGGCGGCGGGTGGGCTGGTGGATTCCTGGGACATGGGCAGACTCCCGAGCTCCGGCTCAATGGAATGGATCCATACCTTTTCGGTGCCGACCGGGGAATGGCAATACCCGTGCGTTAATCGCCCGTAAATCCTCACGAGCCGAGCCGAGCCGAGCCGAGCCGAGCCGAGTCGCGCGCCCTGGCACGGCTCAGCCGAGGAAGCCGCGCAGCAGTGCCGCCGTGCCCGCGCAGTGCTCGCGCGTGATCTCCCGCGCCTGGTCGGCATCGCCCTCGATCACGGCCTCCACCAGGGCCGTGTGCTGCCGCTGCGAGTGCTCGAGGTTGCGCACCAGCAGCGGGATGCAGTCGAGCAGGTCGTTCACGGTCGCGCGGACGGCCGCGTACTGGGCGGTGAGCGTGGGGGAGCCGGACAGCTCGGCGAGCGTGAGGTGCAGCAGCGTGTCCAGGCGGCGGTAGTCGGCGAGCGGGGCGTCGTGCGTGCGCGCCAGGGCCTCCCGGAGCCGCTGCGCCTGCTTGTCCTCCAGCCCGTGCGCCGCGCACAGCCCCGCCGCGCCGACCTCCAGCACCTCCCGGAACCGCAGCACGTCCTCTATGTCGACCTCGGAGATCCGGCGCCGCAGCTCGTCCTCGCCGCCGGCGTCGTGACGCGGCAGCACGAACGTGCCGCCGTACCGGCCCCGCCGCGACTCCACCAGCCCCTGGTCCTGGAGCACCTTCAACACCTCGCGCAGCGTCACCCGGCTGATCCCCAGCCGCTCCGCCAGCTCCCGCTCGGCCGGCAGCCGCTCGCCCCCCGGCACCAGGCCCAGCCGTACGACCTGGAGGATCTGCTCCAGCGCCTCCTCGAAGCCGTTGCCCGCGCGCACCGGACGCAGCACCGGCGTCAGCCCGTCCCGCATCCCGCCAGCTTCCTCCGGCATGTGGCCGTACCCCCTTCCCAAGCAATGGTTCTCCGCAATACCTTATGGTCTCCGGCGGACCCAAGGAGCCAAGGAGGCCCTCCCGTGGCAGACCGCACACCCCCGCTGAGCGTCGAGGAACTGCACGCCCTCGTCGCCGGCGGTGAGATCGACACTGTCGTCCTGGCCTTCCCCGACATGCAAGGGCGGCTCCAGGGCAAGCGGTTCGCCGCGCGCTTCTTCCTCGACGAGGTCCTCCAGCACGGCACGGAGGGCTGCAACTACCTGCTCGCCGTCGACACCGAGATGAACACCGTCGACGGCTACGCGATGTCCTCCTGGGACCGCGGCTACGGCGACTTCGCCATGCACCCGGACCTGAGCACCCTGCGCCGCGTCCCCTGGAACGAGGGCACGGCCATGCTCCACGCCGACCTCGCCTGGAACGACGGTTCGCCCGTGGTCGCCGCACCCCGGCAGATCCTGCGCCGCCAGCTGGAGCGCCTCGCCGAACTCGGCTACACCGCCCAGGTCGGCACCGAGCTGGAGTTCATCGTCTTCAAGGACACCTACGAACAGGCCTGGGACGCGGGCTACAGAGGGCTGACCCCGGCCAACCAGTACAACATCGACTACTCGGTGCTCGGCACCGGCCGCATCGAGCCCCTGCTGCGCCGCATCCGCAACGAGATGGCGGCCGCCGGCCTCACCGTGGAGTCCGCCAAGGGCGAGTGCAACCCCGGCCAGCACGAGATCGCCTTCCGCTACGACGAGGCCCTGGTCACGTGCGACCAGCACGCCGTCTACAAGACCGGCGCCAAGGAGATCGCCGCCCAGGAGGGCATGTCGATCACCTTCATGGCCAAGTACAACGAGCGCGAGGGCAACTCCTGCCACATCCACCTCTCGCTCGCCGACGCGGACGGCACCAACGCCATGGCAGGCGACGGCGAAGACGGGATGTCGGACGTCATGCGCCACTTCCTCGCCGGCCAGCTCGCCGCCCTGCGCGACTTCTCCCTCCTCTACGCCCCCAACATCAACTCCTACAAGCGGTTCCAGCCCGGCTCCTTCGCCCCGACCGCCGTCGCCTGGGGCCATGACAACCGCACCTGCGCGCTGCGCGTGGTCGGCCACGGCCGCTCGATGCGCTTCGAGAACCGGCTGCCCGGCGGAGACGTCAACCCCTACCTCGCCGTCGCCGGACTGGTCGCGGCCGGGCTGCACGGCATCGAGCAGAAGCTGGAACTGCCCGAGCCCTGCCCCGGCAACGCCTACACCGCCGACTTCGCCCACGTCCCCACCACCCTGCGCGAGGCCGCCGAGCTCTGGGAGAACAGCCCCATCGCCAAGGCCGCCTTCGGGGACGAGGTCGTCGCCCACTACCGCAACATGGCGCGCGTCGAACTGGACGCCTTCGACGCCGCGGTGACCGACTGGGAGCTGCGCCGCTCCTTCGAACGCATGTGAGGCCCTTCTTGTCTTCCGAGCACCTACTGGAAGTACTGAACCCCGCGACCGAGGAGGTCGTCGCCGCCGTCGCCGGTGCGAGTCCGGCCGACGTCGACACGGCCGTCACCTGGGCCGCCCGGGCACAGCGGACCTGGGCCGCCCTCGCCCCCGCGGACCGCGCCCGGCTGCTGCGCCGCTTCGCGGCCACCGTCGACGAGCACCTGGAGGAACTGGCCCGACTGGAGGTCCGGGAGGCCGGCCACACCATCGGCAACGCCCGCTGGGAGGCGGGCAACGTCCGTGACCTGCTGGACTACGCGGCCGGGGGAGTGGAGCGGCTCACCGGCCGGCAGATCCCGGTGCCCGGCGGCCTGGACGTCACGATCCTCGAACCGCTCGGCGTCGTCGGCGTGATCGCGCCCTGGAACTTCCCCATGCCCATCGCGGCCTGGGGCACCGCCCCCGCCCTCGCGGCCGGGAACGCGGTCCTCCTCAAGCCCGCCGAGACCACCCCGCTCACCGCCCTGCGCCTCGCGGAACTGGCCCTGGAGGCCGGGCTCCCCGAGCACCTCTTCCAGGTGCTGCCGGGACGCGGTGACATCACGGGCGACGCCCTGGTCCGGCACCCCGGAGTCGCCAAGATCGTCTTCACCGGCTCGACCCGGACCGGGACGCGCGTCGCGGCCCTCGGCGCCGAGCAGATCAAGCCGGTCACTCTCGAACTCGGCGGCAAGAGCCCGAACATCGTCTTCGCCGACGCCGACCTGAAGACCGCCGTCGACCCCTTCTCCTTCCTGGACAACTCCGGCCAGGACTGCTGCGCCCGCACCCGCATCCTGGTCCAGGAGACGGTGTACGACGAGGTACGCGAGCTGCTCGCCGAGACGCTGGCCGCCGTGGTGGTGGGCGACCCGGCCGACGAGAAGACCCAGATGGGCCCGCTGATCTCCCGGCAGCAACTCGACCGCGTCCGCGGCTTCGTTCCCGACGACGCCCCCGCCCTGCGCGGCAGCGCCCCCGAGGGGCCCGGCTTCTGGTTCCCGCCGACCGTCCTCACCGCGGAGAGCCCCGACTCGCCCGCGGCCTGCGAGGAGATCTTCGGCCCCGTCGCCGTCCTCCTGCCCTTCACCGACGAGGCCGACGCGATCCGGCTGGCCAACGACACCCCTTACGGCCTCTCCGGCTCCATCTGGACCCGGGACATCGGCCGCGCCCTGCGCGTCTCCCAGGCCGTCCGCGCCGGCAACCTGTCCGTCAACTCCCACGCCAGCGTCCGCTACTGGACCCCCTTCGGCGGCTACAAGCAATCGGGCGTCGGCCGCGAGCTCGGCCCCGAGGCCCTGGCCGCCTTCACCGAAACCAAGAACGTCTTCATCAGCACGGAGGGCCCCGCACAGTGACCGCTCAGGAAAGCATCTGCCGCCGGCTGGTCGGCCGCAGCGCCGTCGTCACGGGAGCCGGCAGCGGCATCGGCCTCGCCGCCGCCCGCCGCCTCGCCTCCGAGGGAGCGCACGTCGTCTGCGGCGACGTCGACGAGGTCCGCGGCAAGGCCGCCGCCGAGGAGACCGGCGGCATCTTCGTGAAGGTGGACGTCACCGACCCCGAGCAGGTGGAGGCCCTCTTCAAGGCGGCCCACGACACCTACGGCAGCGTCGACATCGCCTTCAACAACGCCGGCATCTCCCCGCCCGACGACGACTCCATCCTGGAGACCGGCCTGGAGGCCTGGAAGCGCGTTCAGGAGGTCAACCTCACCTCCGTCTACCTGTGCTGCAAGGCCGCGATCCCCTACATGCAGCGCCAGGGCAAGGGCTCGATCATCAACACGGCGTCCTTCGTGGCGAGGATGGGCGCCGCCACCAGCCAGATCTCGTACACGGCCTCCAAGGGCGGCGTCCTCGCCATGTCCCGTGAGCTGGGCGTGCAGTTCGCCCGGGAGGGCATCCGGGTCAACGCCCTGTGCCCCGGCCCGGTCAACACCCCGCTCCTCCAGGAGCTGTTCGCCAAGGACCCGGAGCGCGCCGCGCGCCGTCTGGTGCACATCCCGCTGGGCCGGTTCGCCGAGGCCGAGGAGATCGCCGCCGCCGTGGCCTTCCTCGCCAGCGACGACTCCTCCTTCGTGAACGCCACCGACTTCCTGGTCGACGGCGGGATCGCGGGGGCATACGTCACACCTCTGTAAGCGCCGTGCCCGGACCGCCGGGCTCTCGCTCTACAGTGCCGGGATGAGCATGACGCCACCGCCCGGCTGGTATCCCGACCCGCACGGCCCCCATCTGGAACGCTGGTGGGACGGCACGGCCTGGACCGAGCACCGCCGTGCGCCCGAGGCCCCGACAGGCCCGGTGCCCCCGCCTCCGGGCGGCGGCACCGGGCGTGCGAAGGCCGTCGCCCTCATCGCCGCCGGGGCCGTCCTCGTCGCGGCGATCGTCACCGGGGCCGTCGTGCTGAGCGGCGACGGCGACGGCGCGGAGACGCGGACGGCCCCGACGTCCGCGCCCCCGGCCCCGAACGGACCGCCGGCGACGACACCCGAGGCGTCCCCGTCCACGTCCGAGCCGGCCGCCGACGACCCGGCCGTCGTCGAGGACCAGCTCAACGGCGTCACCTTCCCGCTGCTCGACGGCTGGGTCCGGCCGCAGTACGTGGCCCAGGACGACGTCGTCATGACGACCGACGGCACCTACGACTGCCCCGGCGGCGTCGGCCTCTGCCGCCACGGCCTCGTCTTCTCCCGCACGGTGACCGAGAACGACGAGAAGTCCCCCGAGGCCCTCGCCAAGGCGGACATCAAGGACGCGGCCGACGAGGCCTACGACCGCGACAGGCTCGGCCGCGAGCTCTACGGGGGCATCGAGTCGCACCAGCAGGTCAAGTCCGGGCCGGTCGCGGTGGCGGGCCGCGCCGGGTACCTCGTGCGCTGGCGCGTGCGGACCGCCAAGGGGCCGGGCGGCTACGTGCAGTCGCTCGTCTTCCCGTCCAGCGTCGGCACCGAGTCGCCCGTCCTCGTCCGCTACGTCTTCGACGCGGGCGAGGACGGGCCGCCGCTCGCCGACATGGAGCGCATCACCGAGGGCATCCGGCCGTTCGGCGACGCGGACACCGGCGGCGGCGTGGGCAGCAGCATCGGCCCGTCGGACTGACGGCACCGACCGCGCGGCCGCTACAGGAAGGTGTGCCCCTCGCCGCGGTACGTCGGCACGGTCGCCGTCACGGCGTCCCCCTCGACCAGGTGCAGCACGTCGAACCGCTCGCACAGCTCACCGGCCTTCGCGTGCCGGAACCACACCTTGTCGCCGATCAGCAGGTCGTCGGCGGGCGAGCCGAGCAGCGGCGTCTGCACCTCACCGGCCCCCTCCTGAGGGTCGTAGCGCAACCCCTCCGGCAGATACGGCACGGGCAGCCGGTCGGGCCCGGCCGCGCCGGAGGCGGGGTACCCGCCACCGAGGACCGTCACGACCCCGACGCCCGGCCGCCGAACCACGGGCTGGGCGAAGAGGGCCGCCGGACGCCCGCTGAACGACGTGTAGTTGTCGAACAGCCGCGGCACGTACAGCCCCGACCCGGCGCCGATCTCGGTCACCGCGTCCTCGGCCGCCGTGTGCTGCACCGAGCCCGTGCCGCCGCCGTTGACGAACTGCAGACCCGGCACGACGGCCCGCACCGCACGCACCACCTCCGCACGCCGCTCGGCGAGTTCACGCTTGGCGGCGGCCTGCATCAGCCGGATGGCACGCGACCGCAGCGGACGCCCGGCCACGGCGTCCCCGACACCGGCGACGTGCCCCTCGTACGCCATGATCCCCACGACCTCGAAGCCCGGCCGGCGGGCCACGGCCCGGGCCACGTCGGCGACCTGGGCGGGGGAGTGCAGCGGCGAACGCCGGGCGCCGACGCGCACCCGCCCGCCGAGCAGCTTCAGTGAGGTGTCCAACTCCAGGCAGACACGCACGACTTCACGACCGCCGCCCCGCGAGGCGTCGATGAGATCGAGCTGGGCGACATCGTCGACCATCACCGTCACGGCGGCGGCGAGCTTGGGATCACCGGCGAGTTCGGCGTACGCGGCCCGGTCCGCGGACGGGTAGGCGAGCAGCACGTCGTCGAAGCCCGAGCGCGCCAGCCACAGCGACTCGGCGAGGGTGAACGACATGATCCCCGCGAAACCGTCCCGGGCCAGCACCCGTTCCAGCAGCGCCCGGCATCGCACCGACTTGCTGGCGACCCGTACGGGCTTGCCCCCGGCGCGACGGGCCAGATCGGCGGCGTTGGCGTCGAAGGCGTCCAGGTCCACGATCGCGAGAGGGGCGTCGAGATGGGCGGTGGCCCGGTCGTAACGGGCCCGGTCGGAGGCGCGCGCAGTCATGAACGCAGCCTGCCAGACTGGATTACCGCAGGGTAGGGGGACGTTCCGGGCAGATGCCCCGGGCTCGTGGACTGGTTCCCGTTCGCGCAGCAACAAGCCGTAGAGTGACGCGCACGTACGGCGGAGCGACGCCGGCCGGACTTCCGCGCCGGGATGACGCTCCCTCCGTACGGGTATGTGTGCCCGGGACGACTCAGTTCCGGGCCTCGGGCGGGACGACACCGGCCCGCGCAGTGCGCAGCGGCCCGGGGACGAGGAAACGGGGGGTGCATGAGCACGGAAGCACAGCGTGCCTCTTTCCCCCCACGCCCCAGCGCTCCGCCACGCCCTTCACACCCCCCGGCCTCGTCCGAGGACGCCCGGGCGGCGTCTTCCGACCCGGCCCCGGGTGCGCGGCGTCCCTCGCCGGAGCGGGACACGGACTCGTCAGGGTCTGCTGCCGCCGGGCAGGAAGCGGCCTCTGGAAGCGGTGGCGCGTCCTCCGCCAAGACCGCCGGCCCGAACGGCGCCCGCCGTTTCCCGAGCTTCGGCGACACCATGTCCCGTCCCACCGAGCCCGCCGCGCCCCGGGGTGGCGAGTCGGCTGGTCCCCGGGGTGGCGAGTCCGCTGCTCGACGCGGTGGCGAGTCGGCTGATCCTTGGCGTGGCGATCCCGCAGCGGCCCGGCGTGGCGAGTCTGCTGCTTCCCGCGGTAGTGAGTCGGCTGCTCCCTGGCGTGTCGGGTCCGACGCGCCCCGCGGTGGCGAGTCGGCTGCTCCCTGGCATGGCGAGTCCGACCCGCCCCGCGCTAGCGAGCCCGCTGCTCAACGCGCTGGCGAGTCCGACGCGCCCCGGCGCGGCGAGACCGCCGTGGCCCGGCGTGGGGGGTCCGCTGCTCCCCGGCGCGGCGAGCTCGCCGCGCCCCGCCGTAGCGAGCCCCCAGCCCCCCGCCGTAGCGAGCCTCCAGCCCCCCGGCGTACCGAGCCAACCCCCGCCCCGCCCCCGCCCCGCGCTTCCGACCGGTTCCCGGACACGCAGCCCGGCGTCGGCCGCGTGACGCGACCCGAGTCGAACAGGCCGTCCACCCCACCGGACGCCCCTCCGCGACCGCGTCACCTTCCCTCGCCGGGCCCGTCTGGCGGGCCGGGGTACGCCCCCACGTCACGCCGTCCCGGCGCCCCCGCCGAAAACTCCTCGGAGACGACCGCACGCCTGCGACCGGTCCCCGCCGGCCCGGCACCCGCCGAGCGAGCCGCGCGCCCGTCCTCCGAGCCCCCTGAATCCTTCGGCCGCCCCGGTTCCACGCGACCCGGTGTTCCGCCACGCCCCGCGCGGGAGCCCCGAGCCACTGCCGACACCACCGACGGCCATGGCATGCGCATGCCCTCCCCGCCCACCCACCGGCCCACGGACGTCTCGCCCGACCCGTCCCTCTCCTGGAGCGCCCCTCCGCCCTCCGGCACCCGCCCCGTCGTGTCCTTCGGAAAGCCCGAGGGGTACGACCGCGACGCGCGGCCCCGGCCGCTCGGACGGCGTGGGGCGTCCCAGGCCGCCGCTGCCGCCGTCTGTCTCGTGCTCGGGCTGGGGCTCATCTCGGGCGCCGTCACCGGGAGCTGGCTCGTGGGGGACTCAGGGGCGGAGGGCTCGCCCTCCACCTTCGCCGCGGCCGGCAGCCTCTGGCACAGCGTTCCCGTCGACCAGCTGTTCCCGCCCACCGTGCAGGGGCAGGGCGCCGGCCCCGGCGGAGCCGACCGTACCTGGACCCGGATCGCCGTCGCCCCGGACAGCGGCTGCAACGACGCCTTCGACCCCCTGCTGCGCAAGGCCCTCGCCCCCGTCGGCTGCGAGCGGCTCCTGCGCGCCACCTACACCGACGCCACCGAGAGCTACGTGACCACCGTCGGCCTGCTCTTCACCACGGCCGACGCCCCGGGCATGGCCTCACTCGCGAACCGTTTCCGCAAGGAGCGCCTGGACCGCCGCAGCGACCTGATGCCCCTGCCGTACGCCGCGAAGGACACGCCCGCCGCCCACTTCGGCCCGGAGCAGCGCGCCGCCTGGACCGTCTCCGTGCTGACCGAAGCCCCGGTCGTCGTCTACGCCGTCTCCGGCTGGGCCGACGGCCGTACGGTCGACGACCCGCAGCCCGCCGGGGACGCCATGCAGTCCGGAGCCACCACCGCCCCCGCCCAGGCCGGCCTCGGCAACGAGGCCCAGGGCCTCGCCGACCGCGTCGAACGCGGCCTGCGCAAGAACGTCCGCCCGGCCACGGAGCAGCCGTCGTGAAAGCCGTCATGTCCCGCGCGGGCGGGTTCCTGAGTGTCCTCCTCGCCGCCGGCCTCGTCCTGGTCCCCTCCACCACCGCCCACGCCGACGGCATCCGCGCCCAGCAGTGGGCTCTGGAGGCCATGCACACCCAGGAGGCCTGGCGGACCACCAAGGGCGAGGGCGTCACCGTCGCCGTCCTGGACACCGGCGTAGAGGCCGACCACCCCGACCTGATCGGCAACGTCCTCACCGGCAAGGACCTGGTCGGCTTCGGAGCCGAACCCGGCGACCGCGCCTGGGCCCGGCACGGCACCGCCATGGCCGGCATCATCGCCGGGCACGGACACGGCCCGGGCGACGCCGACGGCGTCCTCGGCATCGCCCCCGAGGCGAAGATCCTCCCCGTCCGCGTGATCCTGGAGGACGGCGACCCCTCCCGCGCCAAGGCCCGCAGCACCCGCGGCAACGCCCTCGCCGACGGCATCCGCTGGGCCGCCGACCACGGCGCCGACGTCATCAACCTCTCCCTCGGCGACGACTCCGCCTCCGCGCATCCGGAACCCGCCGAGGACCAGGCCATCCAGTACGCCCTGAAGAAGGGCGTGGTCGTCGTCGCCTCCGCCGGCAACGGCGGCGAGAAGGGCGACCGCATCTCCTACCCCGCCGCCTACCCGGGCGTCATCGCCGCCACCGCCGTCGACCGCGCCGGCACCCGCGCCCCCTTCTCCACCCGCCGCTGGTACGCCACGGTCAGCGCCCCCGGCGTCGACGTCGTCATCGCCGACCCCGACCACAAGTACTACGAGGGCTGGGGCACCAGCGCCGCCGCCGCCTTCGTCTCCGGCGCCGCCGCCCTGGTCAAGGCCGCCCACCCCGACCTGAACCCGGCCCAGATCAAGTCGCTCCTGGAGGACACCGCCCGCAACGCCCCCGTCGGCGGCCGCGACGACTCCCGCGGCTTCGGCTTCGTCGACCCGGCCGCCGCCATCAAGGCCGCCGACCGGCTGAAGCCGCAGGGCCTCCACTCGGCGTCGTACGGCGCGAAGTACTTCGGCAGCGGCCCGGACGCCACCGGCTCCGGCGACGACACCGCCGACTGGGCCGCCCCCCTCGCGGGCAGCGCCGGCGGCGTCCTGCTGGTCGCGGCCGTGGTCCTGTGGCGCGGCCGCCGCGCGAACCACGACGAGCTCTGACCTTCGGCCGGAAGGACCGCCCGCCGAGGCGGCGGCACCGGGCCTATAGGGTCGACGACCGTGGCGAACAAGAACATCCCCGACTCCGGCTTCTCCGACGACGACGGCTCCGCCGACCCCCGGCTGAGCGCGGCACTCGCCGCCTGGTCGCAGGACCGCAGCGCCGTGGGCCCGGTCCTCGACGCACTCAAGGGCGCCCGGCTGCTCGTCCCCGTCGTGGCCGTGCTCGGCGAGGTCGAGGAGGACGAGCGGGGACTGCGCCGCGAGAAGACCAGTGACATGGCCGTACCGACCCTGAAGGCCGGGAACCGCACCGCGCTGCCCGCCTTCACCTCCACCGACTCCCTCGCCCGCTGGGACCCGGCGGCCCGCCCCGTCGCCGTACCCCTGCACCAGGCCCTGCAAGCCGCCGCGCACGAGAAGGCGGACACGGTCGTGCTCGACCTGGCCGGGCCGGTGCCCTTCGAGCTGACCGGCCCCGCCCTGCTCGCGCTCGCGGAGGGCCGCACGACGACCGATCCGCTCGCCGACCCGGCCGTCGTCGGGGCCGTGCGGGACGCCGTCGCCGCCGAGCCCGCCGTCCTGCGCGCCCACCTCGGCCCGGGCCAGGCCGACGGCACCCTCGCCCTGGTCCTGGACCCGGCCGCCGCCCCCGCCGAAGCCGCCCGGGCGGTCGCCCGGCGGCTCGCCGCCGACGAGACACTGAGGGCCCGCCTGGTGCACGGCCTCGACCTGGCACTGCTGCCGGCCGGGGCGACGCCACCGGGCGAGCCCTTGTACGAACGCTGAGGGACCTGCCGTACCGGCTAGCCGTAGACCGGGCCCGTGTACTTCTCGCCCGGGCCCTTGCCCGGCTCGTCCGGGACGAGCGACGCCTCGCGGAAGGCCAGCTGGAGCGACTTCAGGCCGTCGCGCAGGGGTGCGGCATGGAACGAGCTGATCTCGGTCGCGGACGCGTCCAGCAGGCCGGCCAGCGCGTGCACCAGCTTGCGGGCCTCGTCCAGGTCCTTGTGCTGGGCGCCCTCCTCGGTCAGACCGAGCTTCACCGCGGCGGCGCTCATCAGGTTGACGGCGACCGTCACGATCACCTCGACCGCCGGGACCTCGGCGATGTCGCGGGCCATGGCGTCGAAGTCGGGGGACTCAGGAGGGGTCTCACTCATGCCCCACACGATAGGCGCAGGCCGGGGGTGCGCCGCACCAGGCCCCGGGGCGCCACGATTAGCCGTTCCTGGCCATTGCTGGTAATCTCGTGTAACGACCGGTCGGACCCGTATGCCTCGCGGCCCGCGAGCCCGACCCACAAGTGGAGGCTTTCGAACTCCCACCTGACCGCCCCCAGGGCGGCGGGTCACCGGTCAGACGGTTCCGCCCCAGCGGCGATCCGTCCGAAATCGCGCCCCGCGGCTCCCCCGCGGCGGTGCTCCGGTAGTTCGAGGAGCCCCGCCTGGGAATCGTCCGGGGCATTTTTTGTGCTTCGGCGCGGTTAGGTCTATCGAACAGAGACGTTACGCGGCCGTCCGCCAGACCGTCGCGTGGTGCTACCGAGGAGGATCCATCAGCGCCGAGCCCCGCATCAACGACCGGATTCGCGTTCCCGAGGTGCGACTTGTCGGTCCCAGTGGCGAGCAGGTGGGCATCGTCCCCCTGGCCAAGGCACTGGAGCTTGCGCAGGAGTACGACCTGGACCTGGTCGAGGTCGCGGCGAACGCCCGTCCGCCCGTGTGCAAGCTCATGGACTACGGGAAGTTCAAGTACGAGTCGGCCATGAAGGCCCGTGAGGCGCGCAAGAACCAGGCGCACACGGTCATCAAGGAGATGAAGCTCCGGCCGAAGATCGACCCGCACGACTATGACACCAAGAAGGGTCACGTCGTTCGGTTCCTCAAGCAGGGCGACAAGGTCAAGATCACGATCATGTTCCGTGGTCGCGAGCAGTCCCGGCCCGAGCTGGGCTACCGACTGCTCCAGCGGCTCGCGGAGGACGTCCAGGACCTCGGTTTCGTGGAGTCGAACCCGAAGCAGGACGGCCGAAACATGATCATGGTCCTCGGTCCGCACAAGAAGAAGACCGAGGCGATGGCCGAGGCTCGCCAGGCGCAGGAGGCCCGCAAGGCGGAGGCGAAGGCCAACCCCGGCCGCTCGCAGAACGCCGCGGACGCCGACGCGGACGTCGAGGCGCCGGCCGAGGAGCCCGCCGAGGCGTGACCCCTGGGGACGCGAGTCCCAGGAAGCAACCGAAACAAGACGACGCTCCACCGTGCCCGGTTTCGCGACCGGGCACCGGAGCGCCACCGACGAGGAGAGTACGGCGCTATGCCGAAGAACAAGTCGCACAGCGGGTCCAGCAAGCGCTTCAAGGTCACCGGCTCCGGCAAGGTGCTCCGTGAGCGCGCCGGCAAGCGCCACCTGCTCGAGCACAAGTCGTCCCGTGTGACGCGTCGCCTCACCGGCAACGCCGAGATGGCCCCGGGCGACGCCAAGAAGATCAAGAAGCTTCTCGGCAAGTGACGCTCCGGCGCGCGAGCGCCGTACGTCAGGACCGGGACCCAATCGATACCGGGCCGTGTGAGGACCACCGCGGCCCCGCTACAAGGAGTTAAAAAGTGGCACGCGTCAAGCGGGCAGTGAACGCCCACAAGAAGCGCCGGGCGATCCTCGAGCAGGCCTCCGGCTACCGCGGTCAGCGTTCGCGCCTGTACCGCAAGGCCAAGGAGCAGGTCACCCACTCGCTGGTCTACAACTACAACGACCGCAAGAAGCGCAAGGGTGACTTCCGCCAGCTGTGGATCCAGCGCATCAACGCCGCTGCCCGCGCCAACGGCATGACCTACAACCGCTTCATCCAGGGTCTGAAGGCCGCGAACGTCGAGGTCGACCGCAAGATCCTGGCCGAGCTGGCCGTCAACGACGCCGGCGCGTTCGCCGCGCTCGTCGAGGTCGCCCAGAAGGCGCTGCCGAGCGACGTCAACGCCCCCAAGGCGGCCTGACGCCGGCTCCGAGCCGATGTGACGGAAGGACCCGCAGGCCCGAGCGGCCTGCGGGTCCTGCTGTGCAGCCAGCTACTGAGAAAGCGAACGCGATGCCCCCCGCCACCCCCGAGCTCATCTCCCCGCGTTCCCCCCGCGTCCTGGCCGCGCGGCGGCTGGCGAAGCGGAACTTCCGGGGGAAGGAGCGGCTGTTCCTCGCGGAGGGGCCGCAGGCGGTGCGGGAAGCGGCCGGGCACCTCGCCGGGGGCGCGGCCACGCTCGTGGAGCTGTTCGCCACCCTGGAGGCCGCCGAGCGGTACGCCGACATCGTGGGAGCGGCCCGGGACGCCGGCGCCCGCGTGCACCTCGCCGCCGAGCAGGTCATCGCCGACATCTCCACCACCGTCACCCCGCAGGGACTCGTCGGCGTCTGCCGGTTCCTGGACACGCCCTTCGAGGAGGTCCTCGCGGCGCGCCCCCGGCTCGTCGCCCTCCTCGCCAACGTCCGCGACCCGGGCAACGCCGGGACCGTGCTGCGCTGCGCCGACGCCGCCGGTGCCGAGGCCGTCGTCCTGACCGACGCCTCCGTCGACGTGTACAACCCCAAGGCCGTCCGCGCCTCCGTCGGCTCCCTGTTCCACCTGCCCGTCGCCGTCGGCGTCCCCGTGGAGCAGGCCGTCGAAGGACTGCGGGCCGCCGGTGTGCGCGTCCTCGCCGCCGACGGGGCCGGCGACCGCGACCTCGACGACGAGCTCGACAAGGGCACCATGGGCGGGCCGACCGCCTGGGTCTTCGGGAACGAGGCCTGGGGCCTGCCGGAGGAGACCCGCGCCATCACCGACGCCGTCGTCCGCGTCCCGATCCACGGGAAGGCCGAGAGCCTGAACCTCGCCACCGCCGCCGCCGTATGTCTCTATGCGTCGGCGCGCGCACAGCGCGCCGCCGGAGGGTGCCGCTCCGTCACCGGGAACTAGTAGGGTGACCAGCTCAGGGACCCCTCTGCGGAGCCTTGGAGGTGGGGTACGGGGATGAGCGTCGGCACGAGCAGCGCACCAGGGGCCCAGGACGCCGGGAGCCCGCCCGCCGCGTCCCGGCCGCCCGGTGATCTCGCCGACCTCGGCATCGACCCCGACATGCTGCCCGACGGACTCGTCGTCGCCGACGAGGAGGGCCGGGTCGTCTGCTTCAACGCCGCCGCCGAGCGCATCACCGCCGTGCGCGCCCGGGACGCCCTCGGGCAGCGACTGGAGAAGGCCCTGCCATTAGAGGATCTGGAGGGGCGACGCTGGTGGCAGCTGACCGACCCGTACGGCGGCCTCGCCATCCGGGTCGGACAGCCCGAGCGCAACCTGCTCCTGCCCGGCGGCCGTGAGGTGCTGGTCTCCGCGCGCTACGTCCGCACCCGGCCCACCGGGCCCCTCCGGCGCCTGGTCGTCACCCTGCGCGACACCGAGGCCCGGCGCCGCACCGAGCGCAGCCACGCCGAGCTGATCGCCACCGTCGCCCACGAGCTGCGCTCCCCGCTCACCTCCGTCAAGGGCTTCACCGCCACCCTGCTCGCCAAGTGGGAACGCTTCACCGACGACCAGAAGCGGCTGATGCTGGAGACCGTCGACGCCGACGCCGACCGGGTCACCCGGCTCATCGCCGAGCTGCTCGACATCTCCCGGATCGACTCCGGCCGGCTGGAGGTGCGGCGCCAGCCCGTCGACATCGGCGCCGCCGTCGGACGGCACATCCAGGCCTACGTCGCCGCCGGGCAGCCCGCCGACCGGTTCCTGCTGCGCGTCCAGCAGCCGCTGCCCGACCTGTGGGCCGACCCCGACAAGATCGACCAGGTGCTCAGCAACCTCCTGGAAAACGCCGTGCGGCACGGCGAGGGAACTGTCACGATCGACGTCACGGCCACGGCGTCCCCCCGTGAGGGCGAGGACACCGGTACGTCGGTCACCGTGAGCGACGAGGGGCCCGGCATCCCGGAGGAGTCCATGAACCGCGTCTTCACCCGCTTCTGGCGGGGCAGCAAGCGCGGCGGCACGGGCCTCGGGCTCTACATCGTCAAGGGCATCGTCGAAGCCCACGGCGGCACCATCACGGTCGGCCGCGCCCCCGGCGCCGGCGCCGAGTTCCGATTTACGTTGCCCGTGAGCGCTCCGGCCTATCTCGCCTGAGCAGCCCGCGGGCGCATTCGTACACCTCCACCCCGTTAGACTCGGCCATTGGCACCTTTGTGTCCCGCAGACGGCCGTCGGAGTCGGTGACGGGGACCTCCAGCCAGCCAATCGGAAGCACGGGAAGAGATGTCGGCACCGAATAAGTCGTACGACCCTGTAGAGGTCGAGGCGTTGAAACCGGAAGAGATCGAGCGCATGCGGGACGAGGCGCTCGCCGCCTTCGCCGCCGCGGACTCCCTCGAAGCGCTCCACGAGGCCAAGGTCGCCCACACCGGCCCCGCCTCTCCGCTGGCCCTCGCCAACCGCGAGATCGGCGCCCTGCCCCCGCACGCCAAGGCCGACGCCGGCAAGCGCGTCGGGCAGGCCCGCGGCGCCGTGAACAAGGGCCTCGCCGCCCGCCAGGCCGAGCTGGAAGCCGAGCGGGACGCCCGTGTGCTGGTCGAGGAGGCGGTGGACGTCACGCTGCCCTACGACCGCGTACCGGCCGGCGCCCGGCACCCGCTCACCACGATGATGGAGCGGGTCGCGGACGTCTTCGTGGCCATGGGCTACGAGGTCGCGGAGGGGCCGGAGGCCGAGGCGGAGTGGTTCAACTTCGACGCGCTCAACTTCCTGCCCGACCACCCGGCCCGGCAGATGCAGGACACGTTCTTCGTGCAGGGCCCGAAGGGCACCGAGGAGTCCGGCTCCGGCGTCGTGCTGCGCACGCACACCTCCCCGGTGCAGGCCCGCGCGCTGCTCGACCGTGAGCTGCCGGTCTACATCGTCTGCCCCGGCCGGGTGTTCCGCACCGACGAGCTGGACGCCACGCACACGCCCGTCTTCCACCAGATCGAGCTGCTCGCGATCGACGAGGGCCTGACCATGGCGGACCTCAAGGGCACCCTGGACCACATGGTCCAGTCCCTGTTCGGCGAGGACATGAAGACCCGGCTGCGGCCGAACTACTTCCCCTTCACCGAGCCGAGCGCCGAGATGGACATGCTCTGCTACGTCTGCAAGGGCGAGTCCATCGGCAACCCCGACCGGCCCTGCCGCACCTGCTCGTCCGAGGGCTGGATCGAGCTCGGCGGCTGCGGCATGGTCAACCCGCGGGTGCTCACCGCCTGCGGCGTCGACCCGGAGAAGTACAGCGGCTTCGCCTTCGGGTTCGGCATCGAGCGGATGTTGATGTTCCGCCACAACGTCGAGGACATGCGAGACATGGTCGAGGGTGACGTCCGGTTCACCCGGCCGTTCGGGATGGAGATCTGATGCGGGTCCCGCTTTCTTGGCTGCGGGAGTACGTCGACCTGCCGGCTACTCAGACCGGCCGGGACGTCCAGGCCAAGCTCATTTCGGCCGGTCTGGAGGTCGAGACCGTCGAGCAGCTCGGCGCCGACCTCAAGGGCCCCCTCGTCGTGGGCCAGGTGGCCACCATCGAGGAGCTGACGGAGTTCAAGAAGCCGATCCGCTTCTGCACCGTCGACGTCGGTCAGGCCAACGGCACCGGCGAGCCCCAGGAGATCGTCTGCGGCGCCCGGAACTTCGCCGTCGGCGACAAGGTCGTCGTGGCCCTGCCCGGCGCCGTCCTGCCCGGTGACTTCCAGATCGCCGAGCGCAAGACCTACGGCAAGATGTCCCGCGGCATGATCTGCTCCAGCGACGAGCTGAACATGGGCGACGACGGCACCAAGGGCATCATCGTGCTGCCCCCGGAGACCGAGGTCGGCAAGGACGCGATCGAGCTGCTGGAGCTGGTCGACGAGGTCCTCGACATCGCCGTCACGCCCGACCGCGGCTACTGCCTGTCCATCCGCGGTGTCGCCCGCGAGACCGCCATCGCCTACGGCCTGCCGCTGCGCGACCCGGCCCTGCTCGACGTGCCCGGCCCGAACGCCTACGGCTACCCGGTGCGGATCTCCGACCCCACCGGCTGCGACCGCTTCACGGCCCGCACGGTGACCGGCCTGAGCGCCGAGGCGCGCTCGCCGATCTGGCTCCAGCGCCGGCTCCAGAAGGTCGGCATGCGCCCGATCTCGCTCGCCGTCGACGTCACCAACTACGTGATGATGGAGCTCGGCCAGCCGCTGCACGCCTACGACCGCGGCCTGGTCCAGGGCACCATCGGCGTGCGCCGCGCAGAGCAGGGCGAGAAGCTCACCACCCTCGACGGCGTCGAGCGCACGCTGGACGCCGAGGACCTGGTGATCACCGACGACCGCGGCCCGATCGGCCTCGCCGGTGTCATGGGCGGCGCCAACACGGAGATCGCCGACCACGACGACACCGAGAACGCCACGGCCGACATCGTCATCGAGGCCGCCCACTTCGACGCGGTGTCGATCGCGCGCACGGCCCGCCGGCACAAGCTGTCCTCCGAGGCGTCCCGGCGCTTCGAGCGCGGCGTCGACCCGCAGGCCGCCGCCGCTGCCGCGCAGCGCACGGTGGACCTGCTGGTGCTGCTCGCGGGCGGCACCGCCGAGGCCGGTGTCACCGAGGTCGTCGCCCCGACCGCGCCCCGCACCATCACGATCCCGGCCGACCACCCGGACAAGGTCGCGGGCGTCGCCTACGGCCGCGAGACCGTCGTACGGCGGCTCCAGGAGATCGGCTGCGACGTGTACGGGCAGGACGAGCTGATCGTCACCGTGCCGTCCTGGCGGCCCGACCTCACCGACCCGAACGACCTGGCCGAAGAGGTCATCCGGCTGGAGGGCTACGAGAACCTGCCCTCCACGCTGCCCAAGCCGCCCGCCGGTCTCGGCCTGACCGGCCGGCAGCGGCTGCACCGCCGCGTCGGCCGGGCCCTGGCCGGTGCCGGGTACGTCGAGGCGCTGAACTACCCGTTCATCGGCGAGCAGGTCTTCGACCAGCTCGGCCTCGAAGCGGACGACCCGGCCCGCCGCGTCGTGAAGCTCAGCAACCCGCTGAGCGACGAGGAGCCCGCGCTGCGCACGACGCTGCTGCCGGGCCTGCTCACCGCTCTGCGGCGCAACGACGGACGGGGCTCGCACGACCTCGCCCTGTTCGAGACCGGCCTGGTCTTCCGGCCGCGCGAGGAGCAGCGGATCGCCGCCGTGCTGCCCGTCGACCGCCGCCCGACCGACGAGGAGCTCGCCGAGCTGAACGCGGCGCTGCCCGAGCAGCCGCGGCACGCCGCCGTCGTCCTCGCCGGTGCGCGGGAGCAGGCCGGCTGGTGGGGCAAGGGCCGTCCGGCCGACTGGGCCGACGCGGTCGAGGCGGCCCGGAAGGTCGCCCACGAGGCGGGCACCGAACTCGTCATCCGCAAGGGGCAGTACGGGCCGTGGCACCCGGGCCGGTGCGCCGAGCTGGCGATCACCGTGGACGGTGCCGAGCGCGTCGTGGGCCACGCGGGGGAGCTGCACCCGCGCGTGGTGAAGGCGCTGGGGCTGCCCGAGCGTACCTGTGCGATGGAGATCGACCTGGACGCGGTGGAGTCGGCGGGTGACGCCATGGTGAAGGCGCCGCGCATCTCCACGTTCCCCGTTGCCACGCAGGATGTCGCCCTCGTCGTCGATGCGGTTGTTCCGGCGGCCGAGGTCGAGGAGGCCCTGCGCCAGGGCGCCGGGGAGCTGCTGGAGTCGATCCGGCTGTTCGACGTGTACGAGAACGTCGAGCAGTTGGGGGAGGGGCGGAAGTCGCTCGCGTATGCGTTGCGGTTCCGGGCGGCTGACCGGACGCTGACCGTGGACGAGGCTTCTGCGGCTCGGGACGCGGCGGTCGCGCTTGCGGGCGAGCGTGTCGGGGCTGAGCTGCGGAGTTAGCGCCACCTCACTCGTTTGAGTGGTAAAGGTAGGTAAGCCTGCCCTTCCGGGGTGTGCTGTCGACAGAATCGGACCGGTCCGTTCGGGCCGGTCCGATTCTGTGTGTCAGGGGCCTATTGGGGGGCCATCGGCATGATCCGCGTCAGGAGTCGGGTGCGAAGTCTCGGTCTGCCGACGGTGTGGGGCGCGGCGGCCGTCACGTACAAGCTGGCCTGTCCGCTCGCCCAGGAGACCGGCCTCGAAGCGCGGATCGTGACCAGTGCCGTGTTCTTCGCTGTCGGTACCGGGCTGATCCTCCATGTGCGGCAGACGCTGATGCGTGAGCTGCGGCAGTTGCGCCGCGTCGCGGGTGCCGCGCAGAGCGCGCTGCTGAGGCCGCCGCCCTCGTCCGTCGACGGACTGGACGTCGCCGCCGCCCAGTTGTCGGCGGAGCGCGGGGCGGCCATCGGCGGTGACCTGTACGAGGTCGTCGCCACCGAGTACGGAGTGCGGGCCGTGATGGGCGACGTACGCGGGCACGGGATCGGGACGTTCGGGACCGTCGCCGCCGTGCTCGGCTGTTTCCGTGAGGCCGCGCACGACGAGAAGGACCTCGGCAGCGTGCTGCACCGGTTGGAACGCGCCCTGGCCCGGCACCTGCGCCAGGAGCATCCGGCGGGCGCCGCCGAGGAGTTCGTCACCCTGCTGCTCGTGGAGATCCGCGCCGACGGGGAGATGACCGCACTGAACTGCGGGCACCCGTGGCCGTACCGGCTGAGCGGCACGGACGTCGACCAACTCGCCCCCGCCGATCCGTATCCGCCCCTGGGCCTGGTCCCGCTTCCGGCCGAGTTGCCCACCGTAGGCCTGGGCTGTCTGGAGCACGGTGACGCGCTGTTCCTCTTCACGGACGGTGCCCAGGACGCGAGGGACGCCCGTGGCCGGTTCTTTCCCCTGTCGAGCGTCGTGGCGAACGTCGTGCGGGAGGAGGCCCTTTCCCCGCAGACCGTTCTGAGCGGGATCCTCGCCGCCCTCCGGCACCACACCGGGGGTACGTCGTCGGACGACATCGCCCTGATGGTTCTCCGGAACGGTCGGGGCAGGTCCTTGAGGGGCGCGGGGAACTGCGCGACGAGCCACACCCCACCCGCAGCCGACGACGCACCTCTGACACCCCGGCGATGACTCGCCCCGCCCAGCCGGCGGAGCCGTCCGCCCCGCCACGGAGTGTCGGGCAGGCAGCTGGGCGGACGGCGGAAGCGGGCCGCCGCACTGTACGAGGGGGAGCCGGCGGCCCGGCCGGCCTCTTGCGAGGCATTTAAGTCAACCGGCTGACGACTCTCCGCGACAGTGCGCACACAGCGCGGATTCGAGCACTCCGTTCACACCCCGTGTGAAGGCGGAGCCACTAATCTGGCCGCACCGAGCCACCGGGGGGCCCACATGCAGCCCAATACTCTGCTCGACGCGATCCTGGACGAGGCCGGGATCTCGCACGCGGGGCTGGCCGCACATGTCAACCAGGCGGGACGGGCGCGTGGTCTGTCCCTGAGGTACGAACACACCGCCGTCGCCCGGTGGTTGAAGGGGCAGCGTCCCCGGGGTCAGGTGCCCGACCTGATCTGCGAGGTGCTCGCCGCCCGGTTGCGGCGGCAGGTGACCCTCGACGACATCGGCCTGGGCGTGCCCGGCGAGCCGTCCGCACCGCACACCGGCTCGCTGTCCGGCTTCGTCGAGCGGGCCACCGCCCTGTGGCGCTCCGACCAGCAACAGCGCCCGCACATCCTGGGCGCGCCCGCGCTCACCGGCACGCCCGCCGTCATGCCGGTGTGGGAGTGGGAGAACCCGCCCGAGGACGTGGACGTCTCACGCGGCGGCAGACACCGGGTCACCCCGGGCGACCTGGAGATGCTGCGGGCGGCCCGTACGCACTACGAGCAGATGTACCGCAAGGCCGGGGGCATCGCGACGCGGGCCCGCATCGTCGGCTTCCTCAACGCCGAGGCCGCGCCGCTGCTGCGCGGCAGCTACACCGACGAGACGGGCCGCCAACTCCACCGCGCGACCGGAGGGCTGGTGGCCGTCGCGGGGATCTGCGCCTACGACTCCGACGCGCACGGCCTCGCGCAGCGCTACTTCCACCAGGCCCTGCGGCTCGCCAAGGCCAGCGGGGACCGGGGACTGGGCGCGTACATCATCGCGCTGCTGGTCAACCAGTCGCTGTTCATGCGGGAGTACCGGCAGGCCGTCGCCTTCGCCGAGGCCGCGCTGCGTGCCGCAGGCAAGCACATCACCCCCGCTCTCGCCTCCGACCTGTACGCGATGCAGGCGAAGGCGTACGCGCATCTCGGGGACGGCACGAGCGCACTGTCCTGCATCCGGCGGGCCGAGCAGGCCGCGGCCCGCATCCGGCGTGGCTACGAGCCCGACGAGACCGGTTACGTCCAGCCGGGGCTGGTCAACGTCCAGGTGGCGGAGGCCCTGCTGAGTCTCGGGGAGATCGCGGCCGCCGGTGAGCATGCCGCGGCCGCGGTCGACAACCCGGCGCACGACCGCGGCCGGGTGCACCGGCTGGCCATGCTCAGCACGATCGAGCTGCGGCAGGGCAACGCGGACAAGGCCGTGGCCATCGCCGTGCAGATGGCCGAGCAGGCCCGCGGCATGGAGTCCCAGCGGCTGCGCGACCGGCTGCGCGCGGTGCGGGAGCACCTGGTGCGCAGCGGCTGCGCCGGCACGGCCGAGGCGGCCGAACTCATCGACGGGGCCCTGCGCGTACCGTTGTAGACCCCGGGCGACGGCACCCGTGTCATCCCGAGCGACTGCCTGTGCGCCTGCTGTCAGTACGTCCCTACTGCGATATTGCCACTTACTCGACGGAAGGTGGCAGAACCGTGCAGTGGACGAAACACAACGAACAAGCTGTGTACTCAAACCGCTGGTTCAGCGTCAATCTCGCGGATGTCGAACTGCCGGACGGCCGGCACCTCGACCACTTCCTCATACGGCTGCGGCCCGTTGCCGTGGCCACGGTCGTGAACGAGGCCAACGAGGTGCTGCTGCTCTGGCGGCACCGCTTCATCACCGACAGCTGGGGATGGGAACTCGCGGCGGGCGTCGTCGAGGACGGCGAGGACGTGGCCCGCGCGGCCGCCAGGGAACTGGAGGAGGAAACCGGCTGGCGGCCGGGACCCCTGCACCACCTCATGAGCGTGGAGCCGTCCAACGGGCTCACCGACGCCCGGCACCACGTGTACTGGGCCGACGAGGGAGAGTACGTCGGGCACCCCGTGGACGACTTCGAGTCGGATCGCCGGGAATGGGTTCCCCTCAAGCTCGTCCCCGACATGGTCGCCCGCGGGGAGGTCCCGGCCGCCAACATGGCGGCCGCGTTACTGCTGCTGCACCATCTCAGGCTCGGGCAGGACACGTTGCCCTGATCTCAGCGTCCCAGTGCCTGCCAGATCGCCACGACGAGAGCACCCACGGCGGTGAGGGCGGCGACCGCGGGCAGCGGCCAGCGCGCGTGTTCGAGTGAGTTGATCCGGGTGTTGAGCTCGTCGAGTTCCTTGGCGGTCTCCTCGGTGCGGTGGCTGAGCAGAGCCAGCCCGCCCTCGACACGGGCGTACGCCACATCGAGGCGGCGTCGTAACTCTGCGAGTTCTCCATGAACGACCGGATGCTCGGGATCGACGGTCACGAGTCCGCTCCTTTCCGTAGTCATTGCACATCCCTTGCATGCGCATGAGGAGTCAACTCGCCTGGTGGGCGCCTGGGGAGAGTGTGCGACGGGCATATGCGAGCCCGGCGCGCACACGGTGTGTGAATGCCACGGGCCCGGCACCAATTCCGGTGCCGGGCCCTTGGGTTGGCCGGATCCTGACCGTCAGTAATCAGCCTCGGGGGCGTACGCGGGGTCAGTCGTACGTGTAGAAGCCCGACCCCGTCTTGCGGCCCAGCCGGCCCGCGTCGACCATGCGCTGGAGGAGCGGGGGAGCGGCGTACAGGGGCTCCTTGTACTCCTCGTACATCGACTGGGCCACCGAGGCGACCGTGTCCAGGCCGATGAGGTCGGAGAGCTTCAGCGGGCCCATCGGGTGGGCGCAGCCCATCTCCATGCCGTTGTCGATGTCCTCGCGGCTGGCGATGCCCGTCTCGAACATCCGGATCGCGGAGAGCAGGTACGGGATCAGCAGCGCGTTCACCACGAAGCCGGAGCGGTCCTGGGCGCGGATCGCGTGCTTGCCCAGCACCTTCTCGGTGAACAGCTGGGCCCGGCTCAGCGTGCCCTCGGACGTGGTGAGGGCCGGGATCAGCTCGACGAGCTTCTGCACCGGGGCCGGGTTGAAGAAGTGGATGCCGATGACCTGGTCGGGCCGCGAGGTCGCCACCGCCAGCTTCACCAGCGGGATAGAGGAGGTGTTGGAGGCCAGGATGGCGTCGGGCCGGGTCACGACCTGGTCGAGCACCTGGAAGATCTCGGTCTTGACCTGCTCGTTCTCGACGACGGCCTCGATCACCAGGTCGCGGTCGGCGAACTCGCCGAGGTCCGTGGTGAAGCTCAGGCGGGCCTGCGTGGCCTCCAGCTCCTCCTCGGTGATCTTGCCGCGCTCGGCTGCCTTGGCCAGGGAGTTGAACAGCCGGGTCCGGCCGATCTCCAGGGCCTCGCCGGTGGTCTCGGCGACCATGACGTCCAGACCGGACCGGGCGCACACCTCGGCGATCCCCGCGCCCATCTGACCGCAGCCCACGACTCCGACGCGTGCAATGTCTCCCGCTGGGGTGTCCGTCACATCGTCCCTTTCGCTGCTGATCCACTTCTGGGCAGGTGCTCCGGGGTCCGGTGCCTGCTCCGTTCGTGCACGTTACTCCCAAGTATCGATGATCGATCGCCGGGGTCGCGCCCGCTTCGGGCATGCTGGGCGCGGAGTGATCCGCGACCGGGCGGATCCGCGGCTTTTTGGGGCATGCGGATGGGACGAGTGTCACGCAGGGCGTTCGCGGTGGCGGCGCTGTCGGCTTTCACGATGGTGCCTCCGGCGTCGGCCGCCCCTCAGCGGAACGGCAGGGGCGACAACAGGGCGGCCTCCGAGATGCGGGGCGTGTGGCTGGCCACCGTGGCCAACCGGGACTGGCCGTCGAAGCCGGGGCTGACCGCCGCGCGGCAGCGGACCGAGCTGATCACCCACCTCGACAGGGCCGTCCGCAACCGGCTCAACACCGTGTTCTTCCAGGTCCGGCCCACGGCGGACGCCCTGTGGCCCTCGCCGTTCGAGCCGTGGTCGCAGTACCTCACCGGCACCCAGGGCAAGGACCCCGGCTGGGACCCGCTGGGCACGGCCGTGGAGGAGGCCCACGCCCGCGGTCTGAAGCTGCACGCCTGGTTCAACCCCTACCGGGTCGCCGCCCACGCCGATCCGACCCGGCTGGCCGCCGACCACCCCGCCCGCAGCAACCCGGACTGGGTGGTGACGTACGGCGGGAAGCTCTACTACAACCCCGGGCTGCCCGAGGTCCGTGGCTTCGTACAGGAAGCGATGCTCGACGCGGTGGCGAAGTACCCCGTGGACGGCGTCCACTTCGACGACTACTTCTACCCGTACCCGGTGGCGGGCCAGGGCTTCGACGACGACGCGGCCTACGAGGAGTACGGCGCCGGCTTCCCGAACCGGGCGGCGTGGCGGCGGGACAACATCGACAAGCTGGTGCGGGAGACGGCGGAGCGCGTCAAGCGGGTCCGGCCCGGCACCCCCTTCGGCGTCAGCCCCTTCGGCGTGTGGCGCAACGCCGCCACCGACTCGCGCGGCTCGGACACCCGGGCGGGCGTGCAGACGTACGACGACCTGCACGCGGACACGCGCAAGTGGGTGCGCGAGGGCTGGCTCGACTACATCGTCCCGCAGCTGTACTGGAACATCGGCTTCGCCGCCGCCGACTACGCGAAACTGCTGCCCTGGTGGGCGGAGGTCGCGCGCGGCAGCTCGACGCGGCTGTACGTGGGGGAGGCGCTGTACAAGGCCGGTGACCCGGCGCAGCCCGCAGCCTGGCAGGACCCGGCCGAGCTGTCCCGGCACCTGACGCTGGCCAGGGGTCACGCGCAGGTGCGCGGGCACGTCTTCTTCGCCGCCAAGGACATGGCGACCGATCGGATCGGGGCGATGGCGAGGGTGGCCGCCGACCACTACGGGCAGCCGGCGCCGCCGCCGCGCTGAATCACGGCCCGGTGGTGGTCTCCCGGTGCCGGATCTCGGTGTCGGGTCCCGGCGAGCACACGCCCTCGTGCCCGTCCTCGAACCGGACGCGGTACGGGGGGTTGCCCTCCTGGCCCAGCACTTCGACGATCTCGCCGACCTTGTCGTGCTGACCGACCACCCTGCCGTGCTGGACAAGCTGGTCGCCCACGGTTGCGCGCATCTGGGGCCTCCTCACGAGGTGCGGAGCAAGCGGTCCGTGGCCTTTGAGTCTACGGCCGGGGGCGCGACTCGGCAGGGGCCGTGCGTGCCCCGCTCAGCCGCGCGCCCGTTGTGTGACGGCGATGCAGACCAGCACCGCCACGGCTGTCAGCGGGGCGGCCACCGGCAGGTGCTCGCCCAGCAGCAGCACCGACCACACCAGTGTGAGCAGGGGCTGGGCGAGCTGCAACTGGCTGGCCTTCGGGATGCCGATGGCCGCCATGCCCCGGTACCAGACGACCAGCCCGAGGAACTGCGAGCCCGCCGCGACCCACAGCAGCCCGGCGACGCTGTGCGCGGTCAGCCGTACGGGTTCCTGCGCCAGGGCGAACACGGCGACGGCCGCGGTCAGCGGCAGGCACAGCACCAGCGCCCAGCCGATGACGTGCCAGCCCGGCATGACCCGGGCCAGCCGGCCGCCCTCGGTGTAGCCGGCCGCGCACACCAGCAGCGCCGCGAAGAGGTACACGTCGGCCGTGCTCAGGGCTCCCCCGCTCTGCTGCACGGTGAAGGCCAGCACCGCCGCCGCGCCGACGAGGGACGCCGCCCAGAACGTGCGTGAGGGCCGGGCGCCGACGCGCAGGGCGGACAGGAGCGCGGTGGTCAGCGGGAGCAGTCCGACCACGACGGCGGCGTGCGCGGTGGTCGAGGTCTCCAGTGCGAGCGTGGTCAGCAGCGGGAAACCGAGCACGACACCGGCCGCCACGACCGCGAGGCCGGGCCAGTGGCGGCGGGCGGGCAGCGGGACGCGCAGCGCCAGCAGCGCACCGCCCGCGATCACCGCGGCCAGGACGCTGCGTACGGCGACCAGTGACCAGGGCCCGAAGCCCTCCAGACCCCAGGCGGTGGCGGGGAAGGTGAGGGAGAAGGCGATGACGCCCAGGGCGGCCTGGAGGGTGCCGAGGCCGGGCTGCTCCCGCTCCGTGGCGACTGCTATCCGGGAAGCGTTAGTAGCGCTACTCTGTACTCTCATGCAAGAGCGTAGCAGCGTCATTGAACTGGCGGAACAGCTGCGACGGGAGCTGGACCGCTACTCGCCGGGTGGAAAGCTGCCGCCGAGCCGGGCCCTGGTCGAGCGGTTCCGGGTGAGTCCCGTGACCGTGTCGCGGGCGCTGGCGCAGCTCGCCGCCGAGGGGCTGGTCGTCACCCGGCCCGGCGCGGGAGCGTTCCGCGCGCAGGCCCGGACCGCACCGGCCCCCGCCGGGGACACCTCCTGGCAGGAGGTCGCGCTCAGCGCGGACGGTGCCGCCGATCTCGTACCGCGCTCCGTGGACGCTTCCGGGGTGCTGGTCTCGCTGGCCGCCCCGCCGCCCGGCGTGATCGAGTTCAACGGCGGCTACCTGCACCCCTCGTTGCAGCCGGAGCGTGCGATGGCCGCCGCCCTGTCACGCGCCGGACGCCGCCCCGGCGCCTGGGGACGCCCGCCCGTGGAGGGGCTGCCGGAGCTGCGCGAGTGGTTCGCGCGGGGCATCGGCGGGTCCTTCACGGCCGCCGAGGTGCTGGTCACCGCGGGCGGGCAGTCCGCCCTCACCACCGCCCTGCGTGCCCTCGCACCGTCCGGCGCCCCCGTCCTCGTCGAGTCGCCGACCTACCCCGGCATGCTCGCCATCGCTCGTGCCGCGGGCCTGCGTCCGGTGCCCGTCCCGGTCGACGCGGACGGGGTGAAACCGGCGCTGCTCGCCGACGCCTTCCGGGCCACCGGCGCCCCGGCCTTCGTCTGCCAGCCGCTCTTCCAGAACCCCACCGGCGCCGTGCTCGCGCCCGAGCGGCGTCACGAGGTGCTGCGCATCGCCCGCGAGGCGGGCGCGTTCGTCGTCGAGGACGACTTCGTGCGGCGGCTCGTGCACGAGGACGCGGGGCCGCTGCCACGCCCGCTGGCCGCCGACGACCCCGACGGTGTCGTCGTCCACGTCTGCTCCCTCACCAAGGCGACCTCGCCGAGCTTCCGGGTGAGCGCCCTGGCCGCGCGCGGCCCGGTCCTGGAGCGGCTGCGCGCCATCCAGGTCGTCGACACCTTCTTCGTGCCCCGGCCCCTTCAGGAGGCGGCGCTCGAACTCGTCGGCTCGCCCGCCTGGCCGCGCCATCTGCGAGCGGTGTCCGCCGCGCTCAAGACGCGCCGGGACGCGATGACCGCCGCGCTCGCGCTGCACCTGCCGGAACTCGCCCTGCCGCACGTGCCGTCCGGCGGCTACCACCTGTGGCCGCGACTGCCGGACGGGACGGACGAGCCGGCCCTCGTGGCGGCCGCCTTGCGCGCGGGCGTCGCGATCACCCCCGGCCGCCCCTACTTCAGCGCCGAACCGCCGGCCGCACACATCCGGCTGAGCTTCGCGGCGGTCGCGGGGACCGGGGAGATCACGGAGGGGGTACGGCGGCTGCGCACGGCCTGCGACGAGGTGCTGGGATAAGCGTTCGACGCCTGGCCGCCCGACCTGCCAGCATCCCGTCATGACCGACACGCCGAGCCTGCCCGAGGGCTACGAGATCTCCACCGACCCCGCCCGCGTCGACGCCGGGCAGGTCCACCACTGGCTGTCCACCGACGCGTACTGGGCGCTGGGCCGCTCCCGCGAGAAGCAGGACCGGGCGATCGAGGGGTCGCTCAACTTCGGGGTGTACGACACGGTGTCGGGGGAGCAGGTGGCGTACGCCCGGGTCATCACGGACCGGGCGACCTTCGGGTGGCTGTGCGACGTGTACGTCGACCCGTCGGTGCGCGGCAAGGGTGTCGGCACCGCGCTCGTGGCGGCCGTACGGGAGGAGCTGCGGCCGTACGGGGTGCGCCGGGTCCTGCTCGCCACGCACGACGCGCACGGCGTCTACGAGAAGCTCGGGTTCGCGGCGCTGGAGCGGCCCGAGCACTGGATGGCGCTCATCTTCGGCCCGTGAGGGCCGGTGCACCCTGGGTAACTCCCTGGTAACACCTCTTGACCTGCGCACTTGCGGCGCTCACCATCGCCGCATGCCACTTCGGGTCACGTTCGTCGCCGCCGCGCGCAGCTCCCCGCTGCTCGCCGAGCGCTTCGAGGACGACCGGCCGCTGGACCAGGCCGGCTGGGGTGAGGTGGAGCGCGTCGCCCACGACCTGCTGCCGCTCGCCGCGGCCGAGCTGCGCTACTGCTCGCCGACCCCGCGCAGCCGTGCGACGGGGGAGGGGCTCGGGTATGCGCCGCTCGTGCAACTGGGCCTGCGGGACTGCGACATGGGCCGGTGGCGGGGACTGACCCTGGGCGAGGCGATGGCCCGGGAGCCGGAGGCGGTGGACGCCTGGCTCGCCGACCCGCGCGCCACACCGCACGGCGGTGAGTCACTGGTGGACTTCATCACCCGCGTCGGCGGCTGGCTCGACACCCGGCCTGTCGAGGACGGTTGCCGGGTCGTGGCCGTCGCCGAGCCGTCCGTGATCCGCGCCGCCCTGGTGTACGCCCTGAAGGCACCGCCCTCGACGTACTGGAACATCGACGTCCGCCCGCTGTCGACGACCGCCGTGACGGGCCGGGCGGGGCGCTGGAACCTGCGGTTCGACGGGGTGCCGGCTCAGACTTCGCGGGCGTAGCCGGTTTCGGCTTCGCGGGCGTAGTCGGTGCTCAGTACGAGGTCCTTGGCCGGGCCGCCTACGTGCCACACCGTCCGCCAGTGGTCCGCGTCGCGGACGGTGAACTCGCCGCGGTAGAGGTCCGCCGCGCAGGGGTGGTCGGCGACGTGCCGCCCGGACGTCAGGTCCAGGTCGTGGAACGGCCGCCCGTCCGCGAACCGCACGTCCGCCGTGCCGCCCGGGCCCGGCAGGAATCGCAGCGTCCGCTCGGCGGGCCGGGCGACGCCCTGCCAGACGAACGTGCCGGACTCGTGGTGCAGCAGCCCGCCCTCGTCCTCCGGGGCGAACACGGTGGTTCCGGAGAACTCCCCCTGCTCGCCGCTCGCGAGATCCCGCACCGACCGGGCCACGCGCCAGCGCCCGGCCAGATAGGCCAGGACATCCGGCACTGGCCAGAACTCGCCCATTCCGTCCTGCTCTCCGTAACAACCGTTGCTGCGCGACCCATTGACGCGCATCAGCCCCCTCCCTATCTTGCCGTTCGAAGTGCTGATCAATGTCTGATATTTCGAACACTCCTCTACCAGAGAGCCGCGGAGTATCCATGCCACGCACCGCCCGCACCCGATGGAGAGTCGGTCTCACGACCACGGCCCTCCTGACGGCAGCAGCCCTCGTACCGGCCCCCGCGCACGCCGAGGACGTCACCGACTACGCGATCACCGTCGACCCGTCCGCCAAGGGCGCGGCGATCGACGACACGATGTACGGCGTCTTCTTCGAGGACATCAACCGTGCCGCCGACGGAGGTCTGTACGCCGAGCTCGTACAGAACCGCTCCTTCGAGTACTCCACCGCCGACAACGGCTCCTACACGCCCCTGACCTCCTGGACGGTCGGCGGCACGGCCGAGGTCGTGAACGACGCGGGCCGCCTCAACGAGCGCAACCGCAACTACCTCTCCCTGGACGCCGGTTCCTCCGTGACGAACGCCGGCTACAACACCGGCATCCGGGTCGAGCAGGGCAAGAAGTACGACTTCTCCGTGTGGGCCCGGGCGGAGAGCGGCAGCACGCTCACCGTCTCCCTCAAGGACGCGGCGGGCACGCTGGCGACCGCCCGGCAGGTGGCCGTCAAGGGCGGCTGGGCCAAGTACAAGGCCACCTTCACCGCGACCCGCACCAGCAACCGCGGCCGCCTCGCCGTGGCCTCGACGAACGCCGCCGCGCTCGACGAGATCTCGCTGTTCCCGCGCGACACCTACAAGAACCAGCCGAACGGCCTGCGCAAGGACCTCGCCGAGAAGATCGCCGCCCTGAAGCCGGGCTTCGTGCGCTTCCCCGGCGGCTGCCTGGTCAACACCGGCTCCATGGAGGACTACAGCGAGGCCTCCGGCTGGCAGCGCAAGCGCAGCTACCAGTGGAAGGACACCATCGGTCCCGTAGAGCAGCGCGCCACCAACTCCAACTTCTGGGGTTACAACCAGAGCTACGGCCTCGGCTACTACGAGTACTTCCGCTTCTCCGAGGACATCGGCGCCATGCCGCTGCCCGTCGTCCCCGCCCTGGTGACCGGCTGCGGTCAGAACAAGGCCACCGACGACGACGCGCTGCTCAAGCGGCACATCCAGGACACCCTCGACCTCATCGAGTTCGCCAACGGCCCGGCGACCTCCAAGTGGGGCAAGGTCCGCGCGCAGATGGGCCACCCCAAGCCCTTCCACCTCACCCACCTCGGAGTCGGCAACGAGGAGAACCTCCCCGAGGCGTTCTTCGCCCGCTTCCAGCAGTTCCGGGCCGCAATCGAGGCCAAGTACCCGGACATCACCGTCATCTCCAACTCCGGCCCCGACGACGCCGGCGCGACCTTCGACACCGCCTGGCAGCTCAACCGCGAGCACAAGGTCGACATGGTCGACGAGCACTACTACAACAGCCCGAACTGGTTCCTCCAGAACAACGACCGCTACGACACCTACGACCGCAACGGCCCCAAGGTCTTCCTCGGCGAGTACGCCTCCCAGGGCAACGCCTGGAAGAACGGCCTCTCCGAAGCCGCGTTCATGACCGGCCTGGAGCGCAACGCGGACATCGTCAAGCTCGCCTCGTACGCCCCGCTGCTCGCCAACGAGGACTACGTGCAGTGGCGGCCGGACATGATCTGGTTCAACAACCACGCCTCCTGGAACTCGGCCAACTACGAGGTCCAGAAGCTGTTCATGACCAACGTCGGCGACCGCGTGGTCCCCTCGAAGGCCACGACCACGCCGAACGTCAGCGGCCCCATCACGGGTGCCGTCGGCCTGTCCACGTGGGCGACCAGCGCCGCGTACGACGACGTGAAGGTCACCGCTGCGGACGGCTCGACGCTGCTCAGCGACGACTTCTCCGGTGACGCCTCGAAGTGGACCACCAGTGGCCGGGGCAGCTGGAGCATCCAGGACGGCCAGTACGTCCAGACCGACACCGCCGCCGAGAACACCATGGTCACGGCGGGCGATCCGGCCTGGAAGGACTACGACCTGCATGTGAAGGCCACCAAGAAGTCCGGCAAGGAGGGCTTCCTCGTCGCCTTCGGCGTCAAGGACACCGGCAACTACTACTGGTGGAACCTGGGCGGCTGGAACAACACCCAGTCCGCGATCGAGCAGGCCGTCGACGGCGGCAAGGGCACGCTGATGACGAAGGCCGGGTCGATCGAGACGGGCCGCGCCTACGACATCGACATCAAGGTGCGCGGCCGTCAGGTCACCCTGTTCCTGGACGGCAAGGAGTGGGGCAGCTTCAAGGACGACAAGCCGGCCGAGCCGTTCCGCCAGGTCGTCACCAAGGACGCGAAGACCGGTGACCTGATCGTCAAGGTCGTCAACGCCCAGGCCGCCGAGGCCCGTACGGCCGTCGACCTGGGCGGGGCGAAGGTCGCCTCCACGGCTCGTGTGACCACGCTGGCCGCCGACGAGGACGCGGTGAACACCGAGACGGACACGCCGGTGACGCCGGTGACGTCCACCCTCCGGGGGGTGGACCGGAAGTTCACCTACACCTTCCCGGCGAACTCCGTCACCTTCCTGCGGATCAAGCAGAGGTAGCAAGCACCTCGCGTGGGCCGCTGCCCCCTGGGGCGGCGGCCCACGCGCCTGCCCGGGCGTCGTCGAGGATCCGCGTCAGTGCGGGCCGAGGACGCAGAACTCATGGCCCTCCGGGTCGGACAGACACGTCCACGGCACGTCGCCCTGGCCGAGGTCGAGGTCGGTGGCGCCGAGGGTCTTCAGCCGGGCCACCTCCGCTGCCTTGTCGTCACCGGGGTAGGGCAGCAGGTCGAGATGGACGCGGTCCGGCACCGTCTTCGCGTCGGACGAGCGGCGGAACTCGAGGTACGGTCCCACGCCCTTGGCGGACCGCAGCACCGCGTGTTCGCCGGTCACCTCGTGCAGGGTCCAGTCCGTCGCCTCGCCCCAGAATCCGGCCATGGCCCGCGGATCCGCGCAGTCGACCACCACCCGGGCGATCGGCCCGGTGTCCCGGTGGATCTCCCGGGGCTCCAGCACACAGAACTCGTTGCCCTCCGGGTCGGCGAGGACCGTCCACGGCGCGTCGCCCTGGCCCACGTCGGCGGGCGTCGCACCGAGAGCCTTCAGACGCGCGACCAACTCCGCCTGATGGGCCGCGGAGGTGGTGGCGAGATCGAGGTGCACACGGTTCTTCGTCGCTGTCTTGGGTTCCGGGACGGCGACGACGTCGATGCAGACGGCGACCGGGTCCGGCCAGACGAAGCCGTCGCCGGGTTCCACGTTGGTCACGCCGGGTCCCTCGCTGGAGACCCCCCAGCCGAGCGCCTCCGCCCAGAAGCGGCCGACCGCCGAGTCGTCAAGGGCCTTGATGTTCACCTGAACGGGTCGCAGTGCCATACCGGTGATCTTATTTCCGCGTGTATCGCGGGCGTACGGAAAATCCCATACGCCGCCGCAACGGCCCGCCACCTCCAATGGGGGCATGAATCCCAACGCATCCCTGTCGGCACCGCCCCGCCGTACGCGCGGGATCGTGTTTCTCGCCCTGGCCGTCCTCGGCCTGGCGGGTGCCTTGTTCGTCGTGCGGCGGCCGCTCATGATGTCCGCTCCGGTGTGCATGGCCGGGCGGTGGCACGGCTGCTTCGACACGTTCAACGGCGTGGTGCTCATGACGTTGGTCGCGCTGCCGCTCGCCGCGCTGGTGGTGTGGGCCCTGGCGCGCCGTCGGCAGGCCGCCGGCGTCACATCGCCGTGGCGGAAGTCGCTGGCCGAGGTGGGCATGGTCCACGGGACGGTGCCGTTCCTGTGGCTGACCATGATGCCGGGCGCCGGGGTCGGCACCGTCCCCGCCCGGGTGAGCCTGGTGCCGCTGCGGGACCTGGTCACGATGGGGCCGCTCGGGATCGTCGGCAACCTGCTGGTCTTCGCGGCGCTGGGGTTCTTCGCCCCGACGCGGTTCTCGGCGCTCGCGTCCGTGCCCCGGATCCTGGCGCTCGGGGCGGGCTGCTCGGTCCTGGTCGAAACCGCACAGTACGTCCTGCGGCTGGACCGGGTGTCCTCCGTGGACGACGTACTGGTCAACACCGCCGGCGCCGTGCTGGCCGCACTGGCGTCGCGCCGGTGGTGGCGCACGTCGCCGCATACGTCTGCGATATGCCGTGCTGCTTAGGCTTCGGGCATGCGCGTACTGATCGTGGAGGACGAGCCCTACCTGGCGGAAGCCGTCCGTGACGGTCTGCGGCTGGAGGCGATCGCCGCCGACATCGCCGGCGACGGCGAAACCGCCCTGGAGCTGCTCAGCGTCCACTCCTACGACCTCGCGGTCCTCGACCGCGACATCCCCGGACCCTCCGGCGACGAGGTCGCCCGGCGCATCGTCGCCTCCGGCAGCGGCATCCCGATCCTCATGCTCACCGCCGCCGACCGGATCGACGACAAGGCGTCCGGATTCGGGCTCGGCGCCGACGACTACCTCACCAAACCGTTCGAGCTGCGGGAACTCGTCCTGCGGCTGAGGGCGCTCGACCGCAGACGCGCGTACGCCCGGCCCCCCGTCCGCGAGATCGCGGGCCTGCGGCTCGACCCCTTCCGCCGGGAGGTCTTCCGCGACGGACGCTACGTCGCCCTCACCCGCAAGCAGTTCGCCGTGCTGGAAGTCCTCGTCGCCGCCGACGGCGGTGTCGTCAGCGCCGAAGAGCTCCTGGAACGGGCCTGGGACGAGAACGCGGACCCCCTCACCAACGCCGTGCGCATCACCGTCTCCGCACTGCGCAAACGGCTCGGCGAACCATGGATCATCGCCACGGTGCCCGGCGTCGGCTACCGGATCGACACCGGCGGGGACACCACCGGCCCCGGCAGTGCGCATGCATAGACGACCAGGGCTCAGCGCCCGGCTGAGGCTCACCCTCAGCTACGCCGGATTCCTCGCCGTCGCCGGCGCTCTCCTGCTGGCCGTGGTGTGGATGTACCTGCTGCGCTACGTACCCGACAACTCCCAGGGTCTGCTCGGGACCTCACCCAACCGCTACCTCCTGGTGCGCACCTTCGCCCCCGCCGCGGCCGTGGCGATGGTCTTCCTGCTCGTGTTCGGCCTCGTCGGGGGATGGATCCTCGCCGGCCGGATGCTCGCGCCGCTCACCACGATCACGGCCGCGGCACGGAGGGCCGGGAAGGGATCGCTGTCCCACCGCATCCGCATGGAGGGCCGCCAGGACGAGTTCCGTGAACTCGCCGACACCTTCGACACCATGCTCGAACAACTCGAGTCGCACGTCGCCGAGCAGCAGAGGTTCGCCGCGAACGCCTCCCACGAACTGCGCACCCCACTGGCCGTCTCCCGGACGCTGCTCGACGTCGCCCGCAAGGACCCCACGCGGGACCCGGACGAACTCATCGAACGCCTGCACGCCGTCAATACGCGGGCGATCGGCCTCACCGAGGCCCTCCTGCTGCTCAGCCGCAGCGACCGCGGAAACTTCACCCGCGCGAGCGTCGACCTCTCCCTCATCGCCGAAGAAGCCGCCGAAACGCTGCTGCCCCTCGCCGAACACCGCCGGACCACGCTCGACGTCACCGGCGGGGCGGCCCGGACCAGCGGCTCCGCGGAGCTCCTGCTGCGGATGGTGACGAACCTCGTGCAGAACGCCGTCGTCCACAACCTCCCCGCCGGCGGCACCGTGACGGTCCACACCGAGGCGCACGGCGACACGAGCGTGCTGCGGGTCGAGAACACGGGCCGCCGGCTCCCACCGGACCTGGTACCGACCCTCACCGAACCCTTCCAGCGCGGAACGGAACGCGTACGCACCGACGAGCACGCCGGCGTCGGCCTCGGCCTGGCCATCGTGCACAGCATCGTCCGCGCCCACGACGGGACCCTCGACCTCGCCCCCCGCCCCGCCGGCGGCCTCATCGTCACGGTCCGGCTTCCCGGCACGCCGTAGGCAGCCGTCCCCGAGCAGAGCGGCGTGATTGCATAAAACTGCAGAGAAACGTATAGTCATGCCCTCTAAGGAGGAGGTTCCATGGCGGTACGTGCGGCAGTGGCCGGAGCGAGTGGATACGCGGGCGGGGAACTGCTGCGTCTGCTCCTGGCGCACCCCGAGGTCGAGATCGGCGCCCTGACCGGCAACTCCAACGCGGGGCAGAAACTCGGTGCGCTCCAGCCGCACCTGCTGCCCCTGGCCGGCCGAGTGCTCCAGGAGACGACCCCGGCGGTGCTCGACGGCCACGACGTCGTGTTTCTCGCACTGCCCCACGGGCAGTCCGCCGCCGTCGCCGAGCGGCTCGGGCCGGACGTGCTGGTGATCGACATGGGTGCCGACTTCCGGCTCACGGACGCCGCCGCCTGGGAGAAGTTCTACGGCTCCGCGCACGCCGGAACCTGGCCCTACGGCCTTCCCGAACTGCCGGGCGCCCGCGCCGCGCTGGAGGGGTCCAAGCGCGTCGCGGTGCCCGGCTGCTACCCCACGGCCGTCTCGCTGGCCCTCTTCCCGGCGTACGCCGCCGGACTCGCCGAGCCCGAGGCCGTGGTCGTCGCCGCCTCCGGCACCTCAGGCGCGGGCAAGGCACCCAAGCCGCACCTGCTGGGCAGCGAGGTCATGGGCTCGATGTCCCCGTACGGCGTCGGCGGCGGGCACCGGCACACCCCCGAGATCACCCAGAACCTCAGCGCGGCCGCCGGCGAGCCGGTCTCCGTCTCCTTCACACCGACCCTCGCGCCGATGCCCCGCGGCATCCTCGCCACGTGCAGCGCGAAGGCGACGGACGGAGTCACCGCCGAGTCCCTGCGCGCCGCCTACGAGAAGGCCTTCGCCGACGAGCCCTTCGTGCACCTGCTGCCCGAGGGCCAGTGGCCCGCCACGGCGTCCGTCTACGGTTCGAACGCCGTTCAGGTGCAGGTCGCGCACGACACGGCCGCCGGACGGATCATCGTGATCAGCGCCATCGACAACCTCACCAAGGGCACCGCCGGCGGTGCCGTCCAGAGCATGAACATCGCCCTGGGGCTCGACGAGACCACCGGACTGACGACGATCGGAGTTGCGCCGTGAGTGTGACGGCAGCGAAGGGATTCACGGCGGCGGGCATCGCCGCCGGGATCAAGGAGAACGGCAACCCCGACCTGGCCCTCGTGGTCAACACCGGGCCCCGCCGCGCCGCCGCCGGCGTCTTCACCTCCAACCGCGTGAAGGCCGCCCCGGTGCTGTGGTCCGAGCAGGTCCTCAAGAGCGGCCAGGTGTCCGCCGTCGTCCTCAACTCCGGCGGCGCCAACGCCTGCACGGGCCCGAAGGGCTTCCAGGACGCGCACGCCACGGCCGAGAAGGTCGCCGAGGTCCTCGGGCGGGGCGCCATCGAGGTCGCCGTCTGCTCCACCGGACTGATCGGCATCCTCCTGCCGATGGACAAGCTGCTCCCGGGCGTGGAGAAGGCAGCCGCGACGCTGAGTGAGCACGGCGGTGAGAAGGCCGCCATCGCCATCAAGACCACCGACACGGTCCACAAGACGTCCGTCGTCACCAAGGACGGCTGGACCGTCGGCGGCATGGCCAAGGGCGCGGGCATGCTCGCCCCCGGCCTCGCCACCATGCTCGTCGTCCTCACCACGGACGCGGACCTGGACAACGACGCACTCGACAAGGCCCTGCGGGCGGCCACCCGCACGACCTTCGACCGGGTCGACTCCGACGGCTGCATGTCCACCAACGACACCGTGCTGCTGCTCGCCTCCGGCGCCGCCGGGGTCACCCCTGAGTACGACGAGTTCGCCGAGGCCGTCCGGCAGGTCTGCGACGACCTCGGTCAGCAGCTCATCCGGGACGCCGAGGGCGCCAGCAAGGACATCAAGGTCGAGGTGATCAACGCCGCGACCGAGGACGACGCCGTCGAGGTGGGCCGCTCCATCGCCCGCAACAACCTCCTCAAGTGCGCGATCCACGGCGAGGACCCCAACTGGGGCCGGGTGCTGTCGGCGATCGGCACGACGAGCGCCGCCTTCGAGCCGGACCGGCTCAACGTCGCCATCAACGGCGTCTGGGTGTGCAAGAACGGCGGTGTCGGCGAGGACCGCGACAAGGTCGACATGCGCTACCGCGAGGTGCACATCGTCGCCGACCTCGCCGCCGGGTCCGAGACCGCCACGATCTGGACCAACGACCTCACCGCGGACTACGTCCACGAGAACAGCGCGTACTCGTCATGAGCACCACCCGCAAACACACCGCCCTGCCCAAGGCCCAGATCCTCATCGAGGCGCTGCCCTGGCTGGTCCGGCACAACGGCAAGACGGTCGTCATCAAGTTCGGCGGCAACGCCATGGTCGACGAGGACCTGAAGGCCGCCTTCGCCCAGGACGTGGTGTTCCTGCACCACGCCGGCCTCAAGCCCGTCGTCGTGCACGGCGGCGGCCCGCAGATCAGCGCCGCCCTCGACCAGCACGGCATCGTCAGCGAGTTCAAGGCGGGCCTCAGGGTGACCACCGAGGACGCCATGGACGTCGTACGGATGGTGCTGGCCGGCCAGGTGCAGCGCGAGCTGGTCGGGCTGCTCAACCAGCACGGCCCGCTCGCCGTCGGCCTGACGGGCGAGGACGCGCACACCATCACCGCCACCAAGCACCAGCCCGAGATCGACGGCGAACTGGTCGACATCGGCCGGGTCGGCGAGATCACCGCGATCGACACGGGTGCGATCGAGGCCCTGCTCGCCGACGGCCGCATCCCGGTCGTCTCCTCGATCGCCCGCTCCCAGGACGACGGACATGTCTACAACGTCAATGCTGATACGGCGGCTGCGGCACTCGCTGCTGCACTGGGCGCCGAAACCCTCATGGTCCTCACGGATGTCGAGGGACTCTACGAGGACTGGCCCAACAGCGACGAGGTGATCAGCCGCCTCACCGCCTCCGAGCTGGAGCGGCTGCTGCCCGAGCTGTCCTCCGGCATGGTGCCGAAGATGGAGGGCTGCCTGCACGCCGTACGCGGCGGCGTCACCACCGCCCGGGTCATCGACGGCCGGGTCCAGCACTCGATCCTGCTGGAGATCTTCACCGACGAGGGGATCGGCACGATGGTCGTGGCCGACGAGAAGCCCGAGGGACCGGGCGGACAGGGGGAGTCGTGAGCAACCAGGAACTGACCGCACGGTGGCAGGGCGCGCTCATGAACAACTACGGCACCCCGAGGCTCCCGCTCGTCCGCGGTGAGGGCACCAAGCTGTGGGACGCCGACGGCAAGCAGTACCTGGACCTCGTCGGCGGTATCGCGGTCAACGCGCTCGGCCACGCCCACCCGGCCGTCGTCGAGGCCGTGAGCCGGCAGATCGCCTCCCTCGGCCATGTCTCCAACCTGTTCGTCGCCGAGCCGCCGGTCGCGCTCGCCGAACGGCTGCTCCAGCTCTTCGGCCGCGACGGCAAGGTCTACTTCTGCAACTCCGGCGCCGAGGCGAACGAGGGCGCCTTCAAGATCGGCCGGCTCACCGGGCGCACCCACATGGTCGCGACCCAGGGCGGCTTCCACGGCCGCACGATGGGCGCCCTCGCGCTCACCGGCCAGCCCGGCAAGCAGGAGCCCTTCCTGCCGCTGCCCGGCGACGTCACGCACGTCCCGTACGGCGACGCGCAGGCGCTGGCCGCCGCGGTGACGGACGAGACGGCCCTGGTCATCATCGAGCCGGTCCAGGGCGAGAACGGGGTCGTGGTCCCGCCCGCCGGCTACCTCAAGGCCGCCCGGGCCATCACCGCCTCCACCGGCGCGCTGCTCGTCCTCGACGAGGTGCAGACCGGCATCGGCCGGACCGGGCACTGGTTCGAGTACCAGGCCCACGAGGGCGTGCTGCCCGACGTCGTCACCCTCGCCAAGGGCCTCGGCGGCGGACTGCCCCTCGGCGCGACCGTCGCCTTCGGACGCGCCGCCGAACTGCTCCAGCCCGGCCACCACGGCACGACCTTCGGCGGCAACCCCGTCGCCTGCGCCGCCGGGCTCGCCGTCCTCGACACCATCGAGAACGAGGGGTTGCTGCAGAACGTCAAGCGGCAGAGCGAGAAGTTGCGGGACGGGATCGAGGGCCTCGGCCACGAGTTGATCGATTTCGTCCGGGGTGCGGGTCTCCTCCTGGGTATCGTGCTCACCGAGCCGCTCGCGCCCCAGGTGCAGCAGGCGGCTCAGGACGCCGGCCTCCTGGTGAACGCGCCCGCTCCCGATGTCGTACGGCTCATGCCGCCGCTGAACATCGGCGACGACGAGGTGGACGCCTTCCTCCGGGCGCTGCCCGGCGTCCTCGACGCAAGCGCAGCCGACGGGGACGGACGATCCGGGGAATGAGACGACGATGAGCCAGGCGCAGGACCACGAGCAGCCGGGGGCGAACGGGCCCGCCGTGCCGCAGACCCGCACCGCACGCCACCGCCGGATCGTGGACATCCTCAACCGGCAGCCCGTGCGGTCGCAGAGCCAGCTGGCGAAGCTGCTCGCCGACGACGGGCTGAGCGTCACTCAGGCGACGCTCTCCCGGGACCTGGACGAGCTGAACGCGGTGAAGATCCGCAACTCCGACGGCGACCTGATCTACGCGGTACCGAGCGAGGGCGGTTTCCGCACGCCGCGCGCGCCGCTGGGCGGGTCGGCGAAGGAGGAGCGGATGCGGCGGTTGTCGCAGGAGCTGCTGATCTCCGCGGAGGCTTCGGCGAACCTCGTGGTCCTGCGGACCCCTCCGGGGGCCGCGCAGTTCCTGGCGTCGGCGATCGATCAGGCCGAGCTGCACGACATCCTGGGGACGATCGCCGGTGACGACACGTTGCTGCTGATCAGCCGGAACCCTGACGGGGGGCAGGCGCTGGCCGACCATCTGCTGAGGCTGGCGCAGAACGGGCACTGAGCACGCCGGGGGGGCCGGTGGTGGTCGGGTGCGGGTGCGCCGTGGCTGGTCGCGCAGTTCCCCGCGCCCCCGGGGGCATCCGCCCCAGCCGCCACTCAGCCCAGCCGCCCCGCCAACCCCCCGGTACAGCGCACCTCATCGCCGGCAGTGATCAACAGTGCCTCGACCCCGGGCAGCGACTCCAACCACGTCAAGCCCTCCCGCGACCCCATCGCGAACGCCGCCGTGGCCCAGCAGTCCGCCCACGTCAGCCGAGGCCCCACCACCGTGACGGCGACCAGGTCGGTCACGGCCGAACGGCCCGTGCGCGGGTCGACGATATGCGCCCCCCGCTCCGCGGTCCCGGACGTGGCCACCGCCAGCTCGTCCACCCCCGCCGCGGAGATCACCGCCGCGAGACCCCCCGGCCGCAGGGGATCCGAGACCCCGACGCGCCACGGCCGCTGCGCACCGGGAACCCCGAGCAACTGCACATCGCCGCCGCCGTTGACGCTCACCCCACTCACCCCGGGCACCGCAGCCAGCTGCCGTGCCGCCCGCTCGACCGCCCAGCCCTTCACGATGCCGGTCGGATCGAGCCGGCCCCCGTACGACGTGCTGAACCAGCCGTCGCTCAGCCGCTCCGCCTCGGCCGCCAGCTCCAGGACCTCGGCGACCTCGGGATCACACTCCTCGACCGTCAGCTCACCGCGTTGCAGCCGGGAGATCTGGCTGTCCTCGCGGTAGGTGCTGAACACCTCGTCGACCCGGTACAGCCCGGCGACGGCCTCGTCCACCGCCGCGCGTACGGCGCCGGGTTCCCCGCCGCGGACGTCGAAGGAGAAGACGGTCCCCATCGTCTCCTCGGCGTGACGTACCGCGGCGGGAGCCTGTGCGGAGTCGGCCACCGTGTCAGCCACCGGCCTGGTCCAGCGCCGACTGGAGGGACTTCTTGTAGCCGGCGCTGGTGTAGGTGGCTCCGGAGACGGCGTCGATCTGCGCGTTCCCGGCCACGACGGCCGCCTGGTTGAGGCGGGGCACGGAGGAGGAGGTGATCTGGTCGCTGCGGCCGCCCTTGGGGGCCTGGACGGCTTCGGCCTTGGTGATTTTCCCGCCGGCGACGGTGATGCGGACCTGGACCGGGCCGTACTGGGTCTGCGCCACGCTGCCGGTGAGGGTCTGCGTCTGGGCCTGACCGCCCCCGGAGCCGGCGGCCTGGGACGAACCGCCCCCGGAGCCGGCGGCCTGGGACGAACCGCCTCCTGCCGGAGCCTTGTCCAGGGCGGACTGGAGGGACTTCTTGTAACCGGCGCTGGTGTACGTGGCGCCCGAGACCGCGTCGATCTCCGCGTTCCCGGCCGCGACCGCCGCCTGGTTGAGGCGGGGCACGGAGGAGGAGGTGATCTGGTCGCTGCGGCCGCCCTTGGGGGCCTGGACGGCTTCGGCCTTGGTGATTTTCCCGCCGGCGACGGTGATGCGGACCTGCACCGGGCCGTACTGCGTCTGCGCCACATCGCCGGTCAGCGTCTGGGCATTGCCCGAGCCCTGCGCGCCGCCGGCCGAGGCCTTGGCCTTGTCCAGGGCGGACTGGAGGGACTTCTTGTAGCCGGCACTGGTGTACGTCGCCCCGGACACGGCGTCGATGTCCGCGCTCTGTGCGGCGACCGCCGCCTGGTTGAGGCGGGGCACGGAGCTGGCGGTGATCTGGTCGCTGCGGCCGCCCTTGGGGGCCTGGACCGCCTCGGCCTGAGTGATCTTGCCGTTGCTCATGGTCAGGCGTACCTGCACCGCGCCGTACTGCGTCTGCGCCGCGTCACCGGTGACCGCGCCGTTCACGCCGCCCTGCGGGGCCTGCCCGGCCGCCGCGGGCGGCGCCTGCCCCGCCGCCTGGGCGGAGCCCGGGTCGGAGGCCGGCTTCAGTGACAGCAGCAGCACGATCCCGGAGACGGTGGCTGCGCCGGCGAGCACGGCACGCCGGACGGGGTGAGACTTCCTCATCGTTTCTCAAGCTCCTGAAGGGCCGTTGATGTCCCGTCGCTCACATCTCGAACGACTCGTGATGGATACGGCGGGCGGGGACTCCCGCGCCGCGCAGTGCCTCGTACACCGACTGCGCGAAGCCGGGCGGCCCGCACATGAAGACGTCGTGGTCGCCGATGTCCGGGATCTTCCGCTGGAGGGACTCCGCGGAGATGTCGGGGCGTTCCCCGTCGGGGCTGTTGACCGCGTACATCAGCCGGGCGCCGCGCTCGTCGGCGATCTTGGCGAGCTCGCCCCACAGGGCCAGGTCCTGGGTGCTGTTGGCCCGGTAGAGCAGCGTGATGTCCCCGGACGCGCCCGGCAGCGTCTCGAACAGGGCCCGCATCGGGGTGATGCCGACACCGCCCGCGACCAGCAGCACTTTGCCGCGGCTGCGGCGCTGCGCGGTCATCGCGCCGTACGGGCCCTCCGCCCACACCTTGGTGCCGGGCTCGAGCTCGCGCAGCCGGGAGGTGTGGTCACCGATCGCCTTGACGGTGATCCGCAGCATGTCCGGGCGGGGCGCCGCCGACAGGGAGTACGGGTGCGAACTGAAGCGCATGCCGGGCGCCTTGAACCGCCAGCGGAAGAACTGGCCCGCCTCCGCGCCCATCCGGTGCAGCTTGCGCCCGCCGATCAGCACGGACACGATCCCCGGGGTCTCCTCGATGACCGCCTCGACCCGCATCCGGTGCCGCAGGTTCAGCCGGATCGGGGTGAGGATCCGGTACCAGAGGACGAGCGCGGTCACCGCGCCGTACAGCCCGTACCAGAAGGTCTTCGCGGCGGGCTCGACGGCGAACTCGTTGCCGGTCGTGATCTGGTGCCAGAACGTCATGTACACCGACGCGTAGGTGAGCAGGTGCACGTGGTACCAGGTGTCGTACCCGATCAGACGGCGGACGCCGCCGATCGAGAGGATCCCGATGACGAACAGCAGGCCCGTGCCGATGGCGGCCTTGCCCATGTCCGGCAGCTGGTTGATGGAGTCGGTCGTCTGCTGGACGATGTCGCCGAGCCCCTTGCCCGCCTGCAGGGCGTAGCCCCACATGGTGAGGAAGACGTGCGCCAGGACCAGGCAGAGCGTGTAGCGGCCGGTCATGGCGTGCCAGCGGGCGACCCGGTCGGTGCCCACCCGCCGCTCCAGCGCCGGTACCCGGGCCATCTGGAGCACCACCAGCGCCATGAGGTAGCCGGCGAGCAGGCCGGTGATCCGGCCCGCGGCCAGGATCTTGCTCGTGGTGTCCGCGAGGGACGGTGTGTTGTCCCACCACAGCCACAGCACGGCCGCCGCCCCCGCCCACAGGGCGATCAGCAGCGGTACGGCCGGGGAGCGGCGCGGGCGGATGCGGCGCATCGTCTGGCGGCGGGCGGCACGGCCGCCTGCGAGCGTGGTGGTCACGGTTCCTCCGTGGGGACTTGACCCTTGGCCCACAGATACGTGCCGGGACACGGGAGTGTTCAGCCGCGTACCGAGTCGTGCGCACACGGAAGTGACCGGCGGTAACCCGGACGGGCGCCAAAACGGCCTTCCGGCTCCGGCAGCAGGCGCCGGAGCGGCCTCCCGGCCCTAGTAACGCGTGACGGCGGTGGTCCCGCTCGCCGTCCCGACGGCGATGTGGGGGCGCTTCGCCGGGTCGGCCCAGCGGAGGATCGTCCGCATGGCGCGCTTCGGCACGGACACGCACCCGGCCGTCGCCCCCCGCCCGTTGACATGCAGGAAGATGCCAGCGCCGCGCCCCCGCACCGGACGCCCGTAGTTGAAGCCGATGACGAGCGCGTGCGCGTACCGCTCGCCGTAGGTGATCAGGTGTTCGGACTCGGCGGCCCGGCAGTCGGCCGCGCGGGGCTCGCTCCAGCGGTTGTAGGAGCGGGAGTCGTTGTCCTGGCACCACCAGGAGTCCCGGTGCACCCGGCGGTACCTGTACGCCGTCCCGCGCGGCGCCGCCTTGATGCCGAACGCGTACGGCAGCCCGTACAGACCCGTGGGCGTCGTGTTCGTGCCCTGTTTGCGGGCCGCGCCCTCGGCCAGCCCGTTCGCTCCGAACCGCGCGGGCGCGGAACCCGCCCGCACCCACCGCCCACCCCTGAGGTCCCACCAGGTGACCGTGCCCGTCGTCGAGGCCCTCCGCGGGGCCACCGCGGTGATCAGCTGGGTGCCGCCGCCGGTGTCCGTCATCCGGGCCGGCAGCGGGGGCGAGGGGGCGGGCGGCCCGGCGCCGAGCACGACGAGGGAGGAGACGGCGAGGGCGACGGCACGGGGGCGCATGCCTCAGACGGTAGAAGGCGGCAGCGGCAACGGCAGCCCGGGTAGTCCGTCCAGGCTGGTCGCGATGTGCTCCTTCTTGGTGAAGTACTCGCTGAGCGAGGCGTCGTCCTCGCGGGCGAAACGCTTGCCGTGCAGGTCGCGGTCGGCCTCGTAGGCCATGAAGGGCACGGCGTAGCCGCAGGTGTCGCGGACGAGTTCGGCCGTGACGACGATGATCGCGCGCAGCCCGTGCTGTGCCGGGTCGATGTCCGGGAAGTGGCCGAGCAGCTCTCCGAAACGGGGGTCGTCCCGGAAGACCGGCTCCCCGCGGCCGTGCACCCGGACGATGTTCGGCGGGCCCTGGAAGGCGCACCACATCAGGGTGATCCGACCGTTCTCCCGCAGATGGGCGATGGTTTCGGCGTTCGAGCCGGCGAAGTCGAGGTAGGCGACGGTGTGGTCGTCGAGGACCACGAAGGAGCCCTTGAGCCCCTTGGGGGAGAGGTTGACCGTGCCGTCGGCGGACAGGGGAGCGGTGGCGGTGAAGAAGACCGGCTGCGCCTCGATGAACGAGCGGAGCCGGCCTTCTATGCGCTCATGAGTTTTTCCCATGCCGCCGATTATGGCGCAGGTCTTTCGCCTGTCTAAGGAATTGCGGCACCCCGTGGCCGCCCCGGCCGGCGCTCACGCGGGGCGGCCACAGCGCCTGTCAGCTCACTTGTTGAGCGTGCAGGCGGCCAGGGAGTCCAGGCCGGCCGGCTTCTCGGCCGTGCGGCCGATGGCCGTGGCGATGCGGTTGACGGTGGAGATCCGCTTGTCCTCCAGCGGGCCGAGGATGGCGTTCTGGACGAAGTTGGGCCCGCCCTGGCCGACGGTGTCGACGAGGCGCTTGTTGGCCTCCGCGACCTGCGTGTCCAGCAGCGCCAGGTTGCGGTCGACCTCGGCCTGGGCGGAGGCCGGGATCGCGGGCAGCTGGGAGGCGACGTCCGGGCAGCTGATCGTGCCGGCACCGGCGTTGCCCGCCTCGCCCGCACCCGCGTCCTCCCCGGCGCCCGCACCGGCCTCCGCACCCCCGCCCGCTTCGGCACCGGCTCCGGCCTCGGCGCCGGCTTCGGCACCCCCACCGGCCTCGGCACCCGCGCCGGCTTCAGCGCCCGTGCCGGCCTCCTCGCCGGCGCCCGCCTCGCCACCCGCCGCCTCGCCCGCTCCGGCGGCGCCGTCGGCGTTGAGCTGGCAGGCGGCGAAGGCCTCCAGCCCCTCCGGCTTCTCGGCGGCACGCCCGATCGCGGTCTCGATGCGGTTCAGGGCGGCGACGCGCTTGTCCTCCAGCGGGCCGAGGATGGCGTTCTGGACGAAGTTGGGCCCGCCCTGCCCGACGGTGTCGACGAGACGCTTGTTGGCCTCCTCGATCTGGGTGGTCAGCTGGGCGAGGTTGCGGTCGACCTCCGCCTGCGCCGAGGCGGGGATGTCCGGCAGCTGGCCGGTGACGTCCGGGCACGTGATGGTGCCGGGACCCGCCAGCGTCCGGGCGTTCGTCCCGCCGCTCTCGGGCGTCTCCCCGGCGAGGGCGAAGCCGGCGATCACCGTGCCGGACAGTGCCACCGCGGCGGCGCCGCCGATGAAGCCGACGCGACGCTTGTTGTACTTCGGAAGAGCCCTGGACATGCGGATGCCTCACTAGGGGTCGGGGGATCGTCGGTGTCGAAACGCGGCGCCTGCGTTCGGCGAGAGGTACGGGTAAGCGGTTTCGCGCGTTCAAAGGATCTTCGAAGTCGTTTCGGCATGGCCGGAATCAGGCCCTCGGTCCGAGACCGATTGACGAATCATGCAGAGCTCTGCATAATCATGCAGGTCAGTGTTCGCAGTATGAGGGGAAGAACCCGTGACCGAGCGCGTCGTACTCGCCTACTCCGGCGGTCTTGACACCTCCGTCGCCATCGGCTGGATCGCCGAGGAGACGGGCGCCGAGGTCATCGCGGTCGCGGTGGACGTCGGCCAGGGCGGCGAGGATCTGGACGTCATCCGCAAGCGCGCCCTCGCGTGCGGCGCGGTGGAGGCCGAAGTGGCCGACGCCCGGGACGAGTTCGCCGAGGAGTACTGCCTCCCGGCGATCAAGGCCAACGCCCTCTACATGGACCGCTACCCGCTGGTCTCCGCCCTGTCCCGGCCGGCGATCGTGAAGCACCTCGTCGCCGCCGCCCGCAAGCACGGCGCCACGACCGTCGCCCACGGCTGCACCGGCAAGGGCAACGACCAGGTCCGCTTCGAGGCCGGCATCGCCGCCCTCGCCCCCGGCCTGAAGTGCATCGCCCCGGTCCGTGACTACGCCATGACCCGCGACAAGGCCATCGCCTTCTGCGAGGACAAGGGCCTGCCGATCGCGACCACCAAGAAGTCGCCGTACTCCATCGACCAGAACGTCTTCGGCCGCGCCATCGAGACCGGCTTCCTCGAGGACATCTGGAACGCGCCGATCGAGGACATCTACGAGTACACGCAGAACCCGGCCGTCGTGCGCGAGGCCGACGAGGTGGTCATCTCCTTCAAGGAGGGCGCCCCGGTCGCCATCGACGGCAGGCCCGTCACCGTGCTCCAGGCCGTCCAGGAGCTCAACGAGCGCGCCGGCGCCCAGGGCATCGGCCGGATCGACATGGTCGAGGACCGGCTCGTCGGCATCAAGTCGCGCGAGGTGTACGAGGCTCCGGGCGCGATCGCCCTGATCACCGCCCACCAGGAGCTGGAGAACGTCACAGTCGAGCGCGAACTGGCCCGGTACAAGCGGGGCGTCGAGCAGCGCTGGAGCGAGCTGGTCTACGACGGCCTGTGGTTCTCCCCGCTCAAGCGCGCCCTCGACGGCTTCGTCAACGAGGCGAACCAGTACGTCACCGGCGACATCCGGATGACTCTCCACGGCGGCCGCGCGGTCGTCACCGGCCGGCGCTCCGAGCAGTCGCTGTACGACTTCAACCTCGCGACCTACGACACGGGCGACACCTTCGACCAGTCCGCCGCCAAGGGCTTCATCGACATCTACAGCCTGTCGTCGAAGATCGCGGCACAGCGTCAGCTGCGGGCGTAGCGCGACGGGCACCCGGCGTGGGCATATAAAGGTCCGCGTCACATCCACACCTCTCTAGGAGCAACGCAAGTGAGCAGCAACAGCGGTGACGTACGGCTCTGGGGCGGCCGTTTCGCCGACGGTCCCGCCGAGGCCCTGGCCAAGCTGTCCGCGTCCGTCCACTTCGACTGGCGGCTCGCGCCGTACGACATCGCCGGTTCGCGTGCGCACGCGCGCGTGCTGCACAAGGCGGGCCTGCTCACCGAGGACGAGCTGACCCGGATGATCGCCGGGCTCGACCAGCTGGAGGCGGACGTCGCCGACGGCTCCTTCGTGGGCACCATCGCCGACGAGGACGTGCACACCGCACTGGAGCGCGGCCTGCTGGAGCGGCTCGGCCCGGACCTGGGCGGCAAGCTGCGCGCGGGCCGCTCCCGCAACGACCAGGTCGCGACCCTGTTCCGCATGTACCTGCGCGACCACGCCCGCGTCATCGGCGGCCTGATCGCCGAGCTCCAGGACGCACTGATCGGACTGGCCGAGGCCCACCCGGACGTGGCGATGCCCGGCCGCACCCACCTCCAGCACGCCCAGCCGGTCCTCTTCGCGCACCACGTCCTCGCCCACGTCCAGTCCCTGTCCCGGGACGCGGAGCGGCTGCGCCAGTGGGACGCGCGCACGGCGGTGTCGCCCTACGGCTCGGGCGCGCTCGCGGGCTCCTCCCTGGGCCTGGACCCGGAGGCGGTGGCGAAGGACCTCGGCTTCGAGCACGGCAGCTCGGGCAACTCCATCGACGGCACGGCTTCCCGGGACTTCGTCGCCGAGTTCGCGTTCATCACGGCGATGATCGGCGTCAACCTCTCCCGGATCGCCGAGGAGGTCATCCTCTGGAACACGAAGGAGTTCTCCTTCGTGACCCTGCACGACGCCTTCTCCACCGGCTCGTCGATCATGCCGCAGAAGAAGAACCCGGACATCGCCGAGCTGGCCCGTGGCAAGTCCGGCCGTCTGATCGGCAACCTGACGGGCCTGCTGGCCACGCTCAAGGCCCTCCCGCTCGCGTACAACCGCGACCTCCAGGAGGACAAGGAGCCCGTCTTCGACTCCATCGACCAGCTGGAGATCCTGCTGCCGGCCTTCACCGGCATGATGGCCACGCTCACCGTCCACCGGGAGCGCATGGAGGAACTGGCCCCCGCCGGCTTCTCCCTCGCCACGGACATCGCCGAGTGGCTGGTCAAGCAGGGCGTCCCGTTCCGCGTGGCCCACGAGGTGGCGGGTGAGTGCGTGAAGGTCGCCGAGGCGGAGGGCAAGGAGCTGGACGGCCTGACGGACGAGCAGTTCGCGAAGATCTCGTCGCACCTGACTCCCGAGGTCCGCACGGTCCTGAACGTCCCGGGCGCCCTCGCCTCCCGCAACGGCAGGGGCGGCACGGCCCCGAGCGCGGTCGCGATCCAGCTGGCAGAGGTGAAGGCGGACGTGGCGGTCCAGCACGCCTGGGCAGCGGCCAAGAAGCAGGGCTGAGGGGGGAACGCCCTTCAGGGGCGCGGGGAACTGCGCGAACAAGCGACGACGACCCGCACCCGCCGAAACACAGCGAGAGCCGAGCTCTGAGGCGAAGGTCATCGCAGGTTACGTTGTTCGGAAGCCACCGTGAGCCGACCGAACGGAGCCGACGATGCCCTTCGCCCGCCTGGCCACAGCGACAACCCCCACCTGTCACATCGGCCTCGGCCTCGCCGCCGTCGGACGCCCCGGCTACATCAATCTGGGCCGCGATCAGGACCTGCCGGCAGAGCGCACGGTCGACGCTCTACGCGAGCGCACACATGAACTCCTGGACGCCGCCTACGCACAGGGCGTCCGCTACTTCGACGCCGCCCGCTCCTACGGCCGCTCGGAGGAGTTCCTCGCCGACTGGCTGAACACCAGGCCCGGCCTCGATGACATCGTCGTGGGCAGCAAATGGGGCTACACCTACACCGCCGACTGGTCCACCGACGCCGAGACCCACGAGGTCAAGGACCACACCCTCGCCACCTACGAACGGCAGCGCGCAGAGAGCGACGCCCTGCTCGGCGACCGCCTCGACCTCTACCAGATCCACTCGGTGACCCCGGACAGCCCGGCCCTCACCGACAAGGAACTGCACGCGAAGCTCGCGGAAGCCGCCGCCCGGGGACTCACCATCGGCTTCTCCACCAGCGGTCCCGCCCAGGCGGACGCGATCCGCGCCGCCCTCGCCGTGACGGTCGACGGCGAACCCCTCTTCCGTACCGTCCAGTCGACGTACAACGCGCTGGAGATCTCTGCCGCGCCCGCCCTCGCCGAGGCGCACGACGCCGGGCTCACCGTGATCGTCAAGGAGGGCATGGCCAACGGCCGGCTCGCCGGTCCGCACGCGCCGGACGTCCTGAAGGAGATCGCCGAGGTGACCGGGCTGGGCTGCGACGCCGTCGCCCTTGCGGTGATCCTGCGACAGCCCTGGGCCGGCGTCGTCCTCTCCGGCGCGGCGACCACGACCCAGCTCGCCTCCAATCTGCACGCGGCGGTCGTCGACCTCGACGACGACCAGCTGACCCGCCTGGCCACGCTGGTCGAGGAACCCCACCTGTACTGGGAGCGGCGCGGGCAGCTGCCCTGGCACTGATCACCCGCAGGTCCTCTCCCACCTCTCCGCCGCTCCGGGTGCACCGGCAGCCGTGAGTCACGCATGCCCAGTGTGAGACATCAATGTCTCATATGGAGTATGGTTGTCTCATGGCTGTCGATCCTGACCACGTGCTGCGCGCCGCCGCGGCCCTGCTGACCCGCAAATCCACCGCGACCATGGACGAGGTCGCGAAGGCCGCCGGGATCAGCCGCGCCACGCTGCACCGCCACTTCGCCGGGCGGGACGCCCTCGTCCGCGCGCTGGAGTCGCTGGGCATCGCCGAATGCGAGGCCGCGCTGGACGCCGCCCGGCTCGAAGAGGGCACGGCGAGCGAGGCCGTACGCCGGCTGGTCGGGGCCATCGAGCCCGCCGCCGGACTGCTCGGGTTCCTCTACACCGAGAACCAGCTGTTCGAGGGCGAGGAGCAGAACGCGGGCTGGACGCTGATCGACGAGCGGATCTCCGCCCTGTTCCGGCGCGGCCAGCTCAGCGGCGAGTTCCGCATCGACCTCACCCCGGCCTGGCTCACCGAGGCGCTCTACGGCCTGCTGGCCTCCGGCGCCTGGATGGTGCAGAGCGGCAAGGGCGCCCCCAAGGACTTCCAGCACATGATCGTCGAGCTGCTGCTCGGCGGCGCACTACGGAGAGAGGAATCATGACCAGCACCCTGCAGCCGGCCGAGACGGCCGAGGCGGTGACGCGCCCGGGCCGCTGGCTCGCGCTCGGCGTCCTCGTGCTCGCCGTGCTGCTGGTGGCCGTGGACGCGACCGTCCTCGGACTCGCGACCCCCTACATCAGCGAGGACCTCAAGCCGTCCGGCACGCAGCTGCTGTGGATCGGCGACGTGTACTCGTTCGTCATCGCCGGTCTGCTCGTCTCCATGGGCAGCCTCGGCGACCGTATCGGCCGCAAGCGGATCCTGCTGGTCGGTGCCACGGCGTTCGGTGCGATATCCGTGGTCAACGCCTACGCCACCACGCCCGAGATGATGATCGTGGCGCGGGCGCTGCTCGGCGTCGCCGGCGCGACCCTGATGCCGGCCACGCTCGCCCTGATCCGCAACCTCTTCCATGACCCGCGCGAACGCAGTCTGGCCGTCGGCATCTGGGGCGCCACCGCCTCGGCGGGTACGGCCGTGGGCCCGATCGTCGGCGGGTTCCTGCTGGAGCACTTCTGGTGGGGCTCGGTCTTCCTGATCAACCTGCCCGTGATGGCCGTCCTGGTCCTCGTCGGCATCAGGCTGCTGCCCGAGTCGCGCACCGCGAACCCCGGTCCCTGGGACCTGGTCAGCGTCGTGCTGTCGCTGGTCGGCATGGTCGGTGTCGTGTACGCGGTCAAGGAGGCCGCCGCGCACGGCTTCGCGTGGGCGACCCTGGCCGCCGGCCTGCTGGGCGCGGCTGCCCTGTACGGCTTCGTACGCCGGCAGCTCACGCTCGCGGCCCCGCTGCTGGACATGCGCCTGTTCCGTCATCGCGGCTTCAGCGGGGCGGTGCTGGCCGACCTGCTGACCATCCTCGGCCTGTCCGGGCTGGTGTTCTTCCTCTCCCAGTACCTGCAACTCGTCCAGGGCAGGCGCCCGTTCGAGGCGGGCCTGGCGGAGCTGCCCGCCGCGATCGGCGCGGTGGTGGCCGGTCTGCTCGCGGGGCGTGCCGCCCGGCGCTTCTCGGTGCGGGCCGTCGTCTCCGGGGGGCTCGCGGCGATCGGCCTCGCCCTGGCCGCGCTCACGGTGATCGACCAGTCCACCGGCTACCCGCTGCTCGGGGCCGCGCTGCTGGTGGTCGGGGTCGGGGCCGGTTTCTCGTTCACCGTGACCGCCGACGTGATTCTCTCCAGCGTGCCCAAGGAGCAGGCGGGTTCCGCGTCCGCCGTGTCCGAGACGGCGTACGAACTCGGTGCGGCCCTCGGCATCGCCGTGCTCGGCTCCATCGTGACCGGCGTCTACAGCGACTTCACCGGCCCGGCGGGCACACCGGCCGCGGCCCACGAGTCACTGGGCGGCGCCGTCGAGGCGGCCGGGAACATGCCCGCCCACACCTCCGCCGTGATGCTGGACGCGGCCCGCACGTCCTTCGTGGACGGCTTGGCGCTGGCCGCTGGGGCGGGCGCGGCGGTGCTGCTCGCCGCGGCCGTAGCAGCATGGTTCATGCTGCGCGGCCAACGGCTCGACAGCCGGCCTTGAGGGGCGGAGAAGCCGAACGGCGCTACGCGGCCTCTTTGGCCTTGCTCGCGTACATGTCCACGTACTCCTGCCCGGAGAGCCGCATGACCTCGCTCATCACCGAGTCGGTCACCGCCCGCAGCACGTACCGGTCCCGGTCCATCCCCTCGTACCGGGAGAACTCCATCGCCTCACCGAAGCGGACGGTGACCTTCCCCGGCCGCGGGAGCCCCGACCCGCCCGGCTGAAGCCGGTCCGTACCGATCATCGCGAACGGCACCACCGGCGCCCCCGTCATCAGCGTGAGCCGGGCGATCCCGGTACGCCCCCGGTACAGCCGGCCGTCGGGCGAGCGCGTGCCCTCCGGGTAGATGCCGAAGACCTTGCCCTCCTCCAGTACCCGGCGCCCGGTCATCAGCGCGGCGACCCCGCCCCGGCCGCCGTCACGGTCCACGGGGATCATGCCGACGCCGGTGAAGAACCAGGCCATCAGCCGGCCCTTGAAGCCCTTCCCGGTCACGTACTCGTCCTTGCCGATGAAGAAGACCTGACGGTCGCAGACCAGCGGCAGGATCATCGAGTCGATGAACGTCAGGTGGTTGCCGGCCAGGATGACCGGACCGTCGCCGGGAATGTGCTCCGCACCTTCCACCTGAGGGCGGAACATCAGGCGCATGATCGGGCCGAGCACTGCCTTGATGAGCGCGAAGCGGGACAACGGACCCTCCGGTGTCAAGGGATTCAGTATGAGTCTGTGCAGGTGAGGACGATACTCGCGGCCCCGGGGGTCGCGCACATCGGGCACGGCGACTTAACCGAGGCCTTACGTACCGTTGACGCGTGTTTACCTGCGGTGACGCGCCATGGACGGTACGTAACCCGGCCGCCACATGTGACGGACGTCGCTCCCCGGGCGTATCGGACGCGTTCCCAGAACCGCCGCACCGAATCGCCGGGACGCGACGAACCCGGCGAGTCTCCGACGGGCCGTCAGTTCGCCGCCCCCACCAGCCACTACGACATCCTTCGTCACCCGCGTGTTCCGCCCGGCGTCTCCCACTCGTCATGTACGCGCCCGTACGATCAGCCCGCACGGACGAGCTCACGGCAGGGAGGGCGCTCATGGGAACGCAGAGGCCGAACGAGGAAACGAGCGGAACCGGACGGCGGGCCCTGCTCGGCGCGGCGGTCCTCGGCGCCGGGGGAGCGGTCCTCGGCATGGCGGGTACGGCGAGAGCCGACGGCGCCCGGCCCGGCGGCGGACAGGGCGGGTATGGCGGGCACGGCGGGCTGAAGAGCCTGCCCAAGCCGACGATCGTCGGCCACCGCGGCGCCAGCGGCTACCGCCCGGAGCACACCTTCGGCTCGTACGAGCTGGCCCTCGACCTGGGCGCCGACATCGTCGAGGCGGGCGACCTGGTCCCCACGAAGGACGGGCACCTGGTCTGCCGTCACGAGCCGGAGATCGGCGGCACCACGGACGTCGCCGACCACCCCGAGTTCGCCGACCGCAAGAAGACCAAGCTCCTCGACGGCGTCTCCACCACCGGCTGGTTCACCGAGGACTTCACGCTCGCCGAGCTGAAGACCCTGCGCGCGATCGAGCGCATCCCGGCCAACCGCCCGCACAACACCCTCTACAACGGCCGCTGGGAGATCCCCACCTTCGAAGAGGTCCTGAAGTGGCAGGACGAGCAGAGCCGCGAGCGCGGCAAGCAGGTGTGGATCTACCCCGAGCTCAAGCACCCCACCTACTTCCGCAAGCAGGGCCTCCCGCTGGAGGAGCGGGTAGCCAAGCTGCTGCGCAAGTACCGCAAGGACCGGCGTACCTCCCCGGTCATCCTGCAGTCCTTCGAGCCGACCAGCATCGAGCGCCTCAACAAGCTCGTCGACAACCCCCTGGTCGTGCTGCTGTCCTCGGCGGGCAGCCGCCCCTGGGACTTCGTCGAGACGGGCGACCCGCGCACCGTCGCCGACCTGGTCAAGCCGGCCGGCCTGCGGGAGATCGCCTCCTACGCGCAGGGCATCGGCCCGACGCTCGACCTGGTCATCCCCCGCGACGCCAAGGGCAACCTCACGCAGCCGACGACACTCGTCCGGGACGCGCACAAGGTGGGTCTGATCCTGCACCCCTGGACGATGCGCAACGAGAACCCCTTCCTGCCCGCGAACTTCCGCAAGGGCACGGACGCGGACGCCTACGGTGATGTCTTCGGCGCGTACAAGGCGTATTTCGCGACCGGTATCGACGGCGTCTTCACCGACCAGCCCGACACGGGCGTGCTGGCCCGCGAGGACTTCGTCGGCGGCTGAGCGTCAAGGCGTCGGCGGCGAGCGTCAACAGGTGAGCTCGCGCCCCCCGGCCGGGTGAGCTTCGGCCGCCCGGGCAACCCACGGCCCGGGCGGCCGCGTCGCTCCGCATATGACGCCCGACCTGGTCACCGCCCTGCGTCCGCTGCTCACCGCCGAGGCCTCCGCGGAGGCATATGCCGCCGGAACCGATCCGGGTGACCTGGAGCAGGCGGTCTGGCTCCGGCTGCTGGAGCGCCTAGACGCCGAGGGCCCGCCGCTCGACCCGCAGGAATGGCTCCGCCGAGCCGTCCGCTCGGAAGCCCGCCGCACCCGCCGTACGAGCCGCCTCGAACGGCCGTACGCCGTCGAACCGGTCGACGACGGCGACCTCGGTCCCGAGCAGCTCGCCCTCGCCGCGGCCCGGGGCCGTGCCCTGCGCGCGGCCGTACGCCGCCTCCCGGGCCGCTGCCCCCGGCTCATGGAGGCCCTGCTCTCTCCCGAGGACCTGACATACCGGGAAATCGCGGGGGAGTTGGGTATCTCACAGGGCAGTCTTGGCCCGGAACGTTCCAGATGCCTGGGATGTCTGCGCAGATTGCTGGCGCCGGAGGTTGCGGCCCGCTGAGGAGGGGGATAGGAGTGAGGAACGACAGGTGATCAGATGAGCGGGAGGCGTGCGCACATGGGCATGAGCGTGACCATCTCTGCGGCGGCCGAGCAGGACGCGGAGCAGATCTTCAGGCTGCAATACCTGTGCTTCCAGTCGGAGGCGGCGCTGTACGGGAACTACCGCATCGACCCGCTCGTCCAAACCCTCGACTCGGTCCGCGAGGAGGTCGCCCGCGACTGCGTCTTCGTGGCCCGGCTCGGCGACGAGGTCGTCGGCTCGGTGCGCGGCTCGGTCACCGAGGACGGCGCCGCCGCGATCGGCAAGCTCTGCGTCCACCCCCGCCTCCAGGGGCACGGCATCGGCGCCCGCCTGCTCCGAGCGGCCGAATCGGCCCTCGCCGACCAGCACGGCGCCACCCGCTTCCGCCTCCACACCGGCCACCGCAGCGAGGGTCACCTGCGCCTCTACCGCAAGGTGGGCTACGAAACCGTGGGCACGTCCCAGGGCGCGGACGGCATCCCCATGATCGTCCTGGAGAAGCCGGCGGGCACGTACGCAGCGACAGCTTGACGGCTTGTTTTTCAGGGGCGCGGGGAACTGCGCGAGCAACCACACACGGCCCGCGGCCGCCTGTTCACCTCAGGCGGCATCCCCATCCCGCGCACGCGACAGCCGCAGCCAGTAAATAGCCGACACCGGCAACAGAACCGGGATGAACAGATACCCCATCCCGAAGTCCGACCACACGGTCGCGTCGGGAAACGCCGACGGCTCGATCAACGTCCACGTCCCCACCGTCAGCACACCCACCAACTCGGCGACACAGCACGCCAGCGCAGCCTTGCGCGCCGTCTCCCCACCCCGCACCAGCGAGTACGTGATGAACCCGTACACCACACCGGCCACCGCCGACAGCGAGTACGCGAGCGGCGCCCGGTCGAACTCCGTCGCGATCTGATACGCGGACCGCGACACCGCGCCCACCACCATCACGCCGTACAGCCACACCAGCAGCGTGCCGGGCCCGCTGGTCAGCCGCCGCCGGCTCACCTCAGCCTCCCCAGATGTCATAGAGCCGTACCTCCAGCACAGCCAGCACCACACCGCCGGCGGCGACCGTCACCGAACCCCACCGCGTGCGTTCCGCCAGCGACATGAACCCCGCCGCCGGGACACACGCGAACGCCCCGAGCAGATACGCCACGAAGATCGTCGTGCCCTGCTCCGGCTTCTCGCCCTGCGCCAGCAGCACGATCCCCACGACCAGCTGGACCAGTGTCAGCAGCGTGACCACGGCCATCCCGATGAAGTGCCAGTCCTTCGTCGGCTGGTCACGGAAGGCGGCCCAGCCGCACCAGGCGGCGAGCAGCAGCGCGGCGACACCGGTCACCAGCGTCAGGGCATCAAGCATGCTGCGACCTTATTACGGCCGAAAAGGCCCGCTGCCCGCGGCCCTGGCCTGCACCGTAGGGTCGAGGGCATGAAGATCCACGCGCACGCTCTGCTGTTCGACAACGACGGAACCCTGGTCTCCTCCCTCGCCTCGGTGGACCGCTGCTGGACGCGGTGGGCCACGGAGTACGGGATCACGCCCGAGGAGTTCGCCCGGGTCGAGCTGCACGGCCGGCCGGCCGCCGAGATAGCCGCCGACCTGCTGCCCGCCGGCATGGTGCCGCAGGCCGTCGCGCGGATCGAGGACCTGGAGGTGGAGGACGTACCCGACGGCGGGGTGCACCTGCTGCCGGGGACCCGCTCCTTCCTCGACGTCCTGCCCGCCGAGCGCTGGGCCGTCGTCACCTCCGCCACCCGGCGGCTGGCCGAGGCCCGGCTCGACGCCGTCGGCATCCTGCCCAAGACGCTCGTCGCCGCCGACGACGTCACCCGCGGCAAGCCCGACCCCGAGCCCTATCTGCTCGCCGCCCGCACACTCGGCGTCGACCCCGCCCGGTGCGTCGTCTTCGAGGACGCCCCCGCGGGCCTGACGGCCGGCCGCGCCGCCGGGATGACCACCGTGGCGTTGACCACAACCCACCAGGCCCATGAGCTCCAGGCCGACCTGGTGGTCGAGAACCTGTCGGCCCTGTCCGCACTGGTCACCGAGCAGGGTCTGGAGATCTCCCTCCGCGACTGACGGAAGCCGGCCGATCCCGGCCCCTGTCCACCGCTGTCCAGCATCCGGACAGCGGCGGCCGGTCAGGACCGTACGCATGTTTTACTGACGGCATGACCACGACGAGCGACCGCATCCCCGCGACCGAGGCGACCATGACGCCCGGTGCTCGTTGTATGTGTCGAATGTGCGCCTTCTAGAGGGCCCCCGCACCACCCCCTGAGCTCGCGCCCCGAAGCGAGACAGCGGCATGTCCGCACGGCCTGAGCGGTGCGTGACACCAAGCCGCCCGCGCACATGTTCTCCCCGGTTCCCCGCCCCAGCGAGAACCGTGTCGCGTCCCTGAACGAATGCCTCTGTGCCCGGGCACACCCACGCCCGCGCACTCGACAGTGACGGAAACCCACGTGATCACCACAACGGACCTGACCAAGGTCTACCGTTCGCGCGGCCGCGAGGTCACCGCCCTGGACGGCGTCGACCTGCACGTCCGCGAAGGCGAGGTGTACGGCGTCATCGGCCAGTCCGGCGCCGGCAAGTCCTCGCTCATCCGCTGCGTCAACCTCCTGGAGCGTCCCACCTCCGGCACCGTGACGGTCGCCGGACAGGACCTCACCGCCCTGGCCGGCCGCGGCCCGCGTGCCGGAAGGGAACTGCGGCAGGCGCGCAGCCGGATCGGCATGGTCTTCCAGCACTTCAACCTGCTGTCCTCCCGGACCGTCCAGGACAACGTCGAGCTTCCGCTGGAGATCCTCGGGAAGTCCGGACAGGAACGTTCCCGCAAGGCACTTGAGCTGCTCGACCTGGTCGGCCTCGCCGACAAGGCCAAGGCCTACCCGGCGCAGCTCTCCGGCGGCCAGAAGCAGCGCGTCGGCATCGCCCGCGCCCTGGCCGGCGACCCGAAGGTCCTGCTGTCCGACGAGGCCACCAGCGCCCTCGACCCGGAGACCACCCGCTCGATCCTGGCGCTGCTGCGCGACCTCAACCGGCAACTCGGCCTGACCGTCCTGCTCATCACGCACGAGATGGACGTCGTGAAGTCCGTCTGCGACTCGGCCGCGCTCATGGAGAACGGCCGCATCGTCGAATCGGGCACGGTCAGCGAGCTCCTGGCCACCCCGGGCTCCGAACTGGCCGCCGCGCTGTTCCCGCTCGACGGCGAGGCCTCCGGCGAGGACCGCACCGTCGTCGACGTCACCTTCCAGGGCGAGAGCGCGACGCAGCCCGTCATCTCGCAGCTCGCCCGGACCTACAACATCGACATATCGATCCTCGGCGCCGCCATCGACACCGTCGGCGGCCTCCAGGTCGGCCGGATGCGGATCGAACTGCCCGGCCGCTTCGAGGACAACGTCGTGCCGATCGGCTTCCTGCGGGAAAAGGGCCTCCAGGTCGACGTCCCGGGCCGCGAGACCGTACTGGCGAAGGAGGGTGCCAAGTGACCTGGACCGAGATGCAGCCCCTGCTGGAACAGGCGTGTTGGGACACGCTCTACATGGTCGGCTGGTCCACGCTCATCGCCGTCGTCGGCGGACTGCCGCTCGGCATCCTGCTGGTCCTGACCGACCGCGGCGGCCTCCTGCAGAACCTCGTCGCCAACAAGGTCATCGGGCAGATCGTGAACATCGCCCGCTCGCTGCCGTTCATCATCCTGATGGTCGCGCTGATGACCTTCACCCGCTGGATCACCGGCACGACCATCGGCGTCGAGGCCGCCATCGTGCCGCTCGCCGTCGGCGCCATCCCCTTCTTCGCGCGCCTGGTCGAGACGGCCGTCCGCGAAGTGGACCACGGGCTCGTCGAGGCCGTGCAGGCCATGGGCGGCAACACCTGGACCGTCGTCCGCAAGGTCCTCGTACCCGAGTCCCTGCCGTCGCTGATCTCCAGCACCACCACCACGATCGTCGCCCTCATCGGCTACTCCGCGATGGCGGGCACCGTCGGCGCCGGCGGCCTCGGGGACATCGCCATCCGCTACGGCTACCAGCGCTTCGAGACCCAGCTGATGTGGATCACCGTCGCGATCCTCGCCGTCGTCATCTCGGTCATCCAGTTCGCCGGCGACTACGCGGCCCGCTCCCTGCACCGCCGCGGCGCCCACTCGGGCCCCGCCCCCAAACTGCGGCTGCTCAAAGCCGCCTCCTGAACCCCTCGTCCACCCACGACGAGGTCGCACCACCCGCAAGGTCATAAGGAAAGGCACTTTTCGTGCGTAACACCGCCAAGATCACCACCGCCGTCCTCGCCGCCGGAGCCCTCACCCTCGGGCTCAGCGCCTGCGGCGCGGGCGACTCCGGCTCCGACGGACCCCTGATCGTCGCCGCCAGCCCCGTCCCGCACGCCGAGATCCTCAACTACGTCAAGGACAACCTGGCGAAGAAGGAGGGCCTGGACCTCCAGGTCAAGGAGTTCACCGACTACGTCACGCCGAACACCGCGACGCAGGACGGCTCCGTGGGCGCCAACTACTTCCAGAACAAGCCGTACCTCGACGACTTCAACAAGAAGAACGGCACCGACATCGTGCCCGTCGTCACGGTCCACCTGGAGCCGCTCGGCCTCTACTCCCACAAGGTCAAGAAGGCCGGCGACCTGAAGAGCGGTGCGACCGTCGCCATCCCCAACGACACCGTCAACGAGGCCCGCGCCCTCAAGCTCCTCGCCGCGAACGGGCTCATCACCCTCAAGGCGGGCGTCGGCAACGAGGCGACCCCCTCCGACATCACCAAGAACCCCAAGAACCTCAAGTTCAAGGAGCTGGAGGCGGCCCAGACGCCGCGCTCCCTCGACGACGTGGACGCCGCCGTCGTCAACGGCAACTACGCCATCGAGTCCGACCTCAAGCCGTCGAAGGACGCCCTCGTCCTGGAGTCCCCGAAGAACAACCCGTACGGCAACTTCCTCGCCGTGAAGAAGGGCGAGGAGAACGACCCGCGCGTGAAGAAGCTCGCGAAGCTCCTCACCTCGCCCGAGGTGAAGAAGTTCATCCAGGACAAGTACGCCGGCTCCGTGCTCGCCTCCTTCTGAGCCCGCGCCCGGCACCCGTCCCGCACGGGGTCCTCCCACACCGGGTGGGGGAGGGCCCCGTGGTGCGGATCAGTGCTTTCATGCTGCATGCTGGGCAGTTCAGCAGGCCCTGAAGGTTCACCGAAGGTTACGGAGCGCGCATGACGAGCACCTTTCCCAACGTCTCCATCAGCACGGAGCGGTTGGTCCTGCGCCCCTTCGAGGAGCCGGACATCCAGTCGTTCGCCGACATGATGAACGACGAGCTCGTCACCGCCTGGACCACCGTCCCGCACCCCTACACCGAGGCCCACGCGCGCTCCTGGATCACCGAACAGGCCCCGGCCGAACGGGCCGAGGGCCGCGGCATCGTCTTCGCCGTCACCGAGTTCCTCACCCAGCGCCTCGTCGGCGTCGTCCACATCCGGAACACCGACTGGCGGATCCGCTCCAGCGAGATCTCCTACGTCATCGCCCCCTGGGCCCGCGGCGAGGGCTACGCCTCCGAGGCGGCGCTCATCACCGCGCAGTGGCTCTTCAACGACCAGAAATTCGAGCGCCTCGAACTGCGCACCCCGGCCGACAACACCGCCTCCCAGCAGGTGGCCCAGAAGATCGGCTGCATCAGCGAGGGAGTGCTGCGCGGCGCCTGGATAGCCCGGGCACGGACGGACGACGGCGAGTGGACCGAGGTGCGCACCGACCTGATCGTCTGGAGCCTGCTCCCCGAGGACCTCGAAGGCGTCGGCGACCAGCTGCCCGGCGGCTTCACGTCCTTCGGCGACTGGAACTGACGCAGGCGACCGGAACGGACACCGCGCGCGACACCACTGCCGCCCCTTCCGGCGGGTTCACCGGGTACTCTCACGGAGCCCGCCTGCGGGCAGCTCATCACACGGCACAGACACGACCTGCGAAAACCCCTGGAGACTGACGACGATGGCCGACCGGGTCACGGTGATCGGCTGGGACGGTTCGCCGCTGACCACCGCGGCGCGCGCCGCCCTGGGTGCCGCCACGCTCGTGGCGGGTGCCGCCCACCACCTGGCGCTCCCCGAGGTACCCGCCGGCGCCGAGCGCATCCGCCTCGGCAGCGTCGCACTCGCCGCCCGCCGCATCGCCGGCCACCGCGGCACGGCTGTCGTGCTCGCCGACGGCGACCCCGGCTTCTTCGGCGTCGTACGCACCCTGCGCGCTCCCGAGTTCGGCCTCGAAGTGGAGGTCGTCCCCGCCGTCTCCTCGGTCGCCGCCGCCTTCGCCCGCGCCGGCATGCCCTGGGACGACGCCCAAGTGGTCGTCGCACACCGCCGCACCCTGCGCCGCGCGGTGAACGTGTGCCGCGCCCACACCAAGGTGGCGGTTCTCACCTCACCCGGCGCCGGCCCCGCCGAACTCGGCCTGCTCCTCGAAGGAGTCCACCGCTCCTTCGTCATCTGCGAGGAACTCGGCACCGCACACGAGCGGGTCAGCGTCGTCACCTCCGACAAGGCCGCCGACCACACCTGGCGCGACCCCAACGTCGTCATCGTCCTCGGCGGCCCGGCCGGACCCGGCACCGCGGGGGAGACCGGCGGCTGGATCGCCGGCCGCGACCCGTCCGCCGGACCAAGAGGCTGGTCCCTGCCCGCCGACGCGTACGGCGGTGACCTCAAAGAGGGCGAGACGCAGCTGCTGCGCGCCTCCCAACTCGCCCGTCTCGGACCGCGTGTCGGCGACCTCGTGTGGGACATCGGCTGCGGCAGCGGAGCCTTCGCCGTCGAGGCCGCGCGCGCCGGGGCAGCCGTCCTCGCGGTCGACAGCGACCGGGCGGCCTGCGCCCGCACCGACGCGACCGCCCGCCGCCTCGGCGTCCAGCTCCAGATCGTGCACGGCACCGCACCGCACGTCCTGGAGAACCTGCCCGAACCCGACGTCGTCCGCGTCGGCGGCGGGGGAGCGGCCGTCGTCTCGGCCGTCGCCGACCGCCGCCCACAGCGCATCGTCACGCACGCCGCCACCCGGGACGCCGCCGAACTCATCGGCCGGGACCTGACGGAGCACGGATACGGCGTCGAGTGCGCCCTGCTCCAGTCCGTCGAACTCGACACCCGGGCCTGGACGGAGAAGGAACGGAGCGTCGCGTTCCTGCTCAGCGGGGTACTGGCCCGGCGCAGCGCCTGACCCCGCCGCCGTCCCCGTGATCGGGTTGTCGTACTGCGCGCGGTAGGCTGGCCGATCGCTGCACCGCACGCGGACGTCCGGCAGTTCGTCGGCCAATGTCCGGAAAACCCGCCCGTTTTGGGGGGAGTGTGGTACGGCAGAACCGGAGGACGCGCAACGTGGCGCAGTCCACAGTGGAACCGTCGCGGATCAAGCTGCCGTGACGGTGCTTCGGCCGCAACAATGCCAGTGAGTGGCTTTGTCGCCTTTTCCGGGCGGGCCGTTCGTGCCGCTGGGGACGCACGCTCGTTCTTCACTGTGGGGCGGTCGGTGCGCCGTTCCGGGTGAGCTGGTCGTAGGAGCACTAACCGATGGGCGAGGGGTACGCATGACCGACACCGGCCAGGTCCCGGGCGAGGGACTGCCGGAGAGCGCAGGCATGGTGGAGCAGCCGGGCGCCCCCGCGCACGGTGCGTACGCCTACCTCTCCGAGGACACCGTCGAGGACGAGGACCTGCTGCTGCCGGGCTCCCATGGCGCCTGGGGCAACGAGGTCGCCCCGCCCGCGCCGGAGCCGGTCGTCGAGGCCGTGCACCAGCCGGGCCCGCACGAGCTCTCCGGCCGCGACAGCGGCTCGGTCGACCTCGGCGGCGTCCGCTTGCCCGACCCGCCGCCGATCCCTCCCATCACCCCGCGCCGGCCGCTGCACCTCGGCCCGCCCCTCCCCGACAGTTCCGCCAGCCCGGTCCGCTCGCTCGCCGACCGCGGCCCCGCCGAAGCGCCGCTACGACAGCCCGTGGGGGCGGCGCCCGGCCCCGAGTTCCTCGACGGCCCGCGCGCCCCGGAATCGCCGGCGCCGGCCGCCGCGCCCTGGGGCGCGCAGGTTCCGCCCCAGGTCCAGGTGAGCGTCGGGGCGGCGCCTGCGGAAACGGTTGTTCCGGCAGCGGAGCAGGCCGGCACGGCCCAGGCCGTCGCCACCGGTGTCGCCCCGGAGCCGGCCCCCGCGGCAGCGACGGCCCCGGCCGGTTCCGCGCAGGCTGCCTACGCGGAGCAGCCGGCGCAGGGTGCCTACGCCGAACAGGCCGCGCAGGGTGCGACGGTCCCGGGCGAGCCCGCCGGTGCGCCGGTGGCTGCCGGCGAGCCGGAGCAGGCCGTTCCCGCTGAGGGTGCGGCCGTTGTGGGTGACCCCGCCGGCGTGGGCACCGGTACCTCCGGGGACCAGGTGGCCGCGGCCGAGCCCGGGGTTGCCGGCGAGCCCGCTGGTGTGGGCGCTGGCCCGGCGGGTGAGCCGGTGGCCGTGGCCGAGGCTGAGCAGGGCCGATCGCCGGTTCCGGAGGATGCGCCGGGGCCGGTCGTGGACGGTTCCGGCCAGGACGGTGAACCGCCGCTCGCCGATGGTGCTCCCGACGCACCCGGGGAGCCGGGTGCCGTCGGCGAATCCGCCGACGGTGGTGAGCAGGCCCCGGCGGCTGCTGCGGAGCAGGGCACGGCATCCGCTCCTGTCCCGGAGGCCGCACCGGTGCCCGAGGCGGTCCCGTTCCCGGAGGCCGCCACCGCGCCCGAGCCTGCTGTCGTAGCTCCGCCCGAGGCGGATGCGGCACAGGCCGTCGCCCCCCAACTGCCGGACCCTGCGGGGCCCGACGCTGCGGCACAGGCACAGGCACAGGCACAGGCACAGGCACAGGCACAGGCACAGGCACAGGCACAGGCACAGGCACAGGCACAGGCACAGGCACAGGCAGCGGGTATCACCCCCGAGGCTGCCGCACCGGGCGTGCCCGCGACCGAGTCCGTCGCGCAGGAGCCGGAGGCCGGTGGCGACGAGGCCGCGGCACAGGTTGCTGAGCCGATTGCCCAGGTCCCCGAGGCAACTGACGCCGATGCGGCCGCGCAGGAACCAGAGATGACGGCACCGCAGACCGCCGCTGCCGCCCCTGAAGCGCCCACTCCGGCCCCCGAAGCGCCCGCCCCTGCCGCCCCCGCCCCGACCCCCGAGGCGGTCGTCCCGGAAGCCGTCGCTCCGGCTGCCGAGGCCCCCGCGCCCGCCGACGCACCCGCCCCCGAGGCGCCCGTCGAGGCACCGGAGAGCACCGCACCGGCTGAGCCCCCTGCCGCAACCGTGCCTCCTCAGCCCGCCGAGACGGCCACGCCCAACCCCGGAGCAGAGGTCCCCGCACCTGCCCAGGCGACCCCCGGCGCGACCGCCGAGGCAGTGGTACCGGCTCAGGCCCCCGAAACACCCGCACCCGACCCCACAGCCGAGGCGGCGCCGCCGGCACCCGAGCCGGTATCCGCCGCTTCGGAGCCGGTAGTCGCCGTCTCCGACTCGGCAGCCACCACCTCCGAGCCGGCAGCCACCACCTCCGAGCCGGTATCCGCCGCTTCGGAGCCGGTAGTCGCCGCGTCCGACTCGGCAGCCACCGCACCCGAGCCGGCAGCCGTCACACTCGAACCCGCCGAAGCCACCCCGGCCCCCGCGGCACCGGAAGCCCCCCAGATCCCCCAGACCCCCCAACCCCCCCAGCCCCCGGAGACTCCCTCGGCATCCGCCGAGGACGTCACCGTCGTACTCCCCGGCCCGGTCCCGGACGAGCAGGCCGGACCGCATGTCCAGGGTCCGCAGCAGTCCCAGGCCGTCGTCCCCCAGCCGGCCCAGCCCGAGGCGGAACCCGTGGTCATCGTCCCCGCACCCCGCGAAGGCGACGCCGAACTCGCACAGAACGCCGACGACCTCGACACCCGGGGCGCCGAACAGGAAGACCTGGCGGATCAGGAACGCCACGAAGCAGAGAGCGCGGCAGCAGTGGCAGAAGCACGACAGTCCACCGGTCCCGCCGCCCCCGGCTACGACCCCGCCGAGCGCGAGGCCGTGCTGAAGGTCATGCGCGAACGCCGAGACATCCGCAACGGCTTCCGCAGCGACCCCATCCCGCACGAGGTGCTGCTCCGCGTCCTGGAGGCCGCCCATCACGCGCCCTCCGTAGGCCACTCGCAGCCCTGGGACTTCGTCGTCATCCGCTCCGCCGACACGCGGCGCGCGATGCACGAACTGGCCATGCGCCAGCGTGACGCGTACGCGAAGTCCCTCCCCAAGGGCCGGGCCAAGCAGTTCAAGGAACTGAAGATCGAGGCCATCCTCGACACGCCGGTGAACATCGTCGTCACCGCAGACCCGACCCGCGGCGGCCGTCACACCCTCGGCCGTCACACCCAACCCCAGATGGCCCCGTACTCGGCCGCCCTGGCCGTGGAGAACCTCTGGCTCGCCGCCCGCGCCGAAGGCCTCGGCGTCGGCTGGGTCAGCTTCTTCGACGAGCGCGAGATGGTCCGCGCCCTCGGCCTGCCCGAGCACCTCGAGGTCATCGCCTACCTGTGCGTCGGTTACGTCGACGAGTTCCCGGACGAGCCCGAGCTGTTGCAGGCCGGCTGGTCCAAGCGCCGCCCGCTGTCCTGGGTCGTGCACGAGGAGACGTACGGCCGCCGCGCCCTGCCCGGAGAGGAACCGCACGACCTGCTCGCCGAGACCGTCGCGCAGATCCGCCCGCTCGACGCCAAGGCGCTCGGCGAGGCGTGGGAGCGCCAGAAGCGTATGACCAAGCCGGCCGGTGCGCTGGGCATGCTGGAGATCATCTCCGCGCAGCTGTCCGGCCTGTCCCGCCAGTGCCCGCCGCCCATCCCGGAGCCCGCCGCCGTGGCGATCTTCGCCGGTGACCACGGCGTGCACGCGCAGGGGGTCACCCCCTGGCCGCAGGAGGTCACGGCCCAGATGGTGGCCAACTTCCTCGGCGGCGGCGCCGTCTGCAACGCCTTCGCGACCCAGGTGGGCGCCGAGGTCTGCATCGTCGACGTGGGCGTCGCCGCCGACCTCCCGGCCACGCCGGGACTGCTGCCCCGCAAGGTCCGGGCCGGCACGTCCGACATGACCACCGGCCCCGCGATGACCCGCGAGGAGGCCAGGCAGGCCATCGAGGTCGGCGTCGAGACCGCCCGCGACCTGGTGGCCGCCGGCAACAAGGCCCTGCTCACCGGTGAGATGGGCATCGCGAACACGACCGCCTCCGCCGCCCTGATCTCCGTCTTCACGGGTGTGGACCCGGCCGAGGTCACGGGCCGGGGCACCGGTATCAACGACGAGACCCTCGCCCGCAAGACCGAGGTCGTCCGCCGGGCCCTCGAACTCCACCAGCCGGACCCGGCCGACCCGATCGGCGTGCTCGCCGCGATCGGCGGCTTCGAACACGCCGCCATCGTCGGCCTCCTCCTCGGCGGCGCGTCCCTGCGCACGCCGGTGATCCTGGACGGCGTCAGCGCCGGCGCCGCCGCCCTGGTGGCCCGCGCCATCGCCCCGGAGGTCCTGGCGGCGTGCATCGCCGGCCACCGCAGCGCCGAGCCCGGCCACGTGGCCGCCCTGAACAAGCTCGGCCTGCGCCCCCTGGTCGACCTCGACCTCCGCCTCGGCGAGGGCACGGGCGCCCTCCTGGCCCTTCCCCTGGTCCAGAGCACGGCCCGGGCGATGCACGAGGTGGCGACGTTCGATTCGGCGGGAGTGACGGAGAAGTAAGGCTCCTGAGGTGCGCGTGGGTCCGTGGACGCGGACCCACGCACCCGCACCCGGTGACGACGCCCAGCCACCGGACACCTGTGCCACCCCGAACACCCGCGCCGTAAAATCCGCACGTCAGGGCTACCGAACCACCGCCGCAACAGGAGCCGCACCCTCATGGCCGAACACCCCGCCTACCCCGTAGGCCTCCGCCTCACCGGCCGTCGCGTGGTCGTCCTCGGCGGCGGCCAGGTCGCCCAGCGCCGCCTCCCGGCCCTGATCGCGGCGGGCGCGGACATCATCCTCGTGTCCCCCGAGGTCACCCCCTCCGTGCAGGCCATGGCGGACGCCGGCGAGATCACCTGGCACCAGCGTCCCTACGAGGAGGGCGACCTCGCCGACGCCTGGTACGCCCTCATCGCCACCGGCGACACCGAAGCGAACACCAGGGCCTCCGCCGAGGCGGAACGCAACCGCGTCTGGTGCGTCCGCTCCGACGACGCCGACGAGGCGACGGCCTGGACCCCGGCCACCGGCCACAGCGAGGGCGTCACGGTCGCCGTACTGACCACGGACGCCCGCGGCCGCGACCCGCGCCACACCGCCGCGATCCGCGACGCCGTCGTCGAGGGCCTGCGCGACGGCACGCTCGTCGCCCCGCACCACCGCACCCGCACACCGGGAGTCGCCCTGGTCGGCGGCGGCCCCGGCGACCCGGACCTGATCACCGTGCGCGGCCGTCGTCTGCTTGCCGAGGCGGACGTCGTCATCGCGGACCGCCTGGGCCCGCGCGATCTCCTCGCCGAGCTCCCGCCCCACGTCGAGGTGATCGACGCGGCGAAGATCCCCTACGGTCGCTTCATGGCCCAGGAGGCCATCAACAACGCGCTGATTGAGCACGCGAAGCAGGGCAAGTCGGTGGTCCGCCTGAAGGGGGGCGACCCGTACGTCTTCGGCCGCGGCATGGAGGAACTCCAGGCCCTCGCCGAGGTCGGTATCCCCTGCACGGTCGTCCCCGGGATCTCCAGCTCGATCTCGGTTCCGAGCGCGGCCGGTATCCCGGTCACTCACCGCGGCGTCGCCCATGAGTTCACCGTGGTCAGCGGCCATGTCGCGCCGGATGACGAGCGCTCCCTGGTCGACTGGCCGGCCCTGGCCAGGCTGACCGGCACGCTGGTGATCCTCATGGGCGTCGACAAGATCGGAAAGATCGCGGAGGCGCTCGTCGCGCACGGGAAGCCGGCCGACACCCCCGTCGCCCTCGTCCAGGAGGGCACGACGGCGGCTCAGCGCCGAGTCGACGCGACCCTCGCGACGGTCGCGGAGACGGTCCGTACCGAGGACGTGAAGCCCCCGGCGGTCATCGTCATCGGCGAGGTCGTGAAGGTCGGCCCGACAGCCACCGCGCCCCGCGAGTAACCCCGGGTAACCCAACCCGTCCAAGCCGTTGGCACCGCACCCAGGACAAGGCAGTATCACCCTGTGGCCGATCTCATCACCGTCGAGGATCCCGACGACCCGCGCCTGCACGACTACACCGGCCTGACCGACGTGGACCTGCGCCGCAAGCGCGAACCCGCCGAGGGCCTCTTCATCGCGGAGGGCGAGAAGGTCATCAGAAGGGCCAAGGAGGCGGGCTACGAGATGCGGTCCATGCTGCTCTCGGCCAAGTGGGTCGACGTCATGCGCGACGTCATCGACGAACTCCCCGCCCCGGTCTACGCGGTCAGCCCGGAACTCGCCGAGCAGGTCACCGGCTACCACGTGCACCGGGGCGCGCTCGCCTCGATGCAGCGCAAGCCCCTGCCCACGGCGGCCGACCTCCTCCAGACCGCTCGCCGCGTCGTGATCATGGAGTCGGTCAACGACCACACCAACATCGGCGCGATCTTCCGCTCCGCCGCCGCTCTGGGCATGGACGCGGTCCTGCTCTCCCCGGACTGCGCCGACCCCCTCTACCGCCGCAGTGTGAAGGTCTCCATGGGCGCGGTGTTCTCCGTGCCGTACGCCCGTCTGGACACCTGGCCCAAGGGCCTGGAGTCGGTCCGCGAGGCCGGCTTCACGCTGCTCGCCCTCACCCCTGACGAGAAGGCCCGGCCCCTCGACGAGGCCGCCCCGCACACCATGGACCGCGTGGCCCTCATGCTCGGTGCCGAGGGCGACGGCCTTTCCACCCAGGCCCTGGTCGCCGCCGACGAGTGGGTCCGCATCCCCATGTCCCACGGGGTCGACTCCCTCAACGTGGGCGCGGCGGCGGCCGTGGCCTTCTACGCCGTGGCCACCGGCCGCCCGCAGTCCTGAGTCCTGGGGGCCGTCCGTGGAACAGCGCCAGGCGATCGTCGCCGTGCTGCGGCGCGGGGACCGCTTCCTCGCGATCCGGCGCGGCCCGGCGGTCGCCCGTCCCGGCTACTGGCAGCCGCTGAGCGGCAAGCTCGAACCGGGCGAGACCCAGGAGCAGGCGGTCGTCCGGGAGGTCCGCGAGGAGGTCGGCCTCACTGTCGTGCCGCTGGCGAAGGTGTGGGAGTCGGAGACCGACGACCACGGCTTCCGCCTCCACTGGTGGACCGCCCGCGCCGACACGGGGGAGGTCGTCCCCGACCCCGGCGAGGTCGCCGAGACCCGCTGGGTCACGCCGGAGGAGTTCCTTGCCCTGGATCCGGTCTTCGACGGCGACCGCGAGTTCTTCGAGCGGATCCTGCCGGGGCTGTGACCACGGGCCTGAGGCAGCGAAGCCCTGTTGTGGTTCGCAGTTCCTGCGCTCCGGAGCCTTACCGCTCGAAGCCTTACCGCTCGAAGCCTTACGGCTTGAATCCCTGCGGTCCGTAGCCCTGCTGGACGTGCTCCTGCCGGACGCCGCCCCCGTCGCCGCCGAGTCCCCGCGCCGAGCTCTGGCAGCCCTGCACCAGGGCGATGCCGACCGCCACCAGCAGCGTGACCACGACGAACACGAACAGCCGCTGCCGCAACAGCCGGGGGTTGGCGGGCCGGAGCCCGGTCCCCGTGTTCCTGGACCCCGGACGCCCGGTGCCGCTGTGCGGGGCAGGGCGGTTGCCGCTGCCCTGCCGGGTACCGTTGCGCCCGGTTGGCGTCGGCCGCGCTCCGGACCGCGACGGGGTGCCGCCGCGTGAGGCACCTGAGCCGCGCATCGGAGTCCTGCCGCGGTTCCCGCCGCCCGTCGGCCGGTTTCCGCCGCTCGCCGCCCGGGCTCCGCCCCGCGCGCCGTTTCCGCCCCGGGCGCCGGCTCCGCTCTGGGAAGCCGGACCGTCCGGCGGCGGACCGCCGTCCCCGGGCCCCGAGGAGCGCCGCGGCGGGGGAGTCCCCCGGCCCCGCTGCGCCCCCGACGCCCCCGCACCCTGCTGTCCCTGCGGACGCCGGCCGCGCTCGGGATAGGTGTCGGTGGGCCGGTCGGTCTCGGCACCACGCGGCGCGGGCGGCCGGACGCCGGCGAGGTCCTGCGCCTCGCGGGCCGCGATCTCCTTGAGCCGCATGGACAGTTGGAGCGTGCTGGGCCGCTCCTCGGGGTCCTTCGCCAGGCACGCCCGGACGAGCGGAGCCAATGCGTCGGGTACGCCGTGCAGCTGCGGTTCCTCGTGCACGACGCGGTACAGCATCACCTCGGAACTGCCGTGCCCGAAGGGCGAGTCGCCCATCGAGGCGTACGCGAGCGTGGCACCGAGCGAGAACACGTCCGTGGCCGGTGTGACGGCGGCCCCGCGCACCTGCTCCGGTGCGAGGAAGCCCGGCGAGCCGACCGCCGTACCGACGTGGGTGAGCGTCGAGGCGCCGGTGGCCCAGGCGATGCCGAAGTCGATGATCCGCGGCCCCTTCGGGGACAGCAGGATGTTGGACGGTTTCAGGTCCCGGTGCACGACCCCGGCCTCGTGCACGGCGACCAGGCCCTCCGACAGGGCGGCACCCACGGCGGCGACGTCGGCCGCGCCGAGCGGCCCCTCGGCGGCGACCTTGTCGTGCAGGGAGGGGCCGGGTACGTACTGCGTGGCGAACCAGGGCCGGTCCGCGTCGAGGTCGGCCGCCACGAGCCGTGCCGTGCACCCGCCGCGGATCCGCCGTGCCGCCGAGACCTCCCGGGCGAACCGCGAGCGGAACTCCTGGTCCTCGGCCAGGTCAGGCCGGATGACCTTGAGCGCGACCCGCTGCCCCTTCTTGTCGGAGCCCAGGTAGACCACGCCCATCCCGCCCGCGCCGAGCCGTCTGTGAAGCCTGAACGAGCCGACGACGCGCGGGTCCTCGCGCCTCAGGCGCATCATCGCCATGTTCATCCCCGCTGCCCGGTCCTGTGACGAGCCACAGCTTACGTTTCCACGGCCGCCCGCGCGCAGAGGCCGCGCCCTCTCGGGGCGGCGGATTGTCAGTGGCGGGTGGGAGACTTGAAGGGTGGTCAGGGGGCGTGCGGGCAGGCCGTGTTCGCGCGGGGGGTGACCCCAACCGCCTGGCACGGAAGGGGGATTGGACCCGTGAAGGGTGACCGTGTGGAGATAGTCGTGGACGCCGGCGACACGACGCGCACGTACGAGGTGGTGGCGAGCCGGGCGGGCCGCAGGGTGGAGACAGCGGTACGCCGAGGTGTCGTGGAAGTGAGCGAAGTCACCAGGAGCGGAACCGTCGTGTGTACGGCCCGCTTCATGGCGAACCGGGTGTTGGCACTGGTCGAGCAGCCGATTCCGAGGGAGGAAAGCTCAGACAAAGCGGGGTGAGCCGGGCGTCCCTTCGGGGAAGACCCTGAGACCTGGGCCTGCGTCTCCACCCAGGGGAGTACACCGCAGGTGACGGCTCATCCTCCGGGAGGCCCGGCAATCGGTACGAGGGCATGACGCCCGGGGAGGGCCGGCCGCCTAGATTTGAGGTCAAGCGGCGGGTGCAGCACTCGTCCCCCGAGGTCAGACACCCGCCGCTGCCAACGACAACTGAGAACGGTCAGGAGAGGGACCATGGCCCACACGGCACCGCGGACACTGATCCGCGAGGAGGGACGCAAGGTGTACGCCGCCGCGTTCCGCCGCCGCCAGGGCCGTCGCCACCCCGTGGTGGCGACGCTGATGGCCCTTCCCCTGGCGGCCCTGCTCCTCCTCGTCTTCGACGGGTGGGAGACGGTGGCCACACAGGCGTCGTCCGTGGGAGAGATGCTGGGGCGCTGAGCGGCGACCCCAGGCCCGGAAGAGCGGTCCGGGCGGGGACATCCACCCATGAAACCCCGTGGGGACGGGGGTGCGGCGGACGGCACAAATGCCGGCGCAGCTGGGGAGCTGCGCCGGCATTACCTTTTTGCGCGCGCCAGGGCCTGCGGCTGCGCCTGACGCCGGGTGGTGGGTCGGGGCCGCGCCGGGGGGTGTCCGTCCTCGGAACGGCGCGATGGGGTCGGATACCGACTAACCGTCCGTTGACGCGCCAACCGCTGCGGGCGGACACCCCCCGACACGGCCCCTTCCGTGGAGCGAAGCCGAGTACGCCGAGCACTTGAAGCCGACAGCGCCTTACAGCCCGGCCTCACCTGCGCGTACTCTCGCCCCGGTGAAGCCCGCCCCCGCCCTGCTCGTACAGCAGCTCACCGCCAAGGCCCGAGCCGCCGCTCACGCACGTTCCTCGGCCTGCCCCTGCGGCGCGGCCACCCTCGCGGACCACCCCGACGGCATCGTCGTGCGGCACGCGGACACCGTCGCGAAGGCCCACCCCGAGGACACCGACCCCACGGAACTGACCAGCCGCCTCACCCTCGCCACCCGCCACCCCGGCATCCTCCTGCCCCCACTCGCCCCTACCCCGGCCGACCTGCACGGCCGCCTCGTGACGTTCTGGCCGTACGGAAGCCCGGTCGACCCGGACACCCCGGACGCCGCCCCCTGGGAAGCCGCCGCCGCCCTCCTCGCCCGACTGCACCGCACCCCGGCCCCGCCGGAGACGCCCAGCATGCGGGGACCCGCCAAGGCGGCCCACGCCATCGCCCGGCTCCGGGACGCCGGCCCGCACCCCGCCGCGCCCCCCGTCCTGCGCGCCTGGGACACCCTCCCCGCCTGGGCCCGGGCCGAGGCCCCGATGCCGCAGCCCGGCACCTTGTGCCACGGCGACCTCCACCTCGGCCAGCTCGTACGCCACCCCGCCCCCGAAGGCCCCTGGCTGCTGATCGACGTGGACGACCTCGGCGTCGGCGTCCCGGCCTGGGATCTCGCCCGGCCCGCCGCCTGGTACGCCTGCGGGCTGCTCCCGCCCGGCGAATGGGCCCGGTTCCTCGCCGCCTACCGTGCCGCGGGCGGCCCCGCCGTCCCGGTCGACGGCGATCCCTGGCCCGCCCTGGACGTGCCCGCCCGCGCCCTCACCGTGCAGACCGCGGCCCGGGCCGTCGCCAAGGCGGTCGCGGCCGGTCGTGCCCTGGACGAGGTGGAGCAGTCGGTCGTGGACGCCTGTGACCGAATGGCTACCGTCCCGCCGCAGTTGGCGCAGGAGCACGCGAAGTAGGGTGCAACCGACCACAGCCGGACAGAGTCTGTCCTGGCGACACGGTAAGCAGGACCGACCGGCGAGGAGTTGAACCACCATGCAGTGTCCGAAGTGCCATGCGCCGATGCACACCTACAACCGCAACGGTGTCCAGATCGAGCAGTGCAGTGGCTGCCGCGGCATCTTTCTCGACTACGGCGAGCTGGAGTCGCTGACGCGTCTGGAGGCCCAGTGGTCCCAGTCCGCCCCGCCGCCCCCGCCCGCCCCGCAGGCCTACCCCGCACCACAGGCCCCCGCATGGGGCGCCCCGCACGGCGGCCACGGACACCATGGCCACCACGGTCACCACCGGCAGAAGAGCTTCGGGCGCATGCTGTTCTCGTCCTGACAGGAGCATCGCGACACGACGAAGCCCCCGGCCGATTCCTTCGGCCGGGGGCTCCGGTGTGGTGTGGACGATACTGGGATTGAACCAGTGACCTCTTCCGTGTCAGGGAAGCGCTCTCCCGCTGAGCTAATCGTCCTCGGGACCATGACCACTCGGTGCAGGGATCATGGGCACTGCGTGCGCGATACTGGGATTGAACCAGTGACCTCTTCCGTGTCAGGGAAGCGCTCTCCCGCTGAGCTAATCGCGCGGGTCGGATCTTTGAGCAGATCCAGTGGACGATACTGGGATTGAACCAGTGACCTCTTCCGTGTCAGGGAAGCGCTCTCCCGCTGAGCTAATCGTCCTTGGAGGTGGAGACGGGATTTGAACCCGTGTAGACGGCTTTGCAGGCCGTTGCCTCGCCTCTCGGCCACTCCACCAGGAGCGTGGGAGCCCGGAGGCTCCCTGTTCCTTCGAGCGGACGACGAGGCTCGAACTCGCGACCTCAACCTTGGCAAGGTTGCGCTCTACCAACTGAGCTACGTCCGCTTGTCGTTTCGGTCCGCTCTCGCGGCCCGGCGACGAGTTGAACTCTAGCGGATTCCGGGGCCAGCACAAAAACGCGTTTGTGCAGCGTGCTGCGCTTGCCCTGCTCAGGGCGGTCACAGGGCCTCGCGAAGGGACATCCGCCGGTCATCGCAGGACGCCCCCATAGACTCGACTGCGTGCTCGACCTCCCGCCCCTCGCCCGTTTCGGCGACCGTGTCGCCACCGGGCTCCTCGATGTCACCGACGATCCCGAAGCCCTGGAGTCCAGCGGCTTCTGGGCCGTCTGTGCCGACTTCGAAGGCCGTCTGACCTGCGCACGCTTCCGGGACGTGCGGCATGCGGCCGTGCCCGCCCCCGTGCCCGGCGCATGGCGGGGCCCGGCGGCGTGTGACTGGACGTCATCGCTCGACCGCGACGCGTACACGGCGGCGGTACGGCGGATCCGCGAGCACATCGCGGCCGGCGAGGTCTACCAGGCGAACCTGTGCCGGGTGCTGTCCGCGCCCGTCGCGGCCGGCACCGACGTGGACGCCCTCACCGCGCTGCTGGCCCGCGGCAACCCGGCACCCTATGCAGGAACGATCCGCCTGCCCGGTCACGGTGTGGAGATCGCCACCGCGTCCCCCGAGCTGTTCCTGCGGCGCGAGGGGCGCGTCGTCGCCTCGGGGCCGATCAAGGGCACCGGCCGTACCGAGGCGGACCTGCTGGAGAAGGACTACGCCGAGAACGTGATGATCGTGGACCTGGTCCGCAACGATATCGGGCGGGTCTGCGCCACCGGCAGCGTGACGGTGCCCGAGCTGTGTGCTGTCGAGAAGCACCCGGGGCTGGTCCATCTCGTGTCGACGGTCCGCGGTGAGCTGGCGCAGGGGGCCGGCTGGGCCGAGCTGCTCGCCGCCGCCTTCCCGCCCGGCTCGGTCACCGGCGCGCCCAAGTCGAGCGCGTTGCGGATCATCGACGCGCTGGAGACGGCGCCCAGAGGGCCGTACTGCGGAGGGATCGGGTGGGTCGACGCCGACCGGCAGGCCGGTGAGCTGGCCGTCGGCATCCGTACCTTCTGGATCGACCGGGCCGACGGCATGCTGCGCTTCGGCACCGGCGCCGGCATCACCTGGGGCTCGGATCCCGAGGGGGAGTGGCGGGAGACCGAGCTGAAGGCGGCCCGGCTGCTCGCGATAGCGTCGGGAGCGTATGAGGTGAGTGGAGAGGACCTGACGTGAAGATCTGGCTCGACGGCGGCTTGCAGGACATCGAGTCCGCCCGCGTCTCCGTCTTCGACCACGGGCTGACCGTGGGCGACGGCATCTTCGAGACGGTGAAGGCCGTGGACGGCCGGCCGTTCGCGCTCACGCGGCACCTCGACCGGCTGACCAGGTCGGCGCGCGGCCTCGGATTGCCCGACCCGGACCACGACGAGGTGCGCCGCGCCTGTGCCGCCGTCCTGGAGGCCAACCCCATGCCGCTCGGCCGCCTGCGCATCACCTTCACCGGTGGCCACGGCCCGCTCGGCTCCGACCGCGGCGAGCACGGCCCGACCCTCGTCGTCGCCCTCGGTGAGACGACCCGCCGCCCCGACTCCACCGCCGTGATCACGGTCCCCTGGACGCGCAACGAGCGCGGCGCACTCACCGGCCTGAAGACCACCTCGTACGCCGAGAACGTCGTGGCCCTCGCCCGCGCCCGCGAACGGGGCGGCTCCGAGGCCCTGTTCGGCAACACGGTGGGACAGCTCTGCGAGGGCACGGGGTCCAATGTCTTCGTCGTCCTCGACGGCGAGATCCACACTCCGCCGCTCGCCTCGGGCTGCCTCGCGGGCATCACGCGCGCGCTGGCGATCGAATGGACCGGCGCCAGGGAGACCGACCTGCCGCTGGACGTCCTGGAGCGGGCCGACGAGGTCTTCCTCACGTCCACCCTGCGGGACGTGCAGGCCGTGCACCGGGTCGACGACCGTGAGCTGCCCGGCGCGCCCGGCCCGGTGACCGCCAAGGCCATGAGGATCTTCGAGGAGCGGTCCGGCGACGACCTCGACCCCTGACAGCCCGGGATATTCGGCTGACCAGGGCCCTGGTTGCGGGTAGAACACCCCTGATGACCACGACCCTGCGGCCGACCGAGCCGCTTCAGCAGAACGCCGACGGGACGCGCTCACGCCGCTACCAGGTATGCGTGAACAGCCGTCCCGTAGGGGCGATACACCTCGGCACGCATCCCGTGTTCGGCGACGCCGTGGCCCGCATCACGAAGCTGCGCATCGACGAACCGGACCGCGGACGCGGCCGGGGCACGGTGGCCGCGCTCGCCGCCGAGGAGGTGGCACGCGGCTGGGGGTGCCGCCGTATCGAGGCGACCGTGCCCGCCGGCTCCGAGGCGGCGTTCCGGCTCGCCACCGCCCTCGGCTACGTCGTCCGCAACCGCGGCATGGAGAAGCCGCTCGGCGACACCCCGCCGGAGCTGCCGGAGGGCAGCCGAGCCCGGCCCATGACCGAGGCGGAGTTCGGCCCGTGGCTGGAGAAGGGCAAGCAGGACTACGCCCGGAGCTGGACCGAGCGGGGCGTCCCGGAGGCCGAGGCCCGCGCCAAGTCGGAGCGGGACCACGCCACCCTGCTGCCCGGCGGCCTCGCCACCCCCGGCACGCTCATCAGCGTCCTGGAACACGAGGGGACGGCGGTGGGCGTGCTGTGGCTCGCGCTGCGCGCGGACAGCTCCTTCGTCTTCGACGTCGAGACCCACGCCGCCCACCGCGGCAAGGGACACGGCCGCACCCTCATGCTGGTGGCCGAGTCCCAGACGATCGTCGAGGGCAGGCGCACCATCGGTCTCAACGTCTTCGCAGGCAACACCCCGGCCGAACGGCTCTACGCGTCGCTCGGCTACGAGACGAACCTGTACGCGATGTACAAGCCGCTGTTCTAGCCTCAGCGGTCCTGCGGCGAAGCGGCCGGCCAGGGGCCGGGGCCGGAGACCGGGGCCGTCGGATCAGCCCTCCTGCTCCGGCCCGGCCAGCAGTCGGTCCGTGATCTGCTCGATCCGCTCGCGCAGCCCCTCCTGGGTCTTGCCTCCGTCGAGCCGCTCACCGCCGATGACGTACGTCGGGGTGCCGGTCACGCCGATCGCCTTGCCCTCGGCCTGGTCGGCGTCCACGATCAGGATGTGCCGGCCGTCGATCAAGGCCGTGTCGAACTCCTCGGCGTCCAGGTCCAGTTCGCGGGCCACCTCGACCAGGAAGGGTTCTCCCTTACGGCCCAGCTCCTCGACCCGCGCCAGGAGCGCCTCGGCGTACTCCCATCCCCGGCCCTGCTCCCACGCCTCCTCCGCGGCCTGGGCGGCGGCGAAAGCGTGCTTGTTCTTCTCCAGGGGGAAGTGCCGCAGCCGCAGCTCCAGACGGTTGCCGTAGCGGGAGCGCAGGGCATGGAGGTCGTCCAGCGCTGTGCGGCAGTCCGGGCACTGGAGGTCACACCAGACCTCGAGGACGGGGGCGGCGGCAGGGGCAGGGGAGGAGTCGCTCATACCGACAGTCTCCCAGGCCGTACACCCGCACCGGCACCTGCGGAGGAGGCGACCCGGAGATCTCCCTGATGTCGGGCCGGGGCATGGCCGCCCGGGGTGCGGCGGGTGCAGGATGGAAGGGACGAAATGCCCCTGCCCGACCGTGCCACGCCTGGAGGACCGGATGATTGCCGAGACCGTCTGCTCCGCCGTGTCCGCGGCAGGCCTGGGCATCGCGGCCGTCACGGCGTACCGCAAGCGCTTCCTCGCGGCGACCCGTATCGCGGCGTACTCGCTCGTGCCGATCGGCCTGGTGATGACGGGAGTCGTCGAGTGGCTGGCCGACACCGCACTGAGCCTGACCGCCTGGGCGGGCTTCGGGGTGCTCGGTGTCGCGTGGGTGCTGTTCATGACCACGCGTGTCGTGGAGCGCCGCCGCGGTGGCACCCGCAAGGAGCGCAAGGCGGCCCGCGCGGCTGCCGGGCCGGAGGCGGTGGCTCCGGCGGCATCGGCGCCCTCCCTGGGCCAGGGGTCCCGCCCGGCCACCCGGCCCGCCGCGCCGACACGGGGCGACGACGACTTCAGCGACATCGAGGCCATCCTCAAGAAGCACGGCATATGACGGCCCCGCGCCGGTCGAATCGTCACAGTGAGTCCCGGGGCGCGCGGAAGTGATCACAACCTGAACCGGACCTCGCGGAATCGGCGCACACCCGCACGGAACGAGGCCGCTGATCGCGTCCGGCCAGGCGACTGCGCCATCATCGCCGCGAGATGCTGGACACGACGGAACAGAGCGACCCCGCGCCGCCGCAGGACGAGCCACGTCCCCGGCAGGACGAGCCACGTGGTTGCCTCTTCGCCCTATCCCAGCCACCGCTCATGATCTTCCTTGCGGTGATCGGGACTCTGCTGCTCATGGCCTCGTTGCACGATCTGCTGTTGCTGTGAGCCGTACCCGCGGTACCCGGCGCCACCCGCCGGGTCCGCGTCGGCATCGACGATCCGCCGCCACTCGCCCCTGCGGTGGCGGTCAGCCCGCCGCTTCCTTGCGTCGCGCCCGGTACGCGGCCACATGCAGGCGGTTACCGCAGGTACGGCTGTCGCAGTAGCGCCGCGAGCGGTTGCGGGACAGGTCGACGAAGGCCCTCCGGCAGTCGGGCGCCTCGCACCGCCGAAGCCGCTCCTGCTCCCCGGCGACCACGAAGAAGGCCAGGGCCATCCCGCAGTCGGCGGCCAGGTGGTCGGCGATGGAGGCACCGGGCGCGAAGTAGTGCACGTGCCAGTCGTAGCCGTCGTGGTCCGTGAGCCGGGGCGTGGTGCCGGCGGCGGCGACCAGCTCGTTGATCTGGCCGGCGGCGGTCCGGGCGTCGGGGGCGGCGAAGACGGCGGCGAACCGCCCGCGGATCTTCCGCACCGCCGAGAGGTCGAACTCCGAGAGCACTCCCACATCGCTGATCTTGTGGTTTCGTACGAAGTCCGCGAGGGTCGCCACGTCCGGCAGCCCGTCCGCTGCCGTGTCGTCCTCCGGTGCGGTGTTCACCAGATCGACCACGGTGTCGAGGGCGCACCGGGTGTCGTGGGTGATCAGCACGATTCGCTCCCTGGCCTGGGGGTCGGGCAGGCGCCCGCCGATGCTGGCCGATGGTAACGGCTCCACCACCGCCGGACCGCCCTCATGCCCGCACATGGCTTCGAATACAACGACGCCGGGCACACCATGGTTCCCGCCCGCCCTCCGGGCGGCGAAGGCCTGTCCTGCCCGCCGCCGAGGGCGCCCGTCCAGCGGCACGCGCGAACGGCTGCACACGCGAGCCGGCGCCGCCCCGCGAGATCCGCGGTGCCGGCGCCGGTGTATCCCATATGCGGTTGTCCAGGCCCGAGCCGTCTCCCCGAGTCGACGGCACCGGGCTGCCTTGTGAGCGCCTCGACCTAGCTTTCCGCCAGGATGTGCGAGAGCTCCTGATCGAGGTCGAAGTGCCGGTGCTCCGTGCCGGGCGGCACGGCGGCGTCGGTCCGCTTCAGGAAGGACTCCAGGGCCCGTGCCGGGGCCTCGAGCAGCGCCTCGCCCTCCGGTGAGCTCAGGGCGATGCACACGACGCCCTGGCCGTGACTGCGCGACGGCCAGACGCGGACGTCACCGGTGCCCGTAGGGCGGTGAAGTCCCTCGGCGAGGAGGTCGCGGGCGAACACCCACTCGACGGTTTCCTCGGCTCCGGTGTGGAAGGTGGCGTGCACGGCGTAGGGGTCGGCCGTGTCGTACCGCAGGCCTGCGGGCACAGGCAGGGAGGACTCGCTCGACACAACGAGGCGCAGGTGCAGCTCGCAGCTGACCGTGGTGTTCATAAGCGCCAGGGCCTTTCGCTCAGTGTGCGCTCGGGGATTCGCACGTCGGCGAAATCGACATGCCACCTACGGTGCCGTTGTAAACCCCTCTGAGTGTTTTGCGTGCCTTTACGTAACTCTTCCGGCCGAGAGATCGTTCGCGCCGTGCGTCCATTCCGGTGACTGGTTTCGCTCGGGTAGTGTTTGGGCCTATGAATACGGGGAGTGACGAGCCGGGCGAGGTGGCGGTGGCGTCGGACGAGACGGGGACGGACGAGGTACGCGGCGAGCCGGAGCGGGCGCTCGGCTCGCGGGCACCGGAATTCGTCAAAGCGCGCCGCCTGCTGCATGTGAGCTGGCAGGTCGGCATCTTCATCATCGGGCTCGCGGTCGTCGTGGCGGGCATCATCATGCTGCCCCTGCCGGGTCCGGGCTGGGTCGTGATCTTCGGCGGCATGGCGATCTGGGCGACCGAGTTCGTGTGGGCCCAGCTCGTGCTCCGCTGGACCAAGCGGAAGGTCACGGAGGCCGCCCAGCGCGCCCTCGATCCCAAGGTGCGGCGCCGGAACATCATCCTGACGACCATCGGCCTGGTGATCGTGGCCGTACTGGTCGGTATCTACGTGTGGAAGTTCGGCATCGTCATGCCGTGGAAGATCAAGGACCAGTGAGCCGCGGCGGGGGTGCCGATACCGGCCGTCTCCTGGTCACAGGCACCCCCTGACATGGGGTAATGTTCTTCCTGCGTCCGGGCGATTAGCTCAGTGGGAGAGCGCTTCGTTCACACCGAAGAGGTCACTGGTTCGAACCCAGTATCGCCCACCCGGATCGGCGGCCCACCTGCGACTGCGCAGGTGGGCCGCCGTCGTTCGGTGCCGGGCGGCCGCGCGGGTGTCTCCCGTCCCGGTTGCCGGACGTCCGGCCGGCGCCCTCCTCAAGGGCGGAAACCGGTCACCCTCCGTCCGGTCCCGCGCCACCCGCCCCGGCGTCGTCTTTCGGTCGCTCCCGAAAACCGTGCGGGCGGTCCTGCCCCGTTCGGCCCGTCGGCCACACCGGCCTCACCAGTGACATCACCCCGGCAGGCCCGGCGTACCGTCCGCGTGCCCCGCCTCGTCGCCGGCCCGCTCGGTAAGAAATTCTTGTCCGAATCATTGACGCACCCTCAGCCCCTCCGTAACTTGTGCCAGCAAGCGCTTACTTGAAACGATTCATGCGAGCGGGACGATGTGCGGGGAGGGCCAACCGTGGTGAACGGCAGGAATGTTGAGAGACGTACGATTCTGAAGGCGGCCGGGGCCACGGCGGCCACGCTGGGGCTGGCCGCGACGACCGGCTGCGGTGGCGACGGAGGGACCTCCGCGGACGGGACGGTGACGATCCGTTACGCGTGGTGGGGTGCGGAGGACCGCGCCGAGCGCATCAACAAGACCATCGCGCTCTTCGAGAAGAAGTACCCGAAGATCAAGGTGAAAACGGACTTCCAGCCTTATCTCGACTTCTGGAAGAAGTTCAACACCCAGGCCTCCGGCGGAAATCCGCCGGACGTGTTCCAGAATGCCATCGGGTTCCTGCGCAAATACGACGCGAAGAACGTGCTGCTCGATCTCAGCGAGCAGGTCAAGGCCGGCAACCTCCGGATGGACGGATTCCGCGCCGGGCTTGAGAAGTTCGGCGAGATCGACGGCAAGCTCCTCGGAGTTCCGGTCGGTTCCAACTCGATGGCCCTCGTCATCGACAAGCCCGTCTTCACCCGGGCGGGCGTGAAGCCGGAGCAGGGCTGGACCTGGGACGACTTCGACGCGGCGATGAAGAAGATCCGCGACAAGACGGGCCGCGCCGGCGACAGCGGCATGTACGGAGTCATGTACCTCTACGACCCCTATCTGCGCCAGCAGGGCAAGGCGTTCTTCACCGAGGACGGACTCGGCTTCACCGAGGCCGATCTGAAGGAGTGGTGGACGAAGGCCAAGAAGGGAGTCGAGGAGGGCGTCTACGCCGACCCCAAGAAGGTCGCGCAGATCAAGCCCAAGTCGGCGGTCGCGGCGGAGCTCGCCGGCGGCGAGTTCACCTGGGACAACTTCACCGTCCGCTACACCTCCGAGGGCAAGAGCGAGTACGGCCTGGCGCCCATCCCGACGACGGACGGCAAGAAGACCGGCCAGTACCTCGGCTCCCTCATGCTGAGCGCCTCCAAGCGCACCCAGCACCCCAAGGAGGTCGCCCAGTTCATCGACTTCATGGTGCACGACCCCGAGGTCGCCAAGATCATGGGCTACGACCGGGGTGTGCCCGCGACGCAGGCCCAGTTCGACGCGTACAAGCCGACCGACCCGGTCAACAAGGCCATAGCCGAGTACGAGCAGTCCCTCGTCGCGGCGGGCGTCCTGGAGCCCATCACCCCGCACCCGGAGGGCGCCGACATCTGCGAGGCCGCGTTCCTGCGCATCTCCGAGGAGATGGCCCTGGGCAAGCGGTCGGTGGACGACGCCGTCAAGCAGTTCTTCACCGAGTCGAAGACGGCTCTCGGCAGCTGATGGGAACCACCGTGACACACGCCCCTGCGATGGAGGGCCTGTCCCAGGACTCCGAGCCGCGGCACGGTCCGGTGAAGCCCGGGCGCCCCGCCGCCCTCAAGCGGCGGCGGCGCCGGGAGAACCTGGCCGGCTATCTCTTCATGTCTCCCTGGATCGCCGGGTTCCTGCTGCTCACCGCGGGCCCGATGGTCGCCTCGCTCTACTTCGCGTTCACCGACTACAACCTCTTCGACGCCCCCAAGTGGATCGGCCTCGACAACTTCTCCGAGATGTTCGGCGACCCCCGCTGGCGCCACTCGGTGCAGGTGACGCTCTGGTACGTCGTCGTCGGAACGCCGCTCAAGCTGCTCGCGGCCCTCGGTGTGGCCCTGCTCCTCGCGCAGAAGCGGCGCGGACAGGCCTTCTACCGGGCCGCCTTCTACGCGCCGTCGCTGATCGGCGCGAGCGTCTCCGTCGCGATCGTCTGGAAGGCGATCTTCTCGGACGACGCGATAGTGGACCGTACGCAGAAGATCTTCGGGATCGACGTCGGCGGCTGGACCGGCGACCCGGACATGATCATCTACAGCCTGGTGGCGCTCACCGTCTGGCAGTTCGGCGCCCCCATGGTCATCTTCCTGGCCGGCCTCAAGCAGGTCCCGCGGGAGCTGTACGAGGCGGCCGAGGTCGACGGGGCCGGCAAGCTGCGGCGGTTCTGGAACATCACGCTGCCGATGATCTCGCCGGTGCTCTTCTTCAACGTCCTGCTGGAGACGATCCACTCCTTCCAGATCTTCAGCTCGGCGTACATCGTCGGCGGCGGCGCCGGAGGCAACGCCTGCGGTCCCGCGGACGGCTCGATGGTCTACACCTGCTACCTCTACGTCCAGGGCTTCGAGAACAGCCGGATGGGCCTGGCCTCCGCCATGGCCTGGATGCTGCTCGTCGCGGTCGCCCTGGTGACGGCGGTGCTGTTCTGGTCCCAGAAGCGCTGGGTGCACTACGAGGAGGGCGCCCGATGAGCGCGCAGGCCACCGACATCACTCCGGCCCCCTCGACGCGAGCGGGCGGGCTGCGGCACAAACTGCCCGGATCCCTCGCCTGGCACATCGGCTCCCTGCTGGTCCTGGCGGTGATCCTCTACCCGGTGATCTGGGTCATCGGCGGTTCCTTCAAGAAGAGCGAGGACATCGTCGGCAGCCTGGACCTCTTCCCGGGCGACCCGATCATCTCCAACTACACCAGCCTCACCGACGGCATCGCCGACATCTCGATCTCCACCTTCTTCTACAACTCGCTCTTCCTCGGAGTCGGTTCGGTGATCGGGATCCTGGCGTCCTGCTCGCTGACGGCGTACGCCTTCGCGAGGATCAGGTTCGCGGGCCGCAACCTGCTGTTCACGCTGATGATCGGCACCCTCCTGTTGCCTTACCACGTGCTGCTGATCCCGCAGTACGTGCTGTTCCGCAACATGGAGATGATCAACACCTACACACCGCTGCTGCTCGGGAAGTACCTGGCCACGGAGGCGTTCTTCGTCTTCCTGATGGTGCAGTTCATGCGCAACATGCCCAAGGAACTCGACGAGGCGGCCCGGCTGGACGGCTGCGGGCACTTCCGCATCTACTGGTCGATCATGCTGCCGCTGTGCCGGCCCGCACTGATCACCAGCGCGATCTTCACCTTCATCAACTCCTGGAACGACTTCATGGGCCCGCTGATCTACCTCAACGAGCCCGACAAGTACACGGTCTCCCTGGGGCTGAAGATGTTCGTGGACCAGGACGCCGTGGCCAACTACGGCGGCATGATCGCCATGTCGCTGGTCGCGCTCCTGCCGGTGCTCGCCTTCTTCCTGGCCTTCCAGCGCTATCTGATCGACGGCATGGCCACGTCGGGTCTGAAGGGCTGAGGTGAGCATGGCCGGGACCCGGGTGAAAGCACGGGGTGAGTCGCTGCTGGCCGAGCGGTTCGCGGTGTTCGCCGAGTGCCTGCTGACCGGTGTGTGGATCGCGGTGGCGTCGCTGGGGGTCGTCACGTACCCCGCCGCGTTCGCCGCGGGTGCGCGGCACCTGCGGCGGCGCACCGCGCACGAGGGCGGTGGCCGGCGGGAGTTCGTCGCGGACTTCCGTACGGCCGTGCGCGGCGGGTGGCTCGTGGGGCTCGCCGGGTGGGCGGCCGTGGCCGCGGTCTCGGTGGACGTCCAGGCGGTCCGGGCGGGGATTCCGGGCGGGCCGCTGGTCGGGGCCGTCGGTGTGTGCGCGCTGATCGGCCTGGTCGTGGCCGGGCTGCGGGCGGCGGCGGTCTGGGAGCCGGAGGCCCGGTGGCGGACGCTGCTGGCGGCGGCCTGGCGCCGGACCGTGCTCGACCCGGCCGGGTCCTTCCTGATCATCGGCGGGCTGGCCGTGGTGGTCGTGTCCGCCTGGTTCGCCGCGCCGCTGGCGGTCCCCGTCCTCGGGGCCGTCGCGGCGGCGGCCGTAGCCGTGGAGGAGCGGTACCGGCGCCGCTGAGCGGCGGTGCCCCTCCGCCAGGCCGGTGCCCCGGGCGCCGCACCTCTCTCTGTCATGCCCCTGACCAGGGTACGGAATTGCTTCCCGCACGGACGAGGAAAGGCAGCAACGCCATGTCTCCCATCCCCCGCAGGTCCCTCCTGAAGGCGGCCGCCGTCGCCGGAGCCGCCGCCCAGTTCAGCTGGGCTCTGGGGACGCAGGACGCGCAGGCCGTCCCCGGAGCCGAGCCCGCCGACGCCGACCCGGTGACCCTCGACTGGCTGGAGGACGGCGGCCTCGGCGCGGCCCCCGGCTCCACCGTCGGCGTCCCCTGGCCGAAGGGCGCCTACCAGAAGGACCAGACCTTCGCGCTGACGGACGCGGACGGCAAGGCCGTACCCGTGCAGTCCTGGCCGATCGCCTACTGGCCCGACGGCTCTCTCAAGTGGACCGCCCACGCGGTCGGTTCGGGCGACGGCAAGCTCACCCTCACCGCCGGGACGCCCGCCGCGCCGGAGAAGAAGGTCACGGTCGACAAGAGCGGCGGCACCATCGACATCTCCACCGGGGTCATCACCGCCAGGATCGGCAAGTCCGGCTCCACGATCGTGAAGTCGGTCAGGCGGGGCTCGACGGAGATCGCGAAGAACGGCCGGCTCGTGCTGATCCGCCAGCCCGAGTTCGAGGACGAGGACCAGGGCGCGGTCAGGACCGAGCGCTTCGACGGCGCCGTCGACAAGGTCACCGTCGAACAGGAGGGCCCGGTCCGCGCGGTCGTCCGCATCGACGGCAAGCACCGCAAGGGCAGCCGCAGCTGGCTGCCCTTCTCCATCCGGCTCTACTTCTACGCGGGCGCCGACTCCTTCCGCATGGTGCACACCATCACCTACGACGGGAAGCAGGAGCCCGGCAAGGCGAGCGGCGACTTCATCCGCGGCCTCGGCGTCCGCTTCACCGTGCCGATGCGCGACGAGTCCTACGACCGGCACATCCGCATCGGCGGCGAGGGCACCGGCCTGCTGCGTGAGGCCGTCAAGGGCATCACCGGCCTGCGGCGGGACCCGGGCGCGGCCGTGCAGGCGGCGCAGTACGAGGGCAAGAAACTGCCCGACCCGGCCACCTGGGACCAGCGGGTCACCACCCGGCTGCAGTACATCCCCGAGTGGGGCGACTACACCCTCTCCCAGCTCTCCGCCGACGGCTTCACCCTGCGCAAGCGCACCAAGAAGGGCTACGGCTGGATCGCGGCGGGCGGCGGCCGGCGCGCCTCCGGCTTCGGATACGTCGGCGGGGTGAGCGGCGGATTCTCCTTCGGCCTGCGCGACTTCTGGGAGAAGTTCCCCGCCCAGCTCGACATCCGGGACGCCCACACCGACGAGGCCGAGGTCACCCTCTGGCTCTGGTCCCCCGAGGCCCAGCCCATGGACATGCGCTTCTACCACGACGGCATGGGCCAGGACACCTTCCCCGAGCAGATCGAGGGCCTCAACATCACCTACGAGGACTACGAGCCCGAGTTCGGCACCCCGTACGGCATCGCCCGCACCTCCGAACTGCTCTTCTGGGCCAACGAGTCCACCCCGAGCGCCGAGCGGCTCGCCGGGCAGGTCGAGGCCGTCCGGGTGCTCCCGCAGCTCGCCGCCCCGCCCAGGCAGCTCATCAAGGCGGGCGTCTTCGGCAAGGGCCTGTACGCCGAACCCGACCGCTCCACCCCCGCCAAGGCCAAGATCGAGGACCACCTCGACTTCCTCTTCACCTACTACAAGGACCAGGTGGAGATGCGCCGGTGGTACGGCTTCTGGGACTACGGCGACATCATGCACACCTACGACACCGTCCGGCACCAGTGGCGCTACGACGTCGGCGGCTACGCCTGGGACAACTCCGAGCTGTCGCCGGACCTGTGGCTCTGGTACGCGTACCTGAGAAGCGGCCGCTCGGACATCTTCCGCTTCGCCGAGGCCATGACCCGGCACACCGGTGAGGTCGACGTCTACCACCTGGGCAAGTGGGCCGGCCTCGGCACCCGGCACGGCGTGCAGCACTTCGCCGACAGCGCAAAGCAGCAGCGCATCGCCAACACCACGTACCGGCGCTACTACTACTTCCTCACGGCGGACGAACGCGTCGGCGATCTCATGCACGCCAACGTCGACTCCGACGAGACGTTCCTCGCCCTCGACCCGCTCCGCAAGATCCGCACCGAGCCGTACACGCCCGACCGGCACGCCCTGTCGATCGGCTTCGGCACCGACTGGAGCGGCCTGGTCTCGGCGTGGCTGACCGAGTGGGAGCGCAAGGGCCCCAAGTGGGAGAAGGCCAAGGCGCGCGTGCTGTCCACGATGGAGACCATCGCCGCCCAGCCCAACGGCTTCGTGCAGGGCAGCGGCCTGTACGACCTGGACACCGGCAGGTTCGCCGTCGCAGCCCAGCCCAAGGTGGAGGTCTCGCACCTGTCGGCCGTCTTCGGACTCAACGAGCTGTGCGCCGAGCTCATCGACCTCGTCGACGTGCCGAAGTTCAAGGAGGCGTACCTCGACTACTGCCGCTACTTCAACGCCACCAAGGCCGAGCAGGCGGCCCGCTACGGCAGCAACTTCGGCTCCCTGATCCTCTTCCAGGGCCACTCGCGCCTCGACGCCTACGCTGCCGTCCAGTCCGGCGACGAGAAGCTCGCGAAGCGCGCGTGGGACAAGTTCTACAACTCCGACGGCTACAAGGAGTCGGCGCCCTGGAAGACCGAGAAGCTCAGCGGCCCGGTCACCCTGGTGCCGGGCAGCGAGGCGGCCTGGGTGTCCACCAACGACACCTCGCTGTACGGCCTCGCCGCGATCGAGAACCTGGCGCTGCTCGGGGACAGGATGCCGTAGCGGGGGACCGGACGAGCGGATCCCGTGGCGAGGCCTCGGGATCCGCTCGGCTAGTCGATGATCTGGTTGAAGAACAGGACGGCCGGAGCCACCACCCCGCCTCCGACGCTCACCGCGACCGGCCACACGTTGCCGGCCAGCGCCGCCAGAACAGTGGCACCGATGCCGACCAGGGCCGCCAGCAGGAAGACGATCGCGGCGCGCTGACTGAGGAGCGGTCCGTCCCGGCCGGGCCCTCGACGGTCGGCCTGTGCCACCTCGGTGCTCCTTACCCGACGCCGTGAGCGGGCTCGTGCTCCCGTTGCCGCGGGGGCGCGCCGTTGCCACCCGGGACGGGCACCGGCACGTCCCAGGGGTCCTGCGCGGGACGCAGGAGTTCGAAGCGGACACCGCCGTCAGCGCTCGTCCGGACCCCGTGCACAGCGGGTTCGGGCAGGCTGTTGTAGTGGAACGGCGTCGAGAAGTAGTAGGCGCCGGTGTCCGGGACGGCGATGAGGTCGCCGGGTTCCAGGAGCGGCAACGCGCGGTCGCGCGCCAGCAGGTCCCCGGCGAAGCAGGCGGGGCCCGCGATGTCCTGGCGGACCGGTCCGCCCCGTTTGGCCCTCCCGCTTCCGTCATGCGCCTCGATGCGCAGGGGCCAGGCGTCGGGGTTGAACACGGTCCGCGTGGCCACCTGCACACCGGCGTGGGTGACCGCGATCGGCCGGCCGCCCATGCTCTTCGTGTACTCGACGTACGCGGCGGTGAACCCGTTCTTGGCGAGGACGGAACGCCCGAACTCGGTGACGATCTCGTACCCGCCGGAGAACAGCGCGGGCGCCTGGGCACGCAGCTGCCGGACGTACGTGGCGAAGGTGGGCGCTGTCTCGTCGTCGGCGAAGTTGACGGGCAGTCCGCCGCCGATGTCGATGCCGACGACCTGACGCCGTCCGAGGGAGGCGTTGACCTCCTCGGCGAACGCCACGGCCTGCGCGACCCCGCCGGCCATGAGGTCGAGCGGGCAGCCCTGCGACCCGGCGTGCGTGTGCACCCAGGTCAGCCACGGGTGGTCGTGGTAGGCGCGCAGCAACCGCCGTCGGCTGCCCGGGTCCGCCAGCGGGACACCGAACTTCGAGGTGCTCGTCGCCGTGCTCATCGCGGCGATGCTGCCGCCGCCGAGCTGGGAGTTGACGCGCACCCCGATCCTCGACACCGGGACGCGGTCGCCCAGGGCCTGGTCGATCCTGGCCAGTTCCTGGTAGTTGTCCGCGTTGACGGTCACGCCCAGGTCCAGGGCGCGCCGCAGTTCGGCCTCCGTCTTGGCCGGCGAGTCGAAGACGATCCGCTCGGGCTCGAATCCGGCGGCCAGCGCGCGGGCCAGTTCACCCGCGGTGGCCACCTCGCAGCCCATGCCGAGCCGCCGCAGCTCCGCCAGCACCGGCACCAGGCAGTTGGCCTTGGCGGCGAACGCGTGCAGCACAGGCGGCGAAGAGGGGAAGGCGCGGTGCAGGGAGTCGACCGTCGCGGCGACGCCGTCGAGGTCGACGAAGGCGGCCAGCTGGGACCGCTCGGCGTCGAGCAGTCCCTGCCGCACCGCTTCCTGGAGGATCCGTTCGCGCCGCTCGGCGGCAGGGGTCGGTCCGGTCATGGTGAGTCCTCCGGTTACCCGCAGCACCCGGGACGGCCCCGGGGCGGAGTACCAGGCTGCTGTCCGCGCCGGGACGGCGTCTTCGTCGAGTCGTCAAAGACACGGGCCCCGTCCACGGCGGCTGAACGCAACAACCCCCGTGTTCTGCGGGGGCGTTGTGCGGTACGACGAAGGCGAGGCCCTGCCATGGTGGCCGCGGCCAAACGGCCCACGCCCCTGAGCGGCCGCACCTCGGTGCCGGTCGCTCAGGGGCGTGCGCCGTCGGCGTCTGCGTCCAGACGCAACTGGAGCTGGGCGAGCAGCCGGGCGTCGGGGCTGTCCAGGTCCAGCCCCGACACCTGCGTGATCCGGCGCAACCGGTAGCGCAGGCTGTTGGAATGCACGCCCAGTGTGCGCGAAGCGGCGGCCACGTCACCGAAGTGGTCGAGGTAGGCGCGCAGGGTCTCCACCAGGCAGCTGCCGTTGTGATCGGCGTCGAACGCCCTCAGCCGGGCCACCGAGGTCCGCGGTGGCAGCGCCACCTCGCGCAGGGCGTCGACGACCTGGAGGATGCCCACCGTGTCCGCGACGTCCTCGCTCCGTGCGACGGTGCGTGGCCCGGCGGCCGCGATGAGCGCCTGGAGGGTCCGCTCGGCCGACCGGCGTGATTCGGGTGCCCGTGCCAGCCCGGGGACCACGTCGCCGAGCCCCACCTTGACCGACGTGCCCATCGTCACCGAAAGCTGTTCGGCCAGCGATTCCCCGAGCCGCGTCACCTGGCCGCCGGCCGCCCCCGGGTCACGTTCCAGCCCGCCCAGCAGCACCAGGATCCTGCCGCCCGCCGGGACCACCACGACTCGGTGGCCCAGCGCCGCGCAGTGCAGGGCCAGCAGTCCGTACAGCCCGGACGGGTCGTCGTCGCCGTGGCGGCCGGACCCCGTTCCCACCGCCAGGACGGCACAGGGCTCGCGGGGCGGCAGCGCGGCCCGCTCCGCGAGCACCTCGACGGATCCGCGGTCCTCCAGCAGCGCCCGAGCCGCGTCCTCCACCAGGCGGCTGTCCGAGCTGTGGGTGCGGTGATGCAGCAGATGGGCGGCGGCGGCCCGGGCCGCCGCGCGCAGCGTCTCCGAGGCGTTCGGTGCCAGCGGGCGGCCGGCGACCGCCGCCACCCAGATGGAACCCAGGGCCTCTCCGCCCGCCCGTACGGCGCCGACCAGGCGCTCCGGGTCCTGGCCGTGGGCCGGCCGGTGCAGCACGTCGCCCGCACCCCACAGCGCCTGGAAGAACCCCGCCTCCCGCATGGCCGCCACCCGCCAGGGCGGCACACGGCGACCGAGGATGGTCAGTCGGCGCATCTCGTCCACGTTCTCCTCGGTGGAGGAATACGCCAGCACCCGCGACTCCGTGTCCTCGATGGTCACCGAGCCTCCCACCAGGGCCGCCACCGCATCGGCCAGGGAGTCCAGATCGCCCAGGTGCACGCCGCTGGTCGCGGCCGTCGGGGGAACGCCCGCCGAGGCCAGCCCCGCCCGCAGCACCCCCACGAGTTGGGCCCAGGTGCACCAGGCCGTACGGAAGAGCACCGCCGTGCCGCACTCCTGCGCGGCCTGCTGCAACGCCCGCGCGGAGGGTTCCGGACGCCCCGGGCCGAACACCACACCGGCCGCACCCGCCTCGCCTGCCCGGCGCACCACGTCGACCGCATGCGCCGAGCGCGGGTCGACGCCGACCGCGAGCAGTAACTCCCGTGGTCTGATCACGGGTTCGAGAGCGTCCAGGACATGGACGCCGCTGACGCTCGTCCGCAGTCCCGCCGGGGCCGTGTGCAACTCCACGGCTCCCGCCCCCACCACCGAGAGCAGGTGCTCCAGTGTCCCCCGGTCCTCGGCGCCCGTGCCCCGCCCCGCCGATTCCTCCAGGTCCGTCATGATGCCTCCCCCCCCGACCGTGTCGCCTGCCGCCGGCGGCCGATCGGAAAACGTATGACATCACGGGCCTTGTCCGCAGTCGATACGCCCATACACCCGCACAGGCCCCGACAGCGCGTGTACCAGGGCTAGTTCATCCTCCCCAGCACCTCCCGCACCCGCCGGACGTCCCTGATCCGCTGCTCGTACGTCGCCCCGAGTGCGAGCAGCAGGAGTCCGGCGAGGGCGGGAGGCGCCCAGCGGGGGAGTGCGCCGGTCACCTGCACGACGTACGGGGCGAGTTCGTGCAGCGTGACCAGGGCGAGCACCGAGCCGCCCAGCACCAGCGGCGCCTGGAGGTGGTGCCGGGCACCCAGCAGGGTGACCAGCAGTGCCGCCGTGCCCAGCAGCAACGGCCGCGTCCAGTGCGGGTCGGCCCAGGCCGCGACGAGGCTCGGCAGGAGCGTGGCGGCGAGTCCGGCGCCGTACGCCGTCCAGGAGGAGGTCCGCGGGTCGCGGCGCCTGCGCAGGGCACCGACGAGCAGCGCCGGAACGGTCACCGGAAGCGTGTACGCCTCCGGTGTGCCGACCTCCCACGCGGCCAGGCGCACCCAGGCGGCCAGCACGAACAGGGCCGTGGCCGCATAGCCGACGGGGCGGCGCTCCGGACGCAGGGCCGTGCCTGCGGCGATGACGCCGCACAGCGCAAGCACCAGGGCGAGCAGCGGCGGATCGGTGACCGCGAGGCCCACGGCCAGCAGACCGGCGGCGGCTCCCACGGCCTCGACCGGCACCGTCGCCCGGGACGCGGCGAGACGCGGCGCGAGCAGGGCGGCGGCCACGGGCACGGCCAGGACCAGCAGGGCGGTCCGGGCCGGCGGCCAGTCCGCGGCGGCACCCGTCGCCGAGGCCAGGGCGGCGGCGTACACGAGGGCGGCCGGAGCCGTGAAGGGGGCGAGGCCCGCCCGCCACGAGGCCGCGGCCGGCAGGGCCGTCAGCACGGACAGCACGACCAGCGTCGCGGTCTGGGAAGCCAGGGAGACCAGGGTGAGGTCGACGGCCGTGACCAGGGCCAGGACGAGGGCGGTGACCCGCGTGCCGGACGTCGTGGTCCGGCCCAGGTACAGCGCGGCCGCCGTCATGACTCCCAGGACCGACATCCCCGCGAGGTGGGGAACCGCGAGGATCGCCGGCAGCAGCAGCGCCGCGGCCCACAGCAGACCCAGCGCACCGAGCCGGGCTCGCGGGCGCCACTGCTCCGCGCGGACCGCCGAGGCGAGCACGGCCGCGACCGCGAGCAGCACAACGGGAGCCGCCGCCGCGTCCGACGGCCAGGGCGCCTCGACGGCGACCGCCGCCCGGGCGTCCGACGGCGCACCGCTCCACACCCGTCCCAACCAGCCCGCCGGCCCCATCACCACCAGGGCGACGACGGGCAGCGCCCACACAAGAGCCAGTGCCTGTACGACCGCGGAGGCCCAGGCGGCCCCATGCCGCACCGGGTCCGGCAACAGCCGCCCGGCCCGCAGACCCGCCAACAGGGCGACACCGAGGGCCAGATGAACCGGAACCGCCCACTCCGTCGGCACGCCGAAGCGAGCCACCCCGCCGAGCGCACCCACGGTGAGCAGCCCCGAGGCCGCCGCGAGACCGAGGGCGTGCCGTACGCCCGGACCCGGGACCCGCCAGGCCGCACCCAGCGCGATCACCGCCGCGAGAAGGAGAAGCCCCCCGGCACGGGCAGCGGCGCCCGGGCCGTCAGCCGCAAACGACAACCAGCCGGCGGCCAGGACACCCCAGCCACCCATGGCGTACGCACCGACGACCGCGACGATCCGCACGGACCCGGCCGTCACCCGCAGCGCCGCCACCGCATCGAGCCCGGCCGTCACCAGCAGCGCGGCCGTGATCACATACGGACCCGCATCGGCGGCCAGGGCCCACAGCAGCAGGGGGAACTGGGCCGCGGCCAGGGCGGAGGGCAGGGGCAGGCGCAGCGCGGTCGTGGCCGGCAGCAGGCCGTACGCCGACCAGATCACCGCCAGCACCGCCGCCGCGGCAGCCGCGTACCCGGCACCGTCCGTCCCGGTGAGGGCGGCCTCGCGCAGCGCGTACGCGTCCAGGACGGTCAGGGCGAGCCCGAGCCCGGCCACGGACTCCGCCGTCGACCGCAGCCCTCGCTTCAGCAGCGGCGCGGGCACGGCGAGCGCGGCCAGCGTGACCGCGCCGAGCACCAGCGCCCGCCCGGTGATCCCCATGTCACCCCAGCTGACCAGCGTGAACACCGCCGCCGCGAGCGTGAGCAGCACACCGCCCAGCACCAGCAGCATGTTCTGCACGCTGGGCGCGGCGGCCTCCGGGCGGGGCGGTGCGGCAGGCGACGGCGCCGCGGGTGACGGCTGCTGAGTGCGGTGCAGGGCCGCGACCAGCCAGGCGCGACGGGTCAGCAACTGGGCCCGTCGGGCGTCCAGTTGCCGGAGTTCGGCATCGAGGAGCCGCAACTCCTCGGCCGGGGGCGGAAGGTGCGTCATGCCTCGCAGTGTGGTCCGCGTCACCTCGTACGGCATGAGTGCGGATACTCAGCCGCGTACTCAGACCATCCGCACCGTGAGCGGGCAGACTGCGGTCATGGACTGGAACCACTACCGCTTCCGCACCCTGTGGAGCCTGCCCGCGCCGCCCGCCGCCGTGTACGCGGCGCTGGAATGCGCCGAGGACTACCCCCGGTGGTGGCGCCAGGTCCGGGATGTCACCCGGCTCGACGACACGACGGGCGTGGTCCGGATCCGCTCCGTCCTGCCCTACGACATGACCTTCACGGCGCGGGAGGTGCGACGTGATCCCGGGGCGGGCGTGCTGGAGATCGCCCTGTCCGGTGACATGGAGGGCTGGGCACGCTGGACGGTCACACCTCGGGGGGCGGGGGCCCTCGTGCGGTACGACCAGGTCGTCGACGTCCGCAAACCGCTGCTGCGGCGGCTCGCCGTGCCCTGCCGGCCCGTCTTCCGGGGCAATCACCGGCTGATGATGCGTGCGGGAGCGCGCGGACTGGCCAGGCACCTCGAAGCGGTTTGAAGGAAACGTGCCGGGGCCTGTATTGTTCAGTGCGTTCCCGGGCGATTAGCTCAGTGGGAGAGCGCTTCGTTCACACCGAAGAGGTCACTGGTTCGAACCCAGTATCGCCCACCGGAAACAGCCGGTCCGTCTCAGACGGACCGGTTTTTCATGCCCGCACCAGGTGCTCAGGCCGCCGCCGGCAGCTCCGGACGCAGCGGCCAGGCCGGGTCGACCGACTCCTCCACACCGCTGCGCGCGAACCACGCCTGGAGCCCCCGGGCCTGCGCCGCGTGCCACACCGCCTGCAGCGTGTGCAGCTCACCGGGAGCGAGGCGCTCCAGCCGCGACGCGAAACGGCGGCCCACCGCTCGGGTGACCTCCAGCGCCGCCACGGCGTCGGCCGCCGCGTCGTGCGCGCCCTCCAGGGCGACGCCGTAGTGCGCGCACAGATCGGTCAGGGTGCGGCGGCCCTTGCGGTAGCGGTCCAGGTGCTTGTCCAGGACCCTTGGGTCGAGCACGCACAGCGGGGCCGACTCGAACCAGCGGTTCAGGGACGAGGCGCGATGACGGCGCAACTCCCGGTCGAACAGGGTGAGATCGAACGGCGCGTTCATCACCACGACCGGGCGGCCCACGTGGGCCTGTTCGGCCAGCGCCTCCGCTATCTCGTACATCACCGGCGCCGGCCACCGGCCGTTGCGCTGCAGGTGATCCTCCGTCAGCCCGTGCACCGCCGTCGCCTCGGCGGGCACCGGCACGCCCGGGTTCACCAGCCAGCGGCTGACCCGCGGCCGGATGCCCGGGGCGTCCTGGACGACGACGGCGGCCGACACGATGCGGTCGGTCTCGACGTCCACGCCCGTGGTCTCCGTGTCGAAGGCGGCCAGCGGGCCTTCGTACCAGCACGTCGTCATAGCCACACAACCCCTCGTTCACTTCGGCAGTTGACGCACCGTCCGCTGCCCGATCCGGTGATACCCGGGCTGTTTGCGCCGTACGCCGGAAGGAGACAACAGGAGTACGGGTCCGCGCAGTTCAACGGCCCGCACGGGGATCCACTTGTTCTGGAAGGCTGTTGGCCATGGCCATAGCGCAGCCCGAACGGGGCGGGCTGCTGCCCGAGCGCACGGCCCCCTCTCGCGGCACCCTCGCCACGACCGCCTGCATGGAGACACTCCAGGTCGGCTATCTGCACGCCGTCGCGGCGGCCGCCGGCTGCTCGCTCTCCCAGCCGTTCCCCGACAACGGCATCGACTGGCACGTCAGCCACAGCGCCCCCGGGCACACCGTCGACGACGAGGTCACCATCAAGGTGCAGCTCAAGGCCACGTACCAGGTGCCGCCCGCCCCACCGGGCCCGACCTTCGCCTTCACGCTCGACAACGACCACCTGGCGAAGCTCGCCCGCACACCCGTGTCGGTGCACAAGATCCTGGTGGTGATGCTGGTGCCGCGCTCCCAGGACGACTGGCTGCGCGCCGGCCACGACCGGCTCGACCTCAGGCACTGCTGCTACTGGACCAACCTCGCGGGCCAGCCGATCACCGGCCGCCGCCGCACCACCGTGCGCATACCGACTTCACGCATCTTCGACGACCGGGCGCTGTGCGAGATCATGACGCGGGTCGGGACGGGAGGGAAACCGTGACGCACCGCCCGACAGAGGAGCCACTGAGGCCCGTGCGGCCCCACCCCGTCGACACCACCTGGAGCGCCGCTCCGGCCGAGCCCGCGGACGTCGACCCGGCCGTACTCAGCGCCCTGCTCCGCCGGCACGGCTGGCAGCGGCGCGGCGGCGCCCCGGGACGCTACGGGCGCTGGACCCCGCCCGGCCCCGGCGGCACCGGCACCAGCCTCCTCGTACCCGAAACCCGCGCCTTCCCCGACAGCGACGACCTGCTCGGCGAGGCCCTGCTCGCCCTGTCCCGCAGCGGCTCGCCCTCCGCCCGCGAGATCCTCGTCTCCCTCGCCGTCCCCAGCGACGAGATCCGCTGGTGGCACGAGGTCCCGGCCGGGCCGGCCGGTGCGGCGCCCTGGACCGTCGAGGACCGGCTGCGCACCGCCGCCCGCCGGATGCTGCTCGCGGCGGCACTCGCCACCCGCGCCCGGGCCGGCTACCACGGCGCCCGGCACCGGCGCTCCGCCGCCGCGTCCCTGGACCACGTCCTCGTCGGCTCCGCGACGGACGGCCGGCTCACCGCCTTCGTGCCCGTCGAAGGCGGCCGGCCCCTCGCCGTCCGCCTCCACCATGCCCTGTACGCGGCCCGCGAGGCCATCGACTACCAGCGCACCACCGGCGGCATGGAAGCCTTCGACGCCGCGGTCGAGGCGGGCGTGAGCCACGACCTCACCGAGGCCCTCGTCGCGCTGGTCCGGGGCACGGAGGGCGCCCGGATCGCCGTCGAGTGGGCCCCGGCCGCCGGTGTGCCCGAGGGCTGCGCGGCCTCCGCCGAGCCCGTCGAGTTCTCACCCGGCGACCTGCCCGCGCTGCGCGAGGCGGGCGCCCGCTACTTGCGCGAGGAACCCGCCGTACCGGTGCGGATCACGGGAGCCGTGACACGGATGCGCAGGTCGGGGCCGCGCGGCGAGGGCACCGTACGGCTGCGGGTGCTGGCCGGGGCCGACGTACCGGACGTCCGGATCACCCTCGACGAGGAGGCGTACCGCATCGCCGGGCACGCCCACCTCGTCGGGCTGCCGGTGCGGGTCCAGGGACGGCTGGAGAGCCGGGGCGGCTTCCGGCGCCTGACCGGCGCCCACGGTGTCGTACCGGTGCAGGTCGACGACGCCGAGCGGGACCGCCTCATGAAGGCGCTCCAGGAGAACGCCGGGGTGGCGGCCTTCTTCGAGGAGGCCTGCGGAGGGGACTGCGGGGACTGATTTCGCGAAGGGTGGTCCCGGGTCGGTACGATCCTTACTCGTGCGTGCGCTCCGGTATGGCGCCCGCGGCCCCCTTCAGTCAGGAGAGACCGGTGTCAGACGTCCGTGTGATCATCCAGCGCGATTCCGAGCGGGAAGAACGCGTGGTGACGACGGGCACTACGGCCGCCGAGCTCTTCGCCGGCGAGCGCTCGATCATCGCCGCGCGCGTGGCCGGCGAACTCAGGGACCTGTCGTACGCCCTGTCCGAGGGCGACGAGGTCGAGGGCGTCGAGATCTCCTCCGAGGACGGTCTGAACATCCTGCGCCACTCCACCGCGCACGTCATGGCGCAGGCCGTGCAGGAGCTCTTCCCCGAGGCCAAGCTCGGCATCGGCCCGCCCGTCAAGGACGGCTTCTACTACGACTTCGACGTCGAGAAGCCGTTCACGCCCGAGGATCTCAAGGCCATCGAGAAGAAGATGCAGGAGATCCAGAAGCGGGGGCAGAAGTTCGCCCGCCGTGTGGTCACCGACGAGGCCGCCCGCGAGGAGCTGGCCGGTGAGCCGTACAAGCTGGAGCTGATCGGCCTCAAGGGCTCCGCCTCCTCCGACGACGGCGCGGACGTCGAGGTCGGCGCCGGCGAGCTGACGATCTACGACAACCTGGACGCCAAGACCGGCGAGCTGTGCTGGAAGGACCTCTGCCGAGGTCCGCACCTGCCGTCGACCCGGGCGATCCCGGCGTTCAAGCTGATGCGCAACGCGGGCGCCTACTGGCGCGGCAGCGAGAAGAACCCCATGCTGCAGCGCATCTACGGCACCGCCTGGCCGACCAAGGACGAGCTCAAGGCGCACCTGGAGTTCCTCGCCGAGGCCGAGAAGCGCGACCACCGCAAGCTCGGCAGCGAGCTCGACCTGTTCTCCATCCCGGAGCAGATCGGCTCCGGCCTCGCCGTCTTCCACCCCAAGGGCGGCATCATCCGCCGGGTCATGGAGGACTACTCGCGCAAGCGGCACGAGGAGGCGGGCTACGAGTTCGTCTACACCCCGCACGCGACGAAGGGGAAGCTCTTCGAGACCTCGGGCCACCTGGACTGGTACGCCGACGGCATGTACCCGCCCATGCAGCTCGACGAGGGCGTGGACTACTACCTCAAGCCCATGAACTGCCCGATGCACAACCTGATCTTCGACGCGCGCGGGCGTTCCTACCGTGAGCTGCCGCTGCGCCTGTTCGAGTTCGGCACCGTGTACCGGTACGAGAAGTCGGGCGTGGTCCACGGCCTGACCCGCGCCCGCGGCTTCACCCAGGACGACGCGCACATCTACTGCACCCGCGAGCAGATGTCCGAGGAGCTCGACAAGCTCCTCACCTTCGTGCTGGAGCTGCTGCGCGACTACGGCCTGAACGACTTCTACCTGGAGCTGTCCACCAAGGACCCCGAGAAGTTCGTCGGCTCCGACGAGGCCTGGGAGGAGGCGACCGAGACGCTGCGCCAGGTCGCCGAGAAGCAGGGCCTCCCGCTCGTCCCGGACCCGGGCGGCGCCGCCTTCTACGGCCCGAAGATCTCCGTCCAGGCCAAGGACGCCATCGGCCGCACCTGGCAGATGTCGACCATCCAGCTCGACTTCAACCTGCCGGAGCGCTTCGACCTGGAGTACACGGCCGCGGACGGCTCCAAGACCCGCCCCGTCATGATCCACCGCGCGCTGTTCGGCTCGATCGAGCGCTTCTTCGCGGTGCTCCTGGAGCACTACGCGGGCGCCTTCCCGGCGTGGCTGGCCCCGGTCCAGGCGGTCGGCATCCCGATCGGCGACGCGCACGTCGAGTACCTGGAGAAGTTCGCGGCGGCGGCCCGGAAGAAGGGCCTGCGCATCGAGGTGGACTCCTCCTCGGACCGTATGCAGAAGAAGATCCGCAACGCCCAGAAGCAGAAGGTGCCCTTCATGGTCATCGCGGGCGACGAGGACATGTCCCACGGGTCCGTGTCCTTCCGCTACCGCGACGGCTCCCAGGAGAACGGCATCCCGTTCGACGAGGCCATCGCGAAGATCCTCAAGGTCGTCGAGGAGCGGGCGCAGGTCTGATCGCAGGGCGCGACCACGCCCCCGCCGAACCGCGTACGGGCCCCCGGGAGATCCCGGGGGCCTTTGCCGTACCCCCAGCTCGACGCCATATGCTGCACTGCATGACGAGTGAGCCGGAGCAGCAGCTGGGAGTGGGGACGCAGGACGCGTTCCAGCGTCTGTGGACGCCCCATCGGATGGCCTACATCCAGGGTGAGAACAAGCCGACCGGCCCGGGCGCCGGCGACGGCTGCCCCTTCTGCTCGATCCCGGCCAAGTCCGACGAGGACGGGCTGGTCGTCCGGCGCGGCGAGCAGGTCTACGCGGTGCTCAACCTGTACCCGTACAACGGCGGGCACCTGATGACCGTGCCCTACCGGCACGTCGCCGACTACACCGACCTGACGGCGGGGGAGACCGCCGAGCTCGGTGAGCTCACGAAGCAGGCGATGACGGCCCTGCGCACGGCCTCCGGCGCCCACGGCTTCAACATCGGCATGAACCAGGGCTCGGTCGCCGGCGCGGGCATCGCGGCGCACCTGCACCAGCACATCGTGCCGAGGTGGGGTGGCGACACGAACTTCATGCCCGTGGTGGGACACACGCGGGTGCTGCCGCAGCTGCTGGCGGACACCCGGAAGATGCTGGCGGAGGCCTGGCCCACCAGCTGATTTCGGCGAGGTCGGGCCTTCCCAGCCCGTCCGGCGTTTGAGGACGAGGCCGTTCAGGCCGATGGGGGTCCGGGGGCGTAGCCCCCAGGGACACGAGCCCCCACCGGCCCGCGGCTGAACGGCTCGACCGCCGGAGGCCTACGCGTCGTACACATCCGCCTTCTTCGGCGAAGCCTCCTGCACCGCCCCGCTGAGCGCCGCCGACCTGGACCCGAACTTCTCGACGTCCACCCCGTTCTCCCGCAGCACCTTCAACGCCGCCGCGTGCACCACCCGCAGCACAGGCGTCGCAGCCCGCAGCGCGTCGTCCGCCATGAACCGGTGCCGCCACGGCTGATCCGCCCACGCGTGCCGCAGACCGAACGGCTCCGGAAGCGTCAGGCTGCCGCCGAGCCAGTTCAGCAGCGGCGGATACCAGGTCAGCGGGGCGCGTGCGGCCAGCCGTACCACCTCGTCGGCGTCGATCAGGGGCATCTTCACGGTGCGGGTCTCCCAGAAGCGGAAGGCCTTCTGGACCGTCTTCTCCTTGGCCGCCGGCTTGTCGTTGAACAGGGAGTTGACCGGCCCCAGCGCGTGCCCGGTGACCTCGATGCGCAGCGTGTCGTGCAGCACCGTCACCGTGATCAGCATCGTGATGACCAGGTGGCCGTCCCACAGGGTCCACTGCACACCGAGATAGTGCCGGTCGCCGCTGCCGAACTGCTGCTTGTTGCAGATGTCCTGTATGGCGTGCGTCCGCACCGTGTACGCGTCGACGTCCGCGCCGCTCGGCCGGGACACTTCCGTCGCCTTCTCGCCGATCGGTGTGACGATCCAGTGCGTGATGGACGGCTTCGGGAAGCCGCCGGTGTTGATGGACGTGCGCTCCAGCATGCCCAGGCCGCCCTGGATCGCCACGATGACGTCCCAGCTGCGGAAGGGGTGGAAGTCCTTGCCCGGCTCGGCGGACACCAGCTCCTCCGCCAGCTGCCAGCTGCCCCACCGCGTGCCCATGCCGAGTATGCCCTTGGGCCCGGCGTAGAAGACCGAGTTGGACCGCTGCTCGGCGGCCAGACGGGCCAGCTCCTTGCGGACCTGCTCGGCCGCGTCGCCGGGGTTGCCCGGCACCGCCTCGGGGATCTTGGCGCCCACGCCGCCGCCCGACAGCAGGCTCGACCAGCGCTCCCGCAGGTCCCGGGCGGTCCGCTCGCAGATCTGCTTGGCCCAGAACCAGCCGACGACCGGCATGACGACCGCCGCGCGCCCGTACAGGGCCCAGAATCCCTCGAACGGCATGCGGATCAGGAACAGCACGGCGAGCGCGCCCACGGCGACCAGCAGGGTCGTGGCGAGGGCGCCGGCCCGCTTGTCCTCGCGCTTGGCCATGGTGGTGCGCAGCGTGAACACCAGCAGCCACACGAGGAAGCCCGGCAGGAAGAGCACCCCGCAGATCACCGTGACCGCCGACAGCCAGTTGTCGCGGTCGCGGCGGATGCGGTGGGCCGCCAGACAGTGCTCCACGACGACCTGGGGCTCGATGCCGAAGGACTGGATGACCGGCTTGCGCCCGGCGCCGAGCATGCGGTCGACGACGGCGCGGGAGAAGGCCTCGCCGAAGTTGGGGCGGAAGATCTTCGCCCAGGAGCGCGGTGGGGTCACCTTCGACTGGTGCCACTCGTTGTCGGCCTTCAGGATCTTGGCGACCTCGTCGTCCCGGTACGCCGCCGCGGCCAGCGCGTAGGTCGCCGCGGTCTGGCCGCTCGCACCCGCCAGAGGCACCTGGGCCCCTGGGCTGAAGTCGAATCCGTCCGTCACTGCCGCCCCCATCGCTGCCGCTTCCGCATCAAGCGGCCTTCCCGAGTTCCGCGCTCCGCACACCTGTTGATCAGGTCATCAGCGTATCCGCAGGCACCGGCATCCGTCGGCGGGCGGTCCTTTGAACCGCCCGCCTGTTCTCAGGGAGCCCTCACGGGGGCCACTTGGCCCCCTCAGGCCCCAACTAGGAGGCTTTGCGCTCCTCTTCACGGATCCGGTCCGCGACCTGCTGCGGCATCGGCTCGTGCCGTGCGTACCGGCGGCTGAAGCGGGCCGTGCCGTGCGTCATCGACCGCAGGTCGATCGCGTACCGGCCGATCTCGATCTCGGGCACCTCGGCCCGGATCAGGGTGCGCCCGCCGGGTGTCTGCTCGGTGCCGAGCACCCGGCCGCGCCGCCCCGACAGGTCGCTCATCACGGCGCCCACGAAGTCGTCGCCGACCAGCACCGACACCTCGGCCACCGGCTCCAGCAGATGGATCTTCGCATCGGACGCCGCCTCACGCAGCGCGAGCGCCCCGGCCGTCTGGAACGCGGCGTCGGAGGAGTCCACCGAGTGCGCCTTGCCGTCCAGGAGGGTCACGCGTACGTCGATGAGCGGATACCCGGCGACAACTCCCTTGGCTGCCTGGGCCCTTACGCCCTTCTCCACGGAGGGGATGAACTGCCGGGGCACCGAGCCGCCGACGACCTTGTCCACGAACTCGATGCCCGAGCCGCCCGGCAGCGGCTCCACCTCGATCTCGCAGATGGCGAACTGCCCGTGCCCGCCGGACTGTTTGACGTGCCGGCCACGCCCGGCGGCCTTGGTCGCGAACGTCTCACGCAGGGAGACCCTGTGCGGTACGACGTCGACCTGGACGCCGTAGCGGCTGCGCAGCCGCTCCAGGGCGACGTCCGCGTGCGCCTCGCCCAGGCACCACAGGACCACCTGGTGGGTGTCCTGGTTCTGTTCGAGCCGCATCGTCGGGTCCTCGGCCACCAGCCGGGCCAGGCCCTGCGAGAGCTTGTCCTCGTCCGGTTTGCTGTGCGCCTGGATGGCCAGCGGGAGCAGCGGGTCGGGCATCTGCCACGGCTCCATGAGCAGCGGGTCGTCCTTGGCGGACAGGGTGTCGCCGGTCTCGGCCCGGCTGAGCTTGGCCACGCACGCCAGGTCGCCGGCGATCACGTGCGACACCGGGCGCTGCTGTTTGCCGAACGGCGTGGACAGGGCGCCGATCCGCTCGTCGACGTCGTGGTCCTCGTGCCCGCGGTCGGCCAGGCCGTGCCCGGAGACGTGGACCGTCTGGTCGGCGCGCAGGGTGCCGGAGAAGACCCGGATCAGCGACAGCCGGCCGACGTACGGGTCCGAGGAGGTCTTCACGACCTCCGCGACCAGCGGCGCGTCCGGGTCGCACGGCTTGAGCTCGCGCGGCTTGCCGTCGACCGTCGTCACCCGCAGCGTCTCGTGCTCCAGCGGCGTGGGGAAGCCCCGGGTGATCAGCTCCAGCAGCTCCAGCGTGCCGAGCCCCTGCCGGGAGCCCTCGGTCGCGGGGGCGGCGGCCAGGACGGGGAAGAAGACCCCGCGTGCGACGGCCCGCTCCAGGTCCTCGATCAGGGTCTTGACGTCGACCGGCTCCCCGCCGAGGTAGCGGTCCATGAGGGTCTCGTCCTCGCTCTCCGAGATGATCCCCTCGATCAGCCGGTTGCGGGCCTCCTCGATCTGTGGCAGCTGGTCCTCGCCCGGCTCCGACTCCTTGCGCTCGCCGGTCGAGTAGTCGAACAGCTTCTGCGACAGCAGCCCGATCAGGCCGGTCACGGGAGCGTGCCCGTCCGGCGCCTGCGGGCCGTGCAACGGCAGGTAGAGCGGCAGGACCGCGTCGGGGTCGTCCGCGCCGAAGGCCTCCGCGCAGATCCGGGTCATCTCCTCGAAGTCGGCGCGCGCCGCCTCCAGGTGCGTGACGACGATGGCCCGGGGCATGCCCACGGCCGCGCACTCCTCCCACACCATGCGGGTCGAGCCGTCCACGCCGTCCGCGGCCGAGACGACGAAGAGGGCCGCGTCCGCCGCGCGCAGACCGGCCCTGAGCTCACCGACGAAGTCGGCGTATCCGGGGGTGTCGAGGAGATTGACCTTGATCCCGTCCCACTCGACGGGCACCAGGGAGAGCTGCACCGAGCGCTGCTGCCGGTGCTCGATCTCGTCGTAGTCGGAGACGGTGCCGCCGTCCTCCACGCGGCCCGCCCGGTTCACTGCCCCCGCCGTGAGCGCGAGGGCCTCCACCAACGTGGTCTTGCCCGATCCGGAGTGGCCGACCAGCACCACATTCCGTACGGACTGGGGGTGGTCGGCCGCCTGTGCCCTGCCGGCGGCCCCAGGGTGTGTCTGTGCCTTGTCGCCCATGATCCTGCCTCCCGTGCACGGTGAGGTCACTGTGGGCGCGGACACGCGGGATCCGCGTGCGGTGCGGCTCCGGCGACGCCCGCGGTTATTCGACCTTCCCACTCCCGTCACGGTGCGTCCATACGAAGGACGTGATCGCGCCCCGCCCCGCGCACCGGTGCGCCGTGACACGGGCCTCGGGTCCCGCCCGTCGCCCGCACGCGCGCGTGGCTACGATGGGCCAGCCGGTGGCCAGCAGGGGCCAGACGGCGACACCGACCCTCGGGAAGGCCATGCTGAACAAGTACGCGCGTGCATTCTTCACGCGTGTTCTCACACCGTTCGCCGCGTTTCTGATCCGGCGGGGCGTCAGCCCCGACACCGTCACGCTCATCGGCACCGCCGGTGTGGTCGCGGGCGCGCTGGTCTTCTACCCCATGGGCGAGTTCTTCTGGGGCACGGTCGTGATCACGCTGTTCGTCTTCTCCGACCTGGTCGACGGCAACATGGCCCGCCAGCTCGGCCGCTCCAGCCGCTGGGGCGCCTTCCTGGACTCCACGCTCGACCGGGTCGCCGACGGCGCGATCTTCGGCGGCTTCATCCTCTGGTACGCAGGCGGGGGCGACGACCTCGTCCTGTGCGCCGTCTCGATCTTCTGCCTGGCCAGCGGTCAGGTGGTGTCGTACACCAAGGCCCGCGGCGAGTCGATCGGCCTGCCGGTCGCCGTCAACGGGCTGGTCGAGCGGGCCGAGCGGCTGGTGATCTCCCTGGTGGCGGCCGGCCTCGCGGGCCTGCACGCGTTCGGTGTCCCGGGCATCCAGTACCTGCTGCCGGTCGCCCTGTGGATCGTCGCCGTGGGCAGCCTCGTCACGCTGATCCAGCGGGTCGTCACGGTCCGCCGCGAGTCCGCGGAGGCCGAGGCCGAGGCCGCGACCGCGGCCGCCGAGCGGGACGACAATGGGGGCGGGCAGAAGAACGAGAACGCCTCTCACGGGAGCGAGGCGGCCACGTGAGCGCACAGGACCGGCTGACGGACGCGCTGTACGGACTCGGCTGGAGCACCGTCAAGCAGCTCCCCGAGCCGGTCGCCGTACGGCTCGGGCAGACCATCGCCGACCTCGCCTGGAAGCAGCGTGGCAAGGGCATACAGCGGCTGGAGAGCAACTACGCGCGCGTGGTGCCCGGCGCGAGCCCCGAGCGCCTCGCCGAACTCTCGCGGGCCGGCATGCGGTCGTACCTGCGCTACTGGATGGAGTCCTTCCGCCTCCCCGCCTGGAGCAGGGAACGCATCGAGAGCGGCTTCGTCGCCAAGGACCTGCACTACCTGACCGAGGGCCTGGCCGCCGGCAAGGGCGTCGTACTCGCCCTGCCCCACCTGGCCAACTGGGACCTCGCCGGCGCCTGGGTCACCACGAAGCTCGGCATCCCGTTCACGACGGTCGCCGAGCGTCTGAAACCGGAGACGCTGTACGACCGGTTCGTCGCCTACCGCGAGGGCCTCGGCATGGAGGTCCTGCCGCACAGCGGCGGCACCGCCTTCGGCACCCTGGCCCGGCGGCTGCGCGACGGCGGCCTGGTCTGCCTGGTCGCCGACCGCGACCTGTCCGCCTCCGGCGTCGAGGTCGGCTTCTTCGGCGACACGGCCCGGATGCCGGCCGGACCGGCCCTGCTCGCCCAGCAGACGGGCGCCCTGCTGCTGCCCGTCACCCTCTGGTACGACGACTCGCCCGTGATGCGCGGCCGGGTCCACCCACCCGTCGAGGTGCCCGGGTCAGGCACGCGCGCCGAGAAGACGTCTGTCATGACACAGGCGCTGGCCGACGCCTTCGCCACGGGGATCGCCGACCACCCGGAGGACTGGCACATGCTGCAGCGCTTGTGGCTCGCGGACCTCGACCCTGCGAAGGGGCCGTCGTGAGGATCGGCATCGTCTGCCCGTACTCCTGGGACGTACCGGGCGGCGTCCAGTTCCACATCCGGGACCTGGCCGAGTACTTCATCCGTCTCGGCCACGAGGTGTCCGTCCTCGCACCGGCCGACGACGACACCCCCCTGCCGCCTTACGTCGTCTCGGCCGGGCGCGCGGTGCCGGTGCCGTACAACGGCTCGGTGGCCCGGCTGAACTTCGGCTTCCTGAGCGCCGCCCGGGTGCGCCGCTGGCTGCACGACGGCGCGTTCGACGTCATCCACATCCACGAGCCGACCTCGCCCTCGCTCGGCCTGCTGACCTGCTGGGCCGCCCAGGGACCGATCGTCGCCACGTTCCACACGTCCAACCCGCGCTCCCGGGCCATGATCGCCGCGTACGCCATCCTCCAGGCGGCCCTGGAGAAGATCAGCGCGCGGATCGCGGTGAGCGAGTACGCCCGGCGCACGCTGGTGGAGCACCTCGGCGGGGACGCGGTGGTGATCCCGAACGGCGTCGACGTCGACTTCTTCGCCAAGGCCGAGCCCAAGGCCGAGTGGCAGGGCGGCACGGTCGGCTTCATCGGGCGCATCGACGAGCCCCGCAAGGGCCTGCCGGTGCTGATGAGGGCCCTGCCGAAGATCCTCGCCGCCCGCCCGCAGACCCGGCTGCTGGTCGCCGGGCGCGGGGACGAGGAGGAGGCGGTGGAGACCCTGCCCGCCGAGCTGCGCTCCCGCGTCGAATTCCTCGGCATGGTCAGCGACGAGGACAAGGCCCGCTTCCTGCGCAGCGTCGACCTGTACGTCGCGCCCAACACCGGCGGCGAGAGCTTCGGGATCATCCTGGTCGAGGCCATGTCCGCCGGAGCCCCCGTCCTCGCCTCCGACCTGGACGCCTTCGCCCAGGTCCTGGACCGGGGAGAGGCCGGGGAGCTGTTCCCCAACGAGGACGCCGACGCCCTGGCCGACGCGGCCGTGCGCCTGCTGGACGACCCGGGCCGCCGCGCGGAACTGCGCGAGCGGGGCAGCGCCCACGTCCGGCGCTTCGACTGGTCGACCGTCGGCGCGGACATCCTGTCCGTCTACGAGACGGTGACGGCGGGCGCGGCGGCGGTGGCCGAGGACGAGCGGACCAGCGGGCTGTGGGGGCGGTTCGGCCTGGCCCGGGACTGACCGGGCACCCGGCCGTGTGAGCGGGCACCGGTAGCCTCTGGGCCGTGACCGCAACCCTCATCTGGATCCTCGTCGCCCTCGTGCTGATCGGCTTGTACCTGAGCTGGACGGCCGGGCGGCTGGACCGGCTGCACGCGCGCATCGACGCGGCGCGCGCCGCACTCGACGCACAGCTGCTGCGCCGCGCCTCCGTCGCCCAGGAACTGGCCACCTCCGGGGTGCTCGACCCGGCCGCCTCGATCGTCCTCTACGAGGCCGCGCACGCCGCCCGTCAGGCGGTGGAAGAGCAGCGGGAGGTCGCCGAGAGCGAGCTGAGCCAGGCGTTGCGGGCCGTGTTCGGTGAGGTCCAGCAGGTGGAGGCGGTGCGGGAGGCGCCCGGGGGCGAGGAGGCCGCGGAGGAGCTCGCGCAGGCGGTGCGGCGCGTCCCGATGGCCCGCCGCTTCCACAACGACGCCGTACGGGCCGCCCGTGCCCTGCGCCGGCACCGCAAGGTCCGCTGGTTCCGGCTGGCGGGCCACGCCCCGTTCCCCCTGGCCTTCGAAATGGACGACGAGCCTCCGACGGCCCTGGCGGACCGGGCCGCCTGAGTCCCCGTTCACGCGCCGTTCCCCGGCCGTCCGCCGGAAAAGGATCCACAGCGTTCCCATTGGCCCTTGCTGTGGCCTGGTCCCCTCACGTTTCCTCGGTGCTGCAGAATTCCCCCTTTCCGTAGCGAGGTCACCCGTGTCCACCACGTCCCCCAACTCCCAGGCCCCCGAGACCGGCACCGCCCGTGTGAAGCGCGGTATGGCCGAGCAGCTCAAGGGCGGCGTCATCATGGACGTCGTCACGCCGGAGCAGGCGAAGATCGCCGAGGACGCGGGCGCCGTCGCCGTCATGGCCCTGGAGCGGGTCCCGGCCGACATCCGCAAGGACGGCGGCGTGGCCCGCATGTCCGACCCGGACATGATCGAGGGCATCATCGACGCCGTCTCGATCCCGGTCATGGCCAAGTCCCGCATCGGCCACTTCGTCGAGGCCCAGGTGCTGCAGTCCCTCGGCGTCGACTACATCGACGAGTCCGAGGTCCTCACCCCGGCCGACGAGGTCAACCACTCCGACAAGTGGGCCTTCACCACGCCGTTCGTCTGCGGTGCCACCAACCTGGGCGAGGCCCTGCGCCGCATCGCCGAGGGCGCCGCGATGATCCGCTCCAAGGGCGAGGCCGGCACCGGCAACGTCGTCGAGGCCGTCCGCCACCTGCGCCAGATCAAGAACGAGATCGCCAAGCTGCGCGGCTTCGACAACAACGAGCTGTACGCCGCCGCCAAGGAGCTGCGCGCCCCCTACGAGCTCGTCAAGGAGGTCTCCGAGCTCGGCAAGCTGCCGGTCGTGCTGTTCTCCGCGGGCGGCGTCGCCACCCCGGCCGACGCGGCCCTGATGCGCCAGCTCGGCGCCGAGGGCGTCTTCGTCGGCTCCGGCATCTTCAAGTCCGGCGACCCGGCCAAGCGCGCCGCCGCCATCGTGAAGGCCACCACCTTCTACGACGACCCGAAGATCATCGCGGACGCGTCCCGCAACCTCGGCGAGGCCATGGTCGGCATCAACTGCGACACCCTCCCCGAGACCGAGCGCTACGCCAACCGCGGCTGGTAACCCCCATGAGCACTCCTGTCATAGGCGTCCTGGCCCTCCAGGGCGACGTACGGGAGCACCTTGTCGCCCTGGCCGCGGCCGATGCCGTGGCCAGGCCGGTGCGGCGCCCCGAAGAACTCGCCGAGGCGGACGGCCTCGTCATCCCCGGCGGCGAGTCCACCACCATCTCCAAGCTGGCGGTCCTGTTCGGCCTGATGGAGCCGCTCCGCGCGCGCGTGCGGGACGGCATGCCCGTCTACGGCACCTGCGCCGGCATGATCATGCTCGCCGACAAGATCCTCGACCCGCGCTCGGGTCAGGAGACCGTCGGCGGCATCGACATGATCGTGCGCCGCAACGCCTTCGGCCGGCAGAACGAGTCCTTCGAGGCGGCCGTCGACGTCAAGGGCGTCGAGGGCGACCCGGTGGAGGGCGTCTTCATCCGCGCCCCCTGGGTCGAGTCGGTCGGTGCCCGGGCCGAGGTGCTCGCCGAGCACGACGGCCACATCGTCGCGGTCCGCCAGGGCAACGCTCTGGCCACGTCGTTCCACCCGGAACTGACCGGCGACCACCGCGTGCACGCCCTGTTCGTCGACATGGTGCGCGAGAACCGGACGGCCCAGTCCTTGTAGGATTCCTGCGTTCGTTGCTGAGATGGGTTACGCGAAGGAGACAGGCAGATGTCCGGCCACTCTAAATGGGCCACGACGAAGCACAAGAAGGCCGTCATCGATGCCAAGCGCGGCAAGCTCTTCGCGAAGCTGATCAAGAACATCGAGGTGGCGGCCCGGATGGGCGGCGCCGACCCCGAGGGCAACCCGACGCTCTACGACGCCATCCAGAAGGCGAAGAAGTCGTCGGTCCCCAACAAGAACATCGAGTCGGCGGTCAAGCGCGGCGCGGGCCTGGAGGCCGGCGGCGCCGACTACGAGACGATCATGTACGAAGGCTACGGCCCGAACGGTGTCGCGGTGCTCATCGAGTGCCTCACCGACAACCGCAACCGCGCCGCCTCCGAGGTGCGCGTCGCCATGACCCGCAACGGCGGCTCCATGGCCGACCCGGGCTCGGTGTCGTACCTGTTCAACCGCAAGGGCGTCGTGATCGTCCCCAAGGGCGAGCTGACCGAGGACGACGTGCTGACCGCCGTGCTCGACGCGGGCGCCGAGGAGGTCAACGACCTCGGTGAGACCTTCGAGGTCCTCAGTGAGGCCACCGACCTGGTCGCGGTCCGCACCGCCCTCCAGGACGCCGGCATCGACTACGACTCCGCCGACGCCAACTTCGTCCCGACCATGCAGGTCGAGCTGGACGAGGAGGGCGCCAAGAAGATCTTCAAGCTCATCGACGCGCTGGAGGACAGCGACGACGTGCAGAACGTCTTCGCCAACTTCGACGTCAGCGACGAGGTCATGGAGAAGGTCGGCGCGTAACGCCGCCACGGGCTCCGCAGGACCCGACGGGCCGACGGGACACACTCCGTCGGCCCGTCGCGTTGTCGGTGCCACCCGATAGCCTGCAGGAACAGGCGATCGAGAGGGAGGACGCGTGCGCGTTCTGGGGGTGGACCCGGGCCTGACCCGGTGCGGTGTCGGCGTGGTCGAGGGCGTCGCCGGACGGCCGCTCACGATGATCGGCGTCGGCGTCGTCCGCACACCGGCGGACGCGGACCTCGGCCGCCGCCTCGTCGCCATCGAGCAGGGCATCGAACAGTGGCTGGACGAGCACCGGCCGGAGTTCGTCGCCGTCGAGCGCGTCTTCAGCCAGCACAACGTCCGTACGGTGATGGGCACGGCCCAGGCCAGCGCCGTCGCCCTGCTGTGCGCCTCCCGTCGCGGAATCCCCGTGGCGCTGCACACGCCGAGCGAGGTCAAGGCCGCCGTCACCGGCAGCGGCCGGGCCGACAAGGCCCAGGTGGGCGCCATGGTGACCCGCCTGCTCCGGCTCGGCGCACCGCCCAAGCCCGCCGACGCGGCCGACGCCCTCGCCCTCGCCATCTGCCACATCTGGCGCGCCCCCGCGCAGAACCGACTCCAGCAGGCCGTCGCCCTGCACACAACGAAAGGCCGTACGGCATGATCGCCTTCGTCAGCGGCACCGTCGCCGCGCTCGCCCCCGACGCCGCGGTCGTCGAGGTCGGCGGTGTGGGCATGGCGGTCCAGTGCACGCCGAACACGCTGTCCACGCTGCGCACGGGCCGGCCCGCCAAGCTGCACACCTCCCTCGTCGTCCGGGAGGACTCACTGACCCTGTACGGCTTCGCGGACGACGACGAGCGGCAGACCTTCGAGCTGCTCCAGACGGCCAGCGGCGTGGGACCGAGACTCGCCCAGTCGATGCTCGCCGTGCACACCCCGGACGCCCTGCGCCGGGCCGTCGCCACCGGCGACGAGAAGGCGCTCACCGCCGTCCCCGGCATCGGCAAGAAGGGCGCCCAGAAGCTGCTCCTGGAGCTGAAGGACCGCCTGGGCGAGCCGGTCGGCGCCCCCGCCGTGGGTACGGCCGTCAGCGCCGGCTGGCGCGACCAGCTGCACGCCGCCCTGATCGGCCTCGGCTACGCGACCCGGGAGGCCGACGAGGCGGTGACCGCCGTCGCCCCGCAGGCCGAGGCCGCAGGGGGCACGCCGCAGGTGGGACAGCTGCTGAAGGCGGCCCTGCAGACCCTGAACCGCGCCCGCTAGTCCGAGCAGTCCGTACCTCCGTACCGAGATTCCGAGGCACACTCCATGAACTGGGACGACACGACCGACGCCGATGCCGCCGAGCGGCTCGTCGGTGCGTCCGCCGACCGTGAGGACCAGGCCGTCGAGGCCGCCCTGCGCCCCAAGGACCTGGGCGAGTTCATCGGCCAGGAGAAGGTCCGCGAGCAGCTCGACCTCGTCCTGCGCGCCGCACGCGCGCGTGGCGCCACCGCCGACCACGTGCTGCTCTCCGGCGCCCCCGGCCTCGGCAAGACCACCCTGTCGATGATCATCGCGGCCGAGATGGGCGCCCCCATCCGCATCACGTCGGGCCCCGCCATCCAGCACGCCGGCGACCTCGCCGCGATCCTCTCCTCCCTCCAGGAGGGCGAGGTCCTCTTCCTCGACGAGATCCACCGCATGTCCCGGCCCGCCGAGGAGATGCTGTACATGGCGATGGAGGACTTCCGCGTCGACGTCATCGTCGGCAAGGGCCCGGGCGCCACCGCCATCCCGCTGGAGCTGCCCCCGTTCACCCTGGTCGGCGCCACCACGCGCGCGGGCCTGCTGCCGCCCCCGCTGCGCGACCGCTTCGGCTTCACCGCGCACATGGAGTTCTACGAACCGGCCGAACTGGAGCGGGTCATCCACCGCTCCGCCGATCTCCTCGAAGTCGAGATCGAGCCGGACGGCGCCGCCGAGATCGCCGGCCGCTCCCGCGGCACGCCCCGTATCGCCAACCGTCTGCTGCGCCGCGTCCGGGACTACGCGCAGGTCAAGGCCGACGGCCTGATCACCAGGGACATCGCGGCCGCCGCCCTCGCCGTCTACGAGGTGGACGCCCGCGGCCTCGACCGTCTCGACCGGGGCGTGCTGGAAGCCCTGCTCAAGCTGTTCGGCGGCGGACCCGTCGGCCTGTCCACGCTCGCGGTCGCGGTGGGGGAGGAGCGTGAGACCGTGGAGGAGGTCGCCGAGCCCTTCCTGGTCAGGGAGGGCCTGCTGGCCCGCACCCCGCGCGGCCGGGTCGCCACGCCCGCCGCATGGGCGCATCTCGGCCTCACCCCGCCCCGCTCCCAGACCACCGGAAACGGACAACAGGACCTGTTCGGGGCGTGACGGCACCGTCACCGCTCCGGGGCGGCGAGGCCAGTGGCCGGAGCAGGAACCCCGGTGCCATGCTGAGCGTTGTTCCATGCGCGCGGACTCGCTTAGACTCCGCCGATGCCGCCTTTGTCGGCGGCGTACACACCCCCAACCATCTGGCCGCTCACAGCGCGGTCGTGTGAAGGAAGTACCGACCCGTGAGTCTCCTGACCCTCCTCCCGTTCATCGTGCTCATCGGGGCCATGTTCCTGATGACCCGGTCGGCCAAGAAGAAGCAGCAGCAGGCCGTGGAGATGCGGAACCAAATGCAGCCCGGCAGCGGTGTCCGCACCATCGGGGGCATGTACGCCACCGTCAAGGAGGTGAACGAGGACACCGTCCTCGTCGACGCCGGCCCGGGCGTCGAGCTCCTCTTCGCCAAGAACTCCATCGGTGCCGTCCTCACCGACGACGAGTACAACCGCATCGTCCACGGCGTCGAGCACGACCTGAAGTCCGACGCCGACATCGTCCCGGACGACGCCTCCTCCCTCACCGAGACCGACGACTCCGCCGCCGACGCCGGCGCTGACGACAAGGCCGTCGACCTCGGCAAGAAGGACACGGCCGACGAGCCTGCCGACGACGCTCCGGCCGGCGAGGCGAAGACGGACGAAGAGCCGAAGAAGACCGACGGCGACTCCGAGGCGAAGTAGTCGCGTCCCGGGGTGCGCGGGTCCGGCCCGCGCACCCCGGGACACGACCGGCTCGCACGGAATCCCGACACCATGTCATGGCCGCCCGTCCGCCGATCCGGAGCGCGGCGGCCCGAGAGGGAGTACGAGAAGGTGGCCACACCTAAAAAGGGCCGGAGCGCGAGCGCCCAGAGCAAGCCGGGGCGCTCGCTGGCCCTGATCCTGATCGCCATCGCGGCGCTCACCGGTGGGATGTTCGCCTCGGGACACACCACACCGCGTCTCGGCATCGACCTGGCCGGCGGTACGAGCATCACGCTCGAGGCGGTTCCCGAGGCCGGCAACGAGGCGGCGATCAACAAGACCAACATGGACACCGCCGTCTCCATCATGGAGCGCCGTGTCAATGGTCTGGGCGTCTCCGAGGCCGAGGTCCAGACGCAGGGCCGGGACAACATCATCGTCAACATCCCCAAGGGCACGAACTCCGAGCAGGCCCGCAAGCAGGTCGGCACCACCGCCAAGCTGTACTTCCGCCCGGTCATCGCCACCGAGGTCTCCGGCGGCGCCGGCGCGGCCAGCCCCTCGCCGAGCCCCACGGGAAGCCCCTCGGACAAGCCGTCCGGCAAGGCCACCGACAAGCCCGAGGCCACCGACAAGGGCTCCGCCTCCCCGTCCGCCTCTCCCACCACGCAGGGCCGAGCGGTCACGGACGCGCTGAAGGCCGACGCGACGCCGTCCGCGAGCGCCTCGGACAAGGCGAAGGCCAGCCCCTCCCCGTCCGCGTCCGGCGGCACGGCCGCCGACGACGCGAGCAAGCTCCAGGAGCAGTACGCCAAGCTCGACTGCACCAACGCGAAGACCCGCTCCGCCGTGGGCGACGGCGTCAAGGCCTCCCAGCCCACCCTGGCCTGCGGCAAGAACTCGCAGGGCCAGTGGCAGAAGTACATCCTCGGCCCGGCCGAGGTCGACGGCACCGACGTCGACAAGGCCCAGGCCGTCCTGAACACCCAGACCGGTGCGGGCTGGACGGTCACGATGGACTTCACCGACGGGGGCGCCAAGAAGTTCGCGGACATCACCGGCAAGCTGGCCCAGAACCAGTCGCCGCAGAACCAGTTCGCGATCGTCCTCGACGGCGACGTGGTCTCCGACCCGTACGTGCGGCAGGCGCTCACCGGCGGCAACGCGGAGATCTCCGGCAACTTCAACCAGCAGTCAGCCCAGGACCTCGCCAACATGCTGAGCTACGGTGCGCTGCCGCTGACCTTCCGGGAGGACAGCGTCTCGACCGTCACCGCCGCGCTCGGCGGTGACCAGCTGAAGGCCGGTCTGATCGCCGGTGCGATCGGTCTCGCGCTGGTCGTCATCTACCTGCTGCTCTACTACCGCGGCCTGGCGTTCATCGCGATCCTCTCGCTGCTGGTCTCCGCCGCCCTGACCTACACGATCATGGCGCTGCTCGGCCCGACCATCAATTTCGCGCTGAATCTGCCGGCCGTGTGCGGTGCCATCGTCGCGATCGGTATCACGGCGGACTCGTTCATCGTGTACTTCGAACGCGTCCGTGACGAGATCCGGGAGGGCCGCTCGCTGCGCCCCGCCGTCGAGCGGGCCTGGCCGCGCGCCCGGCGCACCATCCTGGTCTCCGACTTCGTGTCGTTCCTCGCCGCCGCGGTGCTCTTCATCGTCACCGTCGGCAAGGTCCAGGGCTTCGCCTTCACGCTCGGCCTGACCACCCTGCTCGACGTGGTCGTCGTGTTCCTCTTCACCAAGCCGCTGCTGACGCTGATGGCCCGCCGCCCGTTCTTCGCGAACGGCCACAAGTGGTCCGGCCTCGACCCGAAGAGCCTGGGTGCGAAGCCCCCGCTGCGCCGCACCCGCCGCCCCGCCGCCCCCGTCGACACCAAGGAGGCCTGAGATGTCGAAACTCGGCACCCTCGGCGCCCGACTGCACCGTGGCGAGGTCGGCTACGACTTCGTCAAGAACCGCAAGATCTGGTACGGCCTCTCCATCCTGATCACCATCACGGCCATCGTCGGCCTGGCGGTCCGCGGCCTGAACATGGGCATCGAGTTCCAGGGCGGCGCCGTCTTCAACACGCCGAAGAACACCAGCGCCTCGGTGTCCCAGGCGGAGAGCTACGCGGAAGAGGCCTCCGGCCACGACGCGATCGTCCAGAAGCTCGGCGACGGCAGCCTGCGCATCCAGGTGGCCGGCATCGACACCGGCGCGGCCGACAAGATCAAGGACAAGCTCTCCGACGACCTCAAGATCGACGCGGAGCAGATCAACGCCGAACTGGTCGGCCCCAGCTGGGGTGACCAGATCGCCAACAAGGCCTGGCAGGGCCTGTGGATCTTCCTCGTCCTCGTGGTGATCTACCTGGCGATCGCCTTCGAGTGGCGCATGGCGCTGGCCGCGTTCGTCGCCCTGATCCACGACATCACCATCACGGTCGGCATCTACGCCCTGGTCGGCTTCGAGGTCACACCGGGCACGGTGATCGGTCTGCTGACCATCCTCGGCTACTCGCTCTACGACACGGTCGTGGTCTTCGACAGCCTCAAGGAACAGACCAAGGACATCACCAAGCAGACCCGCTGGACCTACAGCGACGTCGCCAACCGCTCGATCAACAGCACCCTGGTCCGCTCCGTCAACACCACGGTGGTCGCGCTGCTGCCGGTCGCGGGCCTGCTGTTCATCGGTGGCGGTGTCCTCGGCGCCGGCATGCTGAACGACATCTCGCTGTCGCTGTTCGTCGGCCTCGCCGCCGGTGCGTACTCCTCGATCTTCATCGCCACGCCGCTCGTCGCCGACCTCAAGGAGCGCGAGCCGCAGATGAAGGCGCTCAGGAAGCGTGTCCTCGCCAAGCGGGCCCAGTCCGGCGCCCAGGGCGAGACCGAGGCCGACGGCGCCGACGAGTCGTACGACGGTGAGCCCGAGGACGCCGCACCCGCGGTCGTCGGCCCCCGCAACCAGCCCGCGTCCCGCACCCGCGGCCGTGGCCGTCCGTCGGGGAAGCGCCGATGACCGACATCAGGGAGCTGCTGCTCAGCCGCATCAGGGACGTCGCGGACTACCCGGAGCCGGGCGTGATGTTCAAGGACATCACTCCGCTCCTGGCGGACCCGGCGGCGTTCACCGCGCTCACCGACGCCCTCGCCGAGATCGCCGAGCGCACCGGTGCCACCAAGGTCGTCGGCCTGGAGGCCCGGGGCTTCATCCTCGGCGCCCCGGTCGCCGTCCGCGCCGGCCTCGGCTTCATCCCCGTACGCAAGGCGGGCAAGCTCCCCGGAGCCACCCTCGGCCAGGCATACGACCTGGAGTACGGCTCGGCGGAGATCGAGGTGCACGCCGAGGACCTGACCGCCGACGACCGTGTCCTGGTCGTCGACGACGTCCTCGCCACCGGCGGCACCGCCGAGGCCTCGGTCCAGCTCATCCGCCGGGTCGGCGCGGAGGTCGCCGGCCTCGCCGTCCTCATGGAGCTCGGCTTCCTGAACGGCCGCGCCCGTCTGGAACCGGCTCTGAACGGTGCCCCGCTGGAGGCGCTGCTCACGGTCTAGTAAGCCCCCGGCAGCGCGGCGGACACCGCCATGCCACCGGCACGACACCGCGCAGGCGGGCCCGGAGAAATCCGGCGCCCGCCTCTGGTGTTTCTCCGGTAGACGGTCCTCACATTGGCCTGAAGGCGATCCTGGGGTCCAGGATGGCTACCATGGGGTCTCCGGAGCCTGACCGGGGGACCCGGATCGCGCACGAGGAGCCCTCTTGCCAGACGAGGCCCAGCACCTGACCGCCGCCAAGCCCGAGTCCGCCTCGGCAGCCGCGGCCAAGCCCGCGCCGAACGCGCCCCACGCGAAGAACGACACCCGCGGGCCGGTCGAGCACGCCCAGTCGGCGCCGGTCGACAAGCCCGCCGAGCAGGCGCGCCCCAAGCCGGCCCCGCCCGTGCGCCAGGCAGGCGGCCAGCCGGCCCGTACCGGCTCCTCCAACCGCGTCCGCGCCCGCCTGGCCCGTCTCGGCGTCCAGCGCGCGAACCCCTACAACCCGGTGCTTGAGCCGCTGCTGCGGATAGTGCGCAGCAACGACCCGAAGATCGAGACGTCGACGCTCCGCCAGATCGAGCGCGCCTACCAGGTCGCCGAGCGCTGGCACCGCGGCCAGAAGCGCAAGAGCGGCGACCCTTACATCACGCACCCCCTCGCGGTGACGACCATCCTCGCCGAGCTGGGCATGGACCCGGCCACCCTGATGGCGGGCCTGCTGCACGACACGGTCGAGGACACCGAGTACGGCCTGGAGGACCTGCGCCGCGACTTCGGCGACGTCGTCACCCTGCTCGTCGACGGCGTCACCAAGCTGGACAAGGTCAAGTTCGGCGAGGCCGCCCAGGCCGAGACCGTGCGCAAGATGGTCGTCGCCATGGCGAAGGACCCGCGCGTGCTGGTCATCAAGCTCGCTGACCGCCTGCACAACATGCGCACCATGCGCTACCTCAAGCGCGAGAAGCAGGAGAAGAAGGCGCGCGAGACCCTGGAGATCTACGCGCCGCTCGCCCACCGCCTGGGCATGAACACCATCAAGTGGGAGCTGGAGGACCTCGCGTTCGCGATCCTCTACCCGAAGATGTACGACGAGATAGTCCGCCTGGTCGCCGAGCGCGCCCCGAAGCGCGACGAGTACCTCGCCATCGTCACCGACGAGGTCCAGCAGGACCTGCGTGCGGCCCGCATCAAGGCGACCGTCACCGGCCGCCCGAAGCACTACTACAGCGTCTACCAGAAGATGATCGTCCGCGGCCGGGACTTCGCGGAGATCTACGACCTGGTGGGCATCCGCGTCCTCGTGGACACCGTCCGCGACTGCTACGCGGCCCTCGGCACGGTGCACGCGCGATGGAACCCGGTCCCCGGCCGGTTCAAGGACTACATCGCGATGCCCAAGTTCAACATGTACCAGTCGCTGCACACGACGGTCATCGGCCCCGGCGGCAAACCGGTCGAGCTCCAGATCCGCACGTTCGACATGCACCGCCGCGCCGAGTACGGCATCGCCGCGCACTGGAAGTACAAGCAGGAAGCCGTCGCCGGTGCCTCCAAGGTGCGCACGGACGCGCCCAGGTCCTCCGGCAAGGACAAGGACGCCATCAACGACATGGCGTGGCTGCGGCAGCTGCTCGACTGGCAGAAGGAGACCGAGGACCCCGGCGAGTTCCTGGAGTCGCTGCGCTTCGACCTCTCCCGCAACGAGGTCTTCGTCTTCACCCCCAAGGGCGACGTCATAGCGCTCCCGGCCGGAGCCACCCCGGTGGACTTCGCCTACGCGGTCCACACCGAGGTCGGCCACCGCACGATAGGGGCCCGGGTCAACGGCCGGCTGGTCCCGCTGGAGTCCACCCTCGACAACGGCGACCTGGTGGAGGTCTTCACCTCCAAGGCGCCCGGCGCCGGTCCCTCCCGCGACTGGCTCGGCTTCGTCAAGTCGCCGCGGGCCCGCAACAAGATCCGGGCCTGGTTCTCCAAGGAGCGCCGCGACGAGGCGATCGAGCAGGGCAAGGACGCCATCGTCCGCGCCATGCGCAAGCAGAACCTGCCGATCCAGCGCATCCTGACCGGCGACTCCCTGGTGACCCTCGCGCACGAGATGCGTTACGCGGACATCTCCGCGCTGTACGCGGCGATCGGCGAGGGCCATGTCTCCGCGCAGAACATCGTGCAGAAGCTGGTCCAGGCCCTCGGCGGCGAGGAGGCCGCCACCGAGGAGATCGACGAGTCGATCCCGCCGGCCCGCGGACGCAGTCGCAAACGCCGCTCCAGCGCCGACCCCGGCGTCGTCGTGAAGGGCGTCGAGGACGTGTGGGTCAAGCTGGCCCGCTGCTGTACGCCCGTCCCCGGCGACCCCATCATGGGCTTCGTCACGCGAGGCAGCGGCGTATCGGTTCACCGCACCGACTGCGTCAACGTCGACTCGCTGTCCCGCGAGCCCGAGCGGATCCTCGAGGTCGAGTGGGCGCCCACCCAGTCCTCGGTCTTCCTGGTCGCCATCCAGGTCGAGGCCCTGGACCGCTCCCGGCTCCTCTCGGACGTCACACGGGTCCTGTCCGACCAGCACGTCAACATCCTCTCCGCGGCCGTCCAGACCTCCCGCGACCGCGTCGCCACCTCCCGCTTCACCTTCGAGATGGGCGACCCGAAGCATCTCGGCCATGTGCTGAAGGCGGTCCGGGGCGTGGAGGGCGTCTACGACGTGTACCGGGTGACGTCGGCGCGCAGCAGGTCGTAACAGCCCGTAGCACCATGCGAAAGGGGGCCCGTACGGCAGGTACGGGCCCCCTTTCGACGGGCTGATCAGCCTCCGAACTCCTGGAGCCCCTTCAGCGCCTGGTCCAGCAGCGCCTGGCGGCCCTCGAGCTCACGCTCGAGCTTGTCGGCCCTGGCGTTGTTGCCCTGCGCCCGGGCCTGCTCGATCTGGCCCCTCAGCTTGTCCACGGCGGCCTGGAGCTGGCCGGTCAGACCCTCGGCACGCGCGCGTGCCTCCGGGTTCGTCCGGCGCCACTCGGTCTCCTCCGCCTCCTGGAGGGCCCGCTCCACGGCGTGCATCCGGCCCTCGACCTTGGGCCGGGCGTCGCGCGGCACATGACCGATGGCTTCCCACCGCTCGTTGATCGAACGGAACGCGGCCCGCGATGCCTTCAGGTCCGTGATCGGCAGGAGCTTCTCGGCCTCCTCGGCCAGCTCCTCCTTGAGCTTCAGGTTCTCCGCCTGCTCGGCGTCCCGCTCGGCGAAGACCGAGCTGCGCGCGGCGAAGAAGACGTCCTGGGCGCCGCGGAAGCGGTTCCACAGGTCGTCCTCGTGCTCGCGCTGGGCCCGGCCGGCGGCCTTCCACTCGGCCATCAGCTCGCGGTAGCGCGCCGCCGTCGCACCCCAGTCCGTCGAGTTCGACAGCGCCTCGGCCTCGGAGACCAGCCGCTCCTTGGTCCGCCGCGCCTCCTCGCGCTGGGCGTCCAGCTGCGCGAAGTGCTGCTTGCGCCGCTTGGAGAACGCCGACCGCGCGTGCGAGAACCGGTGCCACAGCTCGTCGTCGGACTTGCGGTCCAGCCGCGGCAGACCCTTCCAGGTGTCCACCAGGGCCCGCAGCCGCTCACCGGCCGCCCGCCACTGGTCGGACTGCGCCAGCTCCTCCGCCTCGACGACCAGCGCCTCCTTGGCCTTGCGCGCCTCGTCGGACTGCTTCGCCCGCTGCGCCTTGCGCTCCTCGCGGCGCGCCTCCACCAGCTCGGTGAGCTTGTCCAGCCGGACCCGCAGGGCGTCCAGGTCGCCCACCGCGTGGTGCGCGTCGACCTGCTCCCGGATGTGGTCGATGGCCGCCTGGGCGTCCTTCGCCGACAGGTCGGTGGTCTTCACTCGCTTCTCGAGGAGGCCGATCTCGACAACCAGGCCCTCGTACTTGCGCTCGAAATAGGCCAGCGCCTCCTCGGGGGAGCCTGCCTGCCACGAACCGACGACCTGCTCGCCGTCGGCCGTACGCACGTACACGGTCCCCGTCTCGTCGACGCGGCCCCACGGGTCGCTGCTCACAGCGCCTCCTCCACATGATGCCTGCGAGGGGCCTGAAGCTCCCCCGGGCATCGTCCACAGTTTCGTCACGGCCAACATAGGCGACCGGCGGGGGGCCTGTCCGCATCCCGCGCGACCGAAATTACGCAGTTGAGGGTCAGGATTTCGCGACCGTGGCCTTGTTGATCACGACCGTCGCGTTGGGCGCCGTGTTGCCCGTCTGAGGGTCGGGAGCCTGGGCTCCGGCGGCCGCGATTTTCTTGAGCACCTTCATGCCCGCCTCGGACACCGTCCCGAACGGTGTGTAGTCGGGCGGCAGCTGACTGTCCTGGTAGACCAGGAAGAACTGGCTGCCGCCGCTGTTGCGGCCCTGCTTCGTCTGGGCGTTGTACTGGTTCGCCATCGCGACCGTGCCCGCCGGGTACACCCCGCCCTTGAGGCTCTTGTCCTTCAGGTTCTCGTCCGGGATCGTGTAGCCGGGTCCGCCCATGCCGGTGCCCTGCGGGTCGCCGCACTGAAGGACGTAGATGCCCTGGTTCGTGAGCCGGTGGCACTTGCTGTGGTCGAAGTAGCCCTTGCCGGCGAGGAAGTTGAACGAGTTGACGGTGTGCGGGGCCGCCGACGCCTTCAGCGCGATGTCTATCTCGCCGCAGGTCGTGTCCAGCTTCATCGTGTACTTCGCCGACTCGTCGATGGTCATCGCCGGTTCCTTCTTCCAGGTCTCCGGCTTGACCTTGCCCGCGGCCGGCTTCTCGCACGGGTCCGGGGCCTTGCTGGGCGAGGCGCTCGGGGTGACCTCCGCGCCCGCGTTCTCCTTCTTGCCGTCGTCCTCGAACGGCTTGGTCAGGTAGACCGACACGGAGAGCACCACGACCACGCCGAGAACCGAGGCGATCACGGAGTTGCGGATACGGGCCTTGCGTCGCGCATCAGTGCGCCGCTGCTGCTGCCGCAAGTACTTCTCACGGGCGAGCTGACGCCGCCGCTGTTCCTGGCTGACCACCGGGTTCTCTCCTCATGCGTCTCGAACGTCGACCGGTACGCGTGGGGCCTGTGCGCCGACCGCCTGCGTGTGCCCCGTACCGTATATGGGTTCGCTGAGGAATCGGCAGCGCCGGTAGGCTCTGACAGCAGCCGCAGCCGCCCGTATCGACACAACGAAGGACGATCGTGCTCATTGCCGGGTTCCCCGCCGGGGCCTGGGGGACGAACTGCTACCTCGTCGCCCCCGCCGCCGGTGAGGAGTGCGTGATCATCGACCCCGGCCATCAGGCCGCCGACGGCGTCGAGGAAGCGATCAGGAAGCATCGGCTCAAGCCCGTCGCCGTCGTCCTCACCCACGGCCACATCGACCACGTGGCCTCGGTCGTCCCGGTGTGCGGCGCGCACGACGTGCCGGCCTGGATCCACCCCGACGACCGGTACATGATGAGCGACCCCGAGAAGGGAATAGGCCGTTCCATCGGGATGCCGCTCCTGGGCGAGCTGACCGTGGGGGAGCCCGACGACGTCAAGGAGCTGGCCGACGGGGCGAAGCTGGAGCTGGCGGGCCTGGAGCTGTCCGTCGCGCACGCGCCCGGCCATACCAAGGGGTCGGTGACCTTCGGCATGCCCGAGGCGGCGGACATCCCGCCGATCCTGTTCTCGGGCGACCTGCTGTTCGCCGGCTCCATCGGACGCACCGACCTGCCCGGCGGTGACATGGCCGAGATGCTCGACTCGCTGGCCCGCGTGTGCCTGCCGCTCGACGACTCGACCGTGGTGCTGTCCGGCCACGGCCCCCAGACGACCATCGGCCAGGAGCGCGCCACCAATCCGTATCTGCGGCAGGTGGCGGCAGACCGCCAAGGGCACGGCGCTGCCGAGGCTCCCCGACGAGGAATGTGACGAGACCTTCCGTGAGCACCTTCAAGGCCCCCAAGGGCACGTACGACCTGATCCCGCCGGACTCCGCGACGTTCCTGGCGGTCCGCGAGGCGATCGCCGCACCGCTGCGCAACTCCGGCTACGGCTACATCGAGACGCCGGGCTTCGAGAACGTCGAACTCTTCGCGCGCGGCGTCGGCGAATCGACGGACATCGTGACGAAGGAGATGTACGCCTTCGAGACGAAGGGCGGCGACAGACTGGCCCTGCGCCCCGAAGGCACGGCCTCCGTCCTCCGTGCCGCTCTGGAGGCCAACCTGCACAAGGCGGGCAACCTCCCGGTCAAGCTCTGGTACTCCGGCTCGTACTACCGCTACGAGCGCCCCCAGAAGGGCCGTTACCGCCACTTCTCCCAGGTCGGTGCCGAGGCGATCGGTGCCGAGGACCCGGCGCTGGACGCCGAGCTGATCATCCTGGCCGACCAGGCGTACCGCTCGCTGGGCCTGAGCAACTTCCGGATCCTGCTCAACAGCCTGGGCGACAAGGAGTGCCGCCCGGTGTACCGGACGGCGCTCCAGGACTTCCTGCGCGGCCTGGACCTGGACGAGGACACCCTGCGCCGGGCGGAGATCAACCCGCTGCGCGTCCTCGACGACAAGCGCGAGTCGGTCCAGAAGCAGCTTGGGGACGCGCCGCTGCTGCGCGACTACCTCTGTGACGCCTGCAAGGCGTACCACGAGGAGGTCCGCGAGCTGATCACGGCGGCGGGCGTCGCCTTCGAGGACGACCCGAAGCTGGTGCGCGGCCTGGACTACTACACCCGCACGACGTTCGAGTTCGTCCACGACGGCCTCGGCTCCCAGTCCGCCGTCGGCGGCGGCGGACGCTACGACGGCCTGTCGGAGATGATCGGCGGCCCCGCGCTGCCGTCCGTCGGCTGGGCTCTCGGCGTCGACCGCACGGTCCTGGCGCTGGAGGCGGAGGGCGTCGAGCTCGAACTCCCCGCGACCACCAGTGTGTTCGCCGTCCCGCTCGGCGAGGAGGCCCGCCGGGTCCTGTTCGCCAAGGTCACGGAGATGCGCAAGAACGGCATCGCGGCCGACTTCTCCTACGGCGGCAAGGGCCTCAAGGGCGCGATGAAGAACGCCAACCGCAGCGGCGCCCGCTACACGATCGTCGCCGGCGAACGCGACCTCGCCGAGGGCGTCGTCCAGCTCAAGGACATGGAGTCGGGCGAGCAGACGGCGGTCGGGGTGAACGAGATCGTGGCGGAACTGGAAGCGCGGCTCGGCTAGGGCCTGTCGTTTGGATCAGGTCGCAGGAAAGCGACCGTGCTGTTCAGCGCCGGTGAGCGGGGTCTGGTGCGTGCAGCTGCAAGGCGGAGGAGGGCGTCGACGCGATGGGGGCACCGCCCGCGCGAGCGAAGCCGAGCGTGGGGGAGTCGGCAACCGACGACAACGCGGCAGATGCGCGTGCCAGACCCCGCGTCTGCGGCGTGATCCAAACGACAGGCCCTAGCAGCAGACCAGGAGCGAAGGCGCCGGACACCTGCCGAGGTGCCCGGCGCCTCGTCACTGCTCCAGCAGCCCGTGCCGCAGCGCGCTCGTCACCGCCGCCGTCCGGTCGTCCACCCCCAACTTGCCGAAGACGCGCAGCAGATACGTCTTCACCGTCGACTCCCCGATGAACAACCGACGCCCGATCTCCGCGTTCGTGCAGCCCTCGGCCACCAGCCGCAGCACGGCCGTCTCGCGTTCCGACAGCCGTGGCCGCTCCGGCTTCGTCCGCAGCTGGTCCACCAGCCGGGCCGCGACGGACGGGGCCAGGACCGTCTCGCCGCGTGCCGCCGCCCGCACGGCGTCCGCGAGTTCCGCACGCGGCAGATCCTTCAGCAGATAACCCGCCGCCCCTGCCTCCACCGCCCGCAGAATGTCCCGGTCCGTCTCGTACGTCGTCAGCACGACCACCCGGCACGGCAGCCCGGCCCGCGTCATCCGCGCGATGGAGTCCACGCCCCCGCCACCCGGCATCCGCAGATCCATCAGCACGATGTCGGGCCGCAACTGAGCCGCCAGCGCCTCCGCCTGCGGCCCGCTGGACGCGTCGGCGACGACCTCAAGGTCGGACTCCGCACTGAGCATCGCCCGCAGCCCTTCCCGTACGACGGGATGGTCGTCGGCCAGGACGATCCGGATCACGGCGTCTCCCTCCTCACGACCGGCAGCCGGACGGTCACGACCGTGCCGTCACCCGGCGCGCTGTGCACCTCGGCGGTTCCGCCCACTTCCACGGCCCGGGCCCGCAGTCCCGCGAGACCGTACCCGCCGCAGGCGGCAGAGGGGTCGAAGCCGCTGCCGTCGTCCCGCACCGACACCGTCAGGGAGTTGTCGGCGTACGCCAGCGACACGCGCACCGGCACCGAACTCCCCGCGTGCTTACGGGCGTTGGCCAACGCCTCCTGGCAGGCGCGCAGCGCGACCACCTCGGGGCCCGCGGGCAGCGTGCGCACCGGGCCGGTCACCTCCAGCGCCGCGTCATGGCGCGCGGCGAGCCGCCCCAGCGCATCCGGCAGGGACGCGCCGTCCAGGTCGGCGGGCGCGCCCCCGGCGACCAGGGCCCGGGCCTCGGCGAGGTTCTGCCGGGCCGTCTCGTCCATCAGCCGAAGGTGCCGCCGCGCCTCGGGCAGGTCGTGGTCCAGCTCCGCCTCGACCGCCTGGATCAGCATCACCAGACTGGTGAACCCCTGCGCCAGCGTGTCGTGGATCTCCCGGGCCAGCCGCTCCCGCTCGGCCAGCGCCCCGTGGGCCTCGGACAGCCGGCCGATCTCGTGCCGGCTCGCGTCCAGTTCCGCGATCAGCTCGGCCCGCTCCTGGCTCTGCTCGATGATCCGGATGGTCCAGATACCGAGCGCCACCGAGAACACCAGGGTGACCAGGCAGAACAACGCGTTGAAGACCACGTCCCGGGCATCCGGGCGCCACAGCAGCGCCCAGCCCGCCACGGGCACCAGGTTGATCACGGCCACCGCCACCAGAGCCGACCGCAACCGCAGTGTCATGAAGCACTGCGGGATCAGCGCGAAGGTCAGCACCCGCGTCTCGCCGACGAGGACCGCCGGAGGCAGGAACAGCCCCAGCGCCGCTGCCAGATAGGCGATCGCCTGCCGCTGGTCGGGCGGATCCCCCTGGATCAGCCGGCGCCCGGCCAGCACGTACAGCGGGACCAGCGGGACCAGCAGCGCCACCGCCACCGCGCGCACCGGCACGCCAGGAGACTCCGCGGCGAGCACATAGGCCATGGTGGCCGTCCACACCAGCGCGAAGTACGTGTCCCAGAGCCGGAACGAGCGCTCCCAGTGGTAGGCGCTCGCGGCATCGCTCATCCCTCGCGCCGGTCCTTCCAACGGAACGTCAGCAGGCACAGCACCAATCCTCCGACGCACCACGCGGCGAGCACCAGGGCCACGCGTCCCATCTCCCAGCTCCCCGCCTGCTCCAGCACCTGCGCCGACTCCGGCAGGAACACCCCGCGCAGCCCTTGGCACATCCACTTCAGCGGGAACAGCGCACCGATGGTCAGCATCCAGTCCGGGATGGTGCCGATGGCGATGTACACCCCGGAGATGAACTGGAGCACCAGGAAGGGCAGCACGACCACGGAACTCGCGCTGTTCGCGGAGCTCGGCACCGAGCTGATCGCGATGCCGAGCAGGGCGCAGGCCGTGATGCCGAGCACGAAGATCCACGCCAGGCCGAACCAGCGGCCCGCGTCGGACGGCAGGTCCACGTCGTACACGGTCGTGCCGACGAGGAGCAGGATCACCGTCTCCAGCAGACCGGTGAACAGAACGAGCCAGATCTTGCCGAGGAAGTATGCCGTCGGCGGCATCGGTGTGCCGCGCAGCCGGCGCAGCACCTTCTCCTCCCGCTCCACGGCGATCGAGATGCCGAGCGCCTGGAAACTCGTCGACATGATCCCGGCGGCCATCATCGCCGGGACGTAGAGCTGCGAGGCGGTGATGCCCGCGCCCGCCACGTCGTCCCGGAAGATCGACGCGAACAGGAACAGGAAGACGACCGGGAAGGCGAACGTGAACACCACCTGGTCGCGCTGCCGGAAGAACTGCCTGATCTCCAGGCCACCCCGCCGCAGCCCCAGCCCCCAGGCACCCGGCAGCCCCCCGGCGCCGACCGCACCGCGCTCCCGTACGGCGGTCGTGGTCATCGCGCGTCCTCCTGCCGCTGTCCGGTCAGCCGGAGGTAGACGTCCTCCAGCGTGGGCCGGCTCACCGCCAGCCCCGGGATCTCCCCGTCGAAGCGGTGCATGAGCCCGGCGATCGTCCTGGTCGGCGTGCCCGTGCGCTCCCTGCGCGGGGTGCCGTCCGGCTCGGTCCACTCGACGAGGACCTCGGTGCCGTACCGTTCCCGCAGCGCCCCGGGGTCGCCCTCGGCGACGATCCGGCCCTTCGCGACGACGGCCAGCCGGTGCGCGAGCGCCTCCGCCTCCTCCAGGTAGTGCGTGGTCAGCAGGATGGTCGTGCCCTCGTCGGCCAGGGTGCGGATCAGCGACCAGAACTGCCGCCGGGCCGCCGGATCGAACCCGGTCGTCGGCTCGTCCAGAAGCAGCAGGTCCGGACCGCCGATCACGCCGAGCGCCACGTCCAGACGCCGGCGCTGGCCCCCCGACAGCGTCTTGATCCGGCTGTCCGCCTTCGCCTCCAGACCGACCAGGCCGATGACCTCCTCCGGGTTCCGCGGCCGGGGGTAGTAGCCGGCGAAGTGCCGCACCGTCTCCCGGACCGTCAACTCCGCGGGCGCCGATTCGTCCTGCCAGACGATTCCGACACGTGACCGCCACGCGCGCGTGCCGGTCGCCGGGTCCGACCCGAGCACGGACACCTCGCCCGCGTCCCGGTCCCGGTTGCCCTGGAGGATCTCCACCGTGGTGCTCTTGCCCGCGCCGTTGGGCCCGAGCAGGCCGAACACCTCGCCCCGGCGGATGCCCAGATCGATGCCGTCGACGGCGGTCACGTCCCCGTACCGCTTGCGCAGCCCCCGCACCCGCACGGCGAGGTCGTACCTGTGTGCTCTCATGCGACGAGCGTCGGCCGGAACGCAGCCCTCAGGGACGACCTTGTGGACACGCTTATGTCCACTGAACGGTGGACACAGGCCCTCGTGCGGCAGAATGGCCCTGACCGAAGCAGTCCGGGTCTCAAGTGACGGAATCGGCGGGATGAGCAAGACGACAGTCAAGGACGTCTCCATGGAGCCCGAGTCGGAGCGCGCCGAGGTCGCGCCCCGCACCGAGGGCGGCAGCCGGGCCCTCGCCCTGCTGCTGGTGATCACCGGCGCGGCCGGACTGCTCGCCTCGTGGGTCATCACGATCGACAAGTTCAAGCTCCTCGAGGCCAAGGTCGAGGGCAAGACGTTCACCCCCGGGTGCAGCCTCAACCCCGTCGTCTCCTGCGGCAGCGTCATGGAGAGCAAGCAGGCCGCGGTCTTCGGTTTCCCGAACCCGATGCTCGGCCTCGTCTGCTACGGCATCGTGATCGGTGTCGGCGTGAGCCTGCTCGCCCGTGCCCGCTTCCCGCGCTGGTACTGGCTCACCTTCAACGCCGGCTGCCTGTTCGGCGTCGTCTTCTGCGCCTGGCTGATGTTCCAGTCCCTGTACCGGATCAACGCCCTGTGCCTGTGGTGCTCCCTGGCCTGGGTCGCGACGATCCTCATGTTCTGGTACGTGACGTCGTTCAACATCCGCACGGGCTTCCTGCCCGCCCCGCCCTGGCTCAAGAGCTTCTTCGGCGAGTTCACCTGGGTCATGCCCGTGCTGCACATCGGCATCATCGGCATGCTGATCCTGACCCGCTGGTGGGACTTCTGGATGAGCTGAGCCGGGAGCACCGGGGCCCGGCGGCATTGTCAGTGCCGTGATTTAGGGTTTCTGGCGTGGAGCCCGACCTGTTCACCGCCGCAGCAGAAGAACGCCAGGAGAAGGAGCCGTCCAGCAGCCCCCTGGCGGTGCGGATGCGCCCGCGCACCCTCGACGAGGTCGTGGGCCAGCGGCATCTGCTGAAGCCGGGCTCGCCCCTGCGCAGACTGGTCGGCGAGGGCGCCTCCGGCCCGGCAGGCCCCTCCTCGGTGATCCTCTGGGGCCCGCCCGGCACCGGCAAGACCACCCTGGCGTACGTCGTCTCCAAGGCCACCAACGCCCGCTTCGTCGAACTCTCGGCGATCACCGCGGGCGTCAAGGAGGTCCGCGCGGTCATCGACGGCGCCCGCCGCGCCTCCGGCGGATTCGGCAAGGAGACCGTCCTCTTCCTCGACGAGATCCACCGCTTCAGCAAGGCCCAGCAGGACTCCCTCCTCCCTGCCGTCGAGAACCGCTGGGTGACACTGATCGCGGCGACGACGGAGAACCCGTACTTCTCGGTGATCTCCCCCCTGCTGTCCCGCTCCCTGCTGCTCACCCTCGAACCGCTCACGGACGACGACATCAAGGGCCTCGTCCAGCGGGCCCTGACCGACGAGCGCGGTCTCAAGGGCGCCGTCGCCCTGCCCGAGGAGACCGAGAGCCACCTCCTGCGCATCGCCGGCGGCGACGCCCGCCGCGCACTGACCGCCCTGGAGGCCGCCGCCGGAGCCGCCCTCGACAAGGGCGAGACGGAGATCGGCCTGACCACCCTGGAGGAGACGGTCGACCGGGCGGCCGTGAAGTACGACCGCGACGGCGACCAGCACTACGACGTGGCCAGCGCCCTGATCAAGTCCATCCGCGGCTCCGACGTCGACGCCGCCCTGCACTACCTGGCCCGGATGATCGAGGCCGGCGAGGACCCCCGCTTCATCGCCCGGCGCCTGATGATCTCTGCCAGCGAGGACATCGGCCTCGCCGACCCGAACGCGCTGCCCATCGCGGTCGCCGCCGCCCAGGCCGTCGCCATGATCGGCTTCCCGGAGGCCGCCCTCACGCTCAGCCACGCCACCATCGCCCTCGCCCTGGCGCCCAAGTCCAACGCCGCGACCACGGCGATCGGCGCCGCCCTGGAGGACGTACGCAAGGGACTGGCCGGGCCCGTGCCCGCGCACCTGCGCGACAGCCACTACAAGGGCGCCACCAAGCTCGGCCACGGCCAGGGCTACGTCTACCCGCACGACCTGCCCGAGGGCATCGCCGCCCAGCAGTACGCCCCGGACGCCCTGAAGGACCGCGAGTACTACGAGCCGACCCGGCACGGCGCGGAGGCCCGCTACGCGGACGCGGTCGAGTGGACCCGGAAGAACCTCGGTCGAAAGCGGTCCTGAGCACCCTGTAAACTCGTTCGGAGTGCCGCGTCCCGTGCAGTCAGAACGGGACAGTCGGCCGGAGCCAGTCAGGGGCACAGTCCCCGGGACCGGCTCCAGGAGCGTCGCGCACCGTCGAACGGTGTCGCGGGCAGCCCACCACCACCCGTCGCACGACGGGAGCGGTCGGTGGGCCACTCGCGTGCTGCACGTATGTGCCCAGACCAGGGGAGCGGCTGCCCACCCCGTCCGCAAGGACGAGGAGGGTTTCCCCGGCTGCGGATGCGACCTCCCACAACCCTGACAAGCCGACACTAGGAAACGAGAAACAGTGGCGAACCAGTCCCGCCCCAAGGTCAAGAAGTCGCGTGCCCTCGGCATCGCGCTCACCCCGAAGGCCGTCAAGTACTTCGAGGCCCGTCCGTACCCGCCCGGCGAGCACGGCCGTGGCCGCAAGCAGAACTCGGACTACAAGGTCCGTCTGCTCGAGAAGCAGCGCCTGCGCGCGCAGTACGACGTGTCCGAGCGCCAGCTCGTCCGCGCCTACGAGCGTGCCTCCAAGGTCCAGGGCAAGACCGGTGAGGCCCTGATCATCGAGCTGGAGCGCCGTCTCGACGCCCTGGTTCTGCGTTCGGGCATCGCCCGCACGATCTACCAGGCCCGCCAGATGGTCGTCCACGGCCACATCGCGGTCAACGGCAAGAAGGTCGACAAGCCCTCCTTCCGTGTCCGCCCGGACGACGTGGTGCAGGTCCGCGAGCGCTCCAAGGAGAAGACGCTCTTCACGATCGCCCGTGAGGGTGGCTTCGCCCCCGACGGCGAGACCCCGCGCTACCTCCAGGTGAACCTCAAGGCCCTGGCGTTCCGCCTGGACCGCGAGCCGAACCGCAAGGAGATCCCGGTGATCTGCGACGAGCAGCTCGTCGTCGAGTACTACGCCCGCTGATCCACGGCAGGCACGCGGTACCCAGCCCGTCGTCTCCCCGCCCCTCCGGGCGGGCGAGGCGGCGGGCTTTCGCGAATCCGCCGTCCCCGGACGGTAATCCGGTACGGAGCCGCATCCCCGGCGCGATAGGCTCGTCGCACGACTTTTTCGATGTTCAGGCACGTTTTCAGGGAGCGGGTGCACACAGTGTCCGGTGGCGAGGTGGCCGGAATCCTGGTGGCCGTCTTCTGGGCGATCCTGGTCTCCTTCCTCGCCGTCGCGCTGGCGAGGCTGGCCCAGACGCTCAGGGCGACCACCAAGCTCGTGGCGGACGTGACCGATCAGGCCGTCCCGCTGCTGGCCGACGCCTCCGCGGCGGTGCGCTCCGCGCAGACCCAGATCGACCGGGTCGACTCGATCGCCTCCGACGTCCAGGAGGTCACGTCGAACGCCTCCGCGCTGTCGACCACCGTCGCCTCCACCTTCGGTGGCCCCCTGGTCAAGGTCGCAGCCTTCGGCTACGGCGTGCGCCGGGCCCTCGGCGGCCGCAAGGAGGACGTGCCCGGCAAGGCGTCGAGGCGTACCGTGATCGTGGGCCGCACGGTCTCTCGGCGCAGCGCCCGAGGGAAGAGGGACTGAGAGCCAGCGATGTTCCGCCGTACGTTCTGGTTCACCACCGGCGTCGCCGCCGGAGTGTGGGCCACCACCAAGGTCAACCGGAAGCTGAAGCAGCTGACGCCCGAGAGCCTCGCCAGAACCGCGGGGAACAAGGCGCTCGAGGCCGGCCACCGGCTCAAGGACCGCGCGGTCGACTTCGCGCTCGACGTCCGGGACAACATGGCCCAGCGGGAGGCCGAACTGGGCGACGCGCTCGGGCTCAACGCCCCCGTCGACCCCGAACTCCCCGCACCCAGGCGGTACGCCGCCATCGAGAACCGCACAGAGCCGAAGACGTACGTCATCGACAGGACGTCGTACACGTACAAGAAGAATTCGTACAACCGGAATGAGGACCACTGATGGAGTCGGCTGAGATTCGCCGCCGCTGGTTGAGCTTCTTCGAGGAGCGCGGTCACACCGTCGTCCCTTCGGCGTCGCTCATCGCGGACGACCCGACTCTGCTCCTCGTCCCGGCCGGCATGGTGCCCTTCAAGCCCTACTTCCTGGGTGAGGTCAAGCCGCCCTTCGCCCGTGCCACCAGCGTGCAGAAGTGCGTGCGCACGCCGGACATCGAAGAGGTCGGCAAGACCACGCGGCACGGCACGTTCTTCCAGATGTGCGGCAACTTCTCCTTCGGTGACTACTTCAAGGAAGGCGCCATCAAGCTCGCCTGGGAGCTGCTCACCAGCCCCCAGGACAAGGGCGGTTACGGCCTCGACCCCGAGCGCCTGTGGATCACCGTCTACAAGGACGACGACGAGGCCGAGCGCATCTGGCACGAGGTCGTCGGCGTGCCGAAGGAGCGCATCCAGCGCCTCGGCATGAAGGACAACTACTGGTCCATGGGCGTCCCCGGCCCGTGCGGCCCCTGCTCCGAGATCAACTACGACCGCGGCCCCGAGTTCGGCGCCGAGGGCGGCCCCGCCGTCAACGACGAGCGGTACGTGGAGATCTGGAACCTCGTCTTCATGCAGTACGAGCGGGGCGAGGGCACCGGCAAGGACAACTTCGAGATCCTCGGCGACCTGCCCAGCAAGAACATCGACACCGGCCTCGGCCTCGAGCGCCTCGCCATGATTCTGCAGGGCGTGCAGAACATGTACGAGATCGACACCTCGATGGCCGTCATCGCCAAGGCCACCGAGCTGACCGGCGTCCGCTACGGCGACGCCCACGCCTCGGACGTGTCCCTGCGCGTGGTCACCGACCACATGCGCACCGCCACCATGCTCATCGGCGACGGCGTCACCCCCGGCAACGAGGGCCGCGGCTACGTGCTGCGCCGCATCATGCGCCGCGCCATCCGCAACATGCGCCTGCTCGGCGCCACCGGCCCGGTCGTCAAGGACCTGATCGACGTCGTCATCGGCATGATGGGCCAGCAGTACCCCGAGCTCATCACCGACCGCGAGCGCATCGAGAAGGTCGCCCTCGCCGAGGAGAACGCCTTCCTCAAGACGCTGAAGGCCGGCACCAACATCCTCGACACGGCCGTCACCGACACCAAGGCCGCCGGTTCCACCGTCCTGCCCGGCGACAAGGCCTTCCTGCTCCACGACACCTGGGGCTTCCCGATCGACCTCACCCTGGAGATGGCCGCCGAGCAGGGGCTGTCCGTGGACGAGGAGGGCTTCCGCCGCCTGATGAAGGAGCAGCGGGAGCGCGCCAAGGCCGACGCCCAGTCCAAGAAGACCGGCCACGCCGACATGGGCGCCTACCGCGAGATCGCCGACCGGGCCGGCGCCACCGACTTCATCGGCTACACCGACACCGAGGGCGAGTCCACGGTCGTCGGCATCCTGGTCGACGGGGTCTCCTCCCCGGCCGCCACCGAGGGCGACGAGGTCGAGATCGTCCTCGACCGCACTCCGTTCTACGCCGAGGGCGGCGGCCAGATCGGCGACACCGGCAAGATCAAGACCGACTCCGGTGCCGTCATCGAGGTCCGCGACTGCCAGAAGCCGGTCCCGGGTGTCTACGTCCACAAGGGCGTCGTCCAGGTCGGCGAGGTCACCGTCGGCGCCAGGGCCCACTCCGCCATCGACGACCGCCGCCGCAAGGCCATCGCCCGCGCCCACTCGGCCACGCACCTGACCCACCAGGCCCTGCGCGACGCCCTCGGCCCGACGGCCGCCCAGGCCGGTTCCGAGAACCAGCCGGGCCGCTTCCGCTTCGACTTCGGTTCCCCGTCCGCCGTTCCGACGGCCGTGATGACCGACGTCGAGCAGAAGATCAACGAGGTGCTCGCCCGCGACCTGGACGTGCGCGCCGATGTCATGGGCATCGACGAGGCCAAGAAGCAGGGCGCCATCGCCGAGTTCGGCGAGAAGTACGGCGAGCGCGTGCGCGTGGTCACCATCGGCGACTTCTCCAAGGAGCTGTGCGGCGGCACGCACGTGCACAACACCGCGCAGCTGGGTCTGGTGAAGCTGCTGGGCGAGTCGTCCATCGGCTCCGGTGTGCGCCGTATCGAGGCCCTCGTCGGCGTGGACGCCTACAACTTCCTCGCCCGTGAGCACACGGTCGTCGCCCAGCTCCAGGAGCTGATCAAGGGTCGCCCGGAGGAGCTCCCGGAGAAGGTCTCCGCCATGCTCGGCAAGCTGAAGGACGCCGAGAAGGAGATCGAGAAGTTCCGCGCCGAGAAGGTCCTGCAGGCCGCCGCCGGCCTCGCCGAGTCCGCCAAGGACATCCGTGGCATTGCTGTCGTGACCGGTCAGGTCCCCGACGGCACCACCGCCGACGACCTGCGCAAGCTCGTGCTCGACGTGCGCGGACGCATCCAGGGCGGCCGGGCCGCCGTGGTCGCCCTGTTCACGGTGGCGAACGGCAAGCCGCTGACGGTCATCGCCACCAACGAGGCCGCCCGCGAGCGCGGCCTGAAGGCCGGTGACCTGGTCCGTACGGCTGCCAAGACCCTCGGCGGCGGTGGCGGCGGCAAGCCGGACGTCGCCCAGGGCGGCGGCCAGAACCCGGCCGCGATCGGCGACGCCGTCGACGCCGTCGAGCGCCTGGTCACCGAGACGGCCAAGTAAGAAACGGGTCTGGAAGATGCGCAGAGGACGTCGACTCGCGATCGACGTCGGGGACGCCCGTATCGGGGTCGCCTCGTGCGACCCCGACGGGATCCTCGCCACCCCGGTGGAGACGGTCCCGGGGCGCGACATCCCCGCAGCTCAGCGGCGGTTGAAGCAGCTCGTCGAGGAGTACGAGCCCATCGAGGTCGTCGTCGGTCTGCCGCGCTCCCTCAAGGGCGGCGAGGGCCCAGCGGCGGTCAAGGTCCGGGGCTTCGCACAGGAACTGGCGCGCATGATCTCCCCGGTTCCGGTCAGACTCATGGACGAACGCATGACGACGGTGACGGCCAGTCAGGGACTGCGCGCTTCGGGCGTGAAGTCCAAGAAGGGAAGGTCCGTCATCGACCAGGCGGCGGCGGTGATCATCCTGCAGCAGGCCCTTGAATCCGAACGGGTGTCAGGTGAAGCACCCGGAGAAAGCGTCGAAGTGGTCATCTGATCGCGATACGGTAACGTTCCGCGCGATGCGGCGGCGTTCGAACAGCCGCCGCACAGCAAGAGGCGGGACGGGAGCCGAGCCGGAAGCCGCGTGACCGCCGCCTCGCGGCTCTAGGGGATCGATGACTGAGTATGGCCGGGGCCAAGGCTCCGAACCGTGGCATCCGGAGGACCCGTTGTACGGGGACGGCGGATGGGGAGGAGAGCAGGCCCACCAGGGTCAGCATTCCCCCTACGGCGGCCAGCCGCAGCACTATCCAGAGCAGCCGCAGCAGCCGCAGTACGGCGACTGGGGCACCGGCGAACAGCCCGGATACGGTCAGGCGCAGCAGCAGTACCAGTACGACCAGCAGCAGTACGCGGCACAGGGCCACGGGCATCAGCAGTACCCGGGGCAGGGGCACCAGGGGAACCAGCACGACCCGGGGTATCAGCAGGACCAGGGTTACCAGCAGGACCCGGCCTACCACCAGCAGCAGTACGACAACGGCGGCTGGGCCACCGGCGGGCACCAGCAGGTCTCGTATCCCGGGGACCCCGCCGACCCGTACGGTCAGCAAACCGGTGCGTACGGCCAGGGCCAGTCCGACTACTACGGCACGCCCGACGCGTATCCGCCGCCGGAGCCGCCCGGCCGGCGGCGGGCCGAGCCCGAGCCGGAGACCGACTGGGACCCCGGCCCCGACCAGGGTGAGCACGCCTTCTTCGCGGGCGGTGACGACGATGACGACGCCGACGAGCCGGGCGACCGCCGCCGGCGCGACGACCAGCGCGGACGCGGCGGCAAGCCCAAGAAGCGCCGCAGCGGGATGGCCTGCCTGGTGGTCGTCCTGGTCCTCGGCGGCGGCCTGGCGGGCGTCAGCTACTTCGGCTACCAGTTCTTCCAGGATCGTTTCGGCGACGCCCCGGACTACGCGGGCGACGGCAACGGGCAGGAGGTGACCGTCGAGATCCCCGAGGGAGCGCTCGGCTACAAGATCGGCCAGGTGCTGAAGAGCGCAGGGGTCGTCAAGAGCGTCGACGCGTTCGTGGCCGCGCAGGAGAGCAACCCGCAGGGCAAGAGCATCCAGGACGGCGTGTACACGCTGCAAAAGCAAATGTCGGCCGACAGTGCGGTCGAACTGATGCTCAGCCCGGAGAGCCGCGACAACCTGATCATCGCCGAGGGCAAGCGCAACGCCGACATCTACCGGCTCATCGACAAGCGCCTCGAGGTCAAGGACGGCACCACCGCCGCGGTCGCCAAGAAGGACTGGAAGAAGCTCGGCCTGCCCGACTGGGCGCTCGGCCATCAGAACGTCAAGGACCCGCTGGAAGGGTTCCTCTACCCCTCCAGCTACGGCATCGCCAAGGGCGAGAAGCCCGAGGACGTGCTGAAGGACATGGTGACCCGGGCCACCCAGACGTACGAGAAGCTCGGCGTGGAGAAGAAGGCCCGGAGCCTCGGACTCGAAGACCCCTGGCAGCTGATCACCGTCGCGAGCCTGGCCCAGGCCGAGGGCACGAGCCACGACGACTTCCGCAAGATGGCCGAGGTGGTCTACAACCGCATGAAGCCGGGGAATCCGCAGACCAACGGCATGCTGGAGTTCGACTCCACCTACAACTACATCAAGAACCAGAGCAAGATCGATCTGAGTCTGAGCGAGCTGCGGAACTACGACAACCCGTACAACACGTACTTCCACAAGGGCCTGCCGCCCGGACCGATCGACAACCCGGGCGAGGCGGCGCTCAAGGGCGCCCTCAACCCGACGAAGGACGGCTGGTACTACTTCATCTCGCTGGACGGCAAGACCAGCGAGTTCACCAAGACCAACGCAGAGCACCAGAAGCTGGTCGACAAGTTCAACGCCTCGCGGAACAACTGATCGCGGAACGACTGAGGAAGACCTGATGGCCGCACCACGCCGAGCAGCCGTTCTCGGCTCCCCGATCGCGCACTCCCTGTCGCCGCGGCTGCACAACGCCGCGTACCGGGCGCTGGGCCTGGCCGACTGGTCGTACGACCGGTTCGAGATCGACGAGGACGCGCTGCCCGGATTCCTCGGCGGGCTCGGCCCCGAGTGGGCAGGGCTGTCGCTGACCATGCCGCTGAAGCGGGCCGTGATCCCGTTGCTCGACGAGATCACCGACACGGCCGCCTCGGTGGAGGCGGTCAACACCGTGGTCTTCCGGCCGGACGGGCGCCGGGTCGGCGACAACACCGACATCCCCGGGCTGGTGGCGGCGCTGCACGAGCGCGGTGTGGAGAAGACGGAGAGCGCGGCCATCCTGGGCGCCGGGGCCACCGCGTCCTCGGCTCTCGCGGCACTGGCCCGGATCTGCACGGGCGAGGTCGCCGTGTATGTGCGCAGCGAACGGCGCGCGGCTGAGATGCGGCAGTGGGGCGAGCGGCTCGGCGTCCGCGTCCGGCCCGCCGAGTGGGCCGACGCCGCCCGTGCCTTCGAGGCACCCCTGGTCGTCTCGACGACGCCCGCCGGGGGCACGGACGCGCTGGCCGAGCAGGTGCCCGAGCGCGTGGGCACCCTGTTCGACGTGCTCTACGAGCCCTGGCCCACGCCCCTCGCAGCGGCGTGGGAGGAGCGGGGCGGACAGGTGCTGAGCGGCCTCGACCTGCTGGTCCACCAGGCGGTGTTCCAGTTCCGGCAGTTCACCGGCGACGCACGGTCGCCGCTCACCGCGATGCGGGAGGCCGCTCAGCGGGGCTGACGTGTCAGCCGCACCAGCCCAGCGGGCTCGTGTACTCGTCGGTGTACGGCGACGAGGAGCTCCACCAGCGGGTCGAGCCGGAGTACTGCACGCACTTGCCCGCGGCCTTCACGCGCACCGGGCCGGCGTAGGAGTTGTAGTTGCCCGAATCCTTGATCCAGGTGCCGCCCTGGGCGCGGATGCCCACGCTGACGGGGTTGCCGATCTGCTCGCCGGTGACGACGGTGACCGCGCAGTTGTAGCCGGTGGAGGCGTTGTAGAGCAGGTAGACGATCGCCTGCGGTCCGCCGGTCTCCAGGTAGAGGCCCAGCTTGTGGGAGGACTGGACGTAGTAACCCGAACCGCAGACGGTGACGGGGTTGCTCGCCGCCTGTGCCGAGCCCGTGAACGCCAGGGAGATGCCCAGCGCGGCACAGAGGGCGACGACTGCTCTCAGAACGTGTCTCATGGTGGTGTGAGTGGTCCTCACGTATCAGATCCGGATCGAGGATCAAGGAATGGGACGCGAGGAACATATGAGGCCGGAGAGCCCTCCGATAGCTGATTTCCGGCCTACGGGCGGCAACTTCTGGCGCATTTCTGACGCTCGCTCGGCTTGTTCTCGACGCCCGGCCTCAACCGAGTCCGCCGTTCGACGCTGTCCGCCAGCCGGACTCGGATCGGAGTCGTCCGCGTGGCATGGGAGGATCGATGGTGCCGGACGGGGCCGCGCACCCGGTCGGGCCGTAGCCGTACGCGATGAGGTGCGTACGCTGGGCAGTAAGCATGCCGCGAACACTGAGGAGCACCGTTGAGCAGGTTGCGCTGGCTGACCGCGGGGGAATCCCACGGTCCCGCACTCGTCGCGACGCTGGAGGGCCTTCCCGCCGGCGTGCCGATCACCACGGACATGGTGGCGGACCATCTCGCGAGGCGGCGCCTGGGCTATGGGCGCGGTGCCCGGATGAAGTTCGAGCAGGACGAGATCACCTTCCTCGGCGGTGTCCGGCACGGCCTCAGCCTCGGCTCCCCGGTCGCGATCATGGTGGGCAACACCGAGTGGCCGAAGTGGGAACAGGTCATGGCGGCCGACCCGGTCGACCCCGAGATCCTCGACGGCCTCGCCCGCAACGCCCCGCTGACCCGTCCCCGCCCCGGCCACGCCGACCTCGCCGGGATGCAGAAGTACGGCTTCGACGAGGCCCGGCCGATCCTGGAGCGCGCCTCCGCGCGGGAGACCGCGGCCCGGGTGGCCCTCGGGGCGGTGGCCCGGTCGTACCTGAAGGAGACGACCGGCATCGAGATCGTCTCCCACGTGGTGGAGCTCGCGGCCGCCAAGGCGCCGTACGGCGTGTACCCGACGCCCGCGGACGTGGAGAAACTGGACGCGGACCCGGTGCGCTGCCTGGACGCCGACGCGTCGAAGGCGATGGTCGCCGAGATCGACCAGGCCCACAAGGACGGCGACACCCTCGGCGGCGTGGTCGAGGTGCTGGCGTACGAGGTGCCGGTCGGCCTCGGTTCGCATGTGCACTGGGACCGCCGCCTGGACGCCCGCCTGGCCGCCGCCCTGATGGGCATCCAGGCGATCAAGGGAGTCGAGGTCGGCGACGGCTTCGACCTGGCCCGTGTCCCCGGCTCCAAGGCGCACGACGAGATCGTCGCGACCGACGAGGGCATCAAGCGGGCCACCGGCCGCTCCGGCGGCACCGAGGGCGGGCTGTCCACCGGTGAGCTGCTGCGCGTGCGGGCGGCGATGAAGCCGATCGCCACCGTGCCGCGGGCGCTGAAGACGGTGGACGTCGTCACCGGCGAGGCCACGGCCGCCCACCACCAGCGTTCCGACGTGTGCGCGGTGCCGGCCGCCGGCATCGTCGCCGAGGCCATGGTCGCCCTCGTCCTCGCGGACGCGGTCGCGGAGAAGTTCGGCGGCGACAGCGTGGCCGAGACCCGCCGCAACGTCCGGTCCTACCTCGACAACCTGGCCATCCGATGAACCCGCTGATCGTGCTGGTCGGGCCGATGGGCGTGGGCAAGTCCACCGTCGGGCAGCAGCTGGCCGAGCGGCTCGGGACCGGCTACCGGGACACCGACGACGACATCGTCGCCGCGCAGGGCCGGACGATCGCCGAGATCTTCGTCGAGGAGGGCGAGCCCGCCTTCCGTGCGATCGAGAAGCAGGCCGTGCGCGAGGCACTGGCCGGGCACGACGGTGTGTTGGCACTGGGCGGCGGCGCCATCCTCGACCCGGACACGCGCGCGCTGCTCGCCGGGCAGCGCGTGGTGTACCTGTCGATGGACGTCGAAGAGGCGGTCAAGCGCACGGGCCTCAACGCGGCCCGGCCGCTGCTCGCCATCAACCCGCGCAAGCAGTGGCGCGAGCTGATGGAGGCCCGCCGGCACCTCTACGAGGAGGTCGCCACGGCCGTGGTCGCCACCGACGGCCGCACCCCCGAAGAGGTCACCCGAGCCGCCCTGGACGCACTGGAGTTGAAGGAAGCATGAGCGAGGCACTGACCCGGATCCAGGTCGGCGGCACGGCGGGCACCGATCCCTACGAGGTCCTCGTAGGGCGTCAACTCCTCGGCGAGCTGCCCGGGTTGATCGGCGGCAAGGCCAAGCGGGTCGCGATCGTCCACCCCGAGGCACTGGCCGAGACCGGTGACGCCCTGCGCGCCGACCTGGCCGGGCAGGGCTACGAGGCGGTCGCCATCCAGGTACCCAACGCCGAAGAGGCCAAGACCGCCGAAGTCGCCGCCTACTGCTGGAAGGCGCTGGGCCAGTCCGGCTTCACCCGCACCGACGTCATCGTCGGCGTCGGCGGCGGCGCGACCACGGACCTGGCCGGGTTCGTGGCCGCCACCTGGCTGCGCGGGGTGCGCTGGATCGCGATCCCGACGACGGTCCTGGCCATGGTGGACGCGGCCGTCGGCGGCAAGACCGGCATCAACACCGCCGAGGGCAAGAACCTGGTCGGTGCCTTCCACCCGCCCGCCGGTGTGCTCTGCGACCTGGCCGCGCTGGACTCCCTCCCGGTCAACGACTACGTCTCCGGACTCGCGGAGGTCATCAAGGCCGGCTTCATCGCCGACCCGGTCATCCTCGACCTGATCGAGTCCGACCCCGAGGCCGCCCGCACCCCGGCCGGTCCGCACACCGCCGAGCTCATCGAGCGTTCCATCCGGGTCAAGGCCGACGTGGTGTCGTCCGACCTGAAGGAGTCGGGCCTGCGCGAGATCCTCAACTACGGCCACACGCTCGGCCACGCCATCGAGAAGAACGAGCGCTACAAGTGGCGGCACGGCGCGGCGGTCGCGGTGGGCATGCACTTCGCCGCCGAACTGGGCCGTCTCGCCGGGCGGCTGGACGACGCCACGGCCGACCGCCACCGGACCGTCCTCGAATCCGTCGGGCTGCCGCTGCACTACCGGCACGACCAGTGGCCCAAGCTGCTGGAGACCATGAAGGTCGACAAGAAGTCCCGCGGCGATCTGCTGCGCTTCATCGTCCTCGACGGTCTCGCCAAGCCCACGGTCCTGGAGGGACCCGACCCGGCCGTGCTGCTCGCCGCGTACGGCGAAGTCGGACAGTAAGTACCCGGGCGCGCCTTCCGCCCGAAACGGCCTTACGGGGCCGGGCACTTCGGACCGCCCCCGGCCGTTCACACAACACTGGCCAGGGGCGGTACCGTTCGGTAGCAGCGGGTTCCGCCCCGCTGTTCAGCGCCCATCGCCTGTACGAGACGGAGTGGCACCGGATGCAGCACGCAGTGGGTTCTCCGCTGCCGCCGCCCCACCAGCCGGGGCACGGACCGGCCGTCGGCTGGTCGCCGGCCGCACACCACCCGGGTCCGCACCACCCGGGCGCGCCCCAGGGCTCCGCGCCCGTGCCCCCGCCGCCCCCGGCCCCCGGTTATCCCGCGCCCCCGCCCGGGCCGGGCGCGCCACCACCGCGGGTCTCCGTCCCTCCGGCGCCGGACACCACCGGCCATGTGCCGCTGCCGCCCGGCGGTCCGGTCGCCATGCCCAGCGCGCCGCCCGCGACGACGGCCCCCGATCCGGCCGGTACGACGCTCGCCGTGCTGCTCATCGGGCCCGCGGGGGCCGGAAAGACCAGCGTCGCCAAGTACTGGGCGGACCATCGCCGGGTCCCCACGGCCCACATCAGCCTCGACGACGTACGCGAGTGGGTCCGCTCGGGCTTCGCCGACCCGCAGTCCGGGTGGAACGACAACTCCGAGGCGCAGTACCGTCTCGCCCGCCGCACGTGCGGTTTCGCCGCGCGGAACTTCCTGGCCAACGGCATCTCCTGCATCCTCGACGACGCGGTCTTTCCCGACCGGCCCGTGGTCGGCCTCGGCGGCTGGAAACGGCACGTCGGGCCGGGCCTGCTGCCGGTCGTCCTCCTGCCCGGGCTGGACATCGTCCTGGAACGCAACGCGGAGCGCTCGGGCAATCGACGGCTGACGGACGAGGAGGTCGCCCGTATCCATGGGCGGATGGCCGGGTGGTACGGGTCCGGTCTGCCGATCATCGACAACTCGCAGTTGGATGTCCCGGAGACGGCGCGGGTACTGGACGATGTCCTGGCCAGGTCCATTGCGAGTCCGCCGAAGTGGTAGGCGCGGGTAACCGGCGTGAGGGGTCTCGCCGCTGCTGCTGAGGCCGGGTGGATCCGCAACCCGGCGCACGCGGCGTGCCGCTGCGCCCACCCTCCTTCAAGCTCTCGGTTTCGCTCGGGCAGGGGGACCCCCATCGCCCCAGCGGCACGACTGCCTGCGTCAGCTGAGCGACCACTGCGCGGCGGCCTGCGTCAGCTGAGCGACCACCGCGCGCCCGCGGCGCAGCGGTCGGCCCGCAGCCAGGGTGGCCACGACGCGCCCGCAGTGCGGCAGGCGTGCGGCAGCTGAGGCCCACTGCGCGCCGCAGTGCAGCGGCCGTCCCGCAGCCAGGGTGGCAACGACGCGCCCGCAGTGCGGCGGCCTGCCGCAGCTGAGCGACCACCGCGCGCCCGCAGCCAAGCGGGCACGGCGGCCCGCAGCCAAGCCGCCACGGCGGCCCGCGGCAGCTGAGCCGAGACGCGCCCGCACCCGCCGACGCACGGAAGGGGACGTGTCGGGGGGTGTCCGCCCGCAGCGGTTGGCGCGTCAACGGACGGTTAGCCGGTATCCGACCCCATCGCGCCGTTCCGAGGACGGACACCCCCCGGCGCGGCCCCGACCCACCACCCGGCGTCAGCGCAGGCCCGCACCCCCAGCCGTCGCGCGGACAACCCCCACTCGGCCCTCCCGACCGGCGACATCCCCCGGTCGCTCGTAGGCTCGGGTCATGTCAGAGGTGTACGCGGCCCGCCGGACGCGTCTGAGGGAATACTGCAACGCGGGCGGCAGCGCGGCGGCGCTGGTCTCCCGCCCCGCCAACGTGCGCTATCTCGCGGGCGCGGCCCCGCACGGCGCCGTTCTCCTGCTGGGCAAGACCGAGGACCTCCTGGTGTGTGCCGGCCCGACGGCCGACCGCCCCACACAGGAGCGCCCCGACGAGGCCCTGCTGGTACAGACCCTGCCCGGTGCCGGAGGCGGCGACCCCGCCGTCGCGGCCGCCGGCCTCGCCGCGGCCCAGGGCGCCGACTCCCTCGCCGTGGAGGAGCACCACCTCACCGTGGCCCGGCACCGTGCCCTCGGCTCGGTCGCCCCCCGGCTGCGCCTGGCCAACCTCGCCGGCGCCGTCGAGCAGCTCCGGGTCGTCAAGGACGAGGAGGAGATCTCCTGCCTCCGCATCGGCGCCGAGATCGCCGACCAGGCCCTCGGCGAACTGCTGGAGTCCATCCTGGTCGGGCGGACCGAACGCCATCTCGCCCTGGAACTCGAAAGACGCCTGGTGGATCACGGGGCCGACGGCCCGGCCTTCCCCACCTCCGTCGCCACGGGGCCGAACGCCGGACGGCCCGGGCACCGGCCCACCGACCGGCGTGTCGAGGAGGGCGACTTCCTCTCCGTCTGCCTGGGCGCCACGTACCGCGGCTACCGCTGTGAGATCGGCCGTACATTCGTCATCGGCACCGCCCCCGCCGACTGGCAGATCGAGCTGTACGACCTGGTCTTCGCGGCCCAGCGCGCCGGACGTGAGAGCCTGGTACCCGGCGCCGCCTGCCGTGACGTCGACCGTGCCGCCCGCCAGGTCCTGGACTCCGCGGGGTACACCGAGGGCCTCACGGTTCTCACCGGACACGGGGTCGGGCTCGAAATCGACGAGGACCCTCAATTGAGTCCCGCGGCCATGGGTAAACTGGACGCTTGCGTGCCGGTCACCGTCGAACCTGGGGTCCACCTCCCGGGCCGGGGCGGTGTCCGGATCGATGACACGCTCGTCGTCCGCCCAGAGGCGGATGGCGGACCCGAGCTACTCACCATCACGACCAAGGAGCTGCTCGCCCTGTAGGCAGGTGCGTGCCCCGGGGTCGTACGTCAGTCCAGGAGATTCCGCAACCGTGGCTTCCACGAACGACCTCAAGAACGGCATGGTGCTCAAGCTCGAAGGCGGCCAGCTCTGGTCCGTCGTCGAGTTCCAGCACGTCAAGCCCGGCAAGGGCCCGGCCTTCGTGCGCACCAAGCTCAAGAACGTGCTCTCCGGCAAGGTCGTCGACAAGACCTTCAACGCCGGCGTCAAGGTCGAAACGGCCACCGTCGACAAGCGCGACATGCAGTTCTCCTACATGGACGGCGAGTACTTCGTCTTCATGGACATGGAGACCTACGACCAGCTCATGGTCGACCGCAAGGCCGTCGGCGACGCCGCCAACTTCCTCGTCGAGGGCTTCACGGCCACGGTCGCGCAGCACGAGGGCGAGGTGCTCTTCGTCGAGCTGCCTGCCGCCGTCGAGCTGACCGTCCAGGAGACCGAGCCGGGCGTCCAGGGCGACCGCTCCACCGGCGGCACCAAGCCCGCCACGCTGGAGACCGGCCACCAGATCCAGGTCCCGCTCTTCATCACCACCGGTGAGAAGATCAAGGTCGACACGCGCACCAGCGACTACCTCGGCCGGGTGAACAGCTAACCGTGGCTGCCCGCAACACGGCCCGCAAGCGCGCCTTCCAGATCCTCTTCGAGGGCGACCAGCGCGGCGCCGAGGTCCTCACGGTCCTCGCCGACTGGGTCCGGCTCTCCCGGGCCGACACCCGGCAGCCGCCGGTGAGCGAGTACACGATGGAGCTGGTCGAGGGCTACGCGCAGCACGCGAAGCGCATCGACGAGCTCATCGCCCAGTACTCGGTCGGCTGGACGCTCGACCGGATGCCGGTCGTCGACCGCAACATTCTGCGGCTCGGCGCCTATGAGCTGATCTGGGTCGACGAGACCCCGGACGCGGTCGTGCTCGACGAGATGGTGCAGCTGGCGAAGGAGTTCTCCACGGACGAGTCGCCCTCGTTCGTGAACGGCCTGCTCGGACGGCTGAAGGACCTCAAGCCTTCGCTCCGCCGCGACGAGGTCTGAGACAGACAGAACGTCTGAGGCAGACGGAGCGCTGGAGACAGACAGAACGCCGGAGGGCCCGCAGCACGACCGCTGCGGGCCCTCCGGCGTTCCCCACGTACCGGCGAGGGCCCCACGTACCGGCGAGGGCTGCCGGCCCCCGAAAACGCCGCCGGGGTGGCCGGAACCGTACGGTTCCGGCCACCCCGGCGGCACGTTTCTGCTGGCCCCCGTGGAGCGCTCAGCCCTCCTCGTGGGTCGCCACCGCGCGGCGCGCGTCCGCGTCCAGGACGCCCCAGCTGATCAGCTGCTCGGTGAGGACCGAGGGCGACTGGTCGTAAATGACGGCGAGTGTGCGCAGGTCGTCCTGGCGGATCGAGAGCACCTTGCCGTTGTAGTCACCGCGCTGCGACTGGATCGTGGCCGCGTAGCGCTGAAGAGGGCCCGCCTTCTCGGCCGGCACCGTGGCCAGCCGCTCCAGGTCCAGGACCAGCTTCGGCGGCGGCTCGGCGGCACCGCCCGGGGTCGTGCCCGGGAGCAGCTCCTGCACCGGAACGCCGTAGAAGTCCGCCAGCTCGGCAAGGCGCTGCACGGTCACGGCACGGTCGCCGCGCTCGTACGAACCGACCACGACCGCCTTCCAGCGTCCCTGGGACTTCTCCTCGACACCGTGGAGGGAAAGGCCCTGCTGGGTGCGGATCGCCCGGAGCTTGGCCCCGAGCTGTTTGGCGTATTCGCTGGACATATAGCTCCCCGGCACTGTGTCGACGCGTCTGGCGTGGGTGCCAGGCCGCGCGGCTGGTAACTCACTGTGAGGTTACGCAGCGTTACTCTGCCGCGTCAAGCCGAATGGTCCGCACCGACTCTTCCGTGGTATCGGCACTCAGTTAGGCCGAGTGGGTGATCCAAGGGGGCCGTCCGGGTGGCACCGAGGGCCTGCTACCGTGGATGGCGCAATCCCGACGTCCTTTAAGGTCCGTCCCGTGAGGCGGAGAAGGAGGTCCGTTTCGTATGGACAAGCACGGCTCACAGTCCGATGCCCGGCCCGTTCTCGAAGGGCCCGACATCGCGCGGGTACTGACCCGCATCGCCCACGAGATCGTCGAACGCGCCAAGGGCGCCGACGACGTGGTCCTCCTCGGCATTCCGACCCGGGGCGTCTTCCTCGCCCGGCGGATCGCCGACAAGCTCGAGGAGATCACCGAGCGCAAGGTTCCGTGCGGCTCGCTCGACATCACCATGTACCGCGACGACCTGCGCATGCACCCGCCGCGTGCGCTGGCCCGCACCGAGATCCCCGGTGACGGCATCGACGGCAAGCTGGTCGTCCTCGTCGACGACGTGCTCTTCTCCGGCCGCACCATCCGCGCCGCCCTCGACGCCCTGAACGACATCGGGCGCCCCCGCGCGGTGCAGCTCGCGGTCCTCGTCGACCGCGGTCACCGCGAACTGCCCATCCGCGCCGACTACGTCGGCAAGAACCTCCCCACGTCGTTGCGGGAGACGGTCAAGGTCCAGCTCGCCGAGGAGGACGGTCGCGACACCGTGCTGCTCGGTGCCAAGCCGGCCGCCCAGTAGCGCTTCAGGCGTACGCCCCTGCCGTACGCCGGCTCAGTGCGCGCCCTCGCGTGCCCGTCTGCCCCGATTCTCCCGTTTGAACTGCCTTACGGAGCCTGACAGATGCAGCGTCATCTCATCTCGGCCGCCGACCTCACCCGTGACGACGCCGTCCTGATCCTCGACACCGCCGAGGAGATGGCCCGGGTCGCCGACCGGCCGATCAAGAAGCTGCCGACCCTGCGCGGCCGCACGATCGTCAACCTCTTCTTCGAGGACTCCACCCGGACCCGGATCTCCTTCGAGGCCGCCGAGAAGCGCCTCTCCGCGGACGTCATCAACTTCTCCGCCAAGGGTTCGAGCGTCTCCAAGGGCGAGTCCCTGAAGGACACCGCCCAGACGCTGGAGGCCATGGGCGTCGACGCCGTCGTCATCCGGCACGGCGCCTCGGGAGCCCCATACCGGCTGGCGAACTCCGGCTGGATCGACGCGGTCGTCGTCAACGCCGGCGACGGCACCCACCAGCACCCCACCCAGGCGCTGCTGGACGCCTTCACCATGCGCCGCCGCCTGATCGGCCCGGACGCCGGGATCGGCCAAGACCTCGACGGCAAGCGGATCACGATCGTCGGCGACGTCCTGCACAGCCGGGTCGCCCGCTCCAACGTCGACCTGCTGCACACCCTCGGCGCCGAGGTCACCCTCGTCGCCCCGCCGACCCTGCTGCCGGTCGGCATCGAGACCTGGCCCTGCGAGGTGTCGTACGACCTCGACAGCACGCTGCCCAAGTCCGACGCGGTGATGATGCTGCGCGTCCAGCGCGAGCGCATGAACGCCGCCTTCTTCCCGACCGAGCGCGAGTACTCCCGGCGCTACGGGCTCGACGGCGACCGCATGGCGCGGATGCCCGAGCACGCCGTCGTGATGCACCCCGGCCCTATGGTCCGCGGCATGGAGATCACCGCCGAGGTCGCCGACTCCGACCGCTGCACCGTCGTCGAGCAGGTCGCGAACGGAGTCTCCATCCGGATGGCCGTCCTGTACCTGCTGCTGGGCGGAAACGAACCCGCCGTCACCCAGACCCGTACCGAGGAGAAGTAAGACCGATGAGCAAGATCCTGATCCGTGGTGCGAAGGTGCTGGGCGGCGAGCCGCAGGACGTGCTGATCGACGGCGGGACCATCGCCGCCACCGCCCGGCAGGGCGAAATCGACTGGAGCGGCAGCGGGCTGTCCGCCGAGGGCGCGGAGGTCGTCGAGGCCGAGGGCAAGGTGCTGCTGCCGGGCCTGGTCGACCTGCACACCCATCTGCGCGAGCCGGGCCGCGAGGACTCCGAGACCGTCCTCACCGGCACCCGGGCCGCGGCCTCCGGCGGCTACACCACCGTGTTCGCCATGGCCAACACCTTCCCGGTCGCCGACACCGCCGGTGTCGTCGAGCAGGTCTGGCGGCTCGGCAAGGAGCACGGCTACTGCGACGTCCAGCCGATCGGCGCCGTCACCGTCGGGCTGGAGGGCCGCAAGCTCGCCGAGCTGGGCGCCATGCACGAGTCGGCCGCCGGGGTCACCGTCTTCTCCGACGACGGCAAGTGCGTCCACGACGCCGTGATCATGCGCCGCGCCCTGGAGTACGTGAAGGCCTTCGGCGGTGTCGTCGCGCAGCACGCGCAGGAGCCGCGGCTGACCGAGGGCGCCGAGATGAACGAGGGCGTCGTCTCCGCCGAGCTGGGCCTCGGGGGCTGGCCCGCGGTGGCCGAAGAATCGATCATCGCCCGGGATGTCCTGCTCGCCGACCACGTCGGCTCCCGCGTCCACATCTGCCACCTGTCGACCGCCGGGTCCGTCGAGATCGTCCGCTGGGCCAAGTCCCGCGGCATCGCCGTCACGGCCGAGGTCACCCCGCACCACCTGCTCCTCACCGACGAGCTGGTCCGCACGTACAACCCCGTCTTCAAGGTCAACCCGCCGCTGCGCACCGAGCGCGACGTGCTGGCCCTGCGCGAGGCGCTCGCCGACGGCACGATCGACATCGTCGCCACCGACCACGCCCCGCACCCGCACGAGGACAAGGACTGCGAGTGGGCCGCGGCCGCCATGGGCATGGTCGGCCTGGAGACCGCGTTGTCAGTGGTGCAGGAGACCATGGTCGACACGGGCCTGCTGGACTGGGCCGGCGTCGCCGACCGGATGTCCTTCAAGCCCGCGCAGATCGGACAGGCCACGGGCCACGGCCGTCCCGTCTCGGCAGGTGAGCCCGCCAACCTCACGCTCGTCGACACGGCATACCGTGGCCCTGTGGACCCCGCGGGCTTCGCCTCGCGCAGCCGCAACACCCCCTACGAGGGGCGTGAGCTGCCGGGCCGTGTGACGCACACGTGGCTGCGGGGCAAGGCCACGCTCGTCGACGGGAAGCTCACGTGACACCTGTACTGCTGCTGGCCGCCGAGAAGGAATCGGCGCAAGTGACCGACTGGGCCGCCCGCATCGGCTGGGTCGTCGGCCTCGCCCTGTTCGTCGCGCTCGTCTACTGGCTGATGCGCGAGGGCTGGAAGTGGCGCGGCACGCTCCAGGGCGACCTGCCCGAGCTGCCCGCGGCTCCCGGCGACACGGGCCCGGAGCGCCTGACGATGAGTGGCCGCTACCACGGCTCCACCACGGCCGGACAGTGGCTCGACCGCATCGTCGCGCACGGCCTGGGCACCCGCAGCCGCGCCGAGCTGACCCTCACGGACGCCGGACTGGACGTCGTACGCCCCGGGGCGAGCGACTTCTTCGTCCCGGCCGCACAGCTGCGCGAGGCCCGGCTCGACAAGGGCATCGCCGGCAAGGTGCTCACCGAGGGCGGCCTGCTCGTCGTCACCTGGGAGCACGGCGACCGGCTGATCGACTCCGGTTTCCGCTCCGACCACGCGGCCGAACACAACGAGTGGGTCGAGGCCATCAACTCCATGATCGAAACGAACACCAGGGAAGGCGCCGAACGATGACCACCTCCACCAGGGGAGCCGCCAAAACTCCCGCCGTACTCGTCCTGGAGGACGGCCGGGTCTTCCGCGGCCGCGCCTACGGGGCCGTGGGGGAGACCTTCGGCGAAGCGGTGTTCTCCACCGGCATGACCGGCTACCAGGAGACCCTCACCGACCCCTCGTACCACCGCCAGGTCGTGGTGATGACCGCCCCGCACGTCGGCAACACCGGCGTCAACGACGAGGACCCCGAGTCCAAGCGCATCTGGGTCTCCGGATACGTGGTGCGCGACCCCGCGCGCGTGCCGTCCAACTGGCGCTCCCGGCGCTCGCTGGACGAGGAGCTGGCGGCGCAGGGCGTCGTCGGTATCTCCGGCATCGACACCCGCGCCCTCACCCGCCACCTGCGCGAGCGCGGCGCGATGCGCGTGGGCATCTTCAGCGGGGACGCAGTGAAGGACGACAGCGCACTCCTCGCGCGCGTGCAGGAAGCCCCGCAGATGAAGGGCGCGAACCTCTCCGCCGAGGTCGCCACCACCGAGCCCTACGTCGTCCCGGCGATCGGCGAGAAGAAGTTCACCGTCGCCGCCGTCGACCTCGGCATCAAGGGCATGACCCCGCACCGCATGGCCGAGCGCGGCATCGAGGTGCACGTGCTGCCCGCGACCGCGACCGTCGAGGACGTCTACGCGGTCAACCCGGACGGCGTGTTCTTCTCCAACGGCCCCGGCGACCCCGCCACCGCCGACCACCCCGTCTCCGTGATGCGGGGCGTCCTGGAGCGCGGCACCCCGCTGTTCGGCATCTGCTTCGGCAACCAGATCCTGGGCCGTGCCCTCGGGTTCGGCACCTACAAGCTGAAGTACGGCCACCGCGGCATCAACCAGCCGGTGCAGGACCGTACGACCGGCAAGGTCGAGGTCACCGCGCACAACCACGGCTTCGCCGTCGACGCCCCGCTCGACCAGGTCTCCGAGACCCCGTTCGGCCGCGCCGAGGTGTCCCACGTCTGCCTGAACGACAACGTGGTGGAGGGGCTCCAGCTCCTCGACCGCCCCGCCTTCAGCGTCCAGTACCACCCCGAAGCGGCAGCCGGTCCGCACGACGCCGCCTACCTGTTCGACCGCTTCGTTTCCCTGATGGAGGGCCAGCGTGCCTAAGCGCACCGATATCCAGTCCGTCCTGGTCATCGGCTCCGGCCCGATCGTCATCGGCCAGGCCGCCGAGTTCGACTACTCCGGCACCCAGGCGTGCCGCGTCCTGAAGGCCGAGGGCCTCAGGGTCGTCCTGGTGAACTCCAACCCGGCGACGATCATGACCGACCCGGAGATCGCCGACGCCACCTACGTCGAGCCGATCACCCCCGAGTTCGTCGAGAAGATCATCGCCAAGGAGCGCCCGGACGCGCTGCTGCCCACCCTGGGCGGCCAGACGGCCCTCAACACCGCGATCTCGCTCCACGAGGCGGGGACGCTCGACAAGTACGGCGTCGAGCTGATCGGCGCCAACGTCGAGGCGATCCACAAGGGCGAGGACCGCGACCAGTTCAAGGAGGTCGTGGAGGAGGTCCGCAAGAAGATCGGGCACGGCGAGTCCGCCCGGTCCTACATCTGCCACTCCATGGACGACGTCCTCAGGGGCGTCGAGGAGCTCGGCGGCTACCCGGTCGTCGTCCGCCCCTCCTTCACCATGGGCGGCGCCGGCTCCGGCTTCGCCCACGACGAGGAGGAGCTGCGCCGCATCGCGGGCACCGGCCTCACCCTCTCGCCGACCACCGAGGTGCTCCTGGAGGAGTCCATCCTCGGCTGGAAGGAGTACGAGCTGGAGCTGATGCGCGACAAGCACGACAACGTCGTGGTCGTCTGCTCCATCGAGAACTTCGACCCGATGGGCGTGCACACCGGTGACTCCATCACCGTCGCCCCGGCGATGACGCTCACCGACCGCGAGTACCAGACCCTGCGCGACATCGGCATCGCCGTCATCCGCGAGGTCGGCGTCGACACCGGCGGCTGCAACATCCAGTTCGCGGTGAACCCCGAGGACGGCCGGGTCATCGTCATCGAGATGAACCCGCGCGTGTCGCGCTCCTCGGCGCTCGCCTCCAAGGCCACCGGCTTCCCGATCGCCAAGATCGCCGCCAAGCTGGCCGTCGGCTACACGCTGGACGAGATCCCGAACGACATCACGCAGGAGACCCCCGCCTCCTTCGAGCCGACGCTCGACTACGTGGTCGTGAAGGCCCCGCGCTTCGCCTTCGAGAAGTTCCCGAGCGCCGACTCCACCCTCACCACCACCATGAAGTCGGTCGGCGAGGCCATGGCCATCGGCCGCAACTTCACCGAGGCCTTCCAGAAGGCCCTGCGCTCGCTGGAGAAGAAGGGCAGCCAGTTCACCTTCGTCGGCGACCCCGGCGACAAGGACGAGCTGCTCCGCGAGGCCGTCCGCCCCACCGACGGCCGGATCAATACCGTCATGCAGGCCATCCGCGCGGGCGCCACGCCCGAGGAGGTCTTCGAGTACACGAAGATCGACCCCTGGTTCGTCGACCAGCTCTTCCTGATCAAGGAGATCGCGGACGAACTCGCGGCCGCCGCCGAGCTCACGCCCGACCTGCTCGCCGAGGCCAAGCGGCACGGCTTCTCCGACACGCAGATCGGCGAGATCCGCGGCCTGCGCGAGGACGTCGTCCGCGAGGTCCGGCACGCGCTGGGCGTCCGCCCGGTCTACAAGACGGTCGACACCTGCGCCGCCGAGTTCGCCGCGAAGACGCCGTACTTCTACTCCTCCTACGACGAGGAGACGGAGGTCGCGTCCCGGACCAAGCCGGCCGTCATCATCCTGGGCTCCGGCCCGAACCGCATCGGCCAGGGCATCGAGTTCGACTACTCCTGCGTCCACGCCTCGTTCGCGCTGAGCGACGCGGGCTACGAGACCGTGATGGTCAACTGCAACCCGGAGACCGTCTCCACGGACTACGACACCTCCGACCGCCTGTACTTCGAGCCGCTGACGCTGGAAGACGTGCTGGAGATCGTCCACGCCGAGCAGCAGGCCGGACCCGTCGCGGGCGTCATCGTCCAGCTCGGCGGCCAGACCCCGCTGGGCCTGTCGCAGGCGCTGAAGGACAACGGCGTGCCGATCGTCGGCACCTCCCCGGAGGCCATCCACGCCGCCGAGGACCGGGGAGCCTTCGGCCGGGTCCTCCAGGAGGCCGGCCTCCCGGCCCCCAAGCACGGCACCGCCACCACCTTCGCCGAGGCCAAGGCCATCGCCGACGAGATCGGCTACCCGGTCCTGGTGCGTCCCTCGTACGTCCTCGGCGGGCGCGGCATGGAGATCGTCTACGACGAGACGCGCCTGGAGGCGTACATCGCCGAGTCGACGGAGATCAGCCCGTCCCGGCCGGTCCTGGTCGACCGGTTCCTGGACGACGCGATCGAGATCGACGTCGACGCGCTCTACGACGGTCAGGAGCTGTACCTCGGCGGCGTCATGGAGCACATCGAGGAGGCCGGCATCCACTCCGGCGACTCGGCGTGCGCCCTGCCCCCGATCACGCTCGGCGGCTTCGACATCAAGCGCCTGCGCGCCTCCACGGAGGGCATCGCGAAGGGCGTCGGGGTACGCGGCCTGATCAACATCCAGTTCGCGCTGGCGGGCGACATCCTCTACGTCCTGGAGGCCAACCCGCGCGCCTCGCGCACCGTCCCCTTCACCTCGAAGGCGACCGCGGTGCCGCTGGCCAAGGCCGCCGCGCGGATCTCGCTGGGCGCGACCATCGCCGAGCTGCGCGCCGAGGGCCTGCTGCCGGCGACCGGCGACGGCGGCGAGCTGCCGTTCGACGCGCCGATCTCCGTGAAGGAGGCCGTCATGCCGTGGTCGCGCTTCCGCGACATCCACGGCCGCGGCGTCGACACGGTCCTCGGCCCGGAGATGCGCTCCACCGGCGAGGTCATGGGCATCGACTCCGTCTTCGGCACGGCGTACGCCAAGTCGCAGGCGGGCGCCTACGGCCCGCTGCCGACCAAGGGCCGCGCGTTCATCTCGGTCGCCAACCGCGACAAGCGCTCGATGATCTTCCCGGCCCGGGAGCTGGTCGCGCACGGCTTCGAGCTGCTCGCCACCTCCGGCACGGCCGAGGTCCTCAAGCGCAACGGCATCAACGCCACGATCGTGCGCAAGCAGTCCGAGGGCACCGGCCCGAACGGCGAGAAGACCATCGTCCAGCTCATCCACGACGGCGAGGTCGACCTCATCGTCAACACCCCGTACGGCACCGGTGGCCGCCTCGACGGCTACGACATCCGTACGGCGGCCGTGGCACGCTCCGTGCCCTGCCTGACGACGGTCCAGGCGCTCGCGGCGGCGGTCCAGGGCGTCGACGCCCTCAACCGCGGCGACGTGGGCGTGCGATCGCTCCAGGAACACGCGGAACACCTGACCGCGGCCCGCGACTAGCAGCCGAAGAGGGGGACACCGGAAACGGTGTCCCCCTCTTCGTGAGGACGCCATGTCTTCGTGAGGACACCATGTACAAGATCTTTTTCAGTCTGTTCTTCAAGCGGCTGGACCCGGAGCAGGCCCACCACCTGGCCTTCCGCTGGATCCGCCTGGCCGCCCGCGTGCCCGTGCTGCGCACCTTCCTCGCGGCCGCCCTCGCGCCGCGCCACAAGGAACTGCGCACGGAGGCCTTCGGGCTGCGCATGCACGGCCCCTTCGGGCTCGCCGCGGGCTTCGACAAGAACGCCGTCGGCATCGACGGCATGGCCATGCTCGGCTTCGACCACGTCGAGATCGGCACGGTCACCGGCGAGCCGCAGCCCGGCAACCCCAAGCAGCGGCTGTTCCGCCTCGTCAAGGACCGGGCGCTGATCAACCGCATGGGCTTCAACAACGACGGATCGCTCCGCGTCGCCGCCCGCCTGGCCTCCCGGACGCCCGTCTTCAGGACCGTCGTCGGCGTCAACATCGGCAAGACCAAGGTCGTACCGGAGGAGGAGGCCGTCGCGGACTACGTGAAGTCCGCCGAGCGGCTGGCGCCCTACGCCGACTACCTCGTGGTCAACGTCTCCTCTCCGAACACGCCCGGTCTGCGCAACCTCCAGGCGACGGAGGCGCTGCGTCCCCTGCTGAGCGCGGTCCGCGAGGCCGCCGACCGCGCGGTGTCCGCGCGGCGCGTCCCGCTCCTGGTCAAGATCGCGCCGGACCTCGCCGACGAGGACATCGACGCCGTCGCCGACCTCGCCGTGGAACTCGGCCTGGACGGGATCATCGCCACGAACACCACCATCGCGCGCGAGGGACTCGGCCTGAAGTCCGACCCCTCCCTGGTCAAGGAGACCGGCGGCCTGTCCGGCGCGCCCCTGAAGGAACGCTCTCTGGAGGTCCTGCGCCGCCTCTACGCGCGCGTGGGCGACCGGATCACCCTGGTGGGCGTCGGGGGCGTGGAGAACGCCGAGGACGCCTGGCAGCGCATCCTGGCCGGTGCCACGCTGGTCCAGGGCTACAGCGCCTTCATCTACGAGGGGCCGTTCTACGCCCGCGCCCTCCACAAGGGGCTCGCCGCGCGCCTGCGCACCAGCCCGTACGCCACGCTCGCCGACGCGGTGGGCGCCGACGTGAGGACCTCCGTATGAACCTGGAGCCGTTCGGCGCGCGTCTGCGCCGGGCCATGGACGAGCGCGGCCCGCTGTGCGTGGGCATCGACCCGCACGCCTCCCTGCTCGCCGAGTGGGGCCTCAACGACGACGTGGCGGGGCTGGAGCGGTTCAGCCGCACGGTCGTCGAGGCGGTCGCCGACCGGGTCGCCGTGCTCAAGCCGCAGAGCGCGTTCTTCGAGCGCTTCGGCTCGCGCGGTGTAGCGGTGCTGGAGAAGTCCGTCGCCGAGGCCCGTGCGGCCGGCGCCCTGGTCGTTATGGACGCCAAGCGCGGCGACATCGGCTCGACCATGGCCGCGTACGCCGAGTCCTTCCTGCACAAGGACGCGCCGCTGTTCTCCGACGCGCTCACCGTCTCGCCCTACCTCGGCTACGGCTCGCTGAGCCCCGCCGTCGCGCTGGCCCGGGAGAGCGGGGCCGGGCTGTTCGTGCTGGCGCTGACCTCCAACCCGGAGGGCGGCGAGGTCCAGCACGCCGTGCGCTCCGACGGCCGGAACGTCGGAGCGACGATGCTCGCCCACCTCGCCGCCGAGAACGCGGGGGAGGAGCCCCTGGGGTCCTTCGGCGCGGTCGTCGGCGCGACCCTCGGTGACCTGTCGTCGTACGACCTGGACATCAACGGCCCGCTCCTGGCGCCCGGCATCGGTGCCCAGGGGGCGACGCCGGCCGATCTTCCCGGGGTCTTCGGGGCGGCGGTGCGCAACGTCGTGCCGAACGTCAGCCGGGGAGTGCTGCGCCACGGTCCCGACGCGGTCGCTCTGCGTGACGCAGCGGAGCGCTTCGCGGAGGAGATCCGTCACACCGTGGCGCCGTCCTGACCTCTTCCGGAGACCTCCGATGAGTGGTCCGGGGCGCGCTTGAGTCTGAATACATCCTCAAATCCGGGGCAGTATGTCCTAAATGTCCGTTCAGATGAAGGCTGACCAGGACTTTTCCGCTGTTCTCGCTGACTCTGGCGGACTTGCCCGCTAGTCTCCGACGAGAGTGAACGGGCAAGCGTGTTGCTCGTAGCTCCCCAGGTGTGGGGCGACTAGGTTCCTCACCGGTCCGTATCCGACAGTTCGACATCCGAGGTGACGTAGGCGTGGCTCTTCCGCCCCTTACCCCTGAACAGCGCGCAGCCGCGCTCGAAAAGGCCGCCGCGGCTCGCCGGGAGCGGGCCGAGGTCAAGAATCGACTCAAGCACTCCGGCGCCTCTCTTCACGAGGTCATCAAGCAGGGCCAGGAGAACGACGTCATCGGCAAGATGAAGGTCTCCGCCCTCCTCGAGTCCCTGCCGGGCGTGGGCAAGGTCCGCGCCAAGCAGATCATGGAGCGACTCGGTATCTCCGAGAGCCGCCGCGTGCGTGGTCTCGGTTCCAACCAGATCGCCTCCCTTGAGCGTGAGTTCGGCAGCACGGGCTCCTGAACCGGGAAGTCCGGGGGAGTGAGTCCCGGGCACTCCGGGATTGCTGGATAATCGCTGCATGGCTGCAACACCCCGGGGGACCACCCCCGTGCCCCCGGACGTACGTCCGCGGCTGACCGTGCTCTCCGGCCCCTCCGGGGTCGGCAAGAGCACGGTCGTCGCCCATATGCGCAAGGAACATCCCGAGGTCTGGCTCTCGGTGTCGGCGACGACCCGCAAGCCCCGCCCCGGCGAGAAGCACGGAGTCCACTACTTCTTCGTCACCGACGACGAGATGGACAAGCTGATCGCCAACGGCGAACTGCTGGAGTGGGCCGAGTTCGCGGGCAACCGTTACGGCACGCCGCGTGCGGCCGTGCAGGAGCGCCTGGAGAAGGGCGAGCCCGTACTCCTCGAGATCGACCTCCAGGGCGCCCGTCTGGTCCGGGAGTCGATGCCCGAGGCCCAGCTGGTGTTCCTGGCTCCCCCCTCCTGGGAGGAGCTGGTGCGCAGACTCACCGGGCGGGGCACCGAACCGCCCGAGGTGATCGAGCGTCGGCTCCAGGCGGCGAAGACCGAACTGGCCGCCGAGCCGGAGTTCGATACGACCCTGGTCAACACCTCCGTCGAGGACGTGGCTCGCGAGCTGCTAGCCTTGGTGGACGTCGTGTGACCATCGCTGATCGATTCCGGGTCTCGCTGATCACCCCGACAGAATCTTTCCCATCCATCGGAAGGTAGAGCGTGTCCTCTTCCATCTCCGCGCCCGAGGGCATCATCAACCCGCCGATCGACGAGCTCCTCGAGGCCACCGACTCGAAGTACAGCCTCGTGATCTACGCGGCCAAGCGGGCCCGCCAGATCAACGCGTACTACTCGCAGCTCGGCGAGGGTCTCCTCGAGTACGTCGGTCCTCTCGTCGACACCCACGTCCATGAGAAGCCGCTCTCGATCGCCCTTCGCGAGATCAACGCGGGGCTGCTGACGTCCGAGGCCGTCGAGGGCCCGGCGCAGTAAGTACTATTTGCAGCTTGACGCTGACTTTTCCACAGGCCCGGCAGGCCGACTGCCGGGCCTGTGGTGTGTCATGGAGTCGTACGGTGTGCCGGTTGCCGAGGTCCGGGGAGAGACGTGGACAAGCCGAAGGTCGTTCTGGGGGTCAGTGGCGGCATCGCCGCGTACAAGGCCTGTGAGCTGCTGCGGCGGCTGACGGAGTCGGGCCACGACGTGCGCGTGGTGCCCACCGCCTCCGCGCTGCACTTCGTCGGCGCCGCCACCTGGTCCGCCCTCTCCGGGAACCCGGTCTCCACCGAGGTGTGGGACGACGTGCACGAGGTCCCGCACGTCCGCATCGGACAGCACGCCGACCTGGTCGTCGTCGCCCCCGCCACCGCCGACATGCTCGCCAAGGCGGCCCACGGCCTCGCCGACGACCTCCTGACCAACACCCTGCTCACCGCCCGCTGCCCGGTCGTCTTCGCCCCCGCCATGCACACGGAGATGTGGGAGCACCCGGCCACCCAGGAGAACGTGGCGACGCTGCGCCGCCGTGGCGCCCTCGTCATCGAACCGGCCGTGGGCCGTCTCACCGGCGTCGACACCGGCAAGGGCCGGCTGCCCGACCCCAACGAGATCTTCGAGGTCTGCCGCCGGGTGCTGGCCCGGGGCGTGACCGAGCCCGACCTGAAGGGCCGGCATGTCGTGGTCAGCGCCGGCGGAACCCGCGAGCCCCTGGACCCCGTCCGGTTCCTCGGCAACCGCTCCTCGGGCAAGCAGGGCTACGCCCTCGCCCGCACCGCGGCCGCCCGCGGCGCCCGCGTCACGCTGATCGCGGCCAACAGCGCCCTGCCCGACCCGGCCGGCGTGGACGTCGTCCCTGTGGGCACCGCCGTGCAGCTGCGCGAGGCGGTGCTGAAGGCCTCCGCCGACGCAGACGCGGTGGTCATGGCGGCGGCGGTGGCGGACTTCCGCCCGGCGGTGTACGCGGCCGGGAAGATCAAGAAGAAGGACGACCAGGAGCCCGAGCCGATCACCCTGGTGCGGAATCCGGACATCCTCGCGGAGATCTCCGCCGAGCGCGCCCGCCCCGGCCAGGTGATCGTCGGCTTCGCGGCGGAGACCGACGACGTGCTCGCCAACGGCCGCGCGAAGCTCAAGCGCAAGGGCTGCGATCTGCTGGTGGTGAACGAGGTCGGGGAGAGCAGAACCTTCGGTTCCGAGGAGAACGAGGCCGTCGTCCTCGGCGCCGACGGCAGCGAGACCGCGGTGCCGCACGGCCCCAAGGAAGCCCTGGCCGAAACCGTATGGGGCCTGGTGGCCGAGCGCCTCCGCTGATGTTTCAGTCGCCCTGCGCCCCCGTGAAACCCGGCCGATCGGGGCGTGGCGCCTCTGGCCAACGCAGCTCGGCATTGGGCAGAATGCCCGTGCCGCAGGTCACAGCACTCCCGAGTGTCGAGACGGGGGGACCGTGGCCGAAGCGTGACCGATAAACTGTTCCACGGACGGCGCCGGGTGCAGCCCCCGCCGTCCGCCAATGATCAGCCAGCAGCCGCTGCAACCCCAGGGAGCGTTGTGTCCCGTCGCCTGTTCACCTCGGAGTCCGTGACCGAGGGTCACCCCGACAAGATCGCTGACCAGATCAGCGACACCATTCTCGACGCGCTGCTCCGCGAGGACCCCACCTCCCGGGTCGCCGTCGAGACCTTGATCACGACCGGCCTGGTGCACGTGGCCGGCGAGGTCACCACCAAGACGTACGCGGACATCGCGACGCTGGTCCGGAGCAAGATCCTCGAAATCGGCTACGACTCCTCCAAGAAGGGCTTCGACGGCGCCTCCTGCGGCGTCTCGGTGTCGATCGGCGCGCAGTCCCCGGACATCGCCCAGGGCGTGGACACGGCGTACGAGTCCCGTGTCGAGGGTGACGAGGACGAGCTCGACAAGCAGGGCGCGGGCGACCAGGGCCTGATGTTCGGCTACGCGACGGACGAGACGCCGACGCTGATGCCGCTGCCGATCTTCCTGGCGCACCGCCTGTCGAAGCGCCTGTCCGACGTGCGCAAGAACGGGACCATCCCGTACCTGCGCCCGGACGGCAAGACGCAGGTCACCATCGAGTACGACGGCGACAAGGCCGTCCGCCTGGACACCGTCGTGGTCTCCTCGCAGCACGCCTCCGACATCGACCTCGACTCGCTCCTGGCTCCGGACATCAAGGAGTTCGTCGTCGACCCGGAGCTCAAGGCGCTGCTCGACGAGGGCATCAAGATCGACACGGAGAACTACCGCCTCCTGGTCAACCCCACCGGCCGCTTCGAGATCGGCGGCCCGATGGGTGACGCCGGCCTGACCGGCCGCAAGATCATCATCGACACCTACGGCGGCATGGCCCGCCACGGCGGCGGCGCCTTCTCCGGCAAGGACCCGTCCAAGGTCGACCGCTCCGCGGCGTACGCCATGCGCTGGGTCGCCAAGAACGTGGTCGCCGCGGGTCTCGCCACCCGCTGCGAGGTCCAGGTGGCGTACGCCATCGGCAAGGCCGAGCCGGTCGGTCTGTTCGTCGAGACCTTCGGCACCGCCAAGGTCGACACGGAGAAGATCGAGAAGGCGATCGACGAGGTCTTCGACCTCCGTCCGGCCGCCATCATCCGCGACCTCGACCTGCTCCGCCCGATCTACTCCCAGACGGCGGCGTACGGCCACTTCGGCCGTGAGCTTCCCGAGTTCACCTGGGAGCGGACGGACCGCGTGGACGCGCTGCGCAAGGCCGCGGGGCTGTAAGTCCCGGCAAGGCGGCGGGGCCACAGGCCCGGCGCCGCCGCGCTGCCTCGCGAGGCCCGGCACCCTTCGGGGCGCCGGGCCTCGTCGTGCGTCCGGTGTGCGGGCGACGGGTACTCGGGGGCCGCCGGATGTCAGTGGCGTTTGGTAAGAATGCAAGCGTGAGCAGCGAGAACGGACAGGCGGGCGGCGGCGCGGAAGGTGCGCCGCCCGAGCAGCTCGCGCTCATCCGGGAGAATGTGCGAAAGGCCAAGACGCCCCGGGCCAAGCCGCGGACCTGGCGGGGGGCCGCGCTCGCCAAGGACCTGCCCGTCGCGCGGGTGCTCGTCGACAAGGGCGTGCTCCATCTCGACCGGTACTTCGACTACGCCGTGCCCGAGGAACTGGACGAGCAGGCCCAGCCCGGCGTGCGGGTGCGGGTCCGGTTCGGGGCCGGGCGACACCGGGTGCGGGACGGGCGGCGCGAGGGCGGCGGGCTGATCGACGGGTTCCTCGTCGAGCGGCTGGCCGAGTCCGACTACTCCGGGCCGCTGGCCGCCCTCGCCCAGGTCGTGTCGCCCGAGCGGGTGCTGAGCGAGGAACTGCTCGGGCTGGCCCGCGCGGTCGCCGACCGGTACGCGGGCAGCCTCGCCGACGTCCTGCAACTCGCGGTGCCGCCGCGCAACGCCCGGGCCGAGCAGCGACCCTCGCCCGCACCGCTGCCGCCGCCCCCGGCGCCCGAGGCGGGCTCCTGGCAGCGGTACGAGCGGGGAGCGGCCTTCCTGGAGTCGCTGGCCTCCGGCGCCGCGCCCCGGGCCGTGTGGAACGCGCTGCCCGGCCCGGAGTGGAGCGAGGAGCTGGCCCGGGCCGTCGGGGCGACGCTGGCCTCCGGTCGCGGGGCGCTCGCCGTCCTGCCCGACGGGCGGGCGGTCGCGCGGGTCGACGCCGCCCTGACCGCTCTGCTGGGGGAGGGGCGGCACGCGGTGCTCACCGCCGACGCGGGGCCCGAGAAGCGGTACGCGCAGTGGCTCGCGGTCCGGCGGGGCGCCGTACGGGCCGTGATCGGGACCCGGGCCGCGATGTTCGCACCGGTCCAGGACCTCGGGCTGGCCGCCATCTGGGACGACGGGGACGACAGCCACAGCGAGCAGCACGCCCCGCAGCCCCACGCACGTGAGGTGCTGCTGCTGCGGGCCGCCCAGGACAAGTGCGGCTTCCTCCTGGGCAGCTGGGGCTGCACGGTGGAGGCCGCGCAGCTCGTCGAGAGCGGGTGGGCCCGTCCGCTGGTCGCCGGGCGCGACCAGGTACGCGCCACCGCTCCGCTCGTCCGCACCGTCGGGGACGGGGACCTCGCACGAGACGAGGCCGCCCGGGCCGCCCGGCTGCCGACCCTCGCCTGGCAGGTCGTCAGGGAGGGCCTGCGGCACGGTCCGGTGCTGGTGCAGGTGCCAAGGCGGGGATATGTGCCGCGCATGGCGTGCGCCAACTGCCGGGCGCCGGCGCGGTGTCGGCACTGCTCAGGGCCGCTGGAAACGCGGGACGGCGGCGCGTTGTGCTGCGGGTGGTGCGGTCGTGAGGAGAACGGCTGGCACTGCCCGGAGTGCGGTGCGTTCCGGCTGCGCGCCTCGGTGGTGGGCGCGCGGCGGACCGCCGAGGAACTCGGACGGGCCTTCCCCGCCGTCCCGGTGCGGACCTCGGGCCGTGAACACGTGCTCGACACCGTGCCGGGGGCGCCCGCGCTGGTGGTGAGCACGCCGGGGGCCGAGCCCGTCGCCGAGGGCGGATACGCGGCGGCGCTGCTGCTGGACGGGTGGGCCATGCTCGGGCGGCCCGATCTGCGGGCCGGGGAGGACGCGTTGCGGCGGTGGATCGCGGCCGGGTCGCTCGTCCGGCCGCAGCCGGCCGGCGGCACGGTGGTGGTCGTGGCCGAGCCGACGCTGCGGCCCGTCCAGGCGCTCGTGCGATGGGACCCCGTCGGTCACGCGGTGCGGGAACTCGCCGAGCGGGCCGAGCTGGGGTTTCCGCCGGTGTCGCGGATGGCCGCCGTGTCGGGGCCGGCGGAGGCGGTGGCGGAGTTCCTCCGTGCGGCCGAGCTGCCGCCGGAGGCCGAAGTGCTGGGGCCGGTGCCGTTGCCCGTGCCCCCGGCGGGCCGACCGCGGCGGGCCGGGGCGCCGCCGCCCGGGGAGCAGTGGGAGCGGGCGTTGGTCCGGGTGCCGCCGGGGAAGGGGGCGGCGCTGGCCGCCGCACTGAAGGCCGCGCAGGCCGCGCGGATGGCGCGGGGGAGCGGGAGCGGGAGCAGCGGCGGGAGTGGGGTCTGGGTGCGGATCGATCCGGCGGACATCGGGTGAGCCACTGCCGGGGTCCGGCGGGGCGGCTTTCGCAGGACACCGAGACGGCAGCGTCCGGATACGTCGCTGCCCTCCCGGAGGTGCTCCGGGAGGGCAGGGGACAGGGGGGTGGCTCAGCCGTTGCGGGGCCCGGGGAAGGCCGTCGGCCTCGCCTCGTCGCGGAGGGCCGGGCTGCCCGCCGTCGGCTGGGTGGGCATGGAGCGGGCCGCCGGGACCGTGGGGAGGCCGGTGTTCACACTGACCGTGCGGGGGCCCGACGACTCCGGTGTGCGCTCCGCCTCGGCCGCGGCCGGCTGGGCCGTGGCCCGGCGTGCGCCGTAACGGCGGTGGACCGCCTGTTTGGTGACTCCGAGCGCGGAGCCCACCGCGTCCCACGAGAAGCCGAGTGAGCGGTCGAAGTCCACGGCCGCCGTGACCAGGGTCTCGACACTGTCCCGCAGCTCCTGGGCGAGACGTACCGTCGGGGCGGGGGCGCGTCCGTAGACGACGAAGCCCGTGGAGGGGCCGGAGCGGCGCGGGCGGTAGACGTTGCCCAGCTGGGCGGTGAGTGTGCGCAGTGCGTCCACCTGCCGGCGGACCCGCTCGATGTCCCGCACCAGCAAGTGCAGGCTGGCCCGAGCCTGGGCGTCGTGGGTTGCGTGGTCGGCCATGAACAAGCCTCTCGAACCGGCGTTGAAAGGAATGGGCCGCGATCGCGGCCCGTTGTGGTCAACTCTGTCTTGACCAACGCGGATTCGCTCCGCGGGTCACGGGGTGGGGGCGTGGGAGCATGTGCGTGCGCCTGTTTGCGCGGGGCGTGCGCCTCGGCCTTTGGCCTTCGGCCTTTGGTCTTCGGCCTTCGGCTTTGTTCTCCCACCCGCGCGCACCCGTAACTCTCCGCCGAGTGGCCCGGCTCTCCCGGTGGGGGCCGAGCACCGTCGGCGGCTTTCCGTTCCGGGCTCATAGACTTGGGCGTTGCCCGTCACCGACCCCCGTCCGAGAGGCCCCCACCACCCCATGAAGCTCGTCTTCGCCGGTACACCCGAGGTCGCCGTTCCCGCTCTGGACGCTCTTCTCGCCTCTGAGCGGCACGAGGTGGCCGCTGTCGTCACGCGGCCCGACGCACCGGCCGGGCGGGGGCGCAGGCTCGTCGCGTCGCCCGTCGCCGAGCGGGCGGAGGAGGCCGGCATCGAGGTGCTGAAGCCCGCGAAGCCGAGGGACCCCGAGTTCCTGGAGCGGCTGCGGGAGATCGGACCGGACTGCTGCCCCGTCGTCGCCTACGGCGCGCTGCTGCCCCGGGTCGCCCTCGACGTCCCCGCGCACGGCTGGGTCAATCTGCACTTCTCCCTGCTGCCTGCCTGGCGCGGTGCCGCGCCCGTGCAGCACGCCATCATGGCCGGGGACGAGATCACCGGGGCTTCCACCTTCCTGATCGAGGAGGGGCTCGACTCGGGGCCGGTGTACGGGACGGTCACCGAGGAGATCCGGCCCACCGACACCAGCGGGGATCTGCTGACGCGGCTGGCCTTCGCCGGTGCCGGGCTGCTCGCGGCGACCATGGACGGGATCGAGGACGGCACGCTGAAGGCCGTACCGCAGCCGGCCGACGGTGTCAGCCTGGCCCCGAAGGTCAACGTCGAGGACGCCCACATCGACTGGAGCGCGCCCGCGCTGCGCGTCGACCGGATGGTGCGGGGCTGCACTCCGGCTCCCGGCGCCTGGACCACGTTCCGCGGTGAGCGGCTCAAGCTCATCCAGGTCACCCCCGTGCCGGACCGGACGGACCTCGCCCCGGGACAGATCTCCGCCGGGAAGAACAACGTGTACGTCGGCACCGGGTCGTACGCCGTCGAGCTGCTCTGGGTGCAGGCCCAGGGCAAGAAGCCGATGCGGGCAGCGGACTGGGCCCGCGGGGTGCGGATCACCGAGGGCGAGCGGCTCGGGGGCTGACGCGGCGACACGTCCGGGGCGGCGTAGGCTGGACGGCGCACTTCTTCTCACACCCGGAGCACCTTTTTCGTGAGCGACCAGCCCCGTCGGCCCCGTACGTCCGGCAAGCCCTACCGGCGGCCCAAGAAGGACCCCGTCCGCATCCTCGCCTTCGAGGCGCTGAGGGCCGTGGACGAGCGGGACGCCTACGCCAACCTCGTTCTCCCGCCCCTGTTGCGCAAGGCGCGGGAGAAGGAGGGACCCGAGAAGTTCGACGCCCGTGACGCGGCGCTCGCCACCGAGCTGGTGTACGGCACGCTGCGGCGGCAGGGGACGTACGACGCGGTCCTCTCGGCCTGCGTGGACCGGCCGCTGGGAGAGGTCGACCCGCCGGTGCTGGACGTGCTGAGCGTCGGCGCGCATCAGCTGCTCGGGACGCGGATCCCGACGCACGCGGCCGTGTCCGCCACTGTCGAGCTCGCCCGGGTCGTGCTCGGCGACGGGCGCGCCAAGTTCGTCAACGCCGTGCTGCGGAAGGTCGCGCAGCACGATCTGGACGGCTGGCTGGAGCGGGTCGCGCCGCCCTACGACGACGATCCGGAGGACCATCTCGCCGTGGTCCACTCGCATCCGCGGTGGGTCGTGTCGGCGCTGTGGGACTCCCTCGGCGGCGGTCGCGCCGGCATCGAGGACCTGCTGCGCGCCGACAACGAGCGGCCCGAGGTCACCCTGGTGGCGCGGCCCGGGCGGGCCACCGCCGAGGAACTGCTCGAAGAGGACGCCGCCGTGCCGGGGCACTGGTCGCCGTACGCCGTGCGGCTGACCGAGGGCGGTGAGCCGGGCGCCGTCGCGGCCGTACGGGACGGACGTGCGGGCGTGCAGGACGAGGGCAGCCAGCTCGTGGCGCTCGCCCTCGCGGGCGCACCGCTGGACGGGCCCGACCGGCGGTGGCTGGACGGGTGTGCGGGGCCCGGTGGCAAGGCCGCGCTGCTCGGTGCCCTCGCGGCCCAGCGGGGCGCGCTGCTCGTCGCCTCCGAGAAGCAGACTCACCGCGCCGGGCTCGTGGCCAGGGCGCTGGAGGGGAACCCCGGGCCGTACCAGGTGATCGCCGCGGACGGGACGCGTCCGGCCTGGCGGCCCGGCAGCTTCGACCGCGTGCTGGTCGACGTGCCGTGCACCGGGCTCGGTGCCCTGCGGCGCCGCCCAGAGGCACGCTGGCGGCGCCGGCCGGAGGACCTGGAGGGGTTCGCGCCGTTGCAGCGCGGCCTGCTGCGCACCGCCCTGGAGTCGGTGCGGGTCGGCGGTGTCGTCGGCTACGCGACCTGCTCGCCGCACCTCGCCGAGACCCGGGCCGTCGTCGCCGACGTGCTCAAGCAGCACCCGGAGACCGATCTCCTCGACGCCCGTCCGCTGCTGCCCGGCGTACCGGACTTGGGAGAGGGGCCCGACGTGCAGCTGTGGCCGCATCTGCACGGGACCGACGCGATGTACCTGGCCCTCATTCGCCGGACCGGCTGACTCCCATTACGGCCAAGAGCATTACTCGGGTTCCTACCGGTCCTCGACGGCCTCACCAAGCCCTGAAGCCATACACCGCACATACCGTTTCCTGCGCCCGGCGCCACGCCGATGGGGTTCCCGTCCCTATCCCAGTCGCGCCGCGGGGGGCCGGGCCGTCGGACTCAGCGCCCGCAGTGCTCACTCTCCCCGCGCCCCCGCCTGCCGGCGACGGCGCGCAGGAGGGAACGGCTCAGCCCGCCGGCCGCAGGATCCCGCCGACGCCGGCGGCGAAGCACGCCGCGAGAACCTTCGCCGTCGCCATCACCTCGGCCGGGATGTCCGAGGGTGAGTGATCTCGCTCTTCGAAGCCGTCAGTTGCTTGACGCAACGTGTAAAATTCGCAGCATGCTGGGCCGAACATACGACAGTCAACTGTGCTCCATCGCCAGGACTCTGGAGGTCGTGGGCGAGCGCTGGACCTTGCTGATCATTCGCGACGCGCAGCTTGGCCTGCGCCGGTTCGAGGAATTTCAGGACAGCCTCGGTATCGCCCGCAATGTACTCACCAACCGCCTCTCCAAGCTGGTCGACGACGGGCTGCTGGAGCGGGTCTGTTACCAGGAGCGGCCTGCCCGCTATGAGTACCGGCCGACGAGCAAGGCCAAGGACCTGCTCACCGCAGTGCTTTCTTTGATGCATTGGGGCGATGAGTACGTCGGCGATCCGGCCGGCCCTCCGCGGATCACGAGCCATGTGGGATGCGGAGGTAACGTGCGGGAACAGCTCGTGTGCACCCACTGCGGACAGGTGGTGGGCCCGGACGCCGTTCATCTGCTTCCCGGCCCGGCACTCACCGACTCGCCGGCCTGACATCCGAACGTTCTTCGGCGGACTCGCCGCTACGAGCTTTGGCTTTGCCGACGCCGCGGTGAGCCGGCCTTCTTCCGTCTTCGTGGCGGAAGCGGTGGTGTGCGGCCGACCGGATGGCGAACTCCAGCGGCATCTCCCACCCCTGCCCGCAGGGCGTGAACCGCCGGAGCCCACCCTCCTGCCGCTGCCGTAGCTGCGAGTGGCGCAGCTCGACCGGCAAGTTGCTTCACGAAACTCTGGGCGTCTAGAGTTCGAGTTGCTTCATGAAACTCGCAAGCATCCCGCCCCCGTGAGGTGACGCTCGATGGCCAGGAACAAGCTCGAAGACCATCCCACCGTCGTCCAAGCCCGCCGACGCGACCGCACCGCCGCCCGGACCGCCGAGCCGCTGGACGCGTCGTGGCTGCGCCAGTTGTGTCTCGACGCAGGTGCGGACGACGTCGGCTTCGTCGAGATCGACCGGCCGGACATCGCCGACCAGCGAGAGGACCTGAGCGCCGCGCTGCCGGGTGTCCGAACGTTGATCAGCTTCGTGACCCGAATGAACCGGGAGAACATCCGCACTCCCGCGCGCTCGGTCGCCAACCTGGAGTTCCATCACACCGGCGACCACACCAACGAGGTCGGCCGGCATGTGGTGGGCGAGCTGGAAGCGATGGGCGTGCGCGCCATCAACCCCGCGATGGGTTTTCCGATGGAGATGGACAAGTTCCCCAGGAAGGCGTGGGTCGTCTCGCACAAGCCGGTCGCCGTGGCGGCGGGGCTCGGCAAGATGGGTATCCACCGCAACGTCATCCACCCGAAATTCGGCAACTTCATCCTGCTGGGCACGATCCTCATCGACGCCGAGGTCAGCGAATACACCCGGCCCATCGAGTACAACCCCTGCCTGGAATGCAAGCTGTGCGTGACGGCCTGCCCGACCGGGGCGATCGCCTCCGACGGTCACTTCAACTTCTCCGCCTGCTACACGCACAACTACCGCGAGTTCATGGGTGGCTTCGGTGACTGGGCCGAACAGGTCGCCGAAAGCCGCGACGCCCACGACTACCGTGCGCGAGTGAGCGACAGCGAGAGCGCCTCCATGTGGCAGAGCCTGTCCTTCGGCGCCAACTACAAAGCGGCCTACTGCATGTCGGTCTGCCCGGCCGGTGAGGACGTCATCGGCCCCTGGCTGGACAACCGCAAGGCGCATCTGACCCAGGTCGTGCGCCCGCTGATGGACAAGGAAGAGACCGTCTACGTCGTCCCGGGCTCCGACGCCGAGCAGCACGTGACCGACCGGTTCCCGAACAAGCGCACGAAGCAGGTGGCCATGAGCCTGCGAGCGAACAGCATCGACGGCCTGGTGGAAGGCCTGCCGCTGATCTTCCAGCGCGAACAGGCCAAGGACATGTCCGCCACCTACCACTTCACCTTCACCGGCGACGAGTCCCGGCAGATCACCGTGACCATCCGCGACCGCGAACTCGATGTCGCTGCCGGACATCACGGCGAGCCGGATCTCAGGATCACCGCCGACACCCGCACCTGGCTGCGTTTCCTCAGCAAGCCGTCGCTGTTGGCGTGGGCACTGGTGCGTCGCCAGATCAAGCTGCAGGGCCCACCCCGACTGCTGCGCGACTTCGGGCGCTGCTTCCCGTCCTGATCGGTCAGGAAAGAACCCATCTCAGGAAAGAACCCATCACCGCACATCACTGCGAGAAATGAAAGGCGGATCATGAGCACTCTCAGCACCGAGGTCGAGCTCGACCTCGTGTTGGAACGTAAGGAAACGATGGCCGAAGGCGTCGTGCTGCTGACGCTGCGCCACCCGGAGGGCCGTCCGCTGCCGGAATGGCAGCCGGGAGCGCATATCGATCTGGTACTGCGAGCCGACCTGGTCCGGCAGTATTCACTGTGCGGGGACCCGGGGGACCGGTCCCGCTTTCAGGTCGCGGTGCTGCGCGAACCGGAAAGCCGGGGCGGGTCGAGCCACGTGCACGACGTGCTCACGGAAGGTGAATCGGTGCGCATTCGCGGGCCACGCAACCACTTTCCGCTCGTGAAGTCCAAGAAATACCTGTTCATCGCGGGCGGAATCGGGATCACCCCCATCCTGCCCATGGTGGCAGCAGTCAACGCGACCCGCGCCGACTGGCGCCTCGTCTACGGGGGTCGCACCCGCGCTTCGATGGCGTTCGGAGAGACTCTGCAGCGAGCCTACGGAGACCGGGTGAGCCTGCGGCCGCAGGATGAATACGGGCTGCTGGACCTGCCTTCGCTGCTCGGCAAGCCGCAACGCAAGACAGCCGTCTACGCCTGCGGTCCGGAACCGCTGCTCGCGGCGGTCGAGGCCGGTTGCGAGAAGTGGCCGAGCGGATCTCTGCACCTGGAGCGCTTCGCCCCGAAGCAGGACCTCATCGCCGGGCCGCAGAGCAGCTTCGAGGTCGAGCTGGCCCAGTCCGGCAAGACCCTGCTGGTCTCTGAGGACATGTCCGTTCTTGAGACCGTCGAAGCCGCCGGTGTGCCGGTGATGACCTCTTGCGAGGAGGGAATCTGCGGAACCTGCGAGACGAAGGTGTTGTCCGGACAGATAGACCACCGCGACTCGGTCCTGGACGACCAGGAACGCGCCGCAGGCGACACCATGATGATCTGCGTCTCCCGGGCCAAGGGCAACCGCCTGGTCCTCGACCTCTGATCTGCTGCGGAGCATCGCGACACTCGGCCGGCAGTCACAGGCTCCAGATCCCGGGCTCTCGGGCGACTTGAGGTTGGCGTCCGCGCTGGAGGTGGTCGGGCCCGCGCCGTCGAGCTCGAAACCCCGTTCTGCGGGGACGCAGCCGCGCGCCTCCGGCGTCCGGAGTGACAGTTGCCGTCGTCTGGATCGACGGGACGGTGACGGAGGGGGAGGGTTCGTCGGCGTGCCCAACAGCCAGTGCGGTGCGGAGGTCGTCGTGAGGCTCAGGGCCATGGCCTTGGCAGGGCTTCAAGGCAGCGACCGCAGCAACCCCCGTCCGCCCGCGGAGACTCCTGCCGAAGACGGGGCGCGTCAGTGCATGCCGGCCGCGTCGAGCAGGGTGGCCACCGTGGGCGTGATCAGCCCGGTCAGTCTGTCGGCTCCGATCCCCGCGCGGGCGCTGGCGCCGTCGAAGACCAGGATCAGCTGCCGGGCCAGCAGGTCGGGATCGCTCGCCCTGCCCTGTTCGGCCTCGGCACGGAAGAAGGCTGTCAGGTTCGCCTTGACCCGGTGAGCCACCCGGCTCGCGGGGTGGTTCTGGTCTTTGAGCTCGATCTGAGCAGCCAGGTACCGACAGCCTTGGAAGTCGGGCGCACCCGCCTGCTCCTCCAACTGGGCGAAGACGTGCAGGATCCGCTCGTGGGGTGAGCGGCTGTCGTCCGCCGCGGGCAGGAGGGTCGCCACGAAGGCGGCGGAGCGCTCCTCCAAGCTCGCCGCGAGCAGTTCGTCCTTGCTCTCGAACAGCTGGTACAGGGAGCGCTTCGACACCCCTGCCGCCTTGCACAGCGTGTCGACGCCGATGATGACACCGTCTCGGTAGGTGAGCGTGGCTGCTGCCTCCAGCAGCCGCTCTCTGGTGCTTGGTTTCACTTCGGTGGTCATACCGCGAGGTTAACTCGATTACGACGAAATGAAAACCGATCGGTTTTCGACGCCTTTCCGGGGCGATCTTCGCGCCGCCCATGGTCGACCGACGTGACCACCAGCAGGCGTGGCGAACACGGCAAGGCGGGGGAGCGCACCGATCCCGGAGGCCGCGATGGCGCACACCGAGTACAGCCACAGCTGCGGCGGACAAAAGGCGTCCATCCCCGCTACCTGCGATGATCCGTGCCTTGAGGACACCGAATCATCGTAGGCAGCAGGGCGTTTCCCGCAGTCCACGCGTTGTGACCAGGGCGTATCCTCGGTGGGTTCGGGCTCAGTGGGCGATCACGGGCTCGCCCTCCGACGGCGCCAGAGCTGAATTCGGCATCAGGAGCGCCGTGAGTGCCGCGCCGACCACGAAGATCCCGGCGCCCCACGCCAGGGTGGCCGTGTAGCTCTCGACCCCGGCCTGGGCCACGGTCAGCGCGCCGGGCTTGTGTGAGGACAGGTAGTCGGTCGCGGCCGATGAGGCGACGGTGGTCAGCAGCGCCGTGCTGATCGAGCCGCCCACCTGCTGGCTGGTGTTGATCAGCGCCGAGGCGACGCCCGCGTCCTCGTGGTGCACGCCTGCGGTCGCACCCTGGAACGCGGTGGTCATCACCCCACCGATACCGAGACCCAACAGGATCATGCCCGGCATGATGTCGGCGACGTAGGTGCTGTTCAGCGTGAGCTGCGTCAGCAGGGCCATACCGGATGCGGAGACCAGGAAGCTGACGCTGACCACGACCTTCGGGCCGACCTTGGGCAGCAGCAGTGAAGGCACAGTGGTCGACGAGGCGACGATGCCGCCGACCATCGGCAGGAAGGACAGGCCGGCCTCGATCGGCGAGTAGCCGATGCTGGCCTCCAGGTAATAGGTCAGGAACAGGAAGATCGAGAACATCCCCATGCCCAGGACGAACACGGCCAGGAACGAACCGCCTCGGGTACGGTCCAGCACGACTCGCAGCGGCAGCAGCGGATGCGCGACCCGGAGCTCCAGCCATGCGAATACCGCTAGCAGCACCACGCCGCTGATCATGGAGCCGAGCGCGACCGGGTCGGTCCAGCTGGTGGATTCGACGTGCGCGAACCCGTAGACGATGCCGAACAGCGCGGCGCTCACCACGACGGTGCCAGGGATGTCGATCTTGGGGCGCTCGGTGACCGCGGCCTTGGCCAGCAACAGCAGCGCACCGGCCAACGCGACGCCCGCGAAAACGACGTTCACGTACATCACCCAGCGCCACGACGCCCATTCGGTGAGCATGCCGCCGAGCAGCAGTCCGACCGCGGCGCCCGCACCGGACAGCGCACTGAAGATGCCGAACGCCTTCGGCCTCTCGGCCGGGTCGGTGAAGGTCACGCTGAGCAGCGAGAGCGCCGCGGGCGCGAGCAGCGCGGCGAAGAGGCCCTGGGCCACGCGTGCCGCGACGAGTATTTCGAAGCTGCCGGCCGCGCCGCCGACGACGGATGCGGCCGCGAAACCGATCAGGCCGGTCACGAAGGTCGTACGTCGGCCGAACAGGTCACCGAGGCGGCCCCCGAGCAGCAGCAAGCTGCCGAACGCCAGGGCGTAACCCGTGATCACCCACTGCCGGCTGCCGTCACTGAAACCGAGGTCATGTTGCGCTTCGGGCAGCGCGATGTTCACGACGGTCGCATCGAGCGTGACCATGAGCTGCGCCACGCCCAGCACGACAAGCACCAACTCTTCCCTTTGTTGCTGGTCATAGGTGAGCACCGGTTGGAAACCGATCTGTTTCCGCATAGGGAAACAGATCGGTTTCATCGGCGCAAGTGAACGGGGGGCCTCTGACCTGTGAGTGATTCGACAACGCTGCCATGGCACCCGGGAGCCTTGAGGTGTCGCGCAGGTGGTCTGGTTGAGCGCATGGTGTCCGGCCCGGCGTAGGCCAGGTCGCCGATGTCATGCAAGGCCGGCGGCGGTGCACACCCGGGCTTCCATGCCGGAGTGGTGCAGCGCGTCCAGGAACCCCAACCCGATCAGACCGCTGGGTGCCACGAGAGCCACCTGAGTGCCGGCGCCGGGGGCTTGCCGCCTGGAAACCGATCGGTGTACGGTGCTGGAAACCGATCGGTTTCCGAGTCTCGTGGCCTACGGACAGCGGCACAGTGTCGGCCGGTCATCGCCGTTGATCGCCAAGCTGATGCAGAGATCAGCCCCGAACGTGCCGCGCCCGGCGCGCGCTGATCGCGTGCGTACTCAACCTCTGGAGTCAAAAACCATGTCTTCTCATGCCACCTCCACCATCTTCGTCATCGGCGGTACAGGTGCCCAAGGGATGCCCATCGTCCGCGCTCTTGTCGCAGACAAGAAGTACTCCGTCCGGGTCCTCACCCGGGATGCCACCTCCCCCCGGGCCCAGGAACTCCTCGCCCTCGGCAACGTCTCCATCCTTGAAGGGTCATTCGCCGACGAGGACGTGCTGCGCGAAGGATTTCGCAGCTGCGACGGGGCGTTCGTCAATATCGACGGGTTCAACACCGGCGAGAAAACCGAGACCTACTGGAACCATCCGCAGTTATGAGATCGCGATCGAAGAAGGAATCAAGTTCTTCGTCTACGGAAATCTCGACTACGCCCTCAAGAAGTCAGGCTATGACTCCAGGTTCCGCACCGGCCACTATGACGGCAAAGGCCGCATGGCTGAATGGGTGCTGTTCCAGAACGAAAAGAACAGGGACCGGATGGGAGCGGCGGTCTTCACGTCAGGTCCCTACATCGAGATGGTGATCTCGCCGCTCACGCCCATGACGCCCAGTATCGAGGACGGTGTCGTCACGTGGCGAGTCCCGCTGGGTGAGGGAGCTGTTCCGCACGTGGCGCTCGAAGACTGCGGATTCTATGTCCGCTGGCTCTTCGATCACCCGGAGCGGGCCAATGGCATGGACCTCGAAGTCGCCATCGAGCACATGACGTATGCCGATATGGCTGCGGCATTCGAGAAGGTCACCGGGCATCCTGCGCAGTACATCGACACGGATCTGGAAACATATTGGAACAGTCCAGACCTGAAGAATATTGCTGATCATCCTGCCGGATACAATGCCGACCCCAACGACAAGAGCACGATGAGCTTCCGTGACAATTTCACGGGCTTCTGGAATGTGTGGAAGCACGGAATCATCACCAGGGACTACGCCCTGCTCGACGAAATCCACCCCAACAGGATCCGAAGCGCTGAGGAGTGGTTCCGCCGGGAAGACCAGTTGGGCAGGGAACTCGGCAAGGGAAGTCTCTGGGAGAGGGTTCAGCCGGAGAACTGGACCATGGACTCCGCGGTCCTCAAGAGCAGCGCGGATTTCAGGACGGGAAAGTTGTAGACGGACGCGCTCGGCGCGGCCCACGGCCCGTCCAAAGGTGGACGCACTGGTAGACCTGCCGCCCATGGTCCTCGCCGACCTGCTCGGCATCCACCCCAAGACAGCCGAACGCTGGGCCACCCTCGCCGGCGGGAACTGGCCCGAGTGCTTGGCAGCGCGACGGTCCGCCCTGCAGGGCCAATGCCTCGGGCTCCTCCGGGCGGCTGTCATCGCTGGCGTCCTGCGTGCGGCTCTCCGGCGTGACCAAACCGCTCCAGGCCGCCATTGGTAAGTGGATCGACTTGCCTTACGGGTGGTGCGGGAGTTACTTTCCCATGGTGAGTCCATCGACTTACCTTCGACTCGGCAAGGAACAGTGACCATGAATCGTCTTGCGGGCAAGCGCGCCCTCATCACCGGCGGCACGAGCGGGATCGGTCTGGAGACCGCGCAGCGTTTCATTGCGGAGGGGGCCGACGTGCTGGTCACGGGCGTGACCCCGGCCAGCATCGACAGAGCGCGGCAGATCCTCGGGGAGAAGGTGCCGGTGGTGCAGGCCGACGCACGCGATCTCGATGCGCAGCGCGGCCTGGCCAAGCAGGTGGGTGAGCACTTCGGGGAGCTGGACGTGGCCTTCCTGAACGCCGGCGTCTCGGACTGGCGGCCGTTCGAGGACCACACGGAGGACAGCTACGACCGGCTCTTCGACATCAACGTCAAGAGCGTCTTCTTCCTCACGCAGGCCCTGGTGCCCGTGCTGGCCAACCCGTCCTCGGTCATCCTCAACGCGTCCAACAGCGCGCACGGCGGCTACGGGAATTCGAACGCCTACGCCGCGACAAAGGCGGCTCTGGGCTCCCTGATGCGGTCGTGGAACGCGGACCTGCTCAGGTCGCACGGCATCCGGTTCAACGCGGTCAGCCCCGGCCCGGTGGACACCCCGCTGTACTCCGCCTCCAAGCTCGGGATCGAGGACCCCGCGCAGCAGACGGCGGTTCTGGACGCGATCAGCTCCAGCATCCCGCTGGGTCGCATGGGCACGCCCGAGGAGGTCGCGGAAGCCGTCGTGTACCTGGCCTCCGATGCCTCCGCCTTCGCTGTGGGCCAGGACCTTATCCTGGACGGAGGCCAGACCGTCCTCTGACAGCGAGGATGCGGCCGGGAGACGGGCGAGGGGCGTGGGTATGTCGGTGGCGGACCGTGACCGAGCGGAAAGCGGTGGCGCTGCGTGCCAGACCGGGTATCACGCACAGATCAAAGAGGAGAACCGCGCGCGCATCATCCGCGCCGCCCGCGACCTCTTCCTCGCCCGGGGATACGACAAGACCTCCCTCGCCCAGATCGCCAAGGAGGCCCGCGTCTCCACCGGCACCCTCTTCAAGCGGTACCCCACCAAGGCTGCGCTGTTCGCGGCCGTCACCTCCGAACAGTGGCAGCTGGACGTGGAGTACGCCGCGCCGCCCCCGCCCGGTGATCCCCGGTACGGTCTGGACCACATCGGCCGCGACTACGCCTGCCTGGTCGCACGGCCGGGCACGGCGGCGCTGTGCCGCCTCATCATCACCGAGCTGCCCCAGATGCCGGAACTCGCCGACATCGTCGGCACCGGCTTCGCCATCGACCGCGGACCCTTCTTCGACCGGCTCCGCGACTACCTCGACGCCGAAGCACAGGCCGGCACACTCGACTTCCGTGCGGCCGACGGACAGCCGCAGTCGGCATCCGCAGTGGCCGAACAGTTCCTCGGCATGATCTGCAGCCAGTTCCTGTGGCCTCAGCTCGTACGGACCGACTTCGTCCCGCCCAACCCCACCGACGCCGCGATCGTGGACGAAGCCGTCGCCCTCATGCTCAGCCGCTACAGCACCGGATCCTGAACCCCGGACTACCGGTTGACGCTGCCAGGACCCCGAAACGCCGCCCTACCGGTACAGGTGCAAGTGGCCTCCCGGTACTGCCGGCGTGCGCCAGTCCGCGCCGGCGCCGAACGCGGCCACCGCTGGCGCAATCCGCTCTGGCGAAACACCGACGGCTCACTGGCCGCCTGGTAGACACACCCAGCACCACCAGCCAGCCCGACGCGGGGAGCTCAGGACGACGAGGGCCTCGTGTCGTCGTGCCGCTTCGTCCAGGGCGGCCGAGAACGCGGCGGCCCCTTCGGGGGTGGGCAGTTAGCCGACGAGGACGGTCATACCGGTTCCTTGCTGTGTCGGGGGTCGGCTCTGCGGTTGCGCCAGATCGCCCGGGCGGCCGGCACCAGCGCGACGGCGAGGAAGAGCGCGAACAGCGTTCCCGAGATCGGGCGGGTGAGGAAGCCCCCGGGGTTGCCTTCGAAGAGCAGCAGTGAGCGGCGGAGCGAGCTTTCCAGGAGTGATCCGAGGACGAAGGCGAGGACGAGTGGGCCGGGGTCGAATCCGAGTTTCTTCATGAGGTATCCGAGGACGCCGAAGAAGACCACGAGTCCGATGTCGAACACGCTGTTGTTGACGGTGTAGGCGCCGATGAGGGTGATGAGGACGGTGAGAGGGGCGAGGATGCTCGGGCGCACGCGCAGGATGCGTACGAACAGGCCTACGAGCGGGATGCTCATGATGAGCAGAAGGATGTTCCCGATGTACATCGAGTTCACCACGCCCCAGAACAGCTCGGGGTGCTCGGTGACGAGCTGGGGGCCGGGGGTGATGCCCTGGATCAGGAGGGCGCCGAAGATGACCGCCATGGTGGCGTTGGCGGGTATGCCGAGGGACAGCAGCGGGATGAACGAGGATGTGGCGGCTGCGTTGTTGGCGGTCTCGGGTGCGGCGACACCTTCGACGGCGCCGCGGCCGAAGCGCTCCGGGGTGCGTGATCGGCGTTTTTCCAGGGCATAGGCGGCGAGCGAGGCGAGGACCGCGCCGCCACCGGGGAGAATGCCGAGGATGAAGCCGATGACGCCGCCTCTGCCGATCGCGCCGGAGGACTGGCGCAGGTCGGAGCGGCTGGGCCAGACGTTGCCGACCTTGGTGGGGGCGTGGGCTGCGCGGTGGCGTTCTTCCAGGGTGTAGAGGATCTCGCCCAGGCCGAAGAGGCCCATGGCGATGGGGACGAAGTCCAGGCCGTCCGCGAGTGACAGGCTGTCGAAGGTGAACCGTTCGGCGCTGGTGAAGCCGTCCCGGCCGACGGTGGCGAGCAGCAGGCCGACGGCGGCGGCGATGAGGGCTTTGAGCATGCCGCCGCCTGAGACGGTGGCCACCAGCAGGATGCCGAGCAGCGCCAGCATCGTGTATTCGGGTGGGCCGAAGTCCAGGGCGAATTCGGCGACCAGAGGGGCGACCAGGCTGAGGGCGATGATGGCGAGGGTGCCGCCGACGAAGGAGCCGATGGCGGCGATGCCCAGGGCGGTGCCGGCTTTGCCCTGGCGGGCGAGGGCGTGTCCGTCGAAGACGGTGACGACGGAGGATGCTTCACCGGGAAGGCGCAGCAGTACGGAGGTGATGGTGCCGCCGTACTGGGCGCCGTAGAAGATGCCTGCCAGCATGATGATCGCGGTGACGGGTTCGAGGCCCAAGGTGATCGGAAGCAGGATGGCTATGGTGGCGGCTGGTCCCAGACCGGGCAGGACGCCGATCAGCATGCCGATGACGACACCGATGAGGCAGTACAGCAGGTTGGTCGGCTCCAGGACGACGGCGAAGCCGTTGACCACGGGGGACACGTCCAACGCTCCTCCCGAACGTGTGGTGGTGTGCGGTCAGAACAGGTGCGGGATGGTGACCTTCAGCGCGCCGACGAACAGGGCGTAGAACGCGCAGGTGGCGGCGAGGCTGACGACGATGGAGGTCCGCAGGCTCTCCCGGCCCAGGATCCGTAGCCAGAAGAAGGCCAGGAGGGCTGTGGGGATCTCGAAGCCGATCACGCTGATGACCGCTACGTAGGCCACCATGGTCCCGACCGCCACGACCACCAGGAAGCTGGTGCGGGTGAACTGCTCGGCGTCGTCCATGCGTCGGGCAGCGGCGGCCAGGAGCACGCCGAGAATGATCAGTGCTGCGCTCACCAGGGCCGGCCAGGTGCCGGGCCCGGGTTTCGAGGGACTGCCTATGCCCAGGTGCAATGCCCCGGCGAGCGCCGCGCCGCCGAGAACCACGACGACTGTGGCCGTGACGAGGTTGGTCACCATGCCCGCTGCCGGAGGCCGGGTGTCGTCGGAGGGTTCGCCGGCGGTCGACGGGGTCTCGGTGGACATGGTCCTCAGTTCCCGCTCATGTCGATCTGGTACTCGTCGGCGAGGGCACGGTACTTCTCCAGCGAACCGGTCCACTGCTTGAGCAGTTCGGCGCCCTCGACCTCGTTGGGTGTGAGCAGCCGCCGAGTGTTGAAGTCCTGGTACTTCTTGTCCTCGAAAGCCTTGCGGAACGCCGTCCGCAGCCGGTCGACAACCTCCTTGGGAGTGCCCTTAGGTGCGACGACGGCACGCGACTGCTGCACCGGGACGTCGTAGCCGGCCTCGACCGCGGTGGGGATGTCGGCCATGTACGTGGGCCGCTTCTCCGCGAAGGTGACGAGAGGGGTGATCTTCCCGGCCTTGATCTGGGGCTGGGCCTCACCGAGCTGGATCGAGGCGACGTCGACCTGACCGCCCAGGACGGCGGTGAGTGCGGGAGCTCCGCCGTCGAACGGCACGGCGGTCGCCTTCACCTTCGCCTGGGAGAACAGCAGCGCCTGGCTGAGGTGGCTGCCCGTGCCGACGCCGGTCGTACCGTACTTGACCGAGCGGCCGGCGTCGGCGATGTCCTTGACCGTCTTGAAACCGGACTTGGGGCCCGCGACCAGGACGTAGTCGTCCTGGGACAGGCCGGTGATGACTTCGTAGTCGTTGATGTCGACGGCTTCGTCGGCGGATACGGCCAAGGGCGTGATGTAGGCCAGCGAGCCCACGAAGAGCATGATGGTGTGGCCGTCGGCCTTGGCGCCGGCCAGTTCCTTGGCGGCGACGGCGCCGTTGGCGCCGGGCTTGTTGGCAACGGTGATGGTCTCGTCGAGGTCGGCGGCGGCAGGTTCGGCGGCCGCGCGGGCGATGAGGTCGGTGCTGCCGCCGGGGTCCTGCCCCACGAGCAGGGTGATGGCCCTGTCCGGGAACGAGGCTTCGTCCTTGGAGCCCTCATCCCCGACGTTGCCACCGCAGCCGGGCAGCGCGATCACGGCGGCGAACACAGCGACCGCGGCCATGCGGCGGTGAAACCGAAGCCTGGTGTGCATGAGCGTCTCCCTCAAGCGAGTTGGGTGGAGATGTGATCTGGGTCTCGCTCCGCGGTGTCGCGCAGCCTATGACCGCCCGTCATGCCTGTCCAACTCCGTTAGCGCATGGGCTGATACCTTCCTTGCATGACGTATACCTTGGGGCAATTGCGGGGATTCGTCGCTGTTGCCGAGGAACTTCACTTCGGCCGGGCGGCGGCACGACTGCGCATGACCCAGCCGCCGCTGAGCCGTCAGATCCAGAAGCTCGAAGCGGCCGTTGACGTGCAGCTCCTCGAGCGGGACAAGCAGCATGTGGCTCTCACGCCGGCCGGTGAGGCGTTCTTGGTGGAGGCCAGACGCATCCTGGCGATCGCCGAGGCCGCCCCGGACCTGGCCCGCCGTATCCACTCGGGTTCCCGTGGCGTGGTGCGGCTCGGCTTCACCGCCGCGTCGACCTTCGGCATGCTCGGCCGCATCCTCAACCGGCTGGAGCAGAGCCTGCCGGAGGTCCGCATCGAGCTGTTCGAGATGGTGACGCGCGAGCAGATCGCCGCCCTCGCCGGTGAGGACATCGACCTCGGGCTCGCCCGCCCGCCCTTCGACTCCGAACACTTCGACTCGCGCCTGATCCAGAAGGAGGCGCTGTTGCTGGCGGTGCCCGCCGGGCACCGGCTGTGCGGCCTGGACCGGCCCGCTCGCGCCGACGACCTGACCGGCGAACCGCTGATCTTCCACTCGCAGCGCAAGGCCCGGTACTTCTACGACCTGATGGTCAGCATGGTCCCGCTGGCCCAGGAACGGGTGGTGCACAGCGTGAGTCAGATCCTCACCATGCTGTGGCTGGTCTCCGCCGGGCGGGGTGTCGCCTTCGTGCCCGCCTCCGCCACCTTGCTCGGCATTCCCCATGTCGCGTTCATCCCGCTGGCCACGCATGTGCCCCGACCTGTGGAGCTGCATCTGCTGTGGCCGCGGCGTTCACGCAATCCCGCCCTCGCGCAGGTGCTGGCCGCGCTTGAGGACCTGGCCCCGCGGGAGCACCCGAGCGGGCCGGTGATTTCGCCCCGTGCCGGCGAGACGACCGATACCGAAGCGGCATCACACAATGCGTAAGCACTCTTGGACAGGCATCATGGCCGCTCTTACCGTGGCGGCGTGACGCTGACTCCCCCTGCTGAACTCGCCCGCCAATTGACCACCGGCCTGCTCTCCTTCCCTGTGACGCACTTCGATGACCAGGGCGCCTTCGACGAGATCGGGTATCGCGACCATCTCGCATGGCAAGCCGACTTCGACGTCGCCGGGCTGTTCGCCGCCGGCGGCACCGGCGAGGGCTTCTCGCTCACCTCGCAGGAGATCGACGACGTCGTGCGCAGCGCCGTCGACGAGGTCGGATCCCGTGTGCCGGTCATCGCCCCGGCCACCGGCGGCACCGCCCAGGCGACCGCTCACGCCGTCGCCGCGCAGCACGCCGGCGCGGCCGGCATCCTGCTGATGCCGCCCTACCTCACCGAGGCCAGCCAGGCCGGGCTCATCGCGCACATCAGCTCGGTCTGCCAGGTGACCGACCTCGGCGTCATCGTCTACAGCCGGGCCAACGCGGTGCTGGAGGACGACACAGTCGCCGAACTGGCGGAGCGCAACCCCAACTTCATCGGCCTGAAGGACGGCGTCGGCGACATCGAGCGCATGACCCGCACGTACGCCAAGGTCGGCGACCGCCTCATCTACATCGGCGGCCTGCCGACCGCCGAGACCTTCGCATTGCCCCTGCTGCAGCTGGGCGTGAACACCTACTCCTCGGCGATCTACAACTTCGTCCCGCATTTCGCCCTGCGGTTCTTCGAGGCGGTCCGCGCCCAGGACAAGGACTCCGTCTACGGGATGATCAACGACTTCATCATCCCCTACATCGACATCCGCAACCGCGCCCGAGGCTACGCGGTCTCCATCGTCAAAGCCGGCCTCACCGCCGTCGGGCGCGACGGCGGGCGGGTCAGACCGCCGCTGACCGACCTGACCATCGAGGAGCGCGAGGAACTCGCCGCACTGATCGAGAAGATCAATCGGACGTCATGAACGCGAAGACACCCACCGTCGTCCCCGTCGCGGAACTCCTGGGCCAAGGACGCAGGCGGGCCAGCGTCCCCATCCTCGGCTACCTGTTCTACATCGGCGACCGTCGGCAGACCGACCTGCCCTACCCTCGCGACACCCCGATCGAGGGTGACCACAGCGGTTTCGGGGCGGGCCGTCACACGACAGCGTTCAGCAGGTCGGCCAGCACGTCGGGCCGTTCCAGGGCGATGAAGTGGCCGGCCTTCGGCACCTGCGTGAAGTCGGCGGCGGGCAGCAGCTTCTTGTTGGCCTCCCGGTCCGAGGGGCGGGACCAGTCCTTTTCCCCGTAGACGAGGTGGATGGGTGCCTTGACCTCGGGGTAGCGCGAGCGGGCCGCGATGAGGCTGGGCAGGGCCTGATACACGCCCCGGGCGACGGTCGGGTAGCCGGGGCGCCGGCCCACCTGGAGCAGCTCGTCCACGTAGTCCTCGCGCAGTGTGCTCTTGTCGCCCAGGCCGCCCTGGAGGATCTTGGTGAGGGCGGGCTTGGGCTCCACTCCGGCGATCACCGGGCCCACCCCGGGGGCGAGGACTCCGCTGACCACGACGCGGGCGAGGAGGCTGGAGCGGGCGATCCCGCCGCGGAAGTCGTAGGTGTTGACCGCGACGACGCGCCGGACGCGCTCGGGGAGATCGGCTGCGGTGGTCAGGGCGAGCACCGCCCCCATGGACTCGCCGACCAACGTCACGTCGTGCAGGTCGAGTTCGGTGAGGAGGCGTTCCACACCCGCTCGCATGGCCGGCTCGTCGTAGGAGGCGCCGGGCACGATCTCGGAGTAGCCCATTCCCGGCAGATCGAGGGCGTAGACGGTGTAGTGGTCCGCGATCAGCGGGATGAGGGAGCGGAAGTGCTCGGCCTGGGTGCGCACGGTGTGCAGCAGGACCACGGGGGCACCGGTGCCTGCCTTGAGGTAGCGCAGGGTCCCCTCGTGACTGTGTCGTCCTGCGCGCGGGGCGATGGTGTGGCTGCTGGTCGCCGGGATGTGGATCGTGGGATGCGGTTCCTGGCTGGTCATCTCGCCGACTCCTTGTGCGTGAACTGCGAATGAGTGAGGGGCCTACGGTCCCCGCTGTGGTCCGCGACCTACTTGGCCGGCTTGGCGTACAGCTCTTCCACCAGCGCCCCAGAAGGGGAAACCGTTCGGTTTTCATCACAGTAAACCGACCGGTTTCCGGGCGCAAGCTCATCGGAGGAACGGAGGTCGGAGCCGGAGGGCTTCGTCATGCATCTTGGACCCGGTCGCGGCACCCGGTTCCGCGTCCGACCTCGAGGTCATCGCGCTGTCGGTCTGGGGGGCGGGAATCCCCTTCGAGTGTGGGGCTTGCGTGGGAAAACTGATCGGTTTACGGTGGTGAAACTGATCAGTTTCTCGCCCTGGGGGCGAGTCTCCCTGCGAGACTCCTAGGAGTGCTGGATGACCGCCGCGCGCGACGCCGAGGGACAACCGCCGAGTCCCAGGCTTCCGGCGAAGCTGGCCGCCCACCCGTCGGTACAGGCCGTACTCGCCCGGCGCAGGGCGGGTGACGCGGCGCGCCCGCCGGCGGTGATCGACGCGGCCTGGCTGCGCGAACTGTGCCTGGCGGCCGGTGCGGACGACGCGGCCGCGGTGAGCCTGGACCACCCCGACCTGCCCGGTCGGCGCCATCGCCAAGGACGGCGCCTTCGGCGGCCTGGCCTGCACCACGCACAACTACCGCGAGTTCATGAGCGGGTTCACCGACTGGGCACAGACCGTGGCCGACAGCGAGGGCGCCGCCGACTACCGCTCCCGGGTCACCGACTCCGAGAGCGCCTCCATGTGGCAGAGCCTGTCCTCGCCCCCCGGCTACAAGTCCGGCTACTGCCTGGCCGTCTGCCCCGCCGGCGAGGACGTCCTCGGCCCCTACCTGGGTGATCGCAAGTCGTTCATGGACACCGTGCTGCGACCGCTCCAGGAAAAGAAGGAGACCCTGTACGTCCTTCCGGGCTCCCACGCGCAGGAGTACGCCCGGCGCCGCTTCCCCCGCAAGCCCGTCAAGGAAGTCACCGGCGGCTGGCAGCCCCCGGCCAAGCGTTCCGCGTCCACCGACCGAGAGACACGTACGTCATGAGTGGCATTCACCCCTTCCGCGTCCTGCGCGCCAAACCTCTGTGGATCGCCAACGGCGTCATCACGGGCGTCCTCGCGCTGCTGTTCGCCGTGTTCTACGTCGGCGCCAACATCGACCCGGTCGATCACATGACCAAGCTGCCGGTCGGCCTGGTCAACGCCGACAAGGGAGCCGCCGTCGGCGGCAAGCAGGTCAACCTCGGGGCTCGGATCACCGAGTCGATCAAGAAGTCCACCACCGGTGGGGACAAGATCGACTGGAAGGTGATGGACCAGAAGGAGATGAAGGAGGAGCTCGGCAAGGGCAAGCTGTTCGGCGCGCTCGTCGTGCCCGCCGACTTCACCGCGTCCGCCACCGCACTGACCGGCACAGCGCCCGCCGGAACCCCGGCCCGCCCGACGCTGACGGTGCTGACCAACCAGTCCGCCGGCAGCATCGGCTCCAGCCTGGCCCGGACGGCGACGACGACCGCGGCCGAGAACGCCTCACTCCAGCTCGGCAGGCAACTGACCGCGCAGACCGGCGCCCAGCAGGCGAAGCTGCCCGCCGCGGCACGCGTCCTGCTCGCCGACCCGGCCGCCGTCACGGTGAAGGACGGCCACCCGCTCGACTCGCACAGCGGCCTGGGCCTGACGGCGTTCTACTACGCGCTCACCCTCGTGGTCGTCGGCATGCTCTCCGCCAACGTCATCAGCGGCCAGGTCGACCACGCCCTCGGCTACACCCACAACGACATGGGCCCGCTGCGCCTGCACCGCCCGCTGATCCGGGCGACCCGGGTGCAGACCCTCACCATCAGCAGCACCCTCGTGGCCGGACTGTCCCTGCTGATGGGCACACTGGTCCTGGCGGGCGCGGTCGGCATCATGGGCATGGACGCCTCCCATCTGCCCCTGCTGTGGCTGTACTCGGTGTGCGCCGTCGCCGTCACCGGGATCGGAGCGCTCACCCTCCTCGCGGTCTTCGGCACGCCCGGCATGCTGGTGGTCACGCTGGTCTTCATCGGGATGGCGGTACCCACGGCCGGCGCCACCACCCCCATCGAGGCGCTGCCCGGCTTCTACCGCTTCCTCGCGGAGTTCGAGCCCCTGCGGCAGATCACCGGTGGTGTCCGCTCGATCCTCTACTACGACGCCCAGGGCGACGCGGGCCTGACGCGGGGCTGGGTCATGATGGCGGCCGGCCTCGTGGCGGCAGCACTGTTCGGTCTCGGCGTACTGGGGTGGTACGACCGCAAGGGGCTGCACCGCATCCCGGTGGAGACGACGCCCGAGAAGATGGCGGCTCCGGCATAGCGCAAGCCACCCTCGCCACATCCCTGGGTGTCACACGTCCCTAGAAACCGATCGGTTTTCTTTTGTCTCTGTTTGGGTTAACCTCGCGGTATGACCACCGAAGTGAAACCAAGCCCCAGGGAGCGGCTGCTGGAGGCGGCGGCCACGCTCACCTACCGGGAAGGTGTCGGCATCGGCGTCGAGGCGCTGTGCAAGGCGGCGGGAGTGTCGAAGCGCTCCATGTACCAGCTGTTCGAGAGCAAGGACGAACTGATAGCGGCGAGTCTGGAGCGGCGCACTTCCACCTATGTGGCGGCACTCCTGCCTGCGGCGGACGACGACCGCTCCCCCCGGGAGCGGATCCTGCATGTCTTCGGGCAGGTGGAAGCACAGTCGGGCGCGCCCGAGTTCTACGGCTGCCCCTATCTGGCCGCGCAGATCGAGCTCAAGGACCAGAGCCACCCCGCCAGTCGGGTCGCCCACGGGGTCAAGGAGAACCTGACCGCCTTCTTCCGTGCCGAGGCCGAGCGGGGCGGGGCGAGCGATCCCGGTCTGCTGGCCCGGCAGCTCAGTCTGGTCTTCGACGGTGGCAGCGCGCGCGCCGGCATCGGCGCGGACAAACTGACGGGGCTCATCGCGCCCACGGTGATCACCCTGCTCGACGCGGCGGGCGTGCGCTGACGGATCCCCCTTCCGGAACGCTTCCCACGAGTTCGCCGATCGGGTCATCGCCTCGCGCCTCGGCGGCCGCGTCAGGAGCGTTTCGTCCCTTGCCGTCCGACGAAGGGCGATCCGTCGGACGGCAAGGGCGGTCGCCTCAGTGGGAAGGACGGGCGAGCTGCTGCTCCAGGAAGGCGAGGACCGTCTGCCACGTCGGCGTCACCGGGTGGGGCGGTGTGCTGTGCCCTTTCTTCGTACTCTCCTGGTAGGCACCCTGGCGGGTCGCGTCGTCGGTGAGCATCGCGAAGTCCGTGCCGTGTCCGGCCTTCGGGAAGGAGATCAGGCGCGCGTCGTCGCCCGCGGCGGCCAGCTTGTCGTAGAGGATGCGGCTCTGGTGGTAGGGCACGATCGTGTCCTGCTCACCATGGAGGATCAGGAACGGCGGGGTGCGCCGGGCTCCGATGTAGCTGAGCGGATCGGCCGCGGCGACCTTGTCCGGGCAGGCCGTGATGGTGCAGCCGAGGAGCCGTGACTCGGGGGAGCGGGCGTCGGAGTGGCAGTCCGTCAGCCCGAACGCCGAGTTGAACTCCGTGCAGTTGTCCAACATGTGGGCGTCCATCTGAAGGAAGTCCGTAGGCGGGTAGAACGGCACGGCCGCCTGAACGGCGCTTGAGGGGCCCCGTACGCCGACATCGCCTTCGAGCGCCGGGATGTTCCCGGTAACGGCTGCCATCGCTGTCGTCCAGCCGCCGGAGGAGTCGCCCATGATGGCGAAGCGGTTCGGGTCGAGGTGATACGCCGCCGCGTGCGCGCGCAGCCAGCGGATGGCGCCCTTGATGTCGTGCAGCTGCGCCGGGAACTGCGCCTGCCCGCTGGAGCGGATCGCCACGCCCGCGACGGCGTATCCGTGCGGGTTGAGCTGGGCGGCCACCTTGTCGGCGCCGCTCCGACCGCTGTCGGCCAGCCAGCCCGAGCCGCTGGTGAAGATGACCAGCGGGAGCGGCTCCTTCGACCGAGGAACGTATAGGTCCAGCAGGTGGCCCTGGGTTCCGGCCGGCTGGGCGGGCGCGTAGGCGAGGTCCTTGATGACCTCCACATCCGTTTCCGCTCGTGCGGGGGCGGGGGCGGCGGTGCCGGCGGCCATCAACAGAGCCACACCTGCGGCGGCCGCCGCAAGCGCCAGCGGAACGCGTCTCGATCGTGGTCGCCGTATGTGCAGCCGTGTACGCGGAAGCATTGTCCTGACTCCTCTTCGAGTCGGGTGCAGGGTGGGAATGAGGGAACGGGAGTCGGAACATCAACTCCGGTGAGGGAGATCGCGACGGCGCCCACGAGTCCGGCCAGTGCGAAATTGGTGAAGCCCCAACTCTCGTTTCCGCTGGTGGCGAGCGCGCCGATCAGCCAGGGACCGACGACGGCGCCGGTTCGTCCGACTCCGGTGACCCAGCCCCGAACAGTCCGGCCCCTCCCGCCGTGGCGCAGATCGCCGAGCCGATGGAGAACAGCCCGGCCGTGAGCGCGCCCACGAGCATGCCGAACCTGGTCCAACTGCCGATGGTGCCCGCACTCGCGGCCAGCCAGCACGGGGAACACCGTGCGGAACGTGCGCGAGGGAGCCGAGGCGGCGGACGTGGGGGAAGAGAGCATCTGCGTCCCTGGAGATGTGGAGGCCTCGAAGCGCGAGTCTGTCGACAAGCTGGTTCGCCTGGTGAAATATGGTTCACTTCAGAGCGAGATGAGTCTCGGACGACGGTCGGCCGGTGTCAATGGGAGCGACCGGTATTCCGTCTCGGTCCCCCCGACTCGCATCCCGTGCGTGGACCGTCTGCCCGGCAGCCGGTCCGTTGAGGAGTCATCGATGAGCAGTAGCGAGTTTCCTGAGGTCAGGACGGCGGCGGGCGCGGTGCGCGGTCGCCGCGAGGGTGGCCTGGAGGTCTTTCGGGGCATCCCGTTCGCCCAGCCCCCGGTGGGTGCGGCGCGTTTCGCGGCGCCGCGACCGGTGGACCGCTGGGACGGAGTGCGTGAGGCGTTCGCGTTCGGACCGCCGCCCCCGCAGGAGCCGATGGGCCCCGAGGCGGAACTCCCCGCCGGCCTTCCTGCCGGTGACGACTGGCTGACGGTCAACGTCTGGACACCGGAGACGGACCCGGCCGCACGACGGCCGGTGATGGTGTGGATCTACGGTGGCGCCTACAAGTTCGGCTCCGCCGACGACCCGGCCTACGACGGCGGTCGTCTCTCCCGCGACGGTGACCTCACGGACTCGACGTGCCCCTGACCTTCGGTGTGTACGGCGGCCTCGGCGCCATGCTGACCGGGCCCGTGCCCTCGCCCGAGACCGAGGCGCTCTCCGCCCGTTTCCGCTCCGCCTGGACCGCCTTCGCCACCACGGGCGACCCGGGCTGGCCCGCGTACGACGCCGAGCGCCGCCTCGTTCAACTCCTCGACGCCGATCCGGCGGTCACCAGGTACCCGGAAGAGGCGGCCCGCCGCATCTGGGAACACCACGTCTTCGCCCCGCTGCCTCTGACGGCGGCGTAGCCCGGCCCGCGAACCGGATGCTGAGGGTCCCGGTCGCGTGTCCGCCGATGCCGTACGCCGGAAAGCCGAGCCTCCGTAACCGCTGCCGTACCGCCTCTTGACCTCGGTGCGGGCGGGGGCCTAGCGTCCGGCCTGTCGTGTTCGGCACACGAAACTTTGTGCGCTTGGCGCACGCATTGCTCCCTCAGGAGGGGCCCTATGCAAAGGCGCGTTTTCGGGCTTGCCATCACGTTGGCTACGGTCGCGGCCGCGGCCGGATGTGGATCCTCGTCGTCCGGGGCCAGTGACTCGGCCTCCTCCGGCGGCGGGACCACGCAGGTCAAGGTCGGCGTCATCCCCATCGTGGATGTCGCCCCGCTCTATCTGGGGCAGAAGAAGGGCTTCTTCACCAAGCACGGCATCGATCTGAAGATGGAGACCGCGCAGGGCGGTGCGGCCATCGTCCCCGGTGTGGTGAGCGATCAGTTCCAGTTCGGGTTCAGCAATGTCACCTCCTTGATGATCGCCCAGACCAAGGGCGTGCCGATCAAGTCCGTGGTCAACGGAGTGGCCACCAACGGCAAGGTCGGGGCCGATGTCACCGGAGTCGCCGTCAAGAAGGACAGCTCGATCAAGTCCGCCAAGGACCTCGTCGGCAAGAAGGTGGCGGTCAACACCCTGCAGAACATCGGGGACACCACCGTCCGCGAGTCGGTGCGCAAGGCCGGCGGCGACCCCTCCAAGGTCAAGTTCGTCGAGATGCCGTTCGACCAGATGCCGGCCGCACTGGACGGCGGACAGGTGGACGCCGCCTGGATGGGCGAGCCCGCGCTGACCATCGCCAAGGGCCAGGGCGCTCGTGTCGTCGCCTCACCGTTCGCCGAGACCGATCCGAAGCTCACCGCGGCGACGTACTTCACCTCCACGAAGCTCCTGCAGCAGAAGCCCGACCTGGTGAAGAAGTTCACCGCGGCCATGACCGAGTCACTGGAATACGCCTCCCAGCACCCGGACGAGGCACGCCAGATGCTCACCAGCTACACCAAGATCAGTGGCCCGGTGCTGAAGGAGCTCACCCTGCCCACCTGGCCGACTGAGATCGACATGGCCTCGCTGCGGAAGCTGGCCTCGCTCGGCGAGCAGGACGGCATCTTCGGTGGCAAGAAGCCGGACCTGAACGCGCTGTTCTCATGACACCGTCGGCAACCGCGTCCGTGACGACGAAGCCCGCCGGGACCGACACCGGTCCCGGCGCTGCCCGAAACCCGCGCCGCCTGGGCGGCGCCGCCGCTCCACTGCGGGGCCTGGCCGGTCTGGCCGGCCTGGTGGTGGTCCTTCAAGTGCTGCCGCACAGCGGCCTGGTGTCCGGCGACTACCTTCCGCCCGCTTCGGAGATGGCCGGGGCCCTCTGGCACCTGCTCGCCGAGGACGCTTTCTGGACCGCCCTCGGTGACACCCTGACCGGATGGGGCCTGGGCCTGGCCATCGCCGTAGCGGCGGGGCTGGTGGCCGGAATCGTGATCGGTTCCGTGCCCGTCCTGCGGGCGGTGACCGCCTCCACGATCGAGTTCCTGCGTCCGATCCCGTCCGTGGCGCTGATCCCGGTGGCGGTGCTGCTCTACGGCACCGATCTGAGGTCGGTGCTCCTGCTGGTGGTCTACGCCTCGTTCTGGCAGGTGCTCGTCCAGGTGCTGGCCGGGACGCAGGACGTCGACCCGGTCGCCGAGGACACCGCCCGCAGCTACCGGCTGGGTGGCTGGGGGCGGGTGCGGTACGTGATGTGGCCCACCGCGCTGCCGTACGTGATGACGGGTGTGCGGCTGGCCGCCACCGTCGCGCTGGTGCTCACCATCACCGCCGAACTCGTCATCGGAGCCCCGGGCCTGGGCCACGAGATCGCCATCGCACAGACCTCCGGTGCCGTGCCGCAGGTATACGCCCTGGTCCTGGTCACCGGGCTGCTGGGGGTCGCCGTCAACCTCATGGCGCGGGCCGTCGAGCGTCGGGCGCTGCACTGGCACCCGTCCGTGCGCAGGGAGGGGTGAAAGGATGTTCCGGACGACCGTCCTCACCGTGGGAAAGCGGGTCTCGCTGGTACTGGGCCTGCCCGCGATCCTGTTCGCCGTGTGGTGGTTCGCCACCGCCGGCAGCACCGACTTCTACGTTCCGCCGCTGTCCGCCATCCTGCAGAAATTCGGGGAGGTCTGGACGGGCGCGCGGCTGGAGTCGGATGTCCTGCCCAGTCTGCTCCGGCTCGGCGCGGGCTACCTCCTGGCCGTCGTCACCGGGGTCGGACTGGGCCTGCTGGTCGGTCTGAGCCGCGTCGTACGGGATGTCCTGGAACCGGTCCTGGAGCTGTTCCGGGCCGTTCCCCCACCCGTGCTGGTACCGGTGATCATGTTGTTCGCGGGCATCGGCGACACCATGAAGATCATCGTCATCGTCAGCGGCTGCCTGTGGCCGATCCTGCTGAACACGGTCGAGGGCGTCCGTGCCGTGGACGAGGTGCTCAGCGACACCTGCCGCTCGTACGGCATCGACGGCCCCGCCCGCCTGTGGCACCTGGTGCTGCGCTCGGCGAGCCCGCAGATCGTCACGGGCATGCGGCAGTCGCTGTCGATCGGGATCATCCTCATGGTCATCAGCGAGATGTTCGCCGCCAGCAACGGCCTGGGCTTCACGATCGTGCAGTTCCAGCGGTCGTTCGCCATTCCCGAGATGTGGAGCGGTGTGCTGCTGCTCGGCCTGCTCGGGTTCGTTCTGTCACTGCTCTTCCGGCTCGCCGAGAACCGGGTCCTGGCCTGGTACCACGGCCTGCGCCGCGCCCAGCGCACCCCCTGACAAGGAGACGTCGATGCTCGACGTACGCAACCTGCAGAAGACCTACACCGGACGCAACCGCAACGTCGAAGCACTGCGGAACCTGACGTTTCACATCGATGCCGGCGAGCTGGTGTGCCTCGTCGGCCCGTCCGGCTGCGGCAAGACGACCCTGCTGAAGTGCATGTCCGGCCTGCTCACCCCCACCGGCGGCGAAGTGATGCTGGACGGCCGGCCGGTCAGCGGGCCACCTCCGGGCATGGCGGTGGTCTTCCAGGAGTACGGCCGCTCGCTGTTCGCCTGGATGAACGTGCGCGACAACGTCGCCCTTCCGCTGCGCCGCAAGAAGCTCGGCAAGGCCCGTGAGCGGGAACTCGTCGAACACGCCCTGGAGGTGGTCGGCCTGGCCGACGCCCACGACGCCCACCCCTGGCAGCTCTCCGGCGGCATGCAGCAGCGCGTCGCCATCGCCCGCGCCGTCGCGTTCGAGCCGAAGGTCCTGCTCATGGACGAACCCTTCGCGGCCGTCGACGCCCAGACCCGCGCCGAACTGGAGGACCTCATCCGGCGGTTGTGGCACGAACTCGGGGTCACCGTACTGTTCGTCACCCACGACATCGACGAAGCCGTCTACCTCGGCCAGCGCACCATCATCCTGTCCGCGTCACCGACGGTGGTGCAGGAGGACCTGACCATCGACCTCCCCGACGAACGCGACCAGTTGCACACCCGCTCCAGCACCCGATTCGCGGAACTGCGCTCGCACGTCTACGAGCAGATCCAGCGCGCCAAACACCACAACGGCGACACCGAACGGACGGGGACGGCCGACACCGGTGATGAGCTCACCCTGCAGAACTCGGAGTCCTAGCACACCGCCCGGCATGGCGTGGCCAACGCTCGCGTGGTCTCCTCGCCTCGGCACCGCCGAGCGGGACTCCGCACCCGCCAGGCATCATTCACTGGAGTGACGAGACAGCCGCTGCGGAGAGCCCATGACATCGACCCACGCCGTGCCGCCCGCCTACCCCGTGACGGTGCCCGCGCCGCCGGAGGAGGCGGTCGCACCCCTCATGCGCGGCATCGCCGTGCTGCGCGGGCTCACCGACGTCGGAGGGGCGGCCGGCCTGAGCGATCTCGGACGGGCCACCGGGCTGGCCCGCGCCACCGTCGACCGGGTCGCCGGAACGCTCGCGCACATGGGATATCTGCGCCTGGACGGCAGTAGCGCCGTCCTCGAGCCCCGCCTGATGGAGTTGGGCAACGCGTACCTGAGCGCTCTGCGTCTGCCCGATCTGCTGGGCGGACATGCCGACGGACTTGCCGACGAACTCGACGAGTCGGTGTCCCTCGCGGTGGCGGACGGTGACGGCATCCGCTTCATCCACCAGGCGATCCGCCGCCGTACCTTGTCGCTGAGCTTCCGTATCGGCGATCTTCTGCCCGCCGAACGCACCGCCCCCGGACCGCTGCTGGCAACCGAGTGGAGTGCGCGGGACTGGACACGGTGGCGAGAGCGGCGGGCCCTCGACCCGGAGGACCTCGGCTTCCCGGCGATCCCGCCTCGGTCGCACGGCGCCGTCGCCGAGGACTTCGAAACACGGGTCGAACGTGCGCGTGTACACGGCTGGGCCATGGACGACCAACTGATCGAGACGGGCCTCGTGGCGGTGTCCGTTCCGGTGCGCGCCCCGGATGGCCGTATCGCCTGTGTGGCGAACACCGTGAGTCACACCAGCAGGCACAGCGCCGACTCGTTGCGCGACTCCCTTCTTCCCAGACTGCGTGCGGCGGTGGCCGCCATGGAACGGGAGCTCGCTGAGGCCGACGCCCCACCGTCCGAAAGCCGGAGCGCACCCTCGGGCCGCGCCGCCTGGACCAGGGAATCCAAGCAAGAACTGGGCGGGGAATTCATCGCGTCATTGGCCCGCGGCCTGACCGTGATCACCGCGTTCGGCGAGGGCCGTGCCGAGCTGACGCTCTCCGAGGTTGCCGAGCGCACCGGCCTGCCGCGTGCCACGGCTCGCCGGGCCCTGATCACGCTGGAGCATCTTGGTCATGTCACGTCGCACGGCCGGGTCTTCCGGCTCACTCCACGGGTTCTCGCCCTCGGTTTCCCGCCCCTGTCCAGGACAACGCTGGCCCGAATCGCCCGTCCCCACCTCACCGCTCTCACCCGGAGGGTGCAGGAGTCGACGTCCCTGGCGGTGCTCACGGGGGATGACGTCCAGTGTGCGGTCTCCGTCGCCGCGGGGCGCATCATGGACGCCGACATCGCCGTGGGCTCACGCATGCCCGCCTACGCGACTTCCACGGGACGGGTCCTGCTGGCGGGTCTGCCGGCCGAGGAGTACTCCAGCCGGCTGGCCCACCTGCGGATGGGGGCGTTGACCCCCCGTACCGTCACACGGCCCGCCGACCTCAGGACGATCCTGGATCAGGTGCGCGAGGAGGACTACGCCCTGGTCGACGGGGAGCTCGAAGCGGGCCTCCGCTCGATTGCCGTACCAGTGCGTGACCGCGCGGGCAGCCTCGTCGCGGCGATCAACGTCACCATGCACAGCAGCCGCCGCTCGGCCGCGGAGTGCGTCAAGGCCGTCCTGCCGGAACTGCGTGCAACGGCGGTCCGGACGGAGATGGATCTGCACCTGGCCGGACGCTTCGTTCGAGTTCCGCCTCTTTGAACGGCAAGGGCGATGTCGCCGAGTATCGAGGACGCGATCGGTCAGCGGATTCGAGAACCCGCACCGACGCTCTCCCGGGCCGCCGCACCGCCGTCCTCCCTGGCCAGCCGGTGCGGCCACCACACCTTCGGGCCGACGTCCAGGAACAGCGACGTCACCAGGACCGAGCGCACGATGAACGTGTCGATCAGGACGCCGAGGGCGACCGCGAAGCCGATCTCGGCGAAGGCGACCATCGGGAGGGTGCCGAGGGCGGCGAAGGTGCCGGCCAGGACCAGCCCGGCGGAGGTGATGACCGCGCCGGTGGTGGCGAGCCCGGTGACCACGCCAGGTCTGGTGCCCTGGCGGGCCGCCTCCTCGCGGATGCGTGTGGTGAGGAAGATGTTGTAGTCGATGCCCAGGGCGACCAGGAACACGAAGACGAAGAGCGGGAAGTCGGTCGCCTCGCCCGCGTAGTCGAAGACGTACCGGAACGCGAGCGCGCTGATGCCGAGGGCCGCCGCGAACGACAGGATCACCGTCCCGATCAGCAGCAGCGGGGCGATCAGGGCGCGCAGCAGGGCGCACAGGATCAGCAGGACGACCACCAGCACCAGTGGGATGATCAGCACGTTGTCGCGAGTGATCGCCTCGTCCATGTCCACGAGGCCCGCCGTCCCGCCGCCCACCTGGGCATCGGCGTCCGGTACCGCGTGGACGGCGTCCCGTACCCGCTCCACGGTCTGTTTCGCCGCGTCGCTGTCGGCCGGGGCGGTCATCGTGGCCTCGAAGAGGACCCTGCCCTGGAAGGACGGTTTCGTGCCCGGCGGCAGGCCGAGCGACTCCGGGACCACGCCCGGCGTGGCGGCGACCGCCAGGCCCACCTGCCGGGCCTGCGCCTGGTCGCTGACGATGACGAGCGGACTGCCGCTCCCGGCCGGGAAGTAGCGTTCGGAAACCTCCTGGCCGACGATCGAGTCCGGTTTCCCGGTGAACGCGTCCGCGTTGCCGATGCCCTCGGCGCGCAGCTGGATCAGGCCCAGCGAACAGACCGCCAGGGCCAGTGCCGTGACGGCCCAGGTCATGCGCGGCCGGCGGGCAATACGGTGGCCCGTGCGCGCCCAGATGCCGCGCTCGGTCGGGTCGGGCGTGCCGTAGTGCGGGATCGCCGGCCAGAAGATCCACCGGCCGACGATCACGAGCAGCGCCGGGAACAGGGTCATCATCGCCAGCAGGGCGACGGCGACGCCGATCGCGGCGACCGGGCCCAGGCCGCTGGTCGAGTTCATCTCGGCGACCAGCAGCACCAGCATGCTCAGCACGACCGTCGCGCCGGAGGCGAGCACCGCGGGGCCCGCGCGGTGCAGCGCCAGGGCCATCGCCTCGTGCCGGTCCTCGTGCCGGCGCAGCTCCTCCCGGTAGCGGGCGACCAGCAACAGGGCGTAGTCCGTCCCCGCCCCGAAGACCAGCACCGTCAGGATGCCCGCGCTCTGGCCGTTCACCGTCAGGCCCGCGTGCTCGGCCAGCAGATAGATCAGCGCCTGGGCGGTGAACAGCGCGCAGACCACGGAGACCAGGGGGACCAGCAGCAGGGTCAGGCTGCGGTAGGTGATGAGCAGCATGACGATGACGACGGTCATCGCCGCGAACAGCAGTGTCGAGTCGATGCCCTCGAAGGCCTCCGAGAAGTCCGCCGACGTGCCGCCCGGGCCCGTGATGTGCACGGCCAGGCCGCCGCCGCCCTCGCCGACGTCGTCCCGGATGGAGTCCACGGCGGGTGCGATCCGCTCCCAGCCCTGCTCGTCCATCGTGATCGGCACGAAGACCTGCGCCGCCCGCGGATCGGTCTGCCGGTCGAAGACCGGCCCCCGGGTCTCCGCACCCAGGATGCCGTGGTCGCGCAGCTCCTTGAGCTGCGTGACGTCCTCGGCGATCTCCGCCCGGTCTGCTGCCGTCAGCCCGCTGTCCCGGGCGTAGATCACGACCGCAGGGATCTGCTCCGGCCGGAAGTCCTCGGAGATCTCCAGCACCTGCGTCGACTCCGCGGAGCCCGGCAGCCAGGACGACGCGTCGTTGTCCTGGGCGTCGGTGAGCTTCGTCGCGAGTGGTGCCGTCACGAACAGCACCGCCACCCACAACACCAGCACCAGCCACTTGGCCCGCCGCCCGCAGACGAGATGTGCGACGCCCTGTTTCACGGCAACCCCCTTTGCGACCCGGGACCGATGCCCACAACCCCCGGAGGGCATGGCAGTCTTAGGTCATGGCCGCGCAGATCAACCCCAGCATCCTGTCCGCCGATTTCGCCCGCCTCGCGGACGAGGCGAAGGCCGTGGAGGGAGCCGACTGGCTCCACGTCGACGTCATGGACAACCATTTCGTCCCGAACCTCACGCTCGGTGTGCCGGTCGTAGAGTCGCTCGCCCGTGCGACGGACACCCCGCTGGACTGCCATCTGATGATCGAGGCCCCCGATCGGTGGGCGCCCCAGTACGTCGAGGCGGGGGCCGGTTCCGTCACCTTCCACGTCGAGGCGGCCGCCGCCCCGGTCCGGCTCGCCCGGGAGATCCGCGCCAAGGGCGCCCGCGCCTCCATGGCGCTGAAGCCCGCGACCCCCATCGAGCCGTACGAGGACCTGCTCCCCGAGCTCGACATGCTGCTGATCATGACGGTCGAACCGGGCTTCGGGGGACAGGCCTTCCTCGACATCATGCTTCCGAAGATTCGCCGCACCCGCGAGTTGATCAGCAAGCACGGTCTGGAGCTCTGGCTCCAGGTCGACGGCGGAGTCTCCGCTTCCACGATCGAGCGGTGCGCGGACGCCGGAGCCGACGTCTTCGTGGCCGGATCGGCGGTCTACGGGGCAAACGACCCGGCAGAGGCGGTACGTGCACTACGCACGCAGGCGGATGCGGCGACCGCCAAGGCATCCTGGGCCTGCGACCACTGAGCCACAGCAAAGTGAACGGCTCTCATCAGGGCTGATCATCCGCGCCGGATCTGCAAGGATGAACGGCGAATCCAGAGTGTGAACAGCAGTGAGGAGATCGCCGTGTCGGGTATGTCGGCGGGCCGGTCAGCCATGCGGATGGGACCCGCTGAGCTGGTGCAGGCGGCGGCCATGGCCCGCCGCTTCTACCTCGAGGGCAAGTCCAAGATCCAGATCGCGGAGGAGTTCGGCGTCAGCCGCTTCAAGGTGGCCCGGGTCCTGGAGACCGCCCTCGAACGGGATCTCGTGCGCATCGAGATCCGTGTGCCTGCGGAGCTGGACGCCGAGCGCTCGGACGCGCTCCGCGCCCGCTACGGCCTCAGGCACGCCGTCGTGGTCGAGTCCCCGGCCGATGCCGAGGAGTCGCCCGACCCCGAGAACCTGGGAGAGGTGGCCGCCGACCTGCTCGGCGAACTGGTCAACGAAGGAGATGTGCTGGGCCTGGCCTGGGGCCGCTCCACCATCCACATGGCGGCGGCGCTCGACCGGCTGCCGCCGTGCACGGTGGTGCAGCTGACGGGCGTGTACGACGCCGGGACCGCCGAGCGCGGCTCCGTCGAGGCGGTACGCCGTGCCGCCCAGGTGTCCGGTGGTGACGCCCACCCCATCTACGCGCCGATGCTGCTGCCCGACGCGGCCACGGCCACGGCACTGCGCAACCAGACGGGGATCGCCCGGGCCTTCGAGCACTTCGACAAGGTCACCGTCGCCTGCGTCTCCATCGGCTCCTGGGAGCCGGGCATCTCCACGGTGCACGACATGCTCAGCGACGAGGAGCGCGCGCACTACGCCTCCCTCGGGGTCGCCGCCGAGATGTCCGCGCACCTCTTCGACGCCGAGGGCCGAAGGGTCGGCCGGGACCTGGGCGAGCGGTGCATCACCGTCAAGGCCGACCAGCTCCGCCGTATCCCCGAGGTCGTCGCGATCGCCGGCGGACAGCGCAAGGGACCCGCGATCGACGCGGTGCTGCGGTCCGGGCTCGTCACCAGCCTGGTGACGGACACGTCGGCCGCGGACTATCTGATGACGGCGGGCCCGGCACCGAAGTCCGCGCTCAACAGGTCCGACCCGGACGGAGTCTGACAGATGGTCAGCCAGTCGCGTGAGATGCCGGACGACCCGGCCGGCCGGATCGTGCTCGTGCTGGACCTCGACGGGGTCACGGACAAGGCGGGCCTCATGGACCGCTGCGCCCGTGACCTGGCCCTGCCCGAGTGGTTCGGCCGCAACTGGGACGCCCTCGCGGACTGCCTGGCCGACCCCGGCCTCTGGCCCGAGGGAGCCGTGGAGCGGGGGTTGCTGGTCGTCGTGCGGGGCTGGCGGGCGTACGCCGAGAAGCGGCCCGAGGAGTGGCAGGTCGCGGAGGAGATCTTCGCCGAGGCGACGGACCGGGGCCCGGGTCTCTTCGTGACCCTCGGGCTTGGAGCATCCTCCGAACGAGGCCCTGACCAGCCTGGATGATCCGCTGGGGGTCGTCCGCGCCGGTGTCATGGGAGAATGAAGTACGTGCTCTTTTCCCCCTGGCCGGCCGGTCGGGGGGTCACCTCTGATCGACTGGGATGTGCAGCACGTGCGTTTCCTCAATGACATCCAGCCCGGGTACGACCTGACGTACGACGACGTCTTCATGGTGCCGAGCCGCTCCTCGGTGGGCTCGCGGCAGGCCGTCGACCTCAGCTCCCCGGACGGCACGGGCACCACCATCCCGCTCGTCGTCGCCAACATGACCGCCATCGCCGGGCGCCGCATGGCCGAGACCGTGGCCCGTCGCGGCGGCCTCGTCGTCATTCCGCAGGACATCCCGATCGACGTGGTCACCGACGTCGTCTCCTGGGTGAAGAGCCGCCATCTGGTCCTGGACACCCCGATCATGCTGGTGCCCCACCAGACCGTCGCGGACGCGCTGGCGCTGCTGCCCAAGCGCGCGCACAACGCCGGAGTCGTCGTCGACGAGAACCACCGGCCGGTCGGCGTGGTCACCGACTCCGACCTGTCCGGCGTGGACCGCTTCACGCAGCTGGGCGAGGTCATGTCCCGGGACCTGCTGCTCATCGACGCGGACATGGACCCGGGCGAGGCCTTCGACACCCTCGACCACGCCAACCGCCGCTACGCCCCCGCGGTCAACGAGGACGGCACGCTCGCCGGCATCCTCACCCGCAAGGGCGCCCTGCGCGCCACGCTCTACAAGCCGGCCACGGACGTGCACGGGCGCCTGCGGATCGCCGCCGCCGTCGGTGTCAACGGCGACGTCGCCGGCAAGGCCAAGCAGCTGCTGGACGCGGGCGTCGACACCCTCGTGATCGACACCGCGCACGGCCACCAGGAGTCGATGATCAGCGCCCTGAAGCTGGTGCGCGACCTCGACCCGCAGGTGCCGATCGTCGCGGGCAACGTGGTGGCCGCCGCGGGCGTGCGCGACCTGATCGAAGCGGGCGCGGACATCGTCAAGGTCGGTGTCGGACCCGGCGCCATGTGCACGACGCGCATGATGACCGGCGTCGGCAGGCCGCAGTTCTCCGCCGTTCTGGAGTGCGCCGCCGAGGCGAAGAAGTACGGCAAGCACGTGTGGGCCGACGGCGGCGTCCGCCACCCGCGCGACGTGGCCATGGCCCTCGCCGCCGGCGCGTCCAACGTGATGGTCGGCTCCTGGTTCGCGGGCACCTACGAGTCCCCGGGCGACCTCCAGCACGACGCCCAGGGGCGCGCCTACAAGGAGTCCTTCGGCATGGCCTCCGCGCGGGCCGTACGCAACCGCACCTCGGAGGAGTCGGCGTACGACCGGGCCCGCAAGGCGCTGTTCGAAGAGGGCATCTCCACGTCCCGGATGTTCCTCGACCCGGCCCGCCCCGGCGTCGAGGACCTGATCGACTCGATCATCGCGGGCGTCCGCTCCTCCTGCACGTACGCCGGGGCCGCCTCCCTGGAGGAGTTCGCCGAGAAGGCCATCGTCGGTATCCAGAGCGCCGCCGGCTACGCCGAGGGCAAGCCGCTGCACGCCAGCTGGAACTGACGGTCGCCACACCCTCGTCCAGGCCCCCGATGAAAAAAATCGGGGGCCTCGCGCGTACGGGGCCCCTACCGTCGTACGCCATGGAGATCACCGTCTGCAGGGCCGCCGATGTGCCGCTGCTCGACCAGTGCATCGGCTCCCCGGGCGCCACCTCGTTCCACGCGCGCCGCTTCGCGCGCCAGGAGCGGGGGCAGAGCACCTACCTCGTCGCCTGGCGCGACGGACGTCCGGTCGGGCACACGGAGCTGCGCTGGGGCGGCTGCGACGACGCGGCCGTACGGGCGGCACGTCCCGGCTGCCCGGAGATCAACGCGCTGACCGTGTGGCCCGAGTCGCTGCGCTCGCGCGGCATCGGCAGCGCCCTGGTCCGCGCCGCCGAGGAACGCGCGCGGGAGCGGGGCCGCACGGCCATCGGCCTGGGCGTCGCCGACGACAACCCGCGAGCCGCCGCCCTCTACGCCAGGCTCGGCTACCGGCCCCTTGCCCGCTACGTCGGCCGCTGGTCCTACGAGGGCCACGACGGTGTCACGCACGAGTGTGTCGAGGAGCTCACGTTCCTGGTGAAGGAGCTGGTCCGAGCAAGTCCCGTGCAACGGACGAACGCGGACGTGCAACGAACCACCGGCCAGTTGCGAGGAACGCAATGATCTTGCGGGCACGCGCAAGGTTGCTGCATTACACGGGCAACGCCGCTCCTCGTAGGCTGTCGCCTCGTACGTGGCGTGGCGGGGACCCCGCTCGGTGGGTCCCGGCTGTCGGGCGGGGCGCTGCCGGTCCCCGCCGCCCAAGACCGGCAGTGACGAAGGAGTCAGCGCGTGCTCGACCAAGGCGCACCCCCGCACAGCAGTAGTCAGACCGCCCCGCCGTCCCCGGGCGTCGGCGCGCGCCTCATGCGTCGCAAGCCGGTGGAGAACCTGGTCGCGGAGGGTGGCCAGGGCGAGGGAGGCTCGCTGCGGCGCTCCCTCGGCCTGTGGCAGCTCACCATGATCAGCATCGGTGCCACCCTCGGCACCGGCATCTTCGTCGTGCTCGGCGAGGCCGTCCCCAAGGCGGGACCGGCCGTCACGCTCGCCTTCGTCATAGCCGGTCTGACCGCCTTGTTCTCGGCCCTGTCCTACGCCGAGCTGGCGGGCACCATCCCGGTCTCCGGCTCCTCGTACTCGTATGCGTACGCAACGATGGGCGAACTGATCGCCTGGATCTGCGGCTGGTGCCTGGTCCTGGAGTACGGCGTGTCCGTCGCCGCCGTCGCGGTCGGCTGGGGCGAGTACCTCAACGAACTGCTCGACGGGACCGTCGGCGTCACCATCCCGGCCGCCCTGTCCGCCCCGCCCGGGGACGGCGGCGTGTTCAACCTCCCCGCGCTGATCGTCGTGCTGCTCGCGATGGCGTTCCTGCTGGGCGGCGCCCGCGAGTCCGCCCGGGCCAACACCGTCATGGTCATCGTGAAGATCGCCGCGCTGGTGCTCTTCTGCGCCATCGGCGTCCAGGGGTTCCGCTCCGGCAACTACGAGAACTTCATGCCGCTGGGCATGGCGGGCGTCAGCGCCGCCGGGGCGACGCTGTTCTTTTCCTACATCGGCTTCGACGCCGCCTCCACCGCCGGCGAGGAGGCCAAGAACGCCCAGCGCGACCTGCCCCGCGCGATCATGCTGTCGCTGGTCATCGTCACGGCGCTGTACGTCCTCGTCGCCGCCGTCGCGGTCGGCGCCAAGCCCTGGGAGAACTTCACCGGCTCCGAGGCCGCCCTCGCCCAGATCATGCGCGAGGTCACGGGGCAGACCTTCTGGGGCACGCTGCTGGCGTTCTGCGCCGTCATCGCCATCGCGAGCGTGGTGCTGACCGTGCTGTACGGCCAGACCCGCGTCCTGTTCGCCATGTCCCGCGACGGCCTCGTGCCGAAGGTGTTCGCCAGGGTCCACCCGAAGAGCGGCACGCCCCGCGCCAACACCCTGATCGTCTCCCTGTTCTGCGGTGTGCTGGCCGCCGCGATCCCGCTCGGGCAGCTCGCCGACGCCACCAGCATCGGCACCCTGTTCGCCTTCGCGCTGGTCAACGTGGCCGTCGTGGTGCTGCGCCGGACCCGGCCGGACATGCCCCGCACCTTCCGGGTGCCGCTCTCCCCGGTCCTGCCCGCGCTGGGCTTCGCCTTCTGCGTCTGGATGATGGGCAGCCTGCCGACCGTGACCTGGGTCGTCTTCGGTGTCTGGATGGCCGCCGGGCTCGTGTTCTACTTCGTGTACGGCTACCGCCGTTCCCGACTCGCACCATCCGAAAAGTGACCGACCCACTGTGCTGAACGATCTCGACGAACGCATCGTGCACGCCCTCGCCGAGGACGCCCGCCGCTCCTACGCCGACATCGGCCACATCGTCGGCCTGTCCGCGCCCGCCGTGAAACGGCGCGTGGACCGGCTGCGGGCCACCGGAGCCATCACCGGCTTCACCGTCCGGGTGGACCCGGGAGCCCTCGGCTGGCAGACCGAGGGGTTCGTCGAGATCTACTGCCGGGGCAACACCTCCCCGGAGACCATCCAGCGGGGCCTGGAGCGCTACCAGGAGGTCGTGGCCGCGTCCACCGTCACCGGGGACGCGGACGCGATCGCCCAGGTCTTCGCCTCCGACATGCGGCACTTCGAACGGGTCCTGGAGCGGATCGCCGGGGAGCCGTTCGTCGAGCGGACCAAGTCCGTGCTCGTGCTGTCGCCGCTGCTGCGGCGCTTCTCGTCGGGATCGCCCACGTAATCCAGAGGACGATCCGCCGGTCGGCGCCTAGCATCGGTGTCATGACCTGGCGACATTGATCCACCAGCCGCGCCTCCCGAGGGCCGCCTCGGACGCCGTACCTCCGGCATCCGATCCGTCCCTGCGGGAAGGCCTCATGACACTCTCACCTGCACGCGTGCCCGCCACCGGTGTCCGGCGGCTGACGACCACGCTGTACGGCTACGCGTTCCTCGACGATTTCGTCCTGCTCTACCCGGTGTACGCGCTGCTGTTCGCCGACACCGGCATGTCGCTCTGGCAGATCTCCTCCCTGTTCGCCCTGTGGTCGATCACCTCGGTGGTGCTGGAAGTGCCCTCCGGCGCCTGGGCCGACGCCGTGTCCCGCAGGAGGCTGCTGTGGATCGGCCCGCTGCTCACCGCCGCCGGCTTCGCGCTGTGGGTGGCCGTCCCGTCGTACGGGGCCTTCGCGGCCGGCTTCGTCCTGTGGGGCGCCGGCGGAGCGCTCGGCTCCGGCGCGTTGGAGGCGCTGGTCTACGACGAACTGGACCGGCTCGGCGCCGCCGGCCGGTACGCGCGGGTCATGGGCCGGGCACGGGCGGCGCGGCTGGTGGGCACCGTGGCCTCGCTCGGCCTCGCGGGGCCCGTCTTCGCCCAGGGCGGCTATGCGGCGGTCGGTGCCGCCAGCTTCCTGGCCTGTGTGCTGACCGCCCTCACCGCGACCCGGTTCCCCGAGCACCGGGTGCGGCCGCACAACGCAGGCGACAGCTGGGCGACGACCCTGCGGACCGGGCTCGCCGAGGTCCGCGGGGACCGTGCGGTGCGCGGCGCCCTGCTGCTGGTCCCGGCCGTTGCCGCGGTGTGGGGCGCGCTCGACGAGTACACCCCGCTGCTGGTCCGGGACATCGGCGTCGCCGAAGCGACCGTGCCCTACCTGATCATGCTGATCTGGGCGGGCGTCACCGTCGGCAGCCTCCTGACCGGACCGGCCGAACGCCTCGGCCCGGCCGGTCTCGCCACGCTGCTCGCGGGCGCCGCACTCGCCCTGGCCGTGGGCGCCGCGTCCCGCTCACTGGCCGGTATCGCCCTCGTGAGCCTCGCCTTCGCCGGGTTCCAGCTGGCGGAGGTGCTGGCCGACGTCCGCCTCCAGCACCGTATCGACGAGTCCCGCCGGGCCACGCTCACCTCCGTCGCGAGCCTGGGCACCGAGCTGGCGACGGTCGCCACGTTCGGCGTCTACGCGCTGCTCGGCACGGACATGGCGCACAGCAGCGTCTTCGCGGTGCTGGCGATCCCCTATCTGGTGACAGCGCTGGCGCTGGCTAGAAGTCGGGCCGCCACGGCACGACAGTGAAGTCGCCCGTCCCCTTCCTGACCTTCTCGAAGGGGGCGGAGCCCACGCACTTGGGCAGGTCCTTCGGACCGAGGTCCTCGGTCGTCGCCCAGCTGTAGCCGAGCCGGTCGTGGCGGCCGAGGTCGTGCACGGTGATGCCGACCCGGGTGCCCTTCGCACCGGGCAGGTCCGTGGCGGTGACGACCCCGGAGACGACGGCGACCTTGCCGCCGGTGACCAGGCAGTCGACCTTCGCCTTCGCCCAGGCGCCCTCACCGTTCAGGTAGTGGCTCCACTCGAAGGTGCCGGTGGCCTTCATCGGATCGGCCTTGTCCTTCGCGGCCAGGTGCGCGTCGAAGGAGAACGTGATGTCGTCCCCGGCCGATCGGTACAGCTTGGCTGTGCCGGTGAGCGCGGCGGCCTCACGCTTGCTTTCGCCGGGGGCGGAAGCTCCGGCGGAGCCTGCCGCCGCGGCGACGGTGAGCAGCAGCGCGGAGCCGAGTAAGGCGGTCCTCGTACGGCGGTTCATGGCGGTCCTTTCCGCAGGTGACGCACGTCGACTGGACGCTCACCACTGTCCCGTCGCCGCGCCCGCGCCACATCGCACCCGGGACGGGACCCGGCCTCCGCCGCCCGGCGGGGAAAGGCCGTTCGTGCATACGACCGGGGAAGGACCGGTCAGCGCCCGCAACGAATCGCCGCCGACCCGCCGGCGAACGCAATGATCCGCTCACGGACGCGCAACGGCTGCTCCTTGTCCGGCCGGAGCCGCCGACCGTACCGTCTATCAGGCCCCGAAATCCCCGCGCCCCGGTGAGGAACACGCATGCGCACCGCCCTGCTCCAGAGCTCCGGCCGCCCCGGCTCCACCGTCGAGAACCTCAAGGTCCTCGACGAGGCCGCGGGCCGGGCCGCCGCCGCGGGTGCCGGGCTGCTGGTCGCGCCGGAGATGTTCCTGACCGGGTACGCGATCGGCGACGACATCGGCCGGCTGGCCGAGCCCGCCGACGGCGACTGCGCGGACGCCATCGCCGAGACCGCGACCCGGCACGGACTGGCGATCGCCTACGGCTACCCCGAGCGGGCCGGCGACGCCGTGTTCAACTCCGCCCAGCTGATCTCCGCCGACGGCACCCGTCTCGCCAACTACCGCAAGACCCACCTCTTCGGCTGCTTCGAGCGCGACCACTTCACGCCCGGGGACCAGCCGGTCGTCCAGGCGGAGCTCGGCGGTCTGCGCGTCGGGATCCTGATCTGCTACGACGTCGAGTTCCCGGAGAACGTCCGCGCCCACGCCCTCGCCGGCACCGACCTGCTGGTCGTCCCGACCGCGCAGATGCACCCGTTCCAGTTCGTCGCCGAGTCGATGATCCCGGTGCGTGCCTTCGAGAACCAGATGTACGTCGCGTACGTCAACCGGGCCGGCCGGGAGGGCGAGTTCGAGTTCGTGGGCCTGTCCACGCTGGCCGGGCCCGACGGGGTCGCCCGGACCCGGGCCGGGCGCGCCGAGGAACTGGTCCTCGCCGACGTCGACCCCGTGTTCCTCGCCGCGTCGCGCGAGGCCAACCCGTATCTGCGGGACCGGCGCCCCGGCCTGTACGGGCCGCTCGTCTGACACCCCTTCAACGCCTGTTCGTATCTGTGCAAGGAGTCCGTACCCCATGACGTCCACCGTGCCCAACGCCGTCGAGCACGCAGACGCGCAGCAGCCGCCGATCACCATGTTCGGCCCGGACTTCCCGTACGCGTACGACGACTTCCTCGCCCACCCGGCGGGTCTCGGGCAGATACCCGCGACCGAGCACGGCACGGAGGTCGCGGTCATCGGCGGCGGCCTGTCCGGCATCGTCGCCGCGTACGAGCTGATGAAGATGGGCCTCAAGCCGGTCGTGTACGAGGCCGACCGGATCGGCGGCCGGCTGCGGACGGTGGGTTTCGACGGGTGCGACGACTCCCTCACCGCCGAGATGGGCGCGATGCGCTTCCCGCCGTCCTCCACCGCCCTCCAGCACTACATCGACCTGGCCGGCCTCCAGACGCGGCCCTTCCCCAACCCCCTGGCGGAGGCGACCCCGTCGACCGTCGTCGACCTCAAGGGCGAGTCGCACTACGCCGAGACGATCGCCGACCTGCCCCAGGTGTACCGGGACGTCGCCGAGGCCTGGAACCGGTGCCTGGAGGAGGGCGCCGACTTCTCCGACATGAACCGGGCCCTGCGCGAGCGGGACGTCCCGCGCATCCGCGAGATCTGGTCCAGGCTCGTCGAGAAGCTCGACAACCAGACCTTCTACGGCTTCCTCTGCGACTCCGAGGCGTTCAGGTCCTTCCGGCACCGGGAGATCTTCGGCCAGGTCGGCTTCGGCACGGGCGGCTGGGACACCGACTTCCCGAACTCCATCCTGGAGATCCTCCGCGTCGTCTACACCGAGGCCGACGACCACCACCGCGGCATCGTCGGCGGCTCCCAGCAACTGCCGCTGCGCCTGTGGGAGCGCGAGCCGGAGAAGATCGTCCACTGGGCCTACGGGACCTCGCTCGCCAAGCTGCACGAGGGCGGCGAGCCCCGCCCGGCCGTCACCCGCCTGCACCGCACCGCCGGCAACCGCATCACCGTGACCGACGCGCACGGTGACATCCGCACCTACCCGGCGGCGATCTTCACCGCCCAGTCCTGGATGCTGCTGTCGAAGATCGACTGCGACGACTCGCTCTTCCCGATCGACCACTGGACCGCGATCGAGCGCACCCACTACATGGAGTCCTCGAAGCTCTTCGTGCCGGTCGACCGGCCCTTCTGGCTCGACAAGGACGAGGAGACCGGTCGGGACGTCATGTCGATGACGCTCACCGACCGCATGACGCGCGGGACCTACCTCCTCGACAACGGCCCCGACCAGCCCGCCGTCATCTGCCTCTCCTACACCTGGTGCGACGACAGCCTCAAGTGGCTGCCGCTGTCCGCGAACGAGCGGATGGAGGTCATGCTGAAGTCGCTCGGTGAGATCTATCCCAAGGTCGACATCCGCAAGCACATCATCGGCAGCCCGGTGACCGTCTCCTGGGAGAACGAGCCCTACTTCATGGGCGCGTTCAAGGCCAACCTGCCCGGCCACTACCGCTACCAGCGGCGCCTGTTCACGCATTTCATGCAGGACCGGCTGCCCGAGGACAAGCGCGGCATCTTCCTCGCCGGCGACGACATCTCCTGGACGGCCGGCTGGGCCGAGGGCGCCGTCCAGACCGCCCTCAACGCGGTCTGGGGCGTCATGCACCACTTCGGCGGCACGACCGACCCGGCCAACCCGGGGCCCGGCGACGTCTACGACGAGATCGCACCGGTCGAGCTGCCCGAGGACTAGGCGGACATCCCTAGGGCAGGCAGGAGGGCTGCGGCAGGGGCGTGAGCAGCATGCGCCCCGCGAAGCCCACCGCCGTGTCCAGGCGTTCGGTGAACTCCTCGGCCACGTCGGGGAATCCGCGCAGCGCCCACAGCGCCCGGGCCGCCGTCCATGTGGCGTCGCGGGCGCGCTCCAGGCTCCAGGAGCCGAGCAGATGGGTCAGCGGGTCGGCGATCTGCAGGACGTCGGGGCCCGGCATAAGGTCTTCGCGGATGCGCTCCTCCAGCGAGACGAGGAGATCGCCCACCGTGTCGAACTCGTCCTCCAGCTCGGCGGGAGCGCAGCCGAGCGTACGACAGGTGTCCACGACGGCCAGCGCGAGATCGTGTCCGATGTGCGCGTTGATGCCCGCCAGCGCGAACTGCAACGGCCGTACCCCGGGGTGCCGGCGGAACTGGAACAGGGGCCGCCAGCAGGCCGGCGGGCGCCGCTCGTCGGCCGCCGCCTCGACGGCCTCCAGGTACCGCTCAGCGAACCGTACGTCCAGCGTGATCGCGGCGTGCGGGTCCGGGAACAGACCCGTGTCGACGTACCGGTCCACCCCTTCCGTCACGGCGAGGTAGACGCGGTTGAAGACCGCCACCCCGTCCCGGGGGTGCAGGGTCGCGTCGAGGGCGCGCATACGGGAGATGACTCCGTCGACCGGAGTGTCCACTGCTGGGGGGACTTGTTCGCATCGCGGCATGCGGGCAGAGTCCCAGCTCTAGGCTGGCGGGAGTACCGGCAGGCCCGGCGCTTCCCCGAAACGGGGGAACACCGCCCGCCGCAGGGGGAGGGGGACCGGCACCGTGTCAGGCTCACGTGCCCAGCGCCTGGCCGCCCGCAGGGCCGAGCGCAGGCGTGCCGTACGGCGGGGCGCGATGGTCGTGGCGGCCTCCGTCGTGGTCGCGGCCGGCTCGGCCGCCGGGGTGCTGTCCGCGTTCGACGACCGGCGCGGCTCGGACCAGGCGCGGCACCCCGAGGTCTCCGCGTCGCCCCGCATGGCGCCCCTGCCCGCCCTGCCATCGGCGTCCCCGTCGGCCACCGAGTCCGCGTCCCCCACGCCCGTCACATCAGCGTCCGGGACGCCGAGCCCCACGCCGTCGCCGCAGAGAACCCGGAAGAAGCAGGAGCGGAACACTCCCGTGAGCGCCCGGCTCTACCGCCACCCCGACTCCCAGGTGCTCGACTGGGTCCGGGCCAACGCCGGCGATCCCCGCCAGGCGGTCATCGCCTCCCGCATCGCCGACCAGCCGGCCGCCGTCTGGTTCGCCGACTACTCCCCGGACACGCTCACCGCCCGGGTCGCCGCGGTGACGTCGGGCGGTGCCGCACAGGGCCGGGTGCCCGTCCTCGTGCCGTACGCGATCCCCGGCCGGGACTGCGGAGGTCACTCCCAGGGCGGGGCGCCCGACCTGGACGCCTACGACGCGTGGATCGACCGGTTCGCCGACGGGCTGGGCTCCGGCGAGGTCATCGTCGTCCTGGAGCCGGACTCCGTCGCCCAGGCCGAGTGCCTGTCCGCCGGTGAGCGCGCGGACCGCTTCGCCTCGCTGGCCCGGGCCGGACGCGCCCTGAAGGCCGCCAACCCACGGGCCCGCGTGTACTTCGACGCCGGGCACTCGGGCTGGAACGCGCCCGGCAAACAGGCGGCGTGGCTACGGCAGGCCGGGGCCGCCTCGCCCGAGTCCTCCGACGGGATCTTCAGCAACGTCTCCAACTTCCGCACCACGGCCGACGAGGTGGCCTACGACCGGCGGGTCCTCGACGCGCTCGGCGGCCCGGCGGGCCTGGGCGCCGTCATCGACACCAGCCGCAACGGCAACGGCGCCCCGCCCGGCGGCGCGTGGTGCGACCCGGCGGGCCGCAAGCTCGGCCGGACACCGACCCTCAGCACCGGCGAGGACCGGATCGACGCCTACCTGTGGGTCAAGCTGCCGGGGGAGTCGGACGGCTGCAAGGGCGCGCCGGGGACGTTCACGGCGTCGTACGCCTACGACTTGGCCTCGTCGTAGGAACTGGTGCCCTCGTCCAGCAGCGGCTGCTGCGTTTTGAGGTGGGCCGGGGCGAAGGCCCGCAGGGCGTGGTAGCCGGTGATGACGACGAGCGTGCCGAGCGCGATGCCGCTCAGCGAGAAGGTGTCCGTGATCTTCATGGAGACATTGCCGACGCCGATGATGATGCCCGCCGCGGCCGGGACCAGATTCAGCGGATTGCGCAGGTCCACCCCGGCGTTGAGCCAGATCTGGGCGCCGAGCAGGCCGATCATGCCGTACAGGATGACGGTGATCCCGCCGAGCACCCCGCCCGGGATCGCCGCCACGACGGCGCCGAACTTCGGGCAGATACCGAAGAACAGGGCGAAGCCGGCGGCGGCCCAGTAGGCGGCCGTCGAGTAGACCCGGGTCGCGGCCATCACACCGATGTTCTCGGAGTACGTGGTGTTGGGCGGGCCGCCGACCGCGGTGGACAGCATCGAGCCGACGCCGTCGGCCGCGATCGCCGTGCCGAGCTTGTCGTCCAGCGGGTCGCCGGTCATCTCGCCGACCGCCTTGACGTGCCCGGCGTTCTCCGCGACCAGCGCGATGACGACCGGCAGGGCGACCAGGATCGCCGACCACTCGAACGACGGGGCGTGCAGGGTCGGCAGCCCGATCCAGTCCGCCTGGCCCACGCCGGAGAGGTCGAGCCGCCAGTGGTCGGTGAGCTTGCCGCTCGCGTCCACCGAGTGGATCTTGCCGAAGGCCAGGTCGAAGACCCAGGAGATGCCGTACCCGAAGATCAGCCCCAGGAAGATCGCGATCCGGGACCAGAAGCCGCGCAGACAGACGACGGCCAGCCCGGTGAAGAGCATCACGAGCAGGGCCGTCCACTGGTCCTGCGGCCAGTACGTCGAGGCCGTCACCGGCGCCAGGTTGAAACCGATCAGCATCACCACCGCGCCGGTCACGATCGGCGGCATCGCGGCGTGGATGATCCGCGCCCCGAACCGCCGCACGGCGAGCCCCACCAGGAACAGCGCGGCGCCGACGACGAAGACCGCGCCGGTGACGGTGGCGCTGCTGCCGCCCTGCGCGCGGATGACCGCCGCCACGCCGACGAAGGACAGCGAGCAGCCCAGATAGCTGGGCACGCGGCCGCGGGTGGCGAGCAGGAAGACGACGGTCGCGACGCCCGACATCATGATCGCGAGGTTGGGGTCCAGGCCCATCAGCACCGGGGCCACGAAGGACGCACCGAACATGGCCACCACGTGCTGGGCACCGAGCCCGGCGGTGCGGGGCCAGGAGAGCCGCTCGTCGGGGCGGACCACCGCGCCGGGCGCCGGGGTGCGTCCGTCGCCGTGCAGTTTCCAGCGGACGCCGAGATCCATGGTGCGGTTTCGCTTTCGTCGTGCGTGCGAGTGTCCGGACCATTGTCGGGGTGCGTCAGGAGCGGTGGTGACCGGGGCCGAGCAGGAGTCACGGTCCGATCAGGGGCGCGGGTCGGGGACCGCCGTGTCCGGCCGGCTGATCGTCGCCCGGTCGCCGGGGCGCAGCACGCGCGCGAACGCCACCAGCCCGCAGGACAGCAGCGTCACCAGCGCGAACGACACCATCAGGCTGGTCGCCTGTGCCAGCATGCCGATCGCGCTCGGCGCGATCAGGCCCGAGGTGTACGTGATGGTCGCGACGCCCGCGATGGCCAGGCTCGGGTTGGAGCCGCTGCGGCCCGCCGCCGCGAAGCACAGCGGCACGACGACGGCGATGCCCAGCCCCATCAGCGCGAACCCGCTCATCGCCACCGCCGGATGGTCCGCGACCACGATCAGCAGCCCGCCGAGGACGGCGAACACTCCGCTCGCCCGCACGGTCCGCACGGCACCGAAGCGGTCCACGACCTTGTCACCGGCGATCCGGGCGATGGCCATGGTGAGCGTGAAGCCCGTCGTGCACGCCGCCGCGAGGCCGGCCGAGGTCTGGAGCTGTTCGCGCAGATAGACCGCCGACCAGTCCAGGCTCGCGCCCTCGGCGAACACCGCGCAGAACCCGATCGCGCCGATGAGCAGCGCCGACCGGGGCGGCAGCGCGAACCGCGGCGGCGGCTCCTCGTCCTCGGCGGGCTGGAGGTCGAGCACCCACTGGCAGGACAGCACGCCGACGACGGTGAGGACCGCGGCGGCCAGGACGTGGTGCAGCCGGGCGTCCGACCCGAGGTGCGCGGCGAGCGTGCCGGCCGCCGAGCCGACCAGGGCGCCCGCGCTCCACATGCCGTGCAGTCCGGACATGATCGACCGGCCGAGGCGGTTCTCGACCTCGACGCCCAGCGCGTTCATCGCCACGTCCGCCATGCCCGCCGTGGCGCCGTAGGTGAACAGGGCCAGGCAGAGCGTGAGCAGGTTCGGGGCGAGGGACGGCAGCACCAGCGACAGCGTCCACAGGGCGATCAGTCCGCGCAGCGCGTTACGGGCGCCGAAGCGGTGGCTGACGCTGCCGGCGAGCGGCATCGCGACGGACGCGCCGAGCGCGGGGAAGGCGAGCGCGATCCCCAACTGGCCGGCGCTGACGCCCGCGTGGTCCTGGATCCACGGCACGCGCGTGGCGAACGAGCCGGTCACGGCGCCGTGCACGGCGAAGACGGCGGCCACGGCGTACCGCGACCGCTTCACCTCGCGCTGTTCGTAGACCACGTTGCTCATTCTCCGGCCCCGTCCTCTCCCGGTCTTCCCCGCGTCGACGCTCGTTGGCGCCCGTTGGCGCGCGTAAACTATCAGGAACCCTGCCTGATAGATAAGAGGATTTACCGGCCGGCCGGAGCACACGGCCGTGCGGCCCCACAGATCTGGAAGGATCCCGGCATGCCCGCATCCCCGAGCACCGCCCGGGCCATCAACGACCGGCTCGCCCTGCGTCTGCTCCAGCAGGAGGGCCCGCTGACGGCAGGGCAGTTGAAGCAGCTGACCGGTCTGTCCCGGCCGACCGTCGCCGACCTCGTCGAACGCCTCACCGCCGCCGGGCTGATCGCGGTGGTCGGCGAGGCGGGGGAGCAGCGGCGCGGGCCCAACGCCAAGGTGTACGGCATCGTCGCCGACCGGGCGCACCTCGCCGCGCTGGACGTACGCACCGAGGGTGTCGCCGTGGCCGTCGCGGACCTGGTGGGACGGGTGCTGGCCGAGGAGTCGGTGCCGATCGGCGGTGACATGGGAACGGGCCACGCCGTGGAGCAGGCGGTCGCCCTGGTCGAGCGCGTGGTGAAGGAGGCCGGCGCCGACCGGCTGCACACCGTCGGGATCGGGGCGCCCGGCCTGATCGACCCGGCCAGCGGCGAACTCCGTGACTCCTCCGGGTTGCCCGAGTGGCACCGCCGGCTCGTCGCCGCCCTCCAGGAGCGGCTGCCCGAGGCCCGGGTGAGCGTGGAGAACGAGACCAACCTGGCGGCGTTGGCGGAGCAGCGTGACGGGGTGGCCCGGGACCGGGACACCTTCGTCCTGCTGTGGCTCGGCCACGGGACGGGCGCGGCGGTGGTCCTCGACGGCGCGCTGCGACGCGGTGCCTCCGGCGGCACCGGCGAGATCGGCTTCCTCCCGGTCCCGGGCACCGCCGCCCTGCCGTCGTCGACGGACTGCGAGGGCGGTTTCCACTCCCTGGCGGCGGCGGGTGCGGTCGTGGACCTCGCGGCGCGGTGCGGGGTTCCGGCGGGGCCGGGGCAGGAGCCGTCGGTGGTGGGGGTGGTGCGAGCTGCGGTCGCGGTGGTGCGGTCGGCGGTGCGCCAGGTGCGGGAGGCGGGGACGGGGGCCGGGGCGCTCGGGCCCGCGAGGGCGGCCGATGTGCCTCACTCTGCGAGTGGGGGCGGGGAGTCCGGGGGCGTGACCGGGGGCGATGAGACCCGCGCACGGAGCGACGGCGAAGAGGAGCCCCGCTCGGCCAACGGGAGCGAGGCGTCCGCATCCCCCAGAGCCCTCCCCGCTGCCCGTTTCCTCGATGCCCTCGCCGACCGGCTCGCCGTCGGCGTCGCCTCGGTCGTCGCGATCCTGGACCCCGGTTGCGTGGTGCTCGGCGGTGAGGTCGGCCAGGCGGGCGGCGACGAACTCGCCGCCCTTGTGCAGGACCGCATAGCCCGGATGACCCCCCTGCCCACCGAGGTACGGACGACCACACTCGGCGGGCGCGCGGTCCTGCGGGGCGCTCTCCTCACGGCCCGGGACCGCGCCCAGGAGGAACTCTTCGCGCCGGGGGAGCGGCCGGTTCAGGGCTGGTAGGCCGTGCCGGGGCTCACGTCCTGGACCGCCCGCTGCCCGCCCGCGCCTGCTCGCCCCCGTACCGCCGCGCCAGATACTCCTCGAACGTGCTCGTGCCGGTCGCACGCTGCGGCGTCAGGTGACCACCGCTGCGGAAGCCCCGGTACGCCGCGCCCCACAGCGGCACGTTCACCACCGCCCGGCGCCGCCCGGCCGCCTTCAGATAGGCACGGGCCAGGGACTCGAGCGTCCGCACCTCCGGCCCGCCCATGTCCTCGACCCGCCCCGCCGGCGCCCCCGCCGCGAGTTCGACCAGCCGGCCGGCGACCTCGGCCACCTCGACCGGCTGGTCCCGGACACCGGCCGGCAGGAACATCACCGGCAGCTTCGACAGCCCCTGGAGCAGCATGACGAGCAGGTCGTGGAACTGCGTCGCCCGCAGCACGGTCCAGCCGAGCCCCGACTCCTCGACCAGTCGCTCCACCGCGAGCTTGCTCTTGTAGTAGCGGAACGGCACCCGGTCGACACCCACGATGGAGATGTAGACGAGGTGCCGCACACCGGCTCCGCGCGCCGCCCCGATCAGGTTCGCCGCCGCCCGTTCGTCACCCTTCGGCGACGACGCGCAGTGCACGATCGTCTCCACACCGGCGACGGCCGCGTCCAGCGCGTCCCCGCCCTCCCGCAGGTCGACCGCGTACGGCTGGGTGTGCCGGCTGAGTACCCGCACGTCGTGCCCGTCCGCGCGCAGCCGCTCGGCGACGAGCCGGCCGAGCGTTCCGGTGCCGCCGGTCACCAGGATCGTGGTCATGCTGTTCAGTCCCTTCGGACGCCCGGCGCCCCCGGACGGAGCGCCGCTCACCAGATGAGACCGAACAGCCCCCACCGGATGTGACATACCCGCCCGGTGCTCCGCGACCGAGCCCGGCGATCCCGACCGCCCCCGGGGGCGGGGTCCGCGACCGTGCCTGGCGATCCCGACCGCCCCTCGGTGGTTCCGCGACCGCGCCCGGCGACCGTGCTTGCGGCGATCCCGCGACGCGCCCGGCGACCCCGCGACCGCACCAGGCGAGCCTGGCGACCCCGCCCGGTGATCCCGAGCCGCGCCCGGCGAGCTTGGCGCTCATGCCCGGGGGGTCTGGCGACCGCGCCCGGCGGTTCCGCTACCGGCCCCCGGTGGTTACGCGACCTCGCCCCGCGGGTCCGGCGACTCCGCCCGGCATCCCGCGACCGCGCCCGGCGGTTCCGCTACCGGCCCCCGGCGGTTCCGCTACCGCCCCCCGGCGGTTCCGCGACCGCGCCTGGGGAGCTTGGCGTTCATGCCCGGGGGGTCTGGCGACCTCGCCCGGCGATCCCGCGCCGTGTCCGGTGAGCTTGGCACTCATGCCCGGCGAGTCCGGCGACCCGCCCGGCGATCCCGCGACCCCGCCCGGCGATCACGCGCCCGGCGGTTCCGCGCCCCCGGTGGTTAGTTACGACCGCGCCTGGCGCGACCCCACGACCGCGGTCGGTGAGTCCGGCGACCATGCCCGGCGATCCCGTGACCGCACCAGGCGAGTCCGGCGACCCCGCCCGGCAACCCCCCGACCGCGCCCGGCAACCCCGCGACCGCCCCGGCTTGCCCTACGGCCGGCTGAGCTGGTGCCGGGCGAACGCCAGCTTTTCCGGGTTGACCACGACCCGCACCCCCGCGACCAGCCCGTCGCGCACCTCGAACGCCGCCAGGCCGACGAGCGTGTCGCCCGCCCAGCTGGCAAGCCCCGTCGCGCCGTTGACCTCGGTGACGGTGAACTCCAGGCCGGCCGCGAACTTCGGGCCCCCGCCCGCCAGGAACCGGGCGATCCTGGGACCGCCCTCGACCGGCCACCGGGCCGCGGTGACCTTCCCGCCCCCGTCGCTCCACCAGGTAGCGTCGGCCGCGAGCAGCTTTTCCAGCCCGGCCAGGTCGCCGTCACGGGCCGCTGTGATGAAGTGCGTGACCAACTCCTCCTGCCGCTCGGACGCGGGCTCGAACCGGGCCTGCGGTTCGCCCACCCGCTGCACGGCCCGCCGGTACAGCTGGCGGCAGTTGCCCTCGCTCAGATCCAGCACCCCGGCGATCTCCCGGTGCCCGTACCCGAACGCCTCCCGCAGCACGTACACGGCCCGCTCGGTCGGCGTGAGCCGCTCCAGCAGCACCAGCATCGCCATCGACACGGCGTCCCGCTGCTCGGCCGACTCCAGCGGGCCGAGCGTGCCGTCCGCGGTGATCACCGGCTCGGGCAGCCAGGTCCCGACGTACCGCTCGCGCCGGGCCCGGGCGGAGGTCAGCCGGTTCAGACAGAGGTTGGTGACGACCTTGGCGAGCCAGGCCGCCGGATGCTCGATCCCCGTACGGTCCGCGCCGCTGAAGCGCAGAAACGCGTCCTGGACGGCGTCCTCCGCCTCCTCCGCGGAGCCCAGCAGCCGGTAGGCGAGCGAGAACATCCGGGGCCGGTGGGTCTCGAACTCGTCGGCGAGCGTGGTGGTCATACGCCTCACCCTGCCAGAACACCGTCCGTACGGCGTGGGAAGGCCCGACGGCGGGCAAGGGCCGTCGTCACCGCCGCCGGGCCGGTCTGCGCACGCCGGTCTCCGCACGCTGGTCTGCGCACGCACGACCCTAGAAAGGACTAGACCACAGCGTCAATAGGTGTGTACCAAGCCGGAGTCCGCCAAGGAGGGACGCACGTGCGGGAGTTGGGTCGCCCTGTCGCGCTGGGGAAGGAGGGCGACACGTTCTGTGAGGCACCCCACACCGCCCGCCCGTCTGGACATCGATCAGGCGTGGCACACTGGCCATGTATCAGTAGCAGCGCACTCCGGGGTCGGTGAAAGTCCGAACCGGCGGTTACAGTCCGCGACCCGGTCGCCTCCAGCGGCCGGTTGACCAGGTGAAATTCCTGGACCGACGGTTAAAGTCCGGATGGGAGGCAGTGCGCGGCGAGCGGGCATACGTGCGCGCCGCCCAAGAAGTCCGTCCTCCGGGCGGACTCCGTCCGGCGTCGTTCCCGGTGTCCTCGCTTGTGAAATCTGTCGTCATCGACAGCCCCGGAGTCCGTGCCCGAAGAGGCAGGAGGACCCGGGAAGTGTTCACCGGAATCGTCGAAGAGCTGGGCGAGGTCACCGCCGTCGAGACCCTCGACGACGCCTGTCGCTTCCGCCTGCGAGGCCCCGTCGTCACCCAGGGCGCGAAACACGGCGACTCCATCGCCGTCAACGGCGTCTGCCTCACGGTCGTCGACCACGAGGGCGACGAGTTCACCGCCGACGTGATGGCCGAGACCCTCGACCGCTCCAGCCTCGGTGTCCTCAAGGCCGGCTCCCGCGTCAACCTCGAACGCCCCATGGCCGTCGGCGAACGCCTCGGCGGGCACATCGTGCAGGGCCATGTGGACGGCACCGGCGAGATCCTGGAGCGCAAGCCCTCCGAGAACTGGGAGATCGTGAAGATCTCCCTCCCCGCGGACCTCACCCGGTACGTCGTCGAGAAGGGCTCCATCACCGTCGACGGCATCAGCCTCACCGTCGTCGACGCCGGCCCCGACTACTTCACGGTCAGCCTCATCCCCACCACCCTCGACCTGACCACGCTCGGCCACAAGCAGCCCGGCGACCCGGTCAACCTCGAGGTGGACGTCATCGCCAAGTACGTCGAGCGGATGCTGGGCGACCGTGCGCAGGGGGCGGCCAAGTGAACTGGCTCAACTCCGAGGCGTTCTCGCTCTTCGGCCAGCACATCAAGTGGTCGGACATGATCGGCAACGTGATCGGTCTGGTCGCCCTCGCCCTCGGCTGGCGCCGCTCCATATGGACCTGGCCCGCCCAGTTCGTCTCCGGCCTGATCCTCTTCGCGGCCTTCGCCACCGCCCACCTCTCCGGCAGCGCCGGCAAACAGGTCGTCGTGATGCTCGTCGCCACGTACGGCTTCTGGCAGTGGAACCGCGGCCGGCAGCAGGCCCAGGACGGCTCCATCGCCGTACGGTTCGCCACCTGGCGCGAGCGCGGGGTGCTGGCCGGCGCCGCCGCCCTCGGCACCCTCGCGGTCGGCGGCCTGTTCACGGCCTTCCCGACCCTGTCCTGGGACCCCTGGCCGGACGCGTACATCTTCGTCGGCACGGTCGTCGCGATGTACGCCCAGGCCCGCGGCATGGTCGAGTTCTGGTTCGCCTGGCTGCTGGTCGACCTGGTCGGCGTCCCGCTGAACTTCGCCAACGGCTTCGCCTTCTCCGGCTTCGTCTACGTCATCTACGGCGCGCTCGTCCTGTGGGGCCTGCGCGACTGGTGGCTGCGCTCCCGCGCGGCAGCGCAGCCCGCCCTGGAAGGAGCGCCGGCATGAGCACGGCACCGATCCTGTACGGCACCGACGGCTTCGAGGACCTCACGCTCGACCCGGTCGAGCAGGCCATCGCCGACATCGCGGCCGGCCGCCCGGTCGTGGTCGTCGACGACGAGGACCGGGAGAACGAGGGCGACCTCGTCATCGCCGCCGAGAAGGCGACCCCCGAGATCGTCGCCTTCATGATGAGCGAGTGCCGTGGCCTGATCTGCGCGCCCATGGAGGGCGACGAACTCGACCGGCTGCGCCTGCCGCAGATGGTCGAGGACAACACCGAGTCGATGAAGACCGCGTTCACGGTCTCCGTCGACGCCTCCGCCGCGCACGGCGTGGGCACCGGCATCTCGGCCGCCGACCGCGCCACCACTCTCCAGCTGCTCGCCGACGGCACCGCCCAGCCCGACGACTTCGTCCGTCCCGGCCACATCTTCCCGCTGCGCGCCCGGCCCGGAGGGGTCCTCACGCGTAACGGCCACACCGAGGCCGCCGTCGACCTCGCCCGCCTCGCGGGCCTGCGCCCGGCCGGTGCGATCGTCGAGATCGCCGGCGAGGACGGCACGATGCTGCGCCTGCCCGAGCTGATCCCCTTCGCCCGCAAGCACGGCCTGACGATCATCTCCATCGAGGACCTGATCGCCTACCGGCGCGGCAGCGAACCCACCGTCCGCCGCGAGGCCAGGACCCAACTGCCCACCGCCCACGGCACCTTCACGGCCTACGGCTACCGCTCCACCGTCGACGGCGTCGAGCACGTCGCCCTGGTGCACGGCGAGATCGGCGACGGCCAGGACGTCCTGGTCCGCGTCCACTCCGAATGCCTCACCGGCGACGTCTTCGGCTCCGCCCGCTGCGACTGCGGCCCGCAGCTGGACGCCTCGCTGGCCCGCATCCAGGCCGAGGGCCGGGGAGTCGTGGTCTACCTGCGCGGACACGAGGGCCGCGGCATCGGCCTGATGTCCAAGCTGCGCGCCTACGAACTCCAGGAGCGCGGCCGTGACACCCTCGACGCCAACCTCGAACTCGGCCTGCCCGCCGACGCCCGCGACTACGGCGCCGGAGCCCAGATCCTCGCCGACCTCGGCGTGCGCGGCGTCCGCCTGCTGACCAACAACCCCGACAAGACCGACGCGCTCACCCGCCACGGCATCGTGGTGAAGGCGCGCGTGCCGATGCCCGTGAGCGCCGGCGAGCACAACCTCCGCTACCTGCGCACCAAGCGGGACCGGATGGGCCACGACCTGCCCTGGCTGGACACGACCACCGTGCCGGCCTGCGGCAACCAGTAGAAGAGCACAGAGGGAGAGACGTGAGCGGCAAGGGTGCACCGGAGCTGTCGGTACGCAATGTGGGTGACCTCAGGGTCGCCGTCATCGCGGCACAGTGGCACGAGAAGGTGATGGACGGTCTGGTCGACGGCGCCCTGCGCGCCCTGCACGACCTCGGCATCGACGAGCCGACCCTCCTCAGGGTCCCCGGCAGCTGGGAGCTCCCGGTCGTCGCCAAGGTCCTCGCGGGCCGCGGCTACGACGCGATCGTCGCCCTCGGCGTCGTCATCCGGGGCGGCACCCCCCACTTCGAGTACGTGTGCCAGGGCGTGACCCAGGGCCTCACCCAGGTCTCCGTCGACACCGGCGTCCCCGTCGGCTTCGGCGTGCTGACCTGCGACACGGAGGAGCAGGCCCTGGACCGCGCCGGAATCGAGGGCTCGAACGAGGACAAGGGACACGAGGCGGTGACGGCGGCGGTGGCGACCGCGGCCACCCTCCGCTCAGTATCCGAACCCTGGCGCTGACGAAAGCCACCTGTGGCATAGGCTGAGCGTCACCATGTCCAAGAAGACGTTCGAGGAGCTCTTCACCGAGCTCCAGCACAAGGCCGCCCAGGGCGACCCCGCCACTTCCCGCACCGCAGAGCTGGTCGAGAAGGGCGTCCACGCCATCGGCAAGAAGGTCGTCGAAGAGGCCGCCGAGGTCTGGATGGCCGCCGAGTACGAGGGCAAGGAGGCGGCCGCCGAGGAGATCTCGCAGCTGCTGTACCACGTCCAGGTGATGATGGTCGCCCGCGGCATCTCCCTCGACGACGTCTACGCCCACCTGTAAGCCGCACCCGTTCCCGCACGACACCCACGCAAAGGAAGCCGACCTCATGCTGCGCATCGCCGTCCCCAACAAGGGTTCCCTGTCAGGCCCTGCGGCGGAGATGCTGCATGAGGCCGGCTACCAGCAGCGCCGGGAGTCCAAGGAACTGCGGATCGTCGACCCGACGAACGAGGTCGAGTTCTTCTACCTCCGCCCCCGCGACATCGCCATCTACGTCGCCTCCGGCCAGCTGGACATCGGCCTCACCGGCCGGGACCTGCTCATCGACTCCGGCGCCGACGCGGAGGAGATCCTCGCCCTCGGCTTCGCCCGCTCCACCTTCCGCTACGCCGGCAAGCCCGGCACCATCAGCGGCCTGGCGGACCTGGCGGGCAAGACGGTCGCCACCTCCTACGAGGGCATCGTCGCGGCCCACCTCGCCGAGCACGGCATCGACGCCTCCGTCGTCCACCTCGACGGCGCCGTCGAGACCGCCATCCAGCTCGGCGTCGCCCAGGTCATCGCGGACGTCGTCGAGACCGGCACCTCGCTGCGCAACGCGGGCCTGGAGGTCGTCGGCGAGCCGATCATGCAGTCCGAGGCCGTCGTGATCCGCCGCACCGGGGCGGACGGTGACGACCCCAAGGTGCAGCAGTTCCTGCGCCGCCTCCAGGGCGTCCTGGTCGCCCGGACGTACGTGATGATGGACTACGACTGCCGCGTCGAGCAGCTGGAGAAGGCCGTCGCCCTCACTCCCGGTCTGGAGTCGCCGACCGTGTCCCCGCTGCACAACGAGGGCTGGGTCGCCGTCCGCGCGATGGTCCCGGCCAAGGAGGCGCAGCGGATCATGGACGACCTGTACGACATCGGCGCCCGGGCCATCCTGACCACGGCCATCCACGCCTGCCGTCTCTGAGGGGCGCGCACCGATGTCCGACCTGCCCACCCTGCCCGTCACCTTCCGGCCGGGCAGCACCCGCGCGGTGCTGCTCACGGCCGCCGTCGCCATCCTCGTGGTGATCACGGCCGTCGCGATGCTGCTGAAGCAGCTCAGCCCCGCCGAGAGGCTCAGCTTCGTCGTCACGGCGCTCCTGCTGGACGCGGTGCTGCTTCTGCTGGCGCGGCCCAAGGTCGTCGCCGACGAATCCGGCGTCACTGTGGTGAACCTCACGAACAAGCGCCGGCTGGAATGGGCCGAGATCCTTCAGGTGACGCTCCGGCCCGGCGACCCGTGGGTGTTCCTCAACCTCAGCGACGGCACCAGCCTGCCCGCGCTGGGCATCCAGCCGGGCATCGCCCGGCAGCGCGCGATCGCCGACGCCCGTGCCCTGCGGGCGCTCGCCGAGGCCCGTTCCGTGGCGGACCCCGAGCGGCCTCAGGGCTGACTCGGGGCACCCACAGGGCGGCCGCCACTGCCGCACCGGGCCGTGTCTTGATTAATCTGTTGGCGGAGGCGCGAACGGATGCGCCTTTGCCCCTGTTGCCCCGCCCGGTGCGCCAGGGGCTCCTGCTAACCGAGGAGTGACCCCCTCCGGCGATGGACGGATCGTCCTGCAGTACCTGCGCCGCCCCCTGCCGACATAGCGCGGACCGTGTCCGCGACCGTGCGGAGGCGGCGGCATCATGACCATCCCCCTGCTGCTTCTGGCAGCCGCGTTCCTGCTGATTCTCGCCAACGGTTTCTTCGTGGCGGCCGAGTTCGGACTCGTGACGGTCGAGCGGGCGGAGGCCGAGAAGGCCGCCGCCGAGGGCGACCGGCGCGCCCACCGCGTCGTCGAGTCGCTCAAGGAGCTGTCCTTCCAGCTCTCCGGGACTCAGCTGGGCATCACCATCACCTCCCTCGTCGTCGGCATGCTCGCCGAACCGGCGCTGGCCGAGCTGCTGCACGGCCCGTTCACCTCGATCGGCGTCCCCGAGGGGGCCGTCTCCGGTGTCACGGTCGTCGTCGGCATGCTGCTGGCCTCCGCCGTGCAGATGGTGATCGGCGAGCTCCTGCCCAAGAACTGGGCGGTCTCCAGGCCGCTCCAGGTCGCGCGCTTCGTCGCGGGCCCGCAGCACGTCTTCGCACGGCTGTTCCGGCCGGTCATCGCCGGCCTCAACGCCGTCGCGAACCGGCTCGTGCGTGCCCTGGGCATCGAGCCCGCCGAGGAGCTGGCCTCCGCCCGCACCCCCGGCGAGCTCGTCTCCCTCGCCCGCCACTCGGCCCGGGCCGGCGCCCTGGAACAGGACACGGCCGATCTCTTCGTGAGGACCCTGTCGCTGGGCGAGCTGACCGCGCAGCACGTGATGACGCCGCGCGTGAAGGTCAGCGCCCTCCAGTCCTCGGCCACTGCCGAGGACGTGGTCAACCTGACCCGCGCCACCGGCCTGTCCCGCTTCCCCGTCTACCGGGAGCGGATCGACGAGGTCGTCGGCATGGTCCACCTCAAGGACGCACTGGCGGTGCCCGTGCAGGACCGGCTGCGCACTCCCGCCGGCCGCATCGCCCGCCCGGCGCTGCTCGTCCCCGAGACCCTGCCCGTACGGCCGCTGCTCGCCCGCCTGCGCAGCGAGCAGCCCATCGCGGTCGTCGTCGACGAGTACGGCGGCACGGCCGGTGTCGTCACGCTGGAGGACATCGTCGAGGAGATCGTCGGCGAGGTCCGCGACGAGCACGACGGACACGACCTGCCCGAGCTGGCCTCCGCGCCGCCCGAGGACGGCAGGCCCGCCTGGGACGTCGACGGCAGCTGCCGGGTCGACATCCTCCAGCGCATAGGCCTCGACGTACCCGAAGGCCCCTACGAGACCGTCGCGGGCCTGATCGCCGACCTGCTGGGCCGTATCCCGGCCGTCGGCGACAAGGCGGAACTGCCCGGCTGGCGGCTGTCGGTACGCCAGGTCGGCCACTACCGCGCCGAGCGGGTCCGCCTGGTCAGAACGGCCCCCGTCGCCGTGGTGGAGGCCGCCCGATGAGCGTGCTCCAACTCACTTTCGCCGCACTCCTGGTGCTGCTCAACGGCTTCTTCGTCGGCGCCGAGTTCGCGCTCGTCTCCGTACGCCGCAGCCAGATCGAACCCCTCGGCACGGCCCGCTCCCGGCAGGTCCTCTACGGCCTGGAACGGCTGCCGCAGATGATGGCGGCGGCCCAGTTCGGCATCACGATCTGCTCCCTCACCCTCGGAGCGGTCGCCGAACCGACCGTCGCGCACCTCCTGGAGCCGGTCTTCGAGTGGATCCACCTGCCGCACGGCATGATCCACCCGCTCACCTACGTCATCGCCCTCGCCGCCGTGGTCTTCTTCCACCTCGTCATCGGCGAGATGGTCCCGAAGAACCTGGCGATGGCGGCCCCCGAGAAGGCCGCGCTGTGGCTCAGCCCCGGCCTGGTCTGGTTCGCCCGCTTCTGCAAGCCGATCACCGCCGCGCTCGGCGCCGTCTCCCAGGGCATCCTGCGGCTCTTCCACGTCGAGCCCAAGGACGAGGTCGAGGCCGTCTTCACCAGTGAGCAGCTCAACCGGCTGGTGGAGGACGCCGGCCAGGCGGGCCTGCTCGACCCCGAGGAGGCCGAAAGCCTGGAGGACGCCCTGGAGCTGGGCTCCCGCCCGGTGACGGACGTCCTGCTCAGGCGCGAGTCACTGGTGACGGTCAGCCCGTCGGTCACCCCCGGCCGCATCGTCGAGCTCACCGCCCGCACCGGGTACTCGCGGTTCCCGGTCGTCGCGGACAACGGTGCGTTCATGGGCTACCTGCACGTCAAGGACGTCCTCGACCTGGAGCACTCGGACCGGGCCGTGCCGCAGCAGTTGTGGCGGTCCATGACGACGCTGCGGTCCGAGCTGCCGTTGGACGACGCGCTGACCGTGATGCGGCGGGCGGCGACGCATCTGGCCCAGGTGGCGGACGGGTCCGGGAAGGTGCTGGGGCTGGTCGCGCTGGAGGATGTGCTGGAGCTGCTGGTGGGGGAGGTGCGGGATCCCGCGCACCGGGAGGTGCGAGAGGTGAGGCTGACCGAGCCCAGGTCCGGCGAGGAGGTACTGGCGACGTAGGCCCAGCTGGGGGCAGTCGTGACGCTGGGGCGGCACGGGTGGGCGCAGCGGCAGCCGCTCCGCCGGGCTGCGTACCCACCCGGCCTCAGCTCCGACCCCAGTTCCCTCATAGTCCGGGCGGATCCTGTGGCCCCCGCCCGGACAGCACCTCCCCGTACGCCTGCATAAGATCCGGCAACCGCAACGTCGCCAGGTCCTCCCTGCCCAGCGCCCCGGTATAAACGGACAACCGCAGATCCCGGTACGCGCAGCTCTTCTCGTACAGGGTCCGCAGGAACCGCCCGTTGCCCAGCTCGTCGATCCATCCCTGGTCCACCACGTGGCCGGCGATCGACCGCAGCTCGTCGAGGGCCTCCTCGTCCCACAGGTCGCCGTTCTCCGCGGCGAGCACCTTGCCGATCTCGGTGAGTTCGAGGGGCCGGTAGGAGGGGAAGTCGACGCGGGTGGTGAAGCGGGAGGACAACCCGGGGTTGGCGGCGAGCAGGCGGTCCATGCCCTCGGGGTAGCCGGCCAGGATCACCACGAGGTGGTCGCGGTTGTCCTCCGCGCGCTTCAGCAGCACCTGGAGCGCCTCGTCGCCGTACGCGTCGCCCTTGCCGTAGCCCGAGTTGGACAGCGAGTACGCCTCGTCGACGAAGAGCACGCCGCCGAGCGCGGAGTCGATCAGTTCGTTGGCCTTCACGGCCGTCTGCCCGAGGTACTCGCCGACCAGGTCGGCCCGCTGCGCCTCCACGAGATGGTCGCCGCCGAGCAGGCCGAGCGCGTAGAAGACGCGGCCGAGGATGCGGGCGACGGTGGTCTTGCCGGTGCCGGAGGGGCCGGAGAAGACGAAGTGGCGTTTCGGTGGCTGGACCGGCAGTCCCTGCCCGGCCCGCAGCCGGGCCATGTTCAGCTGCGCCGACAGCGCCTTGACCTGGCGTTTCACCGGCTCCAGACCCACCATGCGCTCGAGTTCGGCGAGCGCCTCCTCGAGGAGCGCCGGGTCGGTGGGCCCGGCGGGCAGTGACGGCGCCGGACCGGTCCGCGAGCGCACCGTGGGGTCGGTCACCGGCGGCAGGGGAGCGGAGGCCGGAGGTTCGGGATCGGGCAGTCTCAGATCGCGGCCCTCGGCGCCGAAGAGCGGGTCGAATCCGTCCGGGCCGTCCACGGCATCCTGGCCGGCGCCGGTGAGCGTGATCGCCGCGAGGTCCGTGGCCTCGTCGTAGCCGTCGCCCTCGGCGATCGCGGCGAGCCGGGCCGAGGTGTCCATGAAGGCCGGGTCGATGCGGTGCACGGCCCGGTACAGCGGGAGCGCGGCGGCGCTGCGGCCGGTGCCCTCGTGTGCCCGGGCCAGCCAGTAGCGCAGTTCCTTGCGCTGGGGCTGCTCGCTGCGGCAGCGCATCAGCGCGGCGGACAGCAGCGGTTCGGCCTGTCCGTACATCTCCAGGCGGACCCGGGCCATGCCGCCGAACAGGCCCGCCTCGATGCCGAGCATCGGGTCGTCGAGGAGCGGGTCGGTGTGGCGGACCAGCTGTTCCCAGTCCTTGACCAGATAGGCGCGGCAGGCGTGCAGGAAGCGGACCTGGGCGTCGGTGTCCACCGGCGGCAGCCCGGCGAGGGCGCGGTCCAGCTCGGGGACGTGGCGGCCGTCCAGCCAGTGGGAGGCGTGCGCGAGCAGCAGATCGCGGGAGCTCTCCAGCACGGGCTGCACCCACCAGCCCAGCCAGTACCAGGAGTTGAGGGAGCGGCGGTAGCGGTGCCGCTGCTCGCCGAAGCGGTCCCGGTGGCGGAACATCCTGAGCAGCGCGGTCGTCGTGTCGACGCGCAGCGCGTGCAGCCCGAGCCAGCCGTCGGCCATCCCGGAGTCCATCCGCACGGCGGCGCGGAACTCCTCCTCCGCCTGCGGATAGGCGCCCATGGTGTAGGCGTCCACGCCTCGCAGCCAGGCGAGGTCGGCCGGGGCCTGCGGGCCCTGCGTGCCGAAGTCCATCACGTCCCCCACGAACCGTGCCCCCGTCGGTATGCCAACGAGCCGTCCCCCAGCCGGCTGCCCTGCTCGAACCGCTGTGCCACGGACCGGAGTTGCAAGGTGCGCGAAGCAACCGTCCGTAGGTCGCAACGAGGGCATCGTACCCGCGGGGGCGGCGCCCCCGTAGGGTGCCGCACGAGGCGTCCGGCGAGGTGGGAGCGGATGCGGCACACTCCTGCAAGGTGACCGAGGGTGAGCATCTGGCGCCGCGCGGCGCCCGGAAAACGGCAAGAAGACAGAACGAAGCCCCCGATCACGGGGGAACAACCGGGGGCTTCGCGTCTGTGGGCGGCTCCGAATGGCCGCACATTGAGAACGTAAGACCTGTACGGCCCCCCGGTCAAGCCGAGTTGAAGCACTCCGACAAGTTGTCCCGCAAGGCCCTTCACAAGTTCAGCACACTGCGGGCGGTCCGTCACCGTGCGTGAGGGGATGGTCCGGTCCAACAGTCCCAGCGGGTCCCGGGACCACCTCGTATCCCTCCTCTCGCTGAAGTACCAGGAGGTCGGCGAACGGCCGCGAGGGATCGTCGGCGAAATGCCGGCGTTCCGCCGGTACCCATCCGTTCCAGAACTCCCGCTGCTCCTCCCCGTCCCGCGACCGTCCCCGTGCCCAGGCCTCTGCACGGGGCAGCTCCATCCACAGCAGCAGGGCCAGGTGCGGGCGCAGCGCCCGGCGCCCGGCGCCGACGCCCTCCACGAGGACCACCGGAGCGGGCGGCAGGGGGCGCGGCGCGCCGAAGCGGCGGGCTCGCCAGTCGTAGGGGGCGTAGTGCGCGGTACGGCCCTCGGACAGGGGCCCGATCACCTGCGCCGACAGGCGTCCGGTCCATTCGAACAGTTCGTCGTGGGTGGCGATGTCGTCGAGGCGCAGCACCGGCGCGCCGCCCAGCGCCACGGCCAACTGCCCGGCGAACGTGGTCTTTCCGGAGCCGGCGTGCCCGTCCACGCCGACGAGACGGACCGGGCCGCAGGAGGGGGGAAGGCGGCGGATCCGGAGGGCGAGGTCGCGGACGGCGGGTCCCGGTGCGGGGTGGAAGGGCGGATGCATCTCGCGCAGCACTCTAACGACGGGGCCCGCGGCGCGTGCCAGTGGTCGACTCCAATATTGGTGGGCGTGGCGCGGGCCGAAGTGCTGGCGGGACCCGGCGGGCTGTGCTCCTATGTGGCGCATACCCGTGTGCCGCACCTCCCTGTGTGGTGTCCGCACGCGTGCAACGGACCTGCACCGCCCCTGCCCGACGCCGACTTTCCGGGGGTCCCCGCCATGCGCAGTGCCGAACAGCCGTCCCGCAGAACCGTCCTGGCCGCCGCGGTCGCCGCCGCCGTCACGGCAGGCGCGGGTCCGGCGGCCGCCGACACCGAGGAGCCCATGACGACCGACACCGCGGAGTCCGCCCGCGCGGTCCCGGCCCGGACCGTGGACAACCGGGCCTGGACCTCGTACGGCGACTGGCGTGGCGGCACCGCCCGGGGCACCCGCGCCGTCGCGGGCGCCCGACCGGGCGTGGTGATCGCGACGCCCGCGGGGACGGCGGAGTACAGGGACCCGCACACCGGCACCACGGCCCGCTGGGAGTACGGCACCTGGAGATCCCCCGTGCACCGGCTCGCGGTCCCCGCGACGGAGGCGATCGTCTCCTGGAACGCGCACACCCCGGCCGGCACCTGGATCCAGATCGAGCTCAAGGCCGGCTACACCGACGGCACCAGCAGTCCCTGGTACGTGATGGGCCGCTGGGCCGCCGGCGACCAGGACATCCGCCGCACCTCGGTCGACGACCAGAGTGACGGCAAGAGCACCGTCTGGACCGACACTCTGGCGATCGACGACCCCTCGACGGGCCTGCGCCTGGCCTCGTACCGGCTGCGCCTGACCCTCTACCGCAAGCCCGGCACCAAGGCCACGCCGACCGTGTGGCGGCTCGGCGCGATGGGGTCCGACGTGCCCGACCGGTTCGCGGTCCCGGCGTCCGTGCCCGGCCTCGCCAGGGAACTGGTCGTCCCGCGCTACTCGCAGGAGATCCACAAGGGGCAGTACCCCGAGTACGACAACGGCGGCGAGGCCTGGTGCAGCCCGACGTCCTCGCAGATGATCATCGAGTACTGGGGCGGCCGGCTCACCTCGGAGCAACTGGCCTGGGTGGATCCGTCGTACGCCGATCCGCAGGTGTGCCACGCGGCCCGCTTCACCTACGACTACCAGTACGCCGGCTGCGGCAACTGGCCGTTCAACGCGGCCTACGCGGCCACGTTCAAGGATCTCCAGGCCGTGGTCACCCGGCTCGGCTCGCTCACCGACCTGGAGACGCTGATCGCGGCGGGCATCCCGGCCATCACCTCCCAGTCCTTCCTGAAGGAGGAGCTGACCGGCGCCGGGTACGGCACCGCCGGGCACCTGATGACCGTCATCGGCTTCACCGCCGACGGCGACGTGATCGCCAACGATCCCTTCTCGGAGACCAACGAGGCCGTGCGGCGCGTCTACCGGCGGCGGGAGTGGGAGAACATCTGGTTGCGGACCAAGCGGTACAACGCCTCCGGCAAGGTCGTCTCCGGCACCGGCGGTGTCTGCTACCTGTACTTCCCGGCCCGTCCGACCGCGGCCCAGCGGGGGGCGCTGACAGCCGTGGGCGTGCGCGTGTGACCAAGCTCTCCGCCGCACGCGCCGCTCCCGGTGGCAAAGTGGACGCAGCCTCGGGTGAAGCCCGTCCGCACCACCGAACCAGCGAGAGGTCATGAGCGCGCACTCAGCCACCGCAGCCGGCGTCCGCACCGGCGGTCCCCAGGACGACGGCCCGAAGATCGTCGAGCACGTCGCGGGCTGGACCCTCGTCGTGGTCGTCGCGATGCTCGTGACCCAGCTCGGGCTGCTGTGACCCGGCACGAAGCGCTGTGACCTGACCCACGACCCTGCTCTCCGGCCTGCCATACTGCGGATGTCCCGCCTCGCCGCCCGTTGGAACCAGGGTCGAAATTGAATATCAGTCAACAGCCTGCCGCGCGTCCCAGAGCCCGCGGCACCGAGCGCTCGCTGGCGCGCCGTGCCGAACTCATCGCAATCGGGCGGAGGTTGTTCGCCGACACGTCCTACGACGCCCTGTCGATGGACGACATCGCCCGGCAGGCGCACGTCGCCAAAGGGCTGATCTACTACTACTTCCAGTCCAAGCGCGGCTACTACCTGGCCATCATCCAGGACTCGGTCACCGACCTGGTCACCCTGGCGGCGAGCGGACACGAACTGCCCCCGGTCGACCGCGTCCAGCGCACCATCGACCGCTATCTGCGCTACGCCGAGCACAACCAGGCCGCGTACCGCACCATCGTCAGCGGCGGCGTCGGCTTCGACACCGAGGTGCACGCCATCCGTGACGGCGTGCGCGAGGCCATCGTCGCCACCATCGCCGAGGGGGCGTACGGCCGCGCCGACATCACGCCGCTGGCGCGCATGGGCCTGCTCGCCTGGGTGTGCGGCGTCGAGGGCACCACCCTCGAATGGATCGACCGCCCCGAACTGCCCCGCGAGACCATGTGCGAGCTGCTGGTGAAGGGGCTCGGCGGTGCCCTGCGCGCCATCGAGGACCTGGATCCTGCCTACCCGGCTCCGGAGGCCGCCCGCCAAGGCGCGTGAGCGGGGGCGGAGAGGTCCGTCACGGCCCCTCCGCCCCCAGCTCGCCCAGGCCTACTTGATGGCCTTGATCAGCTCACCGTTCGCCGTGTCGCCGCTCAGCTCCCAGAAGAACGTACCGGCCAGCCCCTGCTGGTTCTTGTAGTTCATCTTGGTCGCGATGGTCGCCGGGGTGTCGTAACTCCACCAGTCGTTCCCGCACTTCGCGTACGCCGTGCCGGCCACCGTCCCCGTCGCCGGGCACTTGGTCCTGAGCACCTTGTAGTCGTCGATGCCCTGCTCGTACGTGCCCGCCGCGGGGCCGGTCGCGGTGCCGCCCGGCGCCGACTGCGTGACGCCGGTCCAGCCGCGGCCGTAGAAGCCGATGCCGAGCAGCAGCTTGGACGCGGGTATGCCGAGGCCCTTGAGCTTGGCGATGGTCGCCGAGCTGTGGTTGTCCGCCGTCGGTATGCCGGAGTACGAGGTCAGCGGCGAGTGCGGGGCCGTCGGGCCGGTGGCGTCCCAGGCGCCGAAGTAGTCGTACGTCATCGGGTTGTACCAGTCGACGTACCGGGCGGCGCCCGCGTAGTCCGCCGCGTCGATCTTGCCGCCCGGGGTGGCGTCGGCGGTGATCGCCGCGGTGACCAGGTTCTTCGAGCCGAACTTGGCGCGCAGCGCCTGCATCAGGTTCGTGAAGGCCGCCTTGCCGCTGGTGTCGCAAGTGGCGCCGCAGGCGTTCGGGTACTCCCAGTCGATGTCGATGCCGTCGAAGACGTCGGCCCACTTCGAGTTCTCGACCAGGTCGTAGCAGGACTGGGCGAAGGCGGCCGGGTTCTTCGCGGCCTCGCCGAAGCCTGCCGACCAGGTCCAGCCGCCGAAGGACCACAGGACCTTGAGGTTCGGGTGCTTGCGCTTCAGCTCGCGCAGCTGGTTGAAGTTGCCGCGCAGCGGCTGGTCCCAGGTGTCGGCCTTGCCGTCGACGGACTCGGCGGCGGTGTAGGCCCGGTCGGTGGCGGCGTAGGCGTCGCCCATCGCGCACTTGCCGCCGGTGACGTTGCCGAAGGCGTAGTTGATGTGCGTGAGCCTGGCCGCCGAGCCGGACGTCTCGATGTTCTTGACGTAGTACTTGCGGTCGTAGGTGCCCCACTCGGTGAAGTACCCGATGACCTTGGATCCGGGGGCCTTGGCCTGGGGAGCGGCCTTCGTGCCGGCAGCGGCCTCCTGAGCCGAGGTCGCCGCCGTGGCGGAGGTGCCGGCGCCGGCCAGCAGACCGGCGCCGAGGACGGCGCAACAGGCCGCGGACACCACGGCCCGGAATCGGGAGCGTCGAGGGTTGTGCATCCGGTGTCTCCTCGGGGGAGAGGGAGCGCGCGCCGATTGGCATGAACGCGGTGAATGGTGCTGCGAAACAGTAGGAGGACTAGACCAGTGCGGTCAATGGTTCGGACCAATTTCGCTTCCCGGGCCGCGCTCGGGTATTTCTTGAAGTAAGCGGTCGTTAACTGGTGACGAGATGCCTCCGATCGGGCATACTCACAGCGCAGAGCCGCTGGTCAGCAGCTTCCGAGACCCGGAACTGCAAGCATCGGCCAGGCACCAGAACGACCCGGCGGCGCCGCCCCCACCCATGGGCCCGTCCGCCAGTGCCCGACAGGGAGGAGAGCGTCGCCATGCCCGACCGCGCCCCGCAGGTGGACCGGCAACTGCCCACGGAGGAGGCCCGGGACCTGATCTCGCTCGTCCGCGACATCGCGCAGCAGGAGATCGTCCCGAAGGCGGCCGAGGAGGAGGACGCCGGCCGCTTCCCGCGCGAGCTGTTCACCCTGCTCTCGCGCTCCGGCCTGCTCGGCCTGCCGTACGACTCGGAGTACGGGGGCGGCGACCAGCCCTACGAGGTCTACCTCCAGGTCCTCGAGGAACTCGCCGCGGCCCGCCTCACCGTCGGCCTCGGCGTCAGCGTGCACTCCCTGGCCTCCTACGCGCTCGCCGCCTACGGCACCAAGGAGCAGCAGGTCGAGCACCTGCCCGCGATGCTCGGCGGCGGCATGCTCGGTGCCTACTGCCTCTCCGAGCCGCACTCCGGCTCGGACGCGGCCGCCCTGCGCACCCGGGCGGTGCGCGACGGCGACGCTTGGGTGATCACCGGCACCAAGGCCTGGATCACACACGGCGGGATCGCCGACTTCTACACGGTGATGGCGCGCACCGGCGAGGAGGGCCCGCGCGGGATCACCGCGTTCCTGGTGCCCGGCGACGCGCCGGGGCTGAGCGCCGCGCCCCCCGAGAAGAAGATGGGCATGAAGGGCTCGCCCACCGCCCAGGTCCACTTCGACGGCGTACGCGTCCTCGACGACCGGCGTATCGGCGAGGAGGGGCAGGGCCTCACGATCGCCCTGACCGCGCTCGAATCGGGTCGGCTCGGCATCGCGGCGTGCGCGATCGGCGTGGCGCAGGCGGCGCTCGACGAGGCGCTGTCGTACGCGACCGAGAGGCGCCAGTTCGGCAAGCCGATCGCCGACTTCCAGGGGCTGCGCTTCATGCTCGCCGACATGGCGACGCAGATCGAGGCGGGCCGGGCGCTCTACCTGGCGGCGGCGCGACTGCGGGACGCGGGCCGGCCGTTCGCCCGGCAGGCGGCCATGGCCAAGCTGCACTGCACCGACACGGCGATGCGGGTCACGACCGACGCCGTGCAGATCCTCGGCGGCTACGGCTACACCGCGGACTTCCCGGCGGAGCGCTACATGCGCGAGGCGAAGGTGCTGCAGATCGTCGAGGGCACCAACCAGATCCAGCGGATGGTCATCGCCCGCCATCTCGTGGGTCCAGAGGGACGCTGAACTGGTCGAGGCCCCGCCAGGGCGCCGCGAGCCGCATCCACTCCGGGTCGTGCCGGCCCGGAAGAGTGCGGCCGCGCTCGGCCCAGGCCTGCATCAGGTCACGGTAGATCGGCGGGTCCTGATAGCGCGGCGCGGTCGGCCGAACCGATTCTGCGGGCGGCGGGACGAACAGGAGGCGTTGACGCCCGGTCGCTGAGGAGATGGGGGTCATACCTGGGCAACGCGGAAGAGGCCGGACAGGTCACCCCGGGGCGGAATCGCGCGTGCGTTCAGGGGAGTTCCGCGAATTCGGACGCACTGATCCCGCACCACGGCAGACTGCGAGCCGTGGTGCGGGGCAGTCACTGGGATGGAGCGAGCGGGCGAAGCGGGCCCGCGCTCAGGCCGCCTGGCGGCGCATGACGGGGACCCTGATGGGGCGTGAGCCCGGGCCGCCGACGTGCGAGAAGGGCTGGGTCCGCCAGTCGAGTCCCTGAGGGAGCGTCAACAGCAGGGCGGTGTCCTGCTCCTGAGGATCGACGGACTCGTCAGCGGGGCGGGCGTCCGTGGCCCTGCGGCCGGTTCCGGCACAGACCGTGAGTCCGAACGGGTTCCACGGCGAGGCGCACAGCGCGTGCTCCGGCAGGACGTCCTCGTCCGCCAGGAGGGCGATTGGCTGTGCGCAGTCCGGGCACACGACCCGGTACATCTCGAACGTGTCGTAGGCGTCGAGTTCGTCGTCGAAGGCGTCGGGTTCGACGCCCTCCGGCTCGGGCTCGACGACGAGCTGCTGCCGCTTGGGTGCGGTGCGACCTGGGCGCTTAAGACTCTGCATTGGGTTCTCCCCCTCGGGCTGGGCCGTATCAGGCACTGCGGCCTCGACCACAGCAAGCACTTCCCGTCCCCCCTGGGCGGTAATCACGAGAACATCACGGAGACTGTTCGAGCCCTGTGGCGTTCGTCACATGCCGCGCGCAGGTGCCCTCTGCGGCGGGTTCGTCCCCCGGGGCGGCCGCCGCCGGCCAGGTCACGAACCGGCCATGGCCCGGGCCGCTCAGGTATCCGAGGAGATCAACCGCACTGTAGGTTCTTGCGCCATGGAGGAGCTGGACCGACAGATCGTGCAGCTGCTCGTCAAGGACGGGCGGATGAGCTACACAGACCTGGGCAAGGCCACGGGCCTGTCCACGTCGGCCGTGCATCAGCGGGTGCGCCGGCTGGAACAGCGTGGCGTCATCCGCGGTTATGCCGCGGTCGTCGACCCGGAAGCCGTGGGCCTGCCCATGACCGCGTTCATCTCGGTCAAGCCCTTCGACCCCAGTGCGCCCGACGACATCGCGGACCGCCTCGCGGACGTGCCCGAGATCGAGGCGTGCCACAGTGTCGCGGGCGACGAGAACTACATCCTCAAGGTGCGGGTCGCGACGCCGCACGAACTGGAGGAACTCCTGGCGCGGGTGCGGTCGTTGGCGGGCGTCTCCACCCGTACGACGGTGGTGCTGTCCACGCCGTACGAGGCACGGCCACCGCGGATCTGATCGCCCGGGCTCCCCTTTCGGCCGTTGGGGGTAACCCCTGTTCGGAGTGGTCGGGGCGAGGCGCGAGACTGGTCCTCATGAGTGAGTCCAGTGCCCCGCCGAAGACCGTCCTGCTCCGTCGCGGAGAGGTCCACAGCCCCGCCGATCCGTTCGCGACCGCGATGGTCGTGGAGCGGGGGCAGGTCGCCTGGGTCGGTTCGGAGGGGGCCGCCGACGCCTTCGCGGACGGGGTCGACGAGGTGATCGACCTGGACGGGGCGCTGGTCACTCCCGCCTTCACGGACGCCCATGTGCACACCACCGCCACCGGTCTCGCCCTCACCGGCCTCGACCTGTCCGCCGCCCCCTCCCTCGAGGCCGCACTGGCCCTCGTACGGGACTTCGCCGCCGCCCGGCCGCACGACCGTGTGCTGCTCGGGCACGGCTGGGACACCGCACGCTGGCCCGGCGGCCGCCCCCCGACACGTGCGGAACTCGACGAGGCCACCGGCCACCGGCCGCTCTACCTCAGCCGGATCGACGTCCACTCGGCGGTCGTCACCACGGCCCTGCTCGACATGGTCCCCGGCATGGTCCCCGAGGACGGACCGCTCACCGCCGACGCCCACCACGCCGTGCGCGCCGCCGCGTTCGCGGCCGTGACGCCTCAGCAACGCACCGACGCCCAGCGCGCCGCCCTCGCACACGCCGTCTCGCTGGGCATCGGCACGATCCACGAGTGCGGCGGCCCGGAGATCTCCTCCGCGGACGACCTCACCGGCCTGCTGCGGCTCGCCGCCGAGGAGCCCGGTCCGCGCGTCGTCGGCTACTGGGCCGAGGAGGACGTCGCCAAGGCCCGGGAACTGGGCGCGGCCGGCGCCGCGGGCGACCTGTTCGTCGACGGCTCCATCGGCTCGCACACGGCCTGTGTGCACCAGCCGTACGCCGACGCCGACCACACCGGCCGGGCCTACCTGGACACCGCCGCCGTCGCCGCCCACGTGGTGGCCTGTACCGAGGCGGGCATCCAGGCCGGCTTCCACGCCATCGGCGACGCGGCGGTGGACTGTGTGGTCGAGGGCGTGCGGGCCGCCGCCGAGAAGCTCGGTCTCGCCCGCATCCGGGCCGCCCGCCACCGGATCGAGCACGCCGAGATGCTCACGCCCGAGAGCGTCGCGGCCTTCGCCGAACTCGGTCTCACCGCCTCCGTCCAGCCCGCCTTCGACGCCCTGTGGGGCGGCGAGGACGGCATGTACGCGCAGCGGCTGGGGATCGAGCGGGCCCGTACGCTGAACCCCTACGCGGCGCTGCTGCGCGCCGGTGTGCCGCTCGCCTTCGGCTCCGACAGCCCGGTCACGCGCCTCGACCCCTGGGGCACCGTGCGAGCCGCCGCCTTCCACCGCACGCCGGAGCACCGCGTCTCTGTGCGCGCCGCGTTCACGGCGCACACGCGCGGCGGCTGGCGGGCCATCGGACGGGACGACGCGGGCGTCCTGGCGCCGGGCGCGCCCGCCGACTACGCGGTGTGGCGCACCGGCGAACTCGTGGTCCAGGCCCCGGACGACCGGGTCGCCCGCTGGTCGACCGATCCGCGCTCCGGCACCCCGGGACTGCCCGACCTGACCCCGGGCCGCGACCTGCCCGTCTGCCTGCGCACAGTTGTGGGCGGACACACGGTCTTCGTACGGCCGGGCGAGTGATCTACGGGGGTGGCGCGCACGCAATCGTGCGCCGCGCCCCCGGTGCGCGACCTGCGTATCCTCCGCCCTGACCAGGGCTTTGTCGCAAGATGCGCAGGTCAAACGGCTGTTGACAGGCGGCCGCACGGGGCCGGTAGGTTCGGCCGAGTCCACCACCGGACGCCCGACCGGGGAACGTCCGCGCACTCGCCGCAGCGCCGCCGGGTCAGGGACGGTGTGCCGCACCGGGGCACCGCCACTGGGAGCCAGGCTCAGGCCGGCGCGGCGCCGAGGCAGCGTTCCGGCCGGTCGGGGAGGTGTGACCCCGGGTGGGGCCCGGGCGCTCAGTAGACAACGGCTTTCGGTCGATCCGCAGCCAGCGGATCCCAGGTCGGCCCGAAGGGCGCCGGGCCCCCATCCGCCGTACGCTCGCACCCGGAGGCGCTCTCTTACCCGCGTCTTGCGGATTCGACACCACCATTCGAACGTCCGGTCACGTCATCGCAGGCCGGGCCCACTATGGTGGACCCCTGCGTACGGACATGAAGGGGCATCAGTGAACGACGGCGACGGAACCCTCGCGGCAGGAGCCCAGGGGAGGAAGTTCGGCCCGCTCGGCACGGCCTTGGTGATCATCCCGACCTACAACGAGGCGGAGAACATCAAGAGCATCGTCGGCCGGGTGCGCGAGGCCGTCCCGGAGGCGCACGTACTCGTGGCCGACGACAACAGCCCGGACGGCACGGGCAAGCTGGCCGACGAGCTGACCGTCGACGACGATCACGTCCACGTGCTGCACCGCAAGGGCAAGGAGGGCCTGGGCGCCGCCTACCTCGCGGGCTTCCGCTGGGGCCTGGAGCGCGACTACGGCGTGCTGGTCGAGATGGACGCCGACGGCTCCCACCAGCCCGAGGAACTGCCCCGTCTGCTCACCGCCCTGAAGAGCGCCGACCTGGTGCTCGGCTCGCGCTGGGTGCCCGGCGGCCGGGTGGTGAACTGGCCGAAGTCCCGCGAGGTGATCTCCCGGGGCGGCAGCCTCTACTCCCGGCTGGCGCTCGACTTGCCGCTGCGCGACATCACCGGCGGCTACCGCGCCTTCCGCCGCGAGACCCTGGAGGGCCTCGGCCTCGACGAGGTCGCCTCCCAGGGCTACTGCTTCCAGGTCGACCTCGCCCGCCGCGCGGTCAGGGCCGGCTACCACGTCGTGGAGGTGCCCATCACCTTCGTCGAGCGTGAACACGGCGACTCCAAGATGAGCCGCGACATCCTCGTCGAGGCGCTGTGGCGGGTCACGGCGTGGGGTGTGGGGGAGCGGGTCGGCAAGGTCACGGGCCGCGGCGGCAAGCCGTCGAGGCCGTAGCCGGCACGTCGCGCTCCCTCCTCGTCCGCCGCTCACAGAAAGACCTGATCGGGGCCTTATCCCGCGCTGAGCCGGGCCCAGGCACACTGGAGACATGACGACTGGCGCTCAGACCCCCGGTAATCCCGCCCGGCCCCGGCGCTCCCGGCTGCGTACGTTCCTGCCGTTGGGCCTTGCCGCATGGCTGGTCCTGGAGATCTGGCTGCTCACGGTGGTCGCGGGGGCGTCGAGCGGGCTGGTGGTGTTCCTCGTCCTGGTGGCGGGCTTCGTCCTCGGCTCGGTCGTCATCAAGCGGGCCGGGCGGCGGGCCTTCCGCAACCTCTCGGAGACGCTGCAACAGCAGCAGAGCGGGGTGGCCCCCGCGGCTGCCCGGCCCAACAGCGAGGGCAACGGCCTGATGATGCTGGGCGGGCTGCTGCTGATGATCCCCGGCCTGGTGTCGGACGCGGTGGGCCTGCTCCTGCTGCTGCCCCCGGTCCAGAAGGCTGTGAGCCGCACGGCGGAGCGCACCTTCGAGCGCAAGCTCCGGGAGGCCGATCCGGGCACCCTGGGCGGCGCCTTCCAGCAGGCCCGGATGCACCGCCCCGACGGCAAGGTCGTCCAGGGCGAGGTCATCCGGGACGACCGGGGCGACGCGGCGCAGGAGCCGCGGCCGCCGCTGACGCACTGATCCGCGAGAGCGCATGACAAAACCGCGGGCGCCGTACTTCACGTACGGCGCCCGCGGTCTTGACGCGCTGTAACTTTCGGCCAGACCCCGGAGGGACTTACGCCGACTTGCGGCTGTCTCGGGGATGAATCGCGATGTTCATCGCCCCGGAGCGCAGAACCGCCAGGCGCTCCTCGAGGACCTCTTCGAGTTCCTCACGGGTGCGCCGCTCCATCAGCATGTCCCAATGCGTACGCGCGGGCTTGGCCTTCTTCTCTTCAGGGCCATCGCCGTCCACGAGGAGTGCCTGGGCCCCGCAGACCTTGCACTCCCACTCCGGCGGGATCTCCGCCTCGACCGAGAAGGGCATCTCAAACCGGTGCCCCTTCTCGCATGCGTACTCCACGGCCTGGCGCGGGGCCAGGTCGATGCCGCGGTCCGTCTCGTAGCTGGTCACCACGAGGCGCGTGCCGCGAAGAGCTCGCTCACTCATGAATCGTGCCTCCCGGGCTTGTCGCCCACAGGACAGGTGTCGCTGTCGTCGTCATCCGGTCAACGTCCGGTCGGCGGTAAAGATTCCCGTTCCGAGTCCCGTTCCGGGTCATGCGTCGCCGTCGTAGCCGCCCTTGTTGTACCCACCAGCGCCCGGTTTGTCACATCTGCTAGCAGATGTAACCCAGCGTTTCGGCATCTTTGACGCGCAGTAACGGTACGCCTGGCAGGCCAAACGCGTACACTACAGCCCTTTCGCCTTGAGTGCTAAATCCTGTCAGGAACCGGATTCCCCGCTTCCTCGATCGCACGCCGCACCGGAACCCGCGCGAGCAGGGCGAACCCGATGACGAAGAAGCCCACCAGCGAGATGATCGCGTCCCGGTAGCTCCCGGTCAGCTGATAGGTGAGCCCGAACAGCAGCGGCCCGAGCCAGCTCATTCCGCGGTCGCTCATCTCGTACGCGGAGAAGTATTCGGCCTCCTTGCCGGGCGGGACGAGATGGGAGAACAGGGACCGGGACAGTGCCTGACTGCCGCCGAGGACCAGGCCGATGCCGGCGGCCAGGGCGAAGAACCACACCGGCGCCCCGGCCGGCAGGAAGAACCCGGCCGCCAGCGTCACCGTCCACGCCACCAGCGAGCCGAGGATCGTGCGCTTGGCCCCGTAGGTCCGGGCCAGCCGGCCCATGGTCAGCGCTCCCGCCACCGCCAGCACCTGCACCAGCAGGACGGCGCCGATCAGGGTGGACTGCCCGAGGCCGAGTTCCTCGGAGCCGTAGACCGAGGCCTGGGAGATCACCGTCTGGATGCCGTCGTTGTAGACGAGGTACGCGAGCAGGAAGGCGAGGGTCAGCGGGTGGCGGCGCATGTCGCGGACGGTCGCTGCCAGCTGCCGGAAGCCGGGAAGGGCCGCCTCCCGCGCGGCGGACCTGCGATCGCGGAGCCGGGTCAGCGGGACGAGGGCGAACGCGCCCCACCACAGACCGGCCGATGCCAGGCAGATGCGGACCGCCGTGCTCTCGGAGACACCGAAACCGTCGTGCCCGGTGTAGAGGACCAGGTTGGCGACGAGGACCAGCGAGCCCGCCGCGTAGCCGCAGGCCCAGCCGCGGGAGGAGACCGCGTCCCGCTGCTCGGGCGGGGCGATCTGCGGCAGGTAGGAGTTGTAGAGCATCATCGCCACGGACTGCGCGGCGTTCGCGACGATCAGGAGCGTCCCGCCGAGCAGGTAGCGGTCGCCGTCCAGGAAGAACATGGCCGTCGTGGCCGTGGCCCCCAGGTAGGCGGCGGCCCCGAGGAGGGGCTTCTTGCGGCCGGTGCGGTCGGCGGCGGCGCCCACCAGGGGCATCACCAGCACGGCCACGATCACCGACAGGGACACCGAGTATGCGAAGAAGGATCCGGCGCGGACCGGGATGCCCAGGGGGTGGACGTACCCCTCGGCGTCCGCCGCCGACTCGGCGACCGAGGTGAGATAGGGGCCCAGGAACACGGTGAGCACGCTCGTCGAGTAGACGGAGCAGGCCCAGTCGTAGACGTACCAACCGCGCTGCTCGCGCTTCAGGCCGGCAGCGCCGTCGGCCGCTTCCGGACGCGCGGTGTCGGTGCCCACCCGTGCCCTCGCTTCCCCGTGAACGCGCAGAGGCGACCGGCCGGGGGTCTCAGACCCAGACGCCGCGGTCCTCCATGACCTTGCGCAACGTGTCGATGTGATCGGTCATGATGCCATCCACGCCGAGGTCCAGAAGCCGGTGCATGCTCTCCGGGTCGTTGACGGTCCACACGTGCACCTGGAGCCCGCGCGCGTGGGCGGCGCGGAGGAAGCGGTGGTCCACGACCTGTATGCCGGACTGGATCTCGGGCACCTGGGCGGCGACCGCCGAGCGGCGCACCGCGGCCGGCAGCCCCCAGGAGCGCAGCCGCAGATTGAGCACCCCCCGGGTGCCGTACGAGGTGGCCAGGCGCGGACCGGCCAGCCGCTGGGCGCGCACCACGCGGGCCTCGGAGAACGAGCCGAGGCAGATCCGGTCCCACGAGTTCGTCCGGCCGACCAGGTCGAGGAAGGGCAGCAGGGCGGCCTCCGCCTTGACATCGACGTTCCAGCGCACGTCCGGGAAGGTCTCCAGGAGCTCCTCGAAGAGCGGCACCGGTTCCTCGCCGGCCACGCGCGCGTGGCGCACCTCCTGCCAGGGCAGGTCGGCGATCCGGCCCGCGCCGTCCGTCACCCGGTCCAGGGTCGCGTCGTGGAAGGCGACGAGTGTGCCGTCCCGGGTGGCGTGGACGTCGGTCTCGATGTAGCGGTAGCCCGCCTCGACGGCGCACCGGAACTGCCGCACGGTGTTCTCCAGGCCGTCCGCGGCCCCGCCCCGGTGCGCGAAGGCGATCGGGCCGGGATGGTCGAGGTAGGGATGGCGTATCCGCGGGGTCACGGACGCAGTATCGCTCCTCGGGGTTGACCGGTGGCAACGACCGTGCTGCCGCCGGATGCCGCGGGGACGGCGAACACGCGCAGGAACAGCTGGGCGAGCGGGCCGATGGCCACCGCGTACAGGAGGGTGCCGGCTCCGACGGTGCCGCCCAGCGCGAAGCCGGTCGCCACGACCGTGAGCTCGATGCCGGTGCGCACCAGGCGGATCGAGACGCCCGTGAGCTGGTGGAGCCCCGTCATCAGGCCGTCGCGCGGGCCGGGGCCGAAGCGGGCCGCGATGTACAGGCCGGTCGCCGCGCCGTTCAGGACGATCCCCGCCACCAGCAGGCCCACGCGGACCGCCCAGCCGTGCGCGTCGGGCACCAGGGCCAGGGTCGCGTCCATCGCCATACCGATGACCAGCACGTTGGAGATCGTGCCCAGGCCCGGCCGCTGGCGCAGTGGGATCCACGCGAGCAGCACCGCGGCGCCCACGATGGTCAGCACGACACCGATCGACAGACCGGTCCGCTCGGCGAGCCCCTGGTGCAGCACGTTCCACGGCTCCAGTCCGAGGCCGGACCGGACCAGGAGCGCCGAACTCGCCCCGTACAGCGCGAGACCGACGTAGAGCTGCGTCAGTCGTCGGGCGAGCCGCCGCTGCGTGGACATGATGTGCCCCCCTGTTGGTAGTGGACTGATGCATGACACCCTGTGGCTTGGATGGAGAGGCCATCCATGGCCAATCCGGGGAAGGTGGACTGATTCTCATGGCGCAGTGGACCTCGGCCGTGGGTGCGGCACAGCTCGCGCGGTTGCTCAACTCCCAGCAGGACCGCCCGGCAGGGCCCGGCACGCGCCGGCCGCCCGCCTACCGCGCGCTCGCCGACGGCGTCCGCCTGCTGGTGCTCGAAGGGCGGGTCCCGGTGGCCGCCCGACTGCCCGCCGAGCGGGAACTCGCCCTCTCCCTGTCCGTCAGCCGTACGACGGTCGCCGCCGCGTACGAGGCTCTGCGCAGCGAGGGCTTCCTGGAGTCCCGGCGCGGCGCGGGCAGTTGGACGGCCGTACCGGCCGGGAACCCGCTGCCCGCGCGAGGGCTGGAACCGCTGCCGCCGGAGGCCCTCGGTTCGATGATCGACCTGGGCTGTGCGGCGCTTCCGGCCCCGGAGCCGTGGCTGACCCGGGCCGTGCAGGGCGCGCTGGAGGAACTGCCGCCGTACGCGCACACGCACGGCGACTACCCCGCGGGGCTGCCCGCGCTGCGGTCGATGATCGCCGAGCGCTACACCGCGCGCGGGATACCGACCATGCCCGAGCAGATCATGGTGACGACCGGGGCGATGGGCGCGATCGACGCGATCTGTCATCTGTTCGCCGGGCGGGGCGAGCGCATCGCCGTCGAGTCGCCCTCGTACGCCAACATCCTTCAGCTGATGCGGGAGGCAGGGGCCCGGCTCGTGCCCGTCGCGATGGCCGAGGGGCTCTCCGGATGGGACATGGACCGCTGGCGGCAGGTCCTGCGGGACGCCGCGCCCCGGATCGCCTACGTCGTCGCGGACTTCCACAACCCGACCGGTGCGCTCGCCGACGAGGACCAGCGGCGGCGCCTGGTCGACGCGGCCAGGTCCGCGGGGACCGTGCTGATCGCCGACGAGACGATGAGCGAGCTGTGGCTCGACCCGGACGTGCGGATGCCGCGGGCGGTGTGCGCCTTCGATCCGGCCGGGTCGACGGTGATCACCGTGGGGTCGGCGAGCAAGGCCTTCTGGGCCGGGATGCGCATCGGGTGGGTGCGGGCCGCGCCGGACGTGATCCGCAGTCTGGTCGCGGCGCGGGCGTACGCGGACCTCGGCACTCCGGTGCTGGAGCAGCTGGCCGTGAACTGGCTGTTCGGCACGAGGGGCTGGGAGCAGGCCGTTCAGGTGCGCAGGGAGCAGGCGCGGGAGAACCGGGACGAGATCGTGGCGGCGGTGCGGCGGGAGCTGCCCGGGTGGGAGTTCGAGGTGCCTCGTGGCGGGCTGACGCTGTGGGTGCGGACGGGCGGTCTGTCCGGGTCGCGGCTCGCGGAGGCGGGGGAGCGGGTGGGCGTGCGGGTGCCGTCCGGGCCTCGGTTCGGCGTGGACGGAGCGTTCGAGGGATATGTGCGGTTGCCGTTCACCGTGGGCGGTGCGGTGGCCGAGGAGGCGGCGGCGCGGCTGGCGGCGGCGGCGCGGATCGTGGAGGACGGGGGAGTGGGGGCCGGTGAGTCGCCGCGGACGTTCGTGGCGTAGGGCCCGGTCCCCGCAGCTGCGGGAACCGGCCTGACTGATGGCGGCTAGGACGTCTTGGTGGTTTTCGTCAGGACCGGGACCGGCTTTCGGTCTGCCGGTTCCGGCAGTACCGGTACTGGCTCGGCTTCCACCGGCTCCGGTTCCGCCGGCTCCGGCCCGACCAGCTCCGGTTCGCCCTGCGCCGGGTCCGGATCGGGCACCGTTTCCCCGTCCGCCGGTGTCGTGCGGGGCGGCAGGAGGTCCAGTACCGCCTGGCGGTGGGCGTCGGACGTCGCGTCGTCGTAGGGGTTGGGGGTGGCCGGGACCTGGAGGCGGTGGACCGGGCCGGTGCCCAGGCGGGCGTAGCCGCGGCCGGGCGGGACCTGGTCCACGGGGGTGGTGCGCGGGGGGACTCCCAGGGCGGACTCGACCTGGGCAGCTGTCGCCGGGCCGAGGACCACGCGCGCGCGGGTGTGCTGCCGTACGGCCTCGGTGAGGGCGTCGACGCTGTCGAGCTGGTCGGCCACCACCACCGTCACGTTCGCCGGGCGACCGTGCCGCAGGGGGACCTGGAGGAGGGTCTGCGGGTCCTTGCGGTCGTCGGCGGCGGCCAGATGGGTGAACGCCGTCGGGCGGTCCAGGAGGATCCACAGGGGACGCTTGGTGTCGTCGGGCGGCGGGTGGCCCGCCTGATGGGCGCGGTTGGCGGCGATGAGGCGGCGTTCGGTCTCGTGCGCGGCCCACTCCAGGCTGGCCAGCGCCCCGGTGAGCCCGCACTCGACGGCCAGGACGCCGTCCCGGCCGGTCAGGCAGGCGTACTCGCCGGTGCCGCCGCCGTCGACGATCACCACGTCACCGTGCTGGAGGGCCTGGAGGGCGATGGACCGCAGCAGGGTCGAGGTGCCGCTGCCCGGCTGGCCCAGGGCGAGCAGATGGGGCTCGGTCGAGCGCAGGCCCGTGCGCCAGACGACCGGGGGCACGTCCCGCTGCTGCGCGCCGAAGGTGAGGGGGAGCGTGCGCCGGACCTCGGTGGGGTCGGTGAAGCCGAGGACCGTCTCGCAGGGTGTGGTGACGAAACGCTGGGCGGCGATGTCGACGGGCAGCGGCAGGAGCACGCTGACCGTCAACTGGTTGCCCTCCTCGTCCCACGTGAAGTGGTACTCGCGGCCCCGGCCCGACTTGGCTGCGAGCAGGTGCTCGATCCGGGCCCGGGCCTCGGCCTCGCCGTCCGTGAAGTACGCCGGGTAGCGGACCACCAGGTGCGAGATCCGGCCGCCGCCGTCGAACGCGTAGGTGGGGAAGGCCTTGTCCCACGCACCGCCGTGGGCGTACAGCGGCTCGGGGTCCTCGGTGGAGGAGAAGTACGGCACGAGGGCCTCGTAGAGCGCTTGGAGGCGCTCGGTCTGCGACTCGTCGGGTCCCTCGGGAACCGTCGGCTTGCGGTCCCGTCCCGTCCAGGCCGCAGCCGCCATCAGAGTGACGGCGGCGAGCAGCGGTCCGTACGGCAGCAGTGCCACGACCAGGAGCACGGAGGCCACGAGGAACAGCAGCGCCCCCCGTCTCTCCCTGGGGGTCTCGGTCCATCTGCGCCGCCCGGCCACTGCCAGCCGGCGCAGACCGCGCGTGATCGTGATCAGCGGGTGGAGGATGTCCGTGGCACTGTCGGCCGCCGTCCGGGCCAGCTCCCGGCTCCGGGCGAGCTGCGCGCTGCCGTTGCTCAGAATGCGGGGGAGGGGGCGCCGGGCCACTGCTGCCTCCAGAGAGTGCGTACGGGCGGGATGCGTACGGGGGGCGGCGTCGTCAGAACTTGATTCCGCCGAGGAGGCTCGCCAGGCTCTCGCCGCCCGCCTTGATGCTCGGGGCGATGGCCGTGCTCGCCAGATAGAAGCCGAACAGCATCGTGACCACCGCATGCGAGGCCTTCAGGCCGTCCTTGCGGAAGAAGATGAAGACGACGATGCCGAGCAGGACCACGCCTGAGATGGAGAGGATCATTTGAGGTCTCCTGGTTCGCGGGGACAGTCACCATGAGTACTTCCAGGCTCACAGGATGTATCCATACGATAAAAGGTGCAACTGGGTGAAATGCGTACCATTTCCCCTGGCTGGCGGAGTGGCTCCCGGCTCGGTCGCGCTGGGCTCTTGCGCTCGGCTGGGTCTGTGGTGATCTTTACCTCGGGCACATCGGGTCATGTGCCGCGCGAGCCAGTACCCTGGCGATTCACTCGTACGGCTGCACCGGTCGCAGGCGTACGCACCCGACAGACGTGTGATGTGAGAGGCGGTCCGGCCGATGACCGAAGGCCCCGACCCCGAGGTCGTGGAGCTGGCGACCAAGATCTTCGATCTGGCCCGGCGGGGACAGACGGAGGCACTTGTGGCGTACGTCGACGCGGGCGTTCCGGCCGACCTCACCAACGACCGCGGTGACTCGCTCGTGATGCTCGCCGCCTACCACGGCCACTCCGAGGCGGTGCGTGCGCTGCTCGCCCGCGGAGCCGAGGCCGACCGGGTGAACGACCGGGGCCAGACCCCGCTCGCGGGAGCGGTCTTCAAGGGCGAGGCGGACGTCATCAAGGCCCTCCTGGAGGGCGGCGCCGACCCGTCCGCCGGCACCCCCTCGGCGGTCGACACCGCCCGGATGTTCGGCCGGACGGAATTGCTCGAACTGTTCGGCGAGCGCTGAGCCGGCCAGTCTGACCTGGAACGACAACGAAAACGGGGGAGGCGGGACGGGGCCGCCGAAATTTCGGTCGCGGCAGACGGAAGTGCCGAGTCATCATGACGACGTGGTTCACGGACGTGATGGTTGGGCAGGTGTTGCCGCACCGCGCGGGCCGTGAAGCGGTCCGCAAGGGCCACCGACGAGAGGCAGAGGAAGATGGTCTACAGCAAGCAGGAAACGGCGGACACTCCGACGTGTTGTCGCGCGGCCAGGTAGTACACGTCCCCGGTTGCGTCGACGCTTGATGTGAGGCTGTTTCCCATGTTCGATCCGGTCATAGCGCCCAGCGGTACGCTGCTCGGCCTGCTCCAGCGGGGCCGCGGCGACGGCACGCTGCACGCGCTCACCGCCCCGCGCCCCGAGGCGCTCGCGGCGTTGAACCAGTGCGTGCTGCGCGATCCCCGCCACGACTGGCAGGTGGAGAACCGCTCCCTCTACTACGCCCGCCTCTACCTCGACCTGAACGGCGAGCTCGACGAGATCGAGGCCCACCTCTTCGGCGCCGAGGACGTCCTCGACGCCGACGAGTCCCGCACCGGGCTCGCCCTCGCCGTCCTCGGGCACCTCGCCTCCTACGGCAGGCGGGACGCGCTCGAACTGCTGCGCAGGTACGCCGCCCACGGCTCCAACTGGGCCTGGGCCCTCGACGAACTGGCCCTCAGGGACGACGACGCGGGCCTGCGCGCCCTCGCCGCACCCGTCCTCGCGCGGTTCCCGGCCGATCCGGAGGGCGACGCCGAGCTGGCCGCCGCCGTCCGGGACGCCTTCGAACCACGGCCGTGGCGGCTGTGGGCCGAGGACCCCCGCGAATCCGTCGCCACACGCGTGCGCGCCGCCCACGAGACGGGCTGTTTCGACCGCTGGCAGCGGCAGATGCGGCCGGCCGGCCCCCGCCCAGGGTGGAGTGTGCAGGCCGTCTTCGAATGGGCCCAGCAAGGCCTCGAACGGGGCGCCGCACTCCATGTCCCGGCCGCCCGCTGTCTCACCGCCGTGGCGGGCCCCGAGGACCGGGCCGAGATCATCCAGGCGGCGAAGGACGGCGGCGACGGAGCCCGGTGCACCGCCCTGCGCTACCTCGCCGACGGCAACGATCCCGACGTCCTCGGCCTGATCGAGGGCGCCGTGGCCACCGGCTCGACGGTGGTCGTGGACGCCGCCGTCGCCGCCTTCGAACGCATGCGCTCGCTCGCCGCCGTGGACCAGGCGCGCGGCTGGGCCCGGCGGCCGGACGCGCTGGGGGCCGCCGCCGGACGCGTCCTCGCCTGCCGGGGCGGGGCGCAGGACCGCGACCTGGTCCTCGCGGCGCTACGCGAAGCCGTACGGGGCGACGGCCCCGACGCGCCGACCCTGTGGACCCTGGTCGACGGCACCGGACGGCTCGGCATCGCCTGTGCCGCGCCCGTGCTCCGCCACATCTACCGCGAGACCGCCTCCTCCCATCTGCGCGGCCGGGCCGCCCGTGCCCTCGCCGCCACCGACCCCTCCTTCGCCACCGGCTTCGCCGTCGAGTGCCTGTGGGACTGCGAGGAGACCACCCGGGAGATCGCCGCCCGGCACGCCGAGACCGGAGACGCCCGTGTCGTCGAGCGACTGCGCCGGCTCGCCGCCGACCCTGCCGAGGAGGCCGAGGTCCAGACGGCCGTACGGAGCCGGATCGGTCCCGAGGAGACCGCTGTGTGACCCCCCTCTGCGTGAGCGTGTGACCCCCTTCGTGCAAGAGCGCCAGGGCGGAATCAGGCCGCCCGGGTGAACGGGGGATGACTCGCGGGTCAGGAGCGCATGGACGCGGCCTGACCTGCGCGGGTGCGCCTCAGAACGCTCATAGGACGTTCCTCGTCCGGAAAGATCCACGTTGACGCGGCCACGTCCGGCACGGCGAGAACACCGGTATGCGTGTCGTCATCGTGACCGAATCCTTTCCCCCCGACGTGAACGGCGTGGCCCACTGCGCGCTCCAGACCGCCCGGCACCTCGTCGATCGCGGTCACGCCCCCGTCGTCGTCGCCCCGGCCCCCGCGCCGGGCAACAAGCCCGACGCGTCCGCGCCGTGCCCCGTCGTCCACGTCCCCTCCCTCCCGCTCCCCGGCTACCCCCAGGTCCGCGTAGCCCTCCCCAGCCGCCGCCTGGCCGCCACCCTCATCGAGCACCGTGCCGATGTCGTCCACCTCGCCAGCCCCTTCGTCCTCGGTGTGCGCGGCATGGCCGCCGCCGCCCGCCTCGGCATCCCCGCCGTCGCCGTCTACCAGACCGACCTGGCCGGATACGCCCGTACCTACATGGGCGCCGGAGAGGCCGCCGCCTGGCGGCGCATCCGCTCCGTCCACGGCGCCGCCGACCTCACCCTCGCCCCCTCCAGCGCCGCCCTGAACGACCTGGAGACGCACGGAGTGCCCCGGGTCAAGCTGTGGCCGCGCGGCGTGGACACCGCACGTTTCCGGCCCGACCGCCGCGACGAGGCCCTGCGCCGCGAACTCGCCCCGAACGGTGAGCTGATCGTCGGCTACGTCGGCCGGCTCGCCCCCGAGAAGCAGGTCGAACTCCTCGCCGGCGCCTGCGGCCTGGAGGGCGTCCGGGTCGTGGTCGTCGGCGACGGCCCGAGCCGGCCCGGCCTGGAGCAGGCGCTGCCCGGCGCGGTCTTCCTCGGCCGCCGTACCGGTGACGACCTCGCCCGGGTCTTCGCCTCGTTCGACGTCTTCGCGCACACGGGCCCCTTCGAGACCTTCTGCCAGACGGTGCAGGAGGCCATGGCCAGCGGCCTGCCGGTGGTGGCGCCCGCAGCGGGCGGGCCGCTGGACCTGGTCGCCCACGGGCGCACCGGCCTGCTGGTGCCGCCGCGCGACGCGACCGCCGTACAGGACGCGGTGCGGTCCCTGGCCGCCGACGCCGGGCTGCGGGCCGCCTTCGGGGCCGCCGGGCGCGCCACCGTGGAGGGCCGCACCTGGGCGGCCGTCGGGGACCAGCTGATCGGGCACTACGCGAACGTGCTCGCCGGGCGCAGGACGGCGGTGGCGGCATGAGCCACTGGCGTTCGGGTGACAGCAGCCGCGGCCGCCAGTCGCTGCGGATCGTGCGGCTCGCCAACTTCGTCGCGCCCGCGTCCGGCGGCCTGCGCACCGCCCTGCGCGAACTGGGCAAGGGCTACAAGACGGCCGGGCACGAGCCCGTCCTCGTGGTCCCCGGCGAGCGGATGACCGACCAGGAGACCGAGCAGGGGCGGGTGATCACCCTTCCCGGGCCGCTGCTGCCCGGCACCGGCGGCTACCGCGTGCTCGCCGACAAGCGGCGGGTGGCCCGGCTCCTGGAGGAAGTCGCGCCGGACCGGCTGGAGGTGTCCGACCGTACGACCCTCAGGTGGACCGGCAAGTGGGCGCGGCGCGCCCGGGTCCCGGCCGTGATGGTCTCCCACGAGACCGCCGACGGTGTGCTGCGCACCTGGGGCCTGCCCGAGGGGGCCGCCCGGCGTGCCGCCGACGCCCTCAACGTCCGTACGGCACACACGTACGCGCGCGTGGTGTGCACCACCGAGTTCGCAGAGCGGGAGTTCGTGCGCATCGGGGCACGCAACGTCGTCCGCGCCCCGCTGGGCGTCGACCTGGTGCAGCGGCATCCCGCGCTGCGCGATCCGGAACTGCGGGCGCGGCACGCGCGCGTGGACGAGACGCTGCTGGTGATGTGCTCGCGGCTGTCCGTGGAGAAGCGGCCCGGCACGGCGCTGGACGCCCTGGAGGCCCTGCGGCGACGCGGACGCCGGGCGGTGCTGGTGGTGGCCGGGGACGGACCGCTGCGCGCCCGGCTCGAACAGCGGGCCCGGGAGAGCGGCCTGCCGGTCACCTTCCTCGGGCACGTCTCCGACCGCGGGCTGCTCGGCGCCCTGCAGGCGTCCGCCGACGTGGCCCTGGCGCCGGGTCCCGCCGAGACGTTCGGGCTCGCCGCGCTGGAGGCCATGGCGTGCGGCACGCCGGTGGTTGCGAGCGCGTCGTCCGCGCTGCCGGAGGTGATCGGCTCCGCCGGAGCGGTCGCGGCGGACCATGGAGAGGCCTTCGCGGACGCCGTGGACCTGCTGCTGGAACGTCTGGAGGCGGACCGGCGCGAGCGGGCACGGGCGCGTGCGGAGTGCTTCGGGTGGGACGCGGCGGTCGACGCGTTTCTCGCCGCCCACGACGCGGCTGTCCCGGTGCGTCCGGTTCCGCCCTTCGTGCCCGGGGGCGTGGCATGAGACCCCCGCGGTTCGAAGGGCCCGTGAGGTTCGTGGCCCTCGGGGACTCGCTCACCGAGGGCGTGGGGGATCCCGTCGGCGACGGGGCCTGGCGCGGCTGGGCCGCGTTGCTCGCGGACGGGCTCGCCGAGGAGCCGGTCGCGTTCACCAACCTCGCGGTGAGCGGGTCGCAGACCCGGGACGTGCTGGAGCGGCAGTTGCCCGCCGGGCTGGCCCTGAAGCCCGACCTCGTGTCCGTCGTCATCGGCGTCAACGACACCCTGCGCTGCACCTTCGACATCCAGGCCGTGGCCGCCCGGCTCGACCAGGTGTACGCGGCCTTCAGCGAGCAGGGCGCGGTCCTGCTCACCGCCTGCCTGCCCGACCCGGGCACGATGCTCGGGCTGCCGGGGGCACTCGCCCACCCGCTGGCGCGGCGGCAGCGGGCCGTGAACACGGTCGTCCACGCGCTGTCCGACCGGTACGGAGCTGTGCACCTGCACGCCTGCGAGGGCGACTGGATCACGGACCGGGCCCTGTGGAGCGCGGACCGGCTGCACCCCGGGGAGCGCGGGCACCGGCAGTTGGCCCTGCGCTTCCACGCGCTGCTCGAGGAACACGGCCTCGCGACGGGGCCCGCGCCCTCGGCCGAGCCCGGGTTCCCCGGCCCGACCAGGTCGGCGAGCCTGTGGTGGCTGGCCACGGCGGGCACCGGCTGGGTGGCCCGCCGGTGCACCGACCTGCTGCCCCAGCTCCTGACACTCGCCGCCGACGAGCTCCGGCACCGCGCCCGGGGCACGAGCGCCCGGCTCGACCTGAGGGCCTCCGCGGCCGTGTCCGCCGCGCTCGCCGCCCTCTCGGTGGCGGAGCAGCCGGACGCGGCCTGACAGCCGGTGGCGACCGACGGGGGCCGGCCGGTTCAGCGGCGTCGTACGGCCACGAAGCGGACCGGCGTGCCCGGAACCGCCTGGGCGGCGGCCGCGAGGTCGGCGGCGCGGACCACCGCGATCACCGGATACCCCCCGGTGGTCGGGTGGTCGGCGAGGAACACCACCGGCCTGCCGTCGGGCGGGACCTGGACGGCGCCCAGCACCATGCCCTCGCTGGGGAGTTCCCCGGGCCGGACCCGCTCCAGGGCGGCCCCCTCCGTGCGCAGCCCGATGCGGTTGCTCGCCGGGGACACCCGGTAGGGACGCGAGACGAAGGCGCGTACGGCCTGAGGCGTGAACCAGCCGTCGCGCGGCCCGAGTGTCACCCGCAGGACCAGCTCGGCCGGTGGCGCCGGCTGTGGGGCGACGTCCACGGGCGCGTGCACGCCTGTCGGCCGGCCCAGGGGAAGCACCGTGCCGTCCGTGAGAGGGGGCGGGCCGAGCCCCGACAGCAGGTCGGAGGAGCGGCTGCCGAGCACCGGCTCGACGGCGACGCCCCCGCAGACGCCCACGTAGCTGCGCAGGCCCGACGCGGCAGGTCCGACGTCCAGCAGGGCCCCGCCGGGCACGCGCACCGGCGCGCCCCAGGCGGCGGGCCGTCCGTCCACCGTGACCCGGCAGGGCGCGCCCGCCACGGCCATGGTGACGGTGGAACGGGGGCGCAGGGCACAGCCGTTGACGGTCGTCTCCAGCACGGCCGCCGCGGGCGGGTTGCCCGTCAGCCGGTTGACGAGGTCCGCCGCGGGGCGGTCCAGAGCCCCGGATCGTGGCACACCGAGGTGGGCGTGCCCGGGGCGCCCCAGGTCCTGCACGGTGGTCAGGGCCCCGGCCCGTACGACGGCGAGCGCTCGGTCGCTCATGGCCGCCCCACCGGCTCGACGGGGACGAACCGCACGCGCGTGCCCGGCGACAGCAGCGCGGCCGGCACGCGCGCGTGGTCCCACAGGACGGCGTCCGTCGTGCCGATCAGCTGCCAGCCGCCTGGCGACGAGCGCGGGTACACGCCGGTGTACGGGCCCGCCAGCGCGACCGAACCGGCCGGGACGGCCGTGCGCGGGGTGGCGCGGCGGGGTACGTCGTAGCGCGGCGGCAGCCCGGTGAGGTAGCCGAAGCCGGGGGCGAAGCCGCAGAAGGCGACCCGGAACTCCGTCCCCGCGTGGATGCGGGCGACCTCATGCTCCGGCACGCCCCAGTGCGCGGCGACGTCGGCCAGGTCCGGTCCGTCGTAGCGCACCGGGAGCTCGACCACGGCACCCGCGCGTGGGGGAGCCGGCGGCAGCTCGGCGGCGGTCAGTTCCGCGGCCACCCGGGCGGGGGCGTCGAGGCCGTCGAGGAGGACCGTGCGGGCCGCGGGCACGATCTCGCGGGCCGACAGCGAGCCCTCCGCGCGACGGCGCAGCAGCTCGGCGTGCAGGGCTTGGGCCTCGTCGCCCGAGGAGACCTCGACGAGCAGGGCGTCCTCGCCGACGGGCAGGACCTTCATGCGAAGGCCTCCACCCGGACGCCCGACGCCTCCAGCCGCTCCCGCACCCGGCGGGCCAGCTCCACCGCGCCGGGTGTGTCGCCGTGCAGGCACAGGGAACGCGCGCGTACCTCGATCCGGGTCCCCGAGTGGGAGACGACCTCGCCGTGGCGGGCCATGCCGAGCGACCGTTCCACGACGGTGTCGGGGTCGGTGACGACCGCGCCGTCCAGGGTCCGCGGCACGAGCGTGCCCTCGTCGGTGTACGCCCGGTCCGCGAACGCCTCCGTGACGACCGGCAGCCCCGCCTTCCCGGCGTGTTGCAGCAGGCGCGAGCCGGGCAGGCCGAGCACGGGCAGGGTGGCGTCCGCGAGGAGCACGCCGTCGACGACCGCGGCGGCCTGCTCCTCGTCGTGCACGACCCGGTTGTAGAGCGCGCCGTGCGGTTTCACGTAGGCCACCCGGGCACCCGCCGCGCGGGCGAAGACCTCCAGGGCGCCGATCTGGTAGGCCACCTCGGCCGCCAGCTCGGCGGACGGCACGTCCATCGCGCGCCGCCCGAACCCGGCCAGGTCCCGGTAGGACACCTGGGCGCCGATCCGGACGCCGCGCTCGGCCGCCAGCTCGCACACCCGGCGCATGGTGGCCGCGTCCCCGGCGTGGAAGCCGCACGCCACGTTGGCGCTGGTGACGACCGACAGCAGCCGTTCGTCGTCGGTGAGCCGCCAGCGGCCGAAGCCCTCGCCGAGGTCGGCGTTCAGGTCGATGCAGGCCATGAATCCAGTGTCTCCTGTCAGGCCACGCGGTACTGCTCGTCGCGGGCGTCGGTGAGGAACATCTGCCCGGGGGCGTGGGTGAGCGCGAACGGCGGGCGCGAGGCCATCACGGCCGCCTGCGGGGTCACTCCGCAGGCCCAGAACACCGGGATGTCGTCCGGCTCGGCGGCCACCGGGTCGCCGAAGTCGGGGCGGCCGAGGTCGTCGATGCCGAGGCCCGAGGGATCGCCGCAGTGCACGGGGCTGCCGTGCACCGCCGGCAGCAGACCGCTCTCCCGGATCGCCGCCGCCAGGTGCTCCGGCGGCACCGGCCGCATGGACACCACCATCGGGCCGTGCAGCCGCCCCGCCGGACGGCACTGCCGGCCGGTGACGTACATCGGGACGTTGCGGCCCTGCTCGACGTGGCGGATCGGAACGCCCGCCTCGCTCAGCGCCCACTCGAAGGTGAAGCTGCACCCGATCAGGAACGACACCAGGTCGTCCCGCCAGTACGCGCGCACGTCCGTCGGCTCGTCCACCAGCTCGCCGTCCCGCCACACCCGGTAGCGCGGCAGGTCGGTGCGCAGGTCCGCGCCCTGAGCGAGCACGGTGGTCCAGGACCCCGCGTCCGTGACGTCGAGGACCGGGCAGGGCTTGGGGTTGCGCTGGCAGAACAGCAGCATGTCGTAGGCCCAGTCGGCGGGCACCGAGATCAGGTTGGTTTGGGTCTGGCCCGCAGCGACCCCGGCGGTGGGGCCCGTCAGGCCCTCCCGGAAGCGGGCCCGGGCCGTTTCCGGGCTCCACGCGCGCGCGTGCTCGTCGGCGAGGACGACGGGACGGTCCCCGGTCTCGGTACTCGTGCGGTTCATGTGAGCTCCTTCCCGCGCGTCTCCGGCAGCCCGAGCAGCGCCAGCGCCGCGATGCCGTAGCCGATCGCCCCGAAGACCAGCGCGCCGCCCACGCCCCAGCTGTCGGCCAGGAAACCGACCGTCGTCGGGAAGACGGCACCCACCGCGCGCCCGGTGTTGTACGTGAAGCCCTGTCCGGTTCCGCGCACCGCCGTCGGGTACAGCTCGCTCAGGTACGAGCCGAAGCCGCTGAAGATCGCCGACATGCAGAAGCCGAGCGGGAAACCGAGCACCAGGATCAGGGTGTTGGCGCCGCTCGGGATGTTCGCGTACGCCACGATGCAGATCGCCGACAGCAGGGCGAAGAGCCAGATGTTGCGCCGCCGGCCCAGCTTGTCGGTGAGGTAACCGCCCGTCAGATAGCCGATGAAGGCACCCGATATCAGGAACGTCAGATAGCCGCCGGTGCCGACGACCGACAGGTTGCGCTCGGACTTGAGGTAGGTGGGCACCCAGGTGGCGAGCGTGTAGTAGCCGCCCTGGACGCCGGTCGAGAGCAGCACCGCGAAGACGGTCGTCCGCAGCAGGCCGGGCTTGAAGATCGCCGTGAACGAGCCCTTCTCCGCGCTCTGTTCACGAGCGGCGGCCGCCTCGGGCGCGTCGTGCACACTGCGCCGCACCCAGATGACGAGCAGCGCGGGCAGCGCCCCGGTCCAGAACATGATGCGCCAGGCCAGATCGTCGCCGGCCACCGAGAAGATGACGGTGTAGGCGATCACGGCCATTCCCCAGCCCACGGCCCAGGAGCTCTGGATCGCGCCGAGGGTGCGGCCCCGGTGCCTGGCGCTCGCGTACTCGGCGACCAGGATCGCGCCGACCGCCCACTCGCCGCCGAAACCGAGGCCCTGGAGGGCGCGGAAGACCAGCAGTGTCTCGTAGTTGGGCGCGAAGCCGCAGGCGACGGTGAAGACCGCGTAGGTGATCACCGTGAGCATCAGCGCCTTCACCCGGCCGATGCGGTCCGCGAGGACGCCCGCGAGGGCGCCGCCGATCGCGGAGACCACCAGGGTGACCGTCGTGAAGAGGCCGGTCTGGCCGCTGCTCAGCCCGAAGTAGGCGGAGAGCGCGACCATGCTCAGCGGCAGCGTGAAGTAGTCGTACGAGTCCAGGGCATAGCCGCCGAAGGCACCGGCGAACGCGCGTCGGCCGCGCGGCCCCAGGGCGCGCAGCCAGCCGAACGCACCGTCACCGGCGGTGTGTCCGGCCGCGTCGGGGCGCGTGTCGTCGGTCAGGGCCTGCGGTGGAGGAGTCGTGCTCATGGGCACCTCGAAGGGGGGACGGAGGGTGCTTCGGACTGAGCAGTGGGGGTGCTCTGAGAGTGAGCCCGGCCGCTTCGGGAGCGAGCCGTGCCTAGCACCGTAGAGGATTGTTCAACGATCCCTCAATACCTATGTTGGTTCGTTCTTGAAATCTGCGATTGAATTCCGGCATGCCAGAGCAGCTGAGGGACCTCTCCGACGACCGGGCTCTCCTGGGTCGCACCAGCACCGCCGAACGCGTCTCGGACATCCTCAGGAGCCGGATCGCCGAGGGCTACTTCCCGCCCGGGACCCGGCTGTCCGAGGACAGCATCGGCGGCGCGCTCGGTGTCTCCCGCAACACGCTGCGCGAGGCGTTCCGGCTGCTCACGCACGAACGCCTGCTCGTCCACGAGCTGAACCGGGGCGTTTTCGTCCGGGTCCTGACCGTCGAGGACGTCGAGGACATCTACCGCACCCGAAGGCTCGTCGAGTGTGCCGTCGTGCGGGGCCTCGGCGAGCCGCCCTACGGCCTCGACGGGCTCGCCGGCGCCGTGCAGGAGGGCCGGCAGGCGGCACGGGAAGGCGACTGGAAGGGTGTGGGCACGGCCAACATCCACTTCCACCGGGAACTGGTCGCCCTCGCGGCGAGCGAGCGCACCGCCGAGCTGATGCGGAGTGTGTTTGCCGAACTGCGCCTCGCGTTCCACGTGGTGGATGAACCGCAACAGTTGCACGAGCCGTACATCGCGCGAAATGTCAAGATTCTTGAGGCGCTTCAGGCGGGGGACCGGGACGAGGCCGAGCGTCTGCTCGCCGGTTACCTCGACGACTCGCTGGAACGGGTCGTCGAGGTGTACCGGCGGCGGGTCGGCGAGGACGGCTGACGAGGCCCACGCCGTTTGGGTCGTTGTCAGACCCAGGACCTAGTCTGTGCACCGTGACTTCGCCTGCATCGACGGACAGCGTTCCGCCCCAGCTCAGCGCGGGGCCGCGCCCCGCCTTGGGGCCGGCCGCCGACGAGGGCCTGGCGCGCCGCCTGCGCGCACTCGCCTGCACCGCGCCGCTGCACGACCTCGACGCGCGCAAGGCCAACCTCGCCGGTGAGTACTCGGTGTACGGCATGGCGGAGGTCGCCCTCGCGGCCATCGACCTCGTCACCCTCAACATGGACTTCGACACGGGCGCGGACCACGACCAGATCGTCGCCCGCCTCATCCCGCGCATCGCCGCCCAGGCCCCGCGGCGGCCCGCCGCCGAGCACGAGCGGGTGGCCCGCTGGGTCCTGGAGAACCTGATCAACGTCGGCAGCGTCGACCGCGGCTTCCGCGCGGTGTACGGCACGTTCGGGGCGGACGGCACGTATGTGCGCCGTGACTACGACTTCAAGCTGATCGAGGAGGTCCCGGGCCCGGGCGGCACGGTCTACCTGCGCACGACGGACGAGGCGGTCAACGTCCTCGTCGGTGCCCTCGACACGGACGTCACCAGCGCGCAGATCGCCGCCGAGGTCAAGCTGGAGGTGCTGATCAGCCGCGGCCGGCTCGCCGACGCCCAGCTCGCGGCCGAACAGGCCCGCTACCGCACCGTGCAGTACTCGGAGACCCTGCGCCGCGCCCTGGAGGCGACCCGGCGCAACGTGCGCGCGGTGGACTGGCTCACCACCGTGCCCGACATGATCGCCGAGGCCCTCGAGCACGTGGCCGACCGCTATCGCCACGAGAACGCGATCCTCACGAACATCCGCAAGGCCCGCGACGAGTCCGAGGAGCCCGAGCACAAGCGTCGCGCCGCCGAGCTCGTCGACATCGTCAAGGACTGCATCCGGCGGCACACGCAGTTGCAGTCCCGGCTGCTCGAGGCCGGCCCGCTGTTCCGCGCCGAGCAGGACCGGCAGGCCTTCGCCACGCCGGCGACCGCCTCCGGGATCGACCTCTACGGGCATCTCGTCTCCCCCGTCCTGCCGCTGCCGCTGGAGCAGGCCGTGCGGGTCACGGACGCGTTCTTCGGCCACGGCACCGGGTTGCGTACGCCGGTGTCCGTCCGGGTCGGGGACCTTGTCGACATACTGCTGACGCCGCCGGTGGAGCGGGAGCACCTGGGTGCGGAGATGCCCGAGCCGGACCTCATCGCCACGCCCGACGACAGCCGGTTCAGCGAGGAGCAGATGGCGGCCGCGCAGGAGCTGCTCGACCTGCCGGCGGACGCGCCGCGCCGGTTGTCCGGGCTGCTGGCCGAGGCCCGGCGGCAGGATCCCGAGCTGCCGTATCTCGTGGCCCTGCTGGCGGTGCACGCGGCCAGTCCGCCGGTCGGTACGGCCTATCGCCAGGGCGAGCAGAAGCTGCTGTTCGCCGTGGACGACGGGACCGAGCTCGACGATCCGGAGTTCGGCGGAGCGGATCTGATCGTCGGTACCGCGCTGCTGGACGCGGCGGGGATGGCGGCGGACCGGACGGAAGCAGCATGAGTCAGTACGAGTGGCACAAGGAGTCCCGACCGTGAGCGAGCATGTCGAGTGGAGTGAGCCGGAAGTCCCGGCCCCGACGGCCCCGGCCGCCGTCACTCCCGCCGACGCCGCCGACGCGGCTCGGCTCGTGTCCTTCGGGCTGCAGCCCAAGCTCCAGCCCGCGCGCGACCAGGAGTACGCGGACCTGCTGCGGCGCTACCGGGAGGACCCGCCCTTCGCGCGGCTCGCCGACGCCGTGGCGACCGGGCTGGGGCTGATCGTGCTGGAGGTGTCCCCGCGCGCGGGCATGGCCGTGACCGCCGCCGAGGACTCGGTGTTCGCCGTCCGCATGGGTGACTACGCGCGTCGTACGTCCGCCGACGGCGGCGACCGGTTCCTGCACGGGCTCGCCCATCTCGCCGTCGCCGCCATGGCGTTCCCGCGCCCCGAGGACCTCGCCGACGACGGCTACATCGGCCGCGTCACGGTCAACGGCGTCGACGCCTTCGTCCGCCAGGCCTGCCGCCGGCTGGAGGAGCGCGCCGCCGAACAGGGCGAGAACACCGACCCGGCCACCGACGCGCCCGGTCTGGAGGCCGCCTGGCGGATCTGGGTGCGGCGCAGCTCCACCGGGGCCACCAAGGACGCGCGCCGGCTCGCCGGTTCGACCACCGGCATCGTCGCCAAGGCCGTCGCGTTCCTCACCGACTCCGGTTTCCTCCAGCGCACCGGCGACGACAACGGCGGCACGTACCGCACGACCGCCCGCTACCAGCTCCAGGTCCGCGACATGGCCGGCAGTGCCGCCCTGGCCGAGCTGCTGGAGCTGGGCGTCGTCCCGGTCACCGACGGCACACCGACGCTGCTGCCCCCCGAGGAGAGCGACGACCTGGACCTGGTCGCCGACGCCGGGCTGCCGTTCCACTCCTCCTGACCCCCCACCTCACGAAGCCTTACGAAAGTCCGCCATGTACGAGCTGTCCCGGGTCCGCCTCTACTCCATCGGGCCCGCCGGTGCGCGCTACGCCGACACCGTGCTTGACCTGCGCGGTGTGGGCGAGCCCGTGCCCGATCCCGCGCCCACGCAGGCGGAGTTCTTCGAGGAGGAGCCCGTCGGCCCGCCGCGCAGGCCGGCGCCCGCGGGCGTGCTCTTCCTGGAGAACGGCGGCGGCAAGTCGGTGCTGCTCAAGCTGATCTTCTCCGTGATGCTGCCGGGACACCGCAACACGCTCGGCGGCGCCAGCTCCGGTGTGCTGCGCAAGTTCCTGCTCGCCGACGACTGCGGCCATGTCGCGCTGGAGTGGCAGCACGTGCTGACCGGCGAGTGCGTCGTCGTCGGCAAGGTCAGCGAGTGGCGCGGCCGGCAGGTCTCCAACGACCCGCGCAAGTTCGCCGAGGCCTGGTACTCCTTCCGCCCCGGGCCCGGACTGAGCCTCGACAACCTCCCCGTGGCCGAGTCCACCGCCGTGCGGGCCCCTCTCGAGGGCCAGTCGGGCGCGCGCGGCCGGCGTCGCACGATGAAGGGCTTCCGCGACGCCCTCATGGAGGCGGGAAAGACGTACCCGCACCTGGAGGTGCACTGGGAGGAGATCCACGACCGCTGGATCGAGCACCTCGGTGACCTCGGCCTCGACCCCGAACTCTTCCGTTACCAGCGGGAGATGAACGCCGACGAGGGTGAGGCCGCGGGTCTCTTCGCGGTCAAGAAGGACGCCGACTTCACCGATCTGCTGCTGCGCGCCGTCACCGACACGCGTGACACCGACGGGCTCGCCGACCTGGTCAGCGGCTTCGGCAACAAGCTGGGCCGGCGCGCCGAGCTGATCGCCGAGCGCGACTTCACCGCCGGGTCCGTCGACCTGCTCGGACGGATCGTCGAGGCCGCCGAGGCCCGCTCACGCGCGCGTGACATCCACGCCGGAGCCGAGCGCCGTACCCGGACCCTGGCGCGCAGACTGACCGCGCGCGGCGTGCAGGAGCGGGCCCGGGCCGCCGACCTGGCCCAGCGGGTCACCGCCGCCGCGTATGCCGTCACCCACGCCGAGGCGGCCCGCGAGCGCAGCGCGCTGATCTCCGCCGAACTGGCCTACCGGCACGCCTCGCTGGCCCTCGCGGCGGCCGAGAAGTCCGCCGCCGCGCAGAAGCGCGAACTCGCCGACGCCCGCACGCTGTACTCCGCGTGGCAAGCCGCCGAGGCCGTACTGCGCCACCGCGCCGCCGCCGACCGCGTCGCCCGCGTGTCCGCCGCGATCCAGGAGGCGGAGCGCGACGCCGCCCCGGCCCTGGCCGCCCGCTCCAAGGCCGCCGTCGACCTCGTACGGGCCCTGCACGCGGCCGCCGAGAACGCCGAGAACCACGCCAACGAGGAAGAGGAACGCTCCGCCGCCCTCCAGGAGGTCAGCGACGCCGCCTACCGGGACTCCACCGCCGCCGCCACGCAGGCGCAGCGGGCCCGCAGCGAGGTCGGGCACCTCAAGCAGCGCCTCGCCGAGGTCGAGCAGGAGACCGCCGAGGCGGTCCGGGCCGGCTGGCTCGACGACAGCGCGCCCGACGCCGACCCGGCCCGGGCGGCCCTCGCCGCCAGCGACGCCGAGAAGACCGCCGTCGCGGCGTGGGACTCGGCCCGCGAGGCCTCCCACCGGGCCGCCGAGCACGCGCGCGAAGCCGCCGCCGCCGAGACCCGCGCGGAACTGACTGCGGCCCGCGCGGCGGACGCGGCGACGGCCGCCGAGCGGTCCTACGAGGCCGAGCGCCGCACCGCCGAGGCACTGGCGGGGGAGGAGCGGCTGGCGGAACTGCTCAGCCTCACCGCCGGGACCCGCCCGGGCATCCCGCAGCCCCGCCACGACGCGGACAGCGAGCCGGCCACCCGGCCCGTCCCCGGCGAGCAGTGGCTCAGCCCCGAGGAGCTCGACCGCTTCGCCGACGACCTGCGCGAACTGCTCGACGACGCCGTCAGCTCCGCCGAACGGCAGCTGTTCGAACTGCGTACGGCCGCCGCCGACGACTCCCGGATCCTCGGCGCGCTCGGTGACGGCGGGCTGCTGCCGCCCGGCCCGGACGTGCTGGCCACGGTCGAGTTCCTCGGCGAACACGGCATCCCCGCGCTGCCCGGCTGGCGCTACCTCGCGCAGGCCGTCGACCCGGCCGACCACGCGCGCGTGCTGGCCGCCCGGCCCGAACTGGTCGACGGTGTGATCATCACCGACCCGGACTCGCACGCACGCGCCCGGGAGGCGCTGGGCGACGCGGCGCTGCTGCCCCGATCCGCCGTGGCGGTCGGCACGGCTGCCGCTCTGCTCGCCCCCACCCCCGCCCCGGACACCGACAGCGGTGACGTGTTCCTCGTCCCGCCGAACCCGGCCATGCACGACGAACACGCCGCAGACGAGGAGCGCCAGGCGCTGCGCGCCCGCGCGGCCGAGCGGGACGAGGAGATCCGCACGCTCGCCGCCCGGCTCGGCAAGGACCGGGAACTGGCCGCCCGGCTCGCCTCCTGGCGCACCGGCTGCCCGGCCGGCCGGCTGGCCGAACTGGCGCAGGCCGCACACGACACCCGCGCGTTCGCCGAGGAGTCGGAAGCCGAGCTGACCGAGGCGCGCACGGTGCGCGCGGAGGCCGACGAGGCAGCCGCCGAGGCCGCACGCGTCCGGGACGAGCGGCAGGAGGCCGCCCAGAAGGCCCGCCGCTCCGCCGACGCCCTGGCCGGACTCGCCTTCCGCCTCCGTGAGCGGGCCGGCTGGCAGGTCAAGCTGCGGGAACTGGCTGACGAGGCAGCCGAGGCCGAGGCGAGCGCCCAGGCCTGCCTGGAGCGGGCCCGGGCCGCCGACGAGGACCGGCGGGCCGCCCAGCGCGCCGCGGACGACGCCCGCCGCACCGCCCGCGCGCTGCGCGCCGAGCGCTCCGAGATCGCGGGCGCCCCCGACGACGTACCCGAGGGCGACGCCCAGACCCCGAAGGCCTCCCTGCCCGCCCTGCGCGAGGCCTACCGGGCGGCGTCGCAGCTGTACGAGAAGGTCGGCGTGGGCGCCGATCTGCGCGCCGAGCAGGCCCGCGCGGAGAGCGACGAGAGCGCGGCCCGCGCGGAGCTGGACCGGCTGAGCAACAAGGTCCGCACGCGCGCGGAGCAGCTCCTCGAATCCCCCGACGGCTCCGACGGACCCAGCCGCCAGGCCGCCGCCGCACGTGCCGAGGAGCTGGTGCAGCTCCTGGAGACCCGCATGTCGAGCGCGAGCGAGCAGCTCGGGCGGCTGCGCGGCGAGGCCGAACGGCACGCGCCCGAGGAGGGCGAGGCGCACACCGACCTCCCCGAGGACCGCCGGCCGCGCGACGCCGAGCACGCGCAGGCCCTGCTGCGCACCGCCACGGCCGAACTCGCCTCCCACACCGAGGCGCTGAACCAGGCACGCGAGGCGCACGCCGAGCTCCTCGACGCCCACCGCGCCGCCGAGGAAGCGGCGAGCGGCTTCGACGAGATCGCCGCCATGCTCCGCGACCTGCTGCGCGAGCACACCACGGACGAGGAGCAGGAGGAGACCGAGCCCTACCCCGGCAGCCCGGAGGAGGCCCGGCAGTCGGCCGCCGAGGCCCGCCGCTCCCTGCGCGGCTGCGCCGCCGACCTGTCCGCCGCGGAGGCCGCCGTCCGCGAGGCCAGCGACATCCTCGTCCGGCATGCCAACTCCACGCGCTACGAGCAGGTCCGCACCCCGGCACGGCAGCAGATCCGCGAACTGCCGGCCTCCGCGCTGCCCGAACACGCGCAGAAGTGGGCCGACGCCTTCGCGCCCCGGCTCCGGGTCCTGACCGACGAGCTGGAGCAGCTGGAACGCAACCGCGACTCGATCGTGGACCGCCTGCGCGGCCTGGTCGAGTCGGCCCTGGCCACCCTGCGCTCCGCCCAGCGGCTCTCCCGCCTCCCGGAGGGCCTCGGCGAGTGGTCGGGACAGGAGTTCCTCCGCATCCGCTTCGAGGAGCCCGACCAGGCCACGCTCACCGAGCGGCTGGGCGAGGTCATCGACGAGGCGACCCGCGCCGCCGTCAAGAAGAACTCCGACCTGCGGCGTGACGGCATGTCCCTGCTGCTGCGGGGCGTCGCCGCGGCGCTCCAGCCGAAGGGTGTCGCCGTCGAGATCCTCAAGCCCGACGCGGTGCTGCGCGCCGAGCGCGTCCCCGTCGGCCAGATGGGCGACGTCTTCTCGGGCGGCCAGCTCCTCACCGCCGCGATCGCCCTGTACTGCACGATGGCCGCGCTGCGCTCGAACGACCGGGGCCGGGACAAGCACCGGCACGCCGGCACGCTGTTCCTCGACAACCCCATCGGCCGCGCCAACGCCACGTACCTGCTGGAACTCCAGCGGGCGGTGTCGGACGCCCTGGGCGTCCAGCTCCTCTACACCACGGGCCTGTTCGACACCACGGCGCTCGCAGAGTTCCCCCTGGTCATCCGCATGCGCAACGACGCCGACCTGAGAGCCGGCCTCAAGTACATCAGCGTCGAGGAACACCTCCGCCCGGGACTGCCGCAGCAGCCCCAGGCGGGGGAGGCGGTGCACAGCGAGATCACGGCGACCAGGATGTACAAACGCCCCGCGTCCACCACGCCTTAGGGGCGCGCGGAGCTGCGCGACCGGCCGCAACGGTCCCGCGGCCGACCGCGGTCAGGTGCTGCTGTCGGCCGCCGGGGCGGCGGGAGCGGTAGCCCCGGCGTCCGAACGATGCTCGGCGAGCACGCCGGTCCGGTGCCGTTGGACGAACCAGTAGTAGGCGAAGCCGCCACCCGCGATGACGGCGACGAACAGCACCGCGCCCCAGCGCAGGTACCAGTGGTAGGGGGCCGTGGCGTTGTAGACCGCGGCCCGCGGCCAGATCAGGTTCAGCGTCATGGCTCCGCCCCACAGCACGGCCACGATGTTGACCGGCAGTCCCCAGCGGCCCAGTGAGAACCGGCCCTCGCCCGCGGGCTGCCACGTGCCGCGCAGCCGCGCGACCAGCAGCGGCACCGTGACGCCCAGGTAGGCGAGGTAGATCATGATGATGCCGATGCTGGTGACGACCGTGAAGATCTGCGGCTGGCGGATGTTGACCACCAGGATGGCCAGCGCGAGGATCCCGATGATCACCGTCGGCAGGACCGGCGTCTGGAAGCGCGGATGGCACCTGGCCAGCCGCGAGGACGCGGGCAGGTTGTTGTCGCGGGCCATCGCGAACGCCAGCCGGACCGCCGCCGTGTGCACGGCCAGGGCGCACACCGTCACCGCGATCAGCACGCACCACAGCATCGCCTTGCCGGCCGTCGGACCCAGCACGTCCAGGACGATGTACTGCAAGCCGTCCGTGGACAGCTTCTCGCCCTTCAGGCTGGAGACGCTCATCAGCGCGAGCAGCAGGATCAGTCCGCCGAGCACGAAGGAGGCGACGATGGCCCGGATGATCGCGCGCGGCGCGTTCCGGGTCGGGTCCAGGGACTCCTCGCCGAGCGAGGCCGCGGTGTCGAAGCCGTACATGACGTACGCCGAGGCCAGGGAGGCGACCAGGAAGGCACCGAGATACCCGTTGCCGTAGCCGGCGCCGGTGCCGTGCGTCTCCATCACGACCTGCGGGCCACGCGTGATGTGGACCGCGAACAGGGCGATCAACACGACAGTGGCGATCAACTCGATGAACACGCCCGCCGTGTTGATAGTCGCCATCAACTTGACGCCGAAGGCGTTCACCAGGGTGGTGAACAGAATCAACACCGCGGCCAGGATGACCGCGTTGGTCGCCACGTCGTACGTACCCGTGCCGTCCCCCACGAACTGGAAGAACGACGAGATCTGCGGCAGCGTCAACTGATAGGCCAGTGCCACGGCCGATATGGAGACGATCGAGGCGATCAACATCATCCAGCCGGCGAGCCAGCCCAGGTGCGGATTTCCTATCCTCTTCGACCAGTTGTAGACGGACCCCGCGACGGGATAGCGGGCGGCGAGCTCCGCGAAGCACAGGGCGACCATGAACTGGCCGACGAAGACCATCGGCCACGACCACCAGTAGGCGGGCCCGCCGCTGCCGTAGCCGAAGTAGAACAGCTGGAAGGTGCCGGTCAGGATCGAGATGTAGCTGATCCCGGCGGCGAAGGTGTGGAAGTTGCCTAGGGTGCGTTTGAGTTCGGGCTTGTAGCCGAACTCGGTGAGCTCGGCGTCGTCCTTGCCGTGTGGTTCTGTGGACTGCGCGGTCGGTCTCATGGGCGGTTCCTCAAGGCGCGTTCTCTCAGGGCGGGTTTGATCAGTCGAACCAACCCTGAGGTGTGGAACCGGCCTTGCGCCAGATGGACTGCAGGAAAGCACCCTTCCCGCAGTCACTCAGCCGCGGGCCGACTGCCCGTCCGTGCTCACGAGTGGGACAACTGCCCAGCCCCGCCCCGTCGGCGTATCCGCTCCCGCGTCCGCTCGGCGGCGCGGGCCTGCCGTCGTGCCCGGCGGCGCTCGCGGCGCAGGGCACGTGCCGTGCTGCTCGGCATGGACACCACGCCGTTGCGCTGGTTCCAGACCTGACGCGTCACCCACACATCGAGCGCTCCCCAGGTCGCCACGATCGTGCTGACCACGCTGCTGATCACCATCGGGAAGGCCAGCCACGACCCGGCCATCGTGCACAGGAAGGCCACCATGGCCTGAAGCAGCGTCAGAGCGATGAGAAGTACCGACCGCACGGCGGCCGTCCGCACCGGATCCGGCAACCGGCGCCGGCGCGCCGGCTCCTCGACCCACAAGGGCCGGTAGTGCTGCTGCTCGCGCACGTCACGGCCCACCTCGCGAGCCGGAACCCCCGCCTCTCGAGCCGCGCTCTCCGCCTCGTCAGCGAGATCGTCGCGATCAGTCGCTTCGGCATCCTGATGCGCTGTCACTTGCGCCCCGCCCGCCCTGGGCGCCCCGCGCCGCTCCGCCGTGCCCGTCACCGTGTCACTCCCCACCGCCAGCAGACTGTTCGCTCGCATCCGAAGACCCGTGTTCCCCAGTGGCTGCCCGGCTTGCGCTGCTTTACGCCGCCCAGGTGCGGGATGCGGCTCCTGTGGCCGATTCCGCCCCCGTTTCCCGTAGAGAAGGACGAACGACCCCCCATGAAGATTCCCGGAAACCGAAAAATTTCAGCCAACCCCCCAGGCGGTCTACGGGCCTTGACCCACGCGGCCACCATCGGTTTCGGGGAGACAACTCCCGCAATGCCCGGACAACTCCACATGCCTCGTGGCTGGCGCGGAAGTTCACGTTCCGGACCGGCCTTCGAGTTCCCTGGGCGTCGGTAGTAGGCTCGCGCCGTTTGTTGACGCACATGTGTACCCCCGGTGGCCCGGGGGCCCGAGCTGGGGGAGGCCATGCGCTTTCGCGGGAAGTCCATCCGCCGGAAGATCGTGGCGCTGCTTCTCGTGCCGCTGGTGTCCCTGACCGCGATCTGGGCCTTCGCCACGGTGCTCACGGGACGTGAGGCGGGCGACCTGTTCAACGTGTCGTCCGTGGTGGAGAAGATCGGCTATCCCATCGAGGACACCGTCCGTGTCCTCCAGGAGGAGCGTCGTCAGACCCTGGTCTACCTCGCCGACCCCCGTGCCTCCGACGGGCTCGCCGCGCTCCGGCGCAGCCGGACCGCAACCGACGAGGCCGTCGGCAGCATCCGCGAGAACGCCCGGAATCCGGACGTGCGCGACGCGATGGGTGCGGACACCGACGAGCGGCTGACCGCGGTTCTGGACGCCTTCGACGGCATCGAGTCGCTGCGCCGCAGTGTCGAGGACGGCACCGTCAACCGCTCCCAGGCCCTCGACCTCTACAACCGGCTGGTCGACCCGTGCTACGTCCTGCTCGCCAACCTCCACGTCGTCGACAACGTGGAACTGGACAAGCAGTACCGCGCGCTGGTCAATCTCGCCCGCGCCCGCGAACTGCTCTCCCGCGAGGACGCCCTCCTCGGCTCCGCCCTGATCGTCGGCGAGATCTCCCACTCGGAAGAGCGTGACATCTCCGACCTCGTGGCGCAGCGCAACCTGATGTACGACACCAACCTCCCGCTGCTGCCCGTCTCGGAACGCGACCGCTACCAGAGCTTCTGGAAGAACGCCTCCACCGCTCCGCTGCGCGTGGCCGAGGAAGCGGCCCTCTCCTCCGCCGACGGAACCCCGCGCGGCGTCACCGCCAAGAGCTGGGACAGCGCCGCCGGCAACGTGCTCGACGAGCTCGGCACCCTCAACGACCAGGCCAACGACCGCTATCAGAACCGCGTCGAACCGGTGGCCATGGGCGTCATCGCCAAGGCCGTCATCGCCGGCGTGCTCGGCCTGCTCGCCCTCCTGGTCTCCCTCTTCCTGTCCGTGCGCGTCGGCCGCACCCTCATCCGCGACCTGCGCCAGCTGCGTCTGGAGGCCCACGAGGCGTCCGGAGTGCGGCTGCCCAGCGTGATGCGCCGCCTCTCGGCGGGGGAGCAGGTCGACGTGGAGACCGAGGTCCCGCGCCTGGAGTACGACAAGAACGAGATGGGCGAGGTCGGCCAGGCCCTCAACACCCTCCAGCGCGCCGCCGTCGAAGCCGCCGTGAAACAGGCCGAGCTGCGCGCCGGCGTCTCCGAGGTCTTCGTCAACCTCGCGCGCCGCAGCCAGGTTCTGCTCCACAAGCAGCTCACCCTGCTCGACGCCATGGAGCGCCGGACCGAGGACACCGAGGAACTCGCCGATCTGTTCCGTCTCGACCACCTGACCACCCGCATGCGCCGGCACGCCGAGGGCCTAGTGATCCTCTCCGGCGCCGCGCCCTCCCGGCAGTGGCGCAAGCCCGTCCAGCTCATGGACGTCGTACGCGCCGCCGTCGCCGAGGTCGAGGACTACGAGCGCATCGAGGTCCGCCGCCTTCCGCGTATCGCCGTCACCGGCCCGGCCGTCGCCGACATCACGCATCTCGTGGCGGAACTCCTCGAGAACGCCACTGTCTTCTCGCCGCCCCACACCGCCGTCCAGGTCCTGGGCGAGCGGGTCGCGAACGGCTTCACCCTGGAGATCCACGACCGCGGTCTCGGCATGGCCGCCGAAGCGCTCCTGGACGCCAACCTCCGGCTCGCCGAGACCCCGGAGTTCGAGCTGTCCGACACCGACCGGCTCGGTCTGTTCGTGGTCAGCCGTCTCGCCCAGCGACAGAACGTCCGCGTCTCCCTGCAGCCCTCCCCGTACGGCGGCACGACCGCGGTCGTCTTCATCCCGGACGCGCTGCTCACGGACGACGTCCCGGACACGAACGGCATCGGCTTCCGGCTCGACCGCCCGCAGCTGGCCAAGGAGAGCGAGCCGCAGGACAGCCGCCGCGCCGCGCTGTCCCAGGGGCCCGCGCAACGGCCCGGCCTGCCGGCCTCCCTCCTGGACGGACCGGTGGAGCTGGAGGCGCCCGTCGACCTGGACGCCATCGGCGACTTCCCCGGCGCGCTCGACGACGAGGACAGCGAACACGGCGCCCTGTTCCGCCCCCGGCCCCTCACCCGCGCCCAGGACGAGGCAGCCGGCCGCCGCCCCGGTCCGCACCAGGCAGCCGACGCCCACAGCGCACACGACCGGACCGACACCGACGACGACCCGAACGCCCCGGTCCAGCTGCCGCGCCGGCACACCCCGAAGCTGGTCAGCTCACACGGACGCCCGGTCACCGACCAGCGCCCCCGGCGGGGGAAGACGGACGAGGAGAGCACCACTGGCACCGGTCGGGCGGAGCCGGGCGGCACCTCCCCGCTTCCTTCGCGTCGCCAGGGCGACGACTCCGTCAGCGGCGGGGCCGCGGGCCGGTCCGGGCCGGAGCCCGCGTCCGCGCTTCCGGTCCGCCGCCGCACCGAAGGCTCCTCGACCGGCGGCCGGCGAGGCGAAAACCAGCCGGACTCACCGCCGCCCCTGCCTGCCCGCCGTCGGGGGGCGGAGTCCGGCCGCCGCGGCATCGGCGCCGCCGACGGGAACTACGACCGCGCCGAATCACCGGTCTCCTCCGGCACCGGGCCGGAGCCGCCCACTCTCCCCACGCGGACACGCCGCGCGGAGATCGCATCGAGCGGCCAGGACGGCTTCGACCGTCGGTCGGGCCTCGGGCCGGAGACCACCGGCGGGCCCGCGGGCCAGATGACCGGCTCCGGTGCCATGCCCCGGGAGACCGGGTCGGCTCCCGGCTCCGGAAGACGGGGGCAGGCTCCCGGGTCCGTACCGAACGAGCCTCGCTCCGGAACCGCGCCGCTGCCCCGGCGCGTGCGCCAGGCCAACCTGGCACCGCAGCTGAAGCGGGGGTCCGAGCCGCGTACGGAGGACAGAGCCGAGCCCGTCGAACGCGACGCCGACGAAGTACGCAGCCGTATGGCCTCGCTCCAGCGCGGCTGGCAGCGCGGCCGCGAGGAGAACGCAGCGGGCGACGACGCCGCCCACAGCGGCACAGCACGACAAGGAACGACAGAGGGGGACGGTCGATGACCGCACCGAAGGCCACCGGCCACACCGCAGCCAACAAGGGGGAGCTGAACTGGCTCCTCGACGACCTGGTGGACCGCGTCGCGAGCATCCGCAAGGCCCTCGTGCTCTCCGGCGACGGACTGCCGACCGGGGTGTCCAGGGACCTGACCAGGGAGGACAGCGAGCACCTGGCCGCCGTCGCCTCCGGGTTCCACAGTCTCGCCAAGGGCGTGGGACGCCACTTCGAGGCCGGCAACGTCCGTCAGACGGTCGTCGAGCTCGACGACGCCTTCCTGTTCGTGACGGCCGCCGGCGACGGCAGCTGCCTCGCCGTCCTCTCGGACGCCGACTCCGACGTCGGCCAGGTCGCCTACGAGATGACGCTCCTGGTGAAGCGGGTGGGTGTGCATCTGGGTGCCGCTCCGCGCACCGATCTGCCCGCAGGCGGGTAGTGGGATGACATGAGCGCTGACGGTCAGGGAAGAAGCCACTGGTTCGACGACGAGGCCGGACCGGTCGTCCGTCCGTACGCCATGACGCGCGGCCGCACCAGCAGCCAGGGCCAGCACCGCCTGGACCTGATCGCGGTCGTGGTCACGGAACCGCACGCGGACGACCCGGAAGCGGACCACATGCTCTCGCCGGAGCATGTGGACATCGTCGAACTGTGTCGTGACGTCCCCCAGTCGGTCGCCGAACTCGCAGCGGAACTCGACCTGCCGATCGGGGTGGTACGGGTCCTTGTCGGAGATCTCGTGGACGCGGAATTCGTCCATGTGAACCGGCCCGTACCCCCTGCCGAACTGCCGGACGAGAGTATTCTGCGCGACGTGATCAACGGCCTCCGGGCGCTGTGAGCAGCGCGGAAGCGGGGTACTGACGTGGCAGGCTGGCAGTTCCGGGTCGACCGAGGCGGCACCTTCACCGACATCGTCGCGCGTCGCCCGGACGGCCGGCTGCTCACGCACAACCTCCTGTCGGACAGCCCGGCCCTCCTGGAGCGCCGCCCGAGTATCTTCGCCCGCCGCATCGAACTGTCCGAGCTTCTGTACGAACGGGTCGTCGAGGTCGACGAGCGCATCGCCGCCGACGGCACCGTGACCGAACTCGGCGGCAGCGACTCCGCGGACGTCGTCACCGGCGACGTACTCGTCATCGAAACCCCAGGCGGCGGAGGCTACGGCCCGCCGTCGCCCGACCCCCATCAAGCAGGAGAAGAGATCGATGATCTTCGGGCGTTCTGAGCGCGGCAAGCCTCCGGTCGAGCCCGTCACGCTCAAGATCCTGGTGGCCGGCGGCTTCGGCGTGGGCAAGACCACGCTCGTCGGCGCGGTCAGCGAGATCCGGCCGCTGCGCACGGAGGAGCTGCTCACCGAGGCCGGGCGCCCGGTCGACGACACCAGCGGTGTGGAAGGCAAGCACACCACCACCGTGGCCATGGACTTCGGCCGCATCACGCTCCGCGAAGACCTGGTGCTGTACCTCTTCGGAACGCCCGGCCAGGAGCGGTTCTGGTTCATGTGGGACGAGCTCTCCGAGGGCGCCCTCGGGGCCGTCGTCCTCGCCGACACGCGCCGCCTGGAGGACTCCTTCGCCGCCGTCGACTACTTCGAACGCCGCTCCATACCGTTCCTCGTCGGCGTCAACTGCTTCGAGGGCGCACCGCGTTACCCCGTCGAGGACGTGCGCCAGGCCCTCGACCTCGACGACGGCGTGCCGCTCCTGATGTGCGACGCCCGCGACCGCGAGTCGGTCAAGGAAGCGCTCATCGGCGTCGTCCAGCACGCCATGGCCTACGCGGCCGACCGCCGTCAGACGGTGACTAGCTGACGGTCGGCCGACCGGCGGGTGCGGACCGTACCCCCGCCGACAGGGGTACGGTCCACCGTCCGGAAACGACCCTTCACGCGCGCGTGGCTAGCTGTCGGCGTCCTCCTCCCAGCCGAAGCTCTTCTCCACGGCCTTGCGCCAGTTGCGGTGCTCGCGGTCCCGCACCGACGCCTCCATGGACGGTGTCCACTCGACGTCCTTCTGCCAGTGCGCCTTGAGCTCGTCCAGGTCGTTCCACACACCGGTGGCCAGACCGGCCGCGTACGCGGCGCCCAGACAGGTCGTCTCGGAGACCTTGGGCCGCACCACCGGCACGTCCAGCACATCCGCCTGGTGCTGCATGAGCAGGTTGTTCTTCGTCATGCCGCCGTCGACCTTCAGGGTGGTGATGTGCACCCCGGAGTCCTGGTACATGGCGTCCACGACCTCGCGGGTCTGCCAGCTCGTCGCCTCCAGCACCGCGCGCGCGAGGTGCGCCTTCGTGACGTACCGGGTCAGCCCGGTGACCACACCACGCGCGTCCGAGCGCCAGTACGGCGCGAACAGGCCCGAGAACGCCGGCACGATGTAGGCACCGCCGTTGTCCTCCACACTTGCGGCCAGGGGCTCGATCTCGTCGGCAGTCCGGATGATGCCGAGCTGGTCGCGGAACCACTGGACCAGCGCGCCCGTTATGGCTATCGACCCCTCCAGACAGTAGACCGGCGCCTCGCTCCCGATCTTGTAACCCATCGTCGTCAGCAGACCGCTCTTCGACGACACCGGACGGTTGCCGGTGTTGAGCAGCAGGAAGCTGCCCGTGCCGTAGGTGTTCTTCGCGGTGCCCACGTCGTAGCAGGCCTGGCCGAACACAGCGGCCTGCTGGTCGCCCAGCGCGGAGGCCACGGGCACGCCGGCGAGCTGGCCGACGGCGGTGCCGTACACCTCGGCGGAGGACCGGATCTCCGGCAGCATCGCCTCGGGGATGTTCATCGCCGAAGCGATCGAGGAGTCCCACTGGAGGGTCTCCAGGTTCATCAGCATGGTGCGCCCGGCGTTGGTCACGTCGGTGACGTGCTGCCCGCCGTCGGTGCCGCCGGTGAGGTTCCAGATCAGCCAGGAGTCGATCGTTCCGAAGGCGATCTCACCGCTTTCGGCCCGGGCCCGGAGGTCGGGCACGTTGTCGAGCAGCCAGGCCGCCTTGGGCCCGGAGAAGTAGGTGGCCAGCGGCAGACCCGTCTGCTCGCGGAAACGGTCCTGCCCGTCCGAGCCGCCCAGCTGGTTGCACAGCGCCGCCGTCCGCGTGTCCTGCCACACGATGGCGTTGTGCACCGGCTTTCCGGTCGTACGGTCCCACAGGAGGGTCGTCTCGCGCTGGTTGGTGATTCCCATCGCGCTCAGCTGGTCGGCGCGCAGCCCGGCCTTGGCGAGCGCCCCGGCGACCACCGCCTGCACCTTGGACCAGATCTCGGTGGCGTCGTGCTCCACCCACCCGGGCTTGGGGAAGATCTGGCGGTGCTCACGCTGGTCCACGGCGACGATGGCACCGTTCTGGTTGAAGACGATGCAGCGGCTCGAGGTGGTGCCCTGGTCGATCGCTGCTACGTACTTCTCGGAGTTGTCCGTCATGGCTACTACCTCTTGATCGCTTGGTCAGAAGGCTGCGTTGTAGATGAGGGCCCCGAGAATTCCGCCGGCCGCGGGCCCTGCCACCGGGATCCAGGCGTACCCCCAGTCGGACGTTCCCTTGTTCGGGATCGGGAGGAACTGGTGCACGATGCGCGGCCCCAGGTCACGTGCGGGGTTGATCGCGTAGCCGGTGGGCCCACCGAGCGAGAGGCCGATCCCGACGACCAGCAGGGACACCAGCAGGATCGAGATGCCGGAGCCATAGATTCCGGCTCCTTCGCCCGGGATCGGTCCGATGCCGACCCCCTGGACGACTCTGTCGTCGCCGACCAGCGCGAGGATGGGAAGCACCAGGGCGATGGTCGCAAGGATCTCCGTCATCAGGTTGGCGAACGGGTTCCTGATCTCCGGGATGGTGGAGAAGATGCCGAGCGTCGGCACCGGCTCGTCCACTGTGCCGTCCGTGGTGCCCGTTTGACGTACGTTGGCCTGGAACTGGGCGAAGTAGAGCAGGTACGCCAGGACGGCGCCCAGCATCGCCCCCACGATCTGCCCGAGCAGGTAGACCCAGACCTTGTCCCACACGCCTGTGTCGACGGCCAGGCCAAGAGTCACGGCGGGGTTGATGTGGCCGCCCGACAGCGGGGCGGCGGTGTACGCGCCGGCCAGGACACCGAATCCCCAGCCGAACGCGATGACGATCCAGCCCGACGCCCTGGCCTTCGAGAACCTCAGGGTGACGGCGGCGCAGACCCCCGCGCCGAAGAGGATCAGGATCGCCGTGCCGATGATCTCGCCGACGAAGATGTCTACGTTGCTCATGGCGGCTCCTAGGCCGAGGCCCGGGGACGATCCGCCCCGGTCCTCATGTGCGGGGTGCGTTTCCCATGGCCACTTCAGCCGAAGGCAGGGAAAACCCGCGCCCCGCCCGGCGTCCGTGACGAGCGTGCCGATCGCAGCCGAATCGCCCGTGGGGGAAAGGGCCTTGGCGTAGGCGCGCCCGCGCGCCGCAGTGCCGGATACGCCGAGTATGTACGGCGATGTCGACTGACACCGGAAGTGTTCACCGGCGCCCATGGGGCGTCAAGGTCGCCGACCGCAACGGTTGACGGCCTTGTGCCGGCGGCCGGGCATGCTGGGCCGGGTGGCCGGTTGTACGGCCCTGGCGGCGCCCGGTCGGGTCGTTGTTCGGATCTGGTCGGGACCTGCGCGGGCTTCGGTGCGCCACGCGAGGCCTTGCTGGTGGTGTCGTCCGGCCTCCGCTGGGCTCCGCCGTGGCGATCGCCCAGCCGCACCTGACTCCTCGCTTGCTAGCCACCAGCATCCACCTGACCAGGCGGTCTCTCAACCGGACGAGCAGCGCCCCGTCCAGGGCCCCCTGCCGGGCTCGGCCCGGCGGGCCACAGCCGTACCCAGGGCCCGCCCCGGACAGCGCCACTACCCGCCGGGGCCCGCACGGCCCCGCCCTGCCACCCCCGACCCCTACGGTCCTGGGAGCCTCACACGGCTCTCTCAAACCCCACCTGGCTCCGCCGCCCCACACCGTGCCGGTGCCGGTGTCGGCTCAGCGCCGCGACGGGTCTCATGCCCGGGCACGCCCGCTCGGCCCACCACCCAACTCGCCCCGTGCAACGCCTTCGCCGCCTTCTTCAGGGGCGCCAGGCAAGCCGCCGCCTGCCGGTGGTCGGTCACACTGCCCGGCGCGCACAGCACCGTGGCGAGCGACAGCGTGACCGGCCGGCCGCCCGCCGACCAGGGGACGTCCAGCACGGAGGCGGCCAGCGGATCGAGTGCCTCCGGTTCGGCGAGCAGCAGAAAATCGTCGCCGCCGATGTGTCCCACGCGGGTGCCGTCCGTCGCGGCCTGCTGCAACGCACGCCCCACCGCCCGGATCAGCTCGTCGCCCGCTGCGAAGCCGGCCCCGTCGTTGACCTGCTTGAAGTGGTCGACGTCCAGCCAGCTCAGTCCGAACGCCCGCCCGGACACGATCCGCCGGTCCACCTCACCGGTGATCGCGTCCGAGCCGGGCAGACGCGTCAGCGGATTGAGCGCCGCCGCCTCCTCGACCCGTGACTCGGCCAGTGCGCGCACGAGATCCGCGAGCCGTACGACGCCCACACACCGCCCGTACTCGTCCACGACGGCGACATCGTCCGACGTGCGGTCCCGCCCGCCGACCGCCACGACGTCCAGCACCTCCCAGGCCGTGGCGCCGATGCCCACCGTCCGCGGTGGGTCACCGAGCTTGGCGGCGGGCCGGTCGGCGTACAGGGCGTGCCCGTAGCGCCCCGACATCGACAACAGGAAGCGGGACCGGTGCACCGACCGGAGCGGCACTCCGGCGGTGTCCACGAGCAGTACCCCGGACACATCCGGTGACCCGGTCAGCAGCGCCCGCACCTGCCCCGCGGACGCCGTGGCGGGCAGCAGCGCGGCGGGCCGCACGAACTCCCGCACCGACGGCCCGGACCGCGGTACGGCCGCGTCGGCGGGGGAGCGGGGCGGAACGTAGACGTCCGCGGCGGGCAGCCGGGCCGGCGGGGCGAACAGCTCGCCCTGTGCCAACTGCGCGCCGGCCGCAAGCGCCGCCGCGCACTGCCCTTCGGTCTCCACGCCCTCGACAGCCAGGAGAGCCCCCAGCTCGTCGCACAGCGTCCGCATCGAGCGCACCACCGCCGGCCGCGCCAGCAGCGACGCGTCCAGCTTCACCAGGTCGGGCGTGATGTCCGAGAGGAGCCGCAAGGGCACGTCTCCGTCCCCGACACCGTCCGCACAGATCCGGAATCCCTGACCGCGCACCCTGGACACCGCCTCGAGCAGTGCCCGTTGCGGCACGTGCGTGTACGGCGGACAGACGTCGATCGTCACCTCCCACGGAAGCCGCCCCGCCTCGCGCACGGCGTCGTGCAGCGAAGGGAGCCCGCCGAGGTCGGCGAGGGTGCCGGCGAAGACGTTGACGAACAGCGGCAGCAGGGTCTCCTTGCGCACCGCCGCGCGAACCGCCGACACCGCCAGCCGGCTGTCGAGCTCGGGATCCCGGCGTGCCTCGGCCAGGATGTCGCCGGTCTCCGGGCGGGCGAGTATCTCCAGTCCCGCGACCGCGCCGGTCGTCAGGTTGACCACCGGTTGGAAGGCGAAGCGGAGAGTATCCGTCCAGGAGTGCACGTGAGCATGATCTACTCCACCGGCGCACGCCAAAGCGCAGTTCATGAGACGTTCACGCAGGATTCCGGAGCGGTCACACAGCGTATGCCAAGGCCCGGTCGCGGCCGTACCACCAGCGCCGACGCCTGCACGGCTCCATGCGTGGGCATGGGTCGTGTACGTCTCGGCCCCAGCTCCCGCCCCCGCGCCTCACCGCACCGCGATCACCGCCGATCCATGCCCGAACAACCCCTGATTCGCGCTGATGCCCACACGCGCTCCCTCGACCTGCCGGTCACCCGCCTCGCCCCGCAACTGCCAGGCCAGCTCGCACACCTGGGCTATCGCCTGTGCCGGAACCGCCTCGCCGAAGGAGGCCAGTCCACCGCTGGCGTTCACCGGTATCCGCCCGCCCAGGGCCGTCGCCCCGTCCCGCAGCAGCTTCACGCCCTCACCCCCACCGCACAGCCCCAGGTCCTCGTACCACTGCAGCTCGAGCGCCGTGGACAGGTCGTAGACCTCGGCCAGCGACAGGTCCTCCGGCCCGACCCCCGCCTCCTCGTAGGCCGCCCGGGCGATCGACTTCCGGAACGTCTCGGCGGGCGGATCGACCGCCACCGCGGAGTCCGTGGCGATGTCCGGCAGGTCCAGCACGGTGTTCGGGTACCGCGGCGTCACCGTGGACACGGCCCGGATCCGCACCGGATCGGCATGGCCGTGCCGCCGCGCGAACTCCATGCCGGAGAGCACGACCGCCGCGCCGCCGTCCGAGGTCGCGCAGATGTCGAGCAGCCGCAGCGGATCGGCGACGACGGCGGAGGCGGCGACCTCCTCGGCGGTGACCCGCCGGCGGTAGCGCGCATTCGGGTTCAGCGCGCCCATCGCCGCGTTCTTCACCTTCACCTGCGCGAAGTCGGCCGGCGTGTCGCCGTGCACGGCCATGCGTCTGCGGGCGTACAACCCGAAGTACACCGGGTTGGTCGCCCCGAGAACCCGGAACCGTAGCCAGTCGGGATCGTCGGGCCGGTCCCCGCCCGCGGGGCGGAAGAATCCCTTGGGAGCGGCATCGGCTCCCACCACGAGCACCGCCTCGGCGAGCCCGGAGAGGATCTGGGCCCGCGCGGCGTCCACGGCCTGCGCCCCGGACGCGCACGCCGCGTACACGCTCGTGACCCGGGCCCCTTGCCAGCCCAGTGCTTGCGCGAACGTCGCTCCCGCGACATACCCGGGATAGCCGCCACGGACCGTGTCCGCGCCGATGATCGAGCCGATGTCCCGCCAGTCCAGCCCGGCGTCGGCCAGCGCCGCGCGGGCCGCTGCGACGCCGTACTCGACGAAGTTCCGTCCCCACTTGCCCCACGGGTGCATGCCCGCGCCCAACACCGCGACCTCACCCGTCATGCCTTCACCCCCGTCGGCCGCCAGTGCCACGTCGTCCAGGTCGTTTCCGCGTCCTCATGGAGCACGCCGGGCACGACCTCCACCTCCATGCCCACCGTCAGGTCCGCGACGGTGACCCCGGGAGCCGCCTGTCCCAGCACCACGAGCCGCTCGGCCTGCAGCTCCACAGCGATCAACGCGCACGGCTCCCACGAAAGTTCCGGATCGCTCACATAGGGTGACGGCGGCCGATACCGGCTGTCCGTGTACGACCAGACGCGGCCACGCCGCGACAGCGGGATCTGCGCCAACTCTCCGCCCGCGCAGGCCGGATTGCGGCAGTGGTGGTCCTCGCGGGGGAAGAAGACCGAGGCGCACGCCGCGCAGACCGTGCCTAGCAGCCGGAAATCCTCCCCCTCTCCGGCGAACCACCCCGCGACCACCGGCGTTCGTGTACGCGACACCGAGCCTCCCCGCAGACCGAATCTGACGGAACGTCAGAAGTCTGCCACGCCCCCCGGATTTCGGCATCCCTTCCCCGGCGGGACCGTCTCCTGGTAGACGCAGGAGCCATGACACGACTCACCACCGTGGCGCGCGGCCTGATCACCGCCTTCGCCACCGTGCTGGCAGCGACCGCCCCCACCGCCACCGCCCAGGCCGGCACCGGTCCCCGGGCGCCCAAGGACTTCGTGGCCCTGAGAAGCGTGGACCCGACGATCATCCAGGAGATGCGCTACTTCACCCCGCACAACTTCGTCGGCGAGCGCATCGACGGCTACGCCCAGCCGATCTGCGTCCTCACCCGGCCCGCCGCCCAAGCCCTCCACAAGGCCCAGACGCGCCTGCTGCGCCAGGGCTACACACTCAAGGTGTACGACTGCTACCGGCCGCAGCGCGCGGTGGACCACTTCGTCCGGTGGGCCAAGGACCTCGACGACCAGGCCATGAAGAGCGAGTTCTACCCGAACGTCGACAAGACCCGGTTGTTCGCCGACGGCTACATCGCCGAGAAGTCGGGCCACAGCCGCGGATCGACCCTCGACGTCACGCTCGTGAAACTGCCGGCGAAACCGACCCGGCCGTACCACCCCGGAGAGCCCCTCGTGCCGTGCTTCGCCCCCGCAGACGAGCGGTTCCCCGACAACTCCGTCGACATGGGGACCGGCTTCGACTGCTTCGACACCCTCTCGCACACCCTCGACCCCCGTGTCCAGGGCGAACAGCGCGCCAACCGGCTGCGGCTGAAGAGCACCCTGGAGGGTCTCGGCTTCGTGAACCTGCCAGAGGAGTGGTGGCACTACACCTACAAGCCCGAGCCCTACCCGGACACCTACTTCGACTTCCCCGTGTCCAGGAAGGCGCTCACTGGAGCTCACTGAGCCGCCCGCCCGAGACGCCCCCTCCGTGATCGGCTACAGTCCGCCGCGTGTCCGAAACTCAGCACTCCAGTTCCAACTCCGCGCCGGACTCCCACTGTTCGAGCTGCGGCGCGCCCTACGGAGAGGGCGTCTCCGGCTGGCCCCGCACCTGCCCGGCGTGCGGCAGCGTGGCCTACCGCAATCCACTCCCGGTCGCGGTGGCCCTCCAGCCCGTGTACGACACCAAGGGCACCGCCCTGGTCGTCATCACCCGAACCGTCGCTCCCGCGCGCGGGGGCATCGCCCTGCCCGGCGGCTACATCGACGACCGGGAGGACTGGCGGCAGGCCGTCGTACGCGAACTCAAGGAGGAAACCGGCATCGACGCGGCCGCCCGCGACGTACGCCTCGTCGACGCGATGAGCTCGCCCGACGGACACCTGCTGCTGTTCGGCCTCCTCCCGGAACGCCCTGTCGAGGGCCTGCCGCCTTCCGCCGCCACGGACGAGACGGAGGGCTGGCACCTCCTGCGCAGGGCGGAGGAACTCGCCTTCCCTCTGCACACCGTGGCGGTACGGGCCTGGTTCGAAGGCCGCTACATCTGAGCTCAGCGCTCTCCGGCCCCGCGGACGCGCACCGGGTGGGACGGCACGCCCCCGCCGTCCTCACCCTCCAGCTCGACGATCACCCGAGAGCCCGTCCACCGAGCGGTGTAGCGCTCGATCTCCGGCTCGTCCCACCCCTCGCCCCCGTCCGGGACGACCAGCCCGCCCCCGGTCCGTCCCCGGGCGGGCGCCCACACCTCCAGCTCCAGCCCGCCGTCCTCCCCGCGTACGGGAAGCACCGCACCCGCGCGTGCGAACACCGGTATCCGCGACAGAGGCGCGTCGACGAGCACCTGCGCCGGTCCCTCGTACGCCTGCTCCGTCACCGTGTCGTTCCAGCGCCCCCGCGGCAGCTGCACGGCACGCCGGTCCGCGCCCGGGTCGAGCACCGGCGCCACCAGCAGGCTGTCGCCCAGCAGGAAGGCGTCCCCGCAGTCACGCAGCGCCCGCTCCTCCGGCGCCCCCCACCACAGGGGCCGCACATAGGGCGCCCCGGTACGCCGGGCCAGATGCGCCAGCGTCATGAAGTACGGCAGCAGCCGCCGGCGTTCGACGAGCGCCACGCGCGCGTGCTCCAGCACCTCGGCACCGAACTCCCACGGCTCCCTGCGCCCCGCCCGCAGACTCGCGTGCGTACGGAACAGCGGCAGATACGCCCCGAGCTGGAACCACCGCAGGAACAGCTCGGGCGAGGGATCCCCGTCGAAGCCTCCGATGTCCGGTCCCGAGTACGGCACACCGCACAGTCCGAGCCCCATCACCAGCGCCAAGGACGCCCGCAGTCCCGGCCAGCCGGTGGCCACGTCACCAGACCAGGCCCCTCCGTAGCGCTGCATGCCGGCCCACCCCGAGCGGGAGAACAGGAACGGCCGCTCCTGGGGCGCGAGTTTCCGCAGTCCTTCGAAGCCCGCCCTGGCCATGCACAGCGCGTACACGTTGTGCGCCTCGCGATGGTCACCGCCCCGCCCCTCCAGGGAGTGCCGCGCCGAACGCGGCAGCGTCGACTCCCCGAAGGCGGCGAACGACGTGGGCTCGTTCATGTCGTGCCAGAAACCCGAGAAGCCCCGGGCGAGCCGCTCCTCGTAGAGACCGCCCCACCACTCACGCACGCGCGCGTGCGTGAAATCGGGAAACACCGCCTCCCCGGGCCACACGACACCCCGCACGACCTGCTCCGAGGCGTCCCGCACGAACGCGTCCCCGGCCGTACCGCCGTCGTACACGGCATTGCCGGGCAGGGCCTTCACGGCCGGATCGACGATCGACACCAGCCGGATGCCGTCCCTCCGGAGCTCCTCGGCCAGAACGGGCAGCTTCGGGAAACGGTCCTCGTCGACGGTGAACGCCTGATGCGCGTCGAAATGGTCGATGTCCAGGTGCACGGCGTCGAGCGGCAGACCGTGCTCCAGGTAACCCGCGACGATCCGCCGCACCTCCTGCTCACTGCCGAATCCCCACCGCGCGTGGTGGTGCCCGAGCGCCCACGCGGGCGGCAGCGCGGGCGCGCCGGTCAGTGAGGCCCAGGCGAGCAGCACGCGCGCGGGCGTGCCCGCCATCACCCAGCAGCGCAGTGGGCCGCCGTCCATCCGCAGCTCGCTCGTCCCGGCCTGGTCGTGCCCGGAACCGGCGCCCTCCTCGCCCTCCCGCAGCGTCACCGTGCCGTCCCACGAACTGTCGTGGAACACCAGATGCGTACCGCCGTCGGACACCACCAGCTGCACCGGCATCGTGATGTACAGGGGGTCGTCACCGGGCGCGAAGGCGTGACCGGGGTCGGTGTTCCACAGCCGGTACGTCCCGTCCGGCAGCCGAGGACCCGAGGCACGACCACCCAGCCCGAAGAACCGCGCGTCGGCAGCCACCTCCGACCGCTGCATCCACCGCGCCGGACCGCCACCGACCGGCTCCCACCACCGCGGCGGCAGATCACGACGCAAGGTCACGCCACCTGGGGTGCGCACCTCCACCGCGCCGTGCCGCGACACGACGACCGTCACCCGCTCGGCCACCACCCGCCAGCCGCCGTCCTTGTCCGGCTCCAGCACCGCCCGCGGATCCGCCTCCGGACACCGGCCGGCCAGCGCGTACGACGGTTCGGGCTCCGCCCCGTCCCAGCCCCAGAAGACGGCTCCGTTCACTGCGACGAGGATCCGCAGCTCCGACCGGCTGAACCGCACCACACCGCCCCCCGGCCCCGGCTCCACCTCCTGCACGGCCCCGGGCACCCGCGCACGCTCCGCCCCCCGCGCCGGCAGCCCGGTGGCGTCGGCCCGCCGCCTGCGCCACGCTGCTCGTACGGTACGCACACCCTGCGCCGCGCCCACCGACCCCACCGCTTTCACCGAACGCACCAGGTCACGACCGTTCATGCTGCTCACCCTGCCACTGACCGCCCCACGTGGGCGTGTCGTTCAACTGCCGTTCACCCGTGCCGGGACCACATCTTCACGACACGGACTATGTGGGGGGCACCCTGGTGCCGAAGTCGATCACATGGCATTGTCCGTGCCAGCCGCGTCACGCGCACACCCCAGCCCGTGCGCGGAGGACGCACACGACGCGCACAGTCCGGGAGCCGACCATGTCGACCGATAGTCCTCAGCCGCTGTGGCAGCCAGACCCCGAGCGCATCGCCCGGGCACGGATCACGAGGTTCCAGGCCTGGGCCGCCGAGCACCACGGCGCCCCCGCAGAAGGCGGCTACGCGGCCCTCCAGCGCTGGTCCGTCGACGAGCTGGAGACCTTCTGGAAAGCCGTCGCGGAGTGGTTCGACGTCCGTTTCTCGACGCCCTACGCGCGCGTACTCGGCAACCGTTCGATGCCGGGCGCCCAGTGGTTCCCCGGCGCGACCCTCAACTACGCCGAACACGCCCTGCGCGCGGCCGACACCCGCGCTGACGAACCGGCCCTCCTGTACGTCGACGAAACGCACGAACCAAGCCCCGTCACCTGGGCCGAGCTGCGCCGCCAGGTCGGCTCTCTGGCCGCCGAACTGCGCGCCCTCGGCGTACACCCGGGGGACCGCGTCAGCGGCTATCTCCCCAATGTCCCGCAGGCCGTGGTCGCTCTCCTGGCCACAGCCGCCGTGGGCGCCGTCTGGACCTCCTGCGCGCCCGACTTCGGCGCCCGCAGCGTCCTCGACCGCTTCCAGCAGGTCGAACCGGTCGTGCTGTTCACGGTCGACGGCTACCGCTACGGCGGCAAGGAGCACGACCGCCGCGAGATCGTCGCCGAACTGCGCCACGAGCTGCCCACCCTGCGCGCCGTCGTCCACATCCCCCTCCTCGGCACCGAAGCACCCGAGGGCGCCCTGGAGTGGTCGGCCCTCACCTCCGCCGACACGGCCCCCGTCTTCGAACAGGTGCCCTTCGACCACCCCCTGTGGGTGCTCTACTCCTCCGGCACGACCGGCCTGCCCAAGGCAATCGTCCAGTCCCAGGGCGGCATCCTGGTCGAGCACCTCAAGCAACTCGGCCTGCACTGCGACCTGGGCCCCGAGGACCGCTTCTTCTGGTACACGTCGACCGGCTGGATGATGTGGAACTTCCTCGTCTCCGGCCTGCTCACCGGCACCACGATCGTCCTCTACGACGGCAGCCCCGGCTACCCGGACACCGGCGCGCAGTGGCGCATCGCCGAACGCACCGAGGCCACCCTCTACGGCACCTCGGCCGCCTACGTCATGGCCTGCCGCAAGGCGGGCGTCCACCCGTCCCGCGACTTCGACCTCTCCTCCGTCCAGTGCGTCGCCACCACCGGCTCCCCGCTGCCGCCCGACGGCTTCCGCTGGCTCCACGACGAGGTCCGCGACGACCTGTGGATCGCCTCCGTCAGCGGCGGCACCGACGTGTGCTCCTGCTTCGCCGGAGCCGTACCGACCCTCCCGGTCCACGTCGGCGAGCTACAGGCTCCCTGCCTCGGCACCGACCTCCAGTCCTGGGACCCCAGCGGCAACCCCCTGGTCGACGAGGTCGGCGAGCTCGTGGTCACCAACCCCATGCCGTCGATGCCCATCCACTTCTGGAACGACCCCGACGGCAGCCGCTACCACGACAGCTACTTCGACACGTACCCCGGCGTCTGGCGGCACGGCGACTGGATCACCGTCACCTCCCGCGGATCCGTCGTCATCCACGGCCGCTCCGACTCCACGCTCAACCGCCAGGGCGTACGCATGGGATCCGCCGACATCTACGAGGCAGTGGAGCGCCTCCCCGAGATCAGGGAATCCCTCGTCATCGGCATCGAACAGCCCGACGGCGGCTACTGGATGCCCCTCTTCGTCCACCTGGCCCCCGGGGCCGTCCTCGACGATGCCCTGCTGAACCGCATCAAACAGACCATCCGCGAACAACTGTCACCGCGCCACGTCCCCGACGAGATCATCGAAGTACCCGGCGTCCCCCACACCCTGACCGGCAAACGCATCGAGGTCCCGGTCAAACGCCTCCTCCAGGGAACCCCGCTGGAGAAGGCGGTCAACCCGGGCTCCATCGACAACCTCGACCTGCTGAGCTTCTACGAGGACCTGGCCCGCAAACGCGCCTGACCGCCACCGCCCACCTTGCTCGCCCCCGTTGTCAGTGCCGCCGATTACTGTGAGTGAGCATTGATCGACCGTGCACAGGGGGAACAATGACGCACACCGACAGCCGGACCATGCGACGTGTCCTGCACCGCGAAATCGCCGGCACCATCGGCCTGCTCACCGACGAGCACGACTTCCGTGCCATGCGGCGCTACCGCAGCTTCACGTTCGACGACCACACGGCCTACCTCAAGCACGTGGAAGGCCTCCTCAGGACCCGGGCCCTGCAAGGCAGCCACACCACAGTGGCCCTCTTCGACCCCGAGGAGTACGCCGAGTTCTGCACGCAAAAAGGCCTTGATCCCGACAACCCGTCGAGCCGCACACGCTTCACAGCACGACTCGCGGTCACAGGCCCGACCCTTCCGTACGAGGGCCAGCCGCTGTCCGACCTCCTTCCGGTCCTCGTCGACGAGGCCGTGCGCCAGGCCACCTGGGAGTACGCGACCACACTCCTCGCCCGCCTGGGCGCCTGCACCTCCTGCGGCGAGGACCTCGCCCGCGCCGCCTTCGCCCGCGCCTCGGACCTCCTCGTCCGCATCCTCGACACGGCTCCACCCGGCAACCGGCACCTCGTATGCAGCGTCACCGGCCCGCCCGAAACGCTCGTCGCCGCCCTCCACGTAGCCGACACCGACGGCGACGTGAAACTCGACGAGACCGAAGCCCTGGAGTTCACCACGGTCCTGGCCCTCGGCCTGGCCACCGAAAGCCCCGGAGGACTCGTCATCCGTGCCAGCGCCCCGGGCAACCCCGACCGCGTCTACGGCTGGCGCCTGCGCGCATACGGACTCGAACCACTCACCGCGGGAGAGGTCTTCGACGCCTACTGCACGGACGTCGAATCCGGCGACCTGATCTCCCCCGAATCCAACGTCGACTACTGCGAGCCGCCCGACCTGGGAGAGGTGAAACCGGCACAGGGGCACAACCACTGAAAAGCGGGCGGGGCGCCCCACCGCAGTGGAGCGCCCCGCCCGTGGCAGCCGCGGCCGGTCATGCCCGGCTCACTCGCCCGACAACACCGCCTGCGCCGCGCTGCGCGCGTCCTCGGCGCTGTCCGTGGCCCGCGCCGCCGCCGCGGCCCGCTCACACTGCGCCAGCGTGTACTTCGCCAGTGTGGCCCGGACATAGGGAATCGACGCCGCGCCCATCGAAAGAGAGGTGACGCCCAGACCAGCCAGCACACAAGCGAGCAGCGGGTCGGACGCGGCCTCACCACAGACGCCACAGCTCTTGCCCTCGGCCTTCGCCGCCTCGGCGGACAGCGCCACCAGGTCGAGCAGCGCGGGCTGCCACGGATCCTGGAGACGGGAGACCGCACCCACCTGACGGTCGGCGGCGAAGGTGTACTGCGCCAGGTCGTTCGTCCCCAGCGACAGGAACTCGACCTCCTGGAGGATCGAGCGAGCCCGCAGCGCGGCCGACGGAATCTCGACCATCGCGCCGAACTTCGCCCGCAGCCCGGCCTCGCGGCACGCGTCCGCGAAGGCCCGGGCGTCTGTCCGGTCCGCGACCATCGGGGCCATGACCTCGAGGTAGACCGGCAGCCCCTCCGCGGCCTTCGCGAGCGCCGTCAGCTGGGTACGCAGGATCTCCGGGTGATCCAGCAGCGTCCGCAGACCCCGCACGCCGAGCGCCGGATTCGGCTCGTCGGCCGGCGTCAGGAAGTCGAGCGGCTTGTCCGCGCCGGCGTCCAGCACCCGCACCACGACACGCCCCTCGGGGAACGCCTCGAGCACCTGCCGGTATGCGGCGACCTGCTTCTCCTCGGACGGCGCCTGCTTGCTGTCGTCCAGGAAGAGGAACTCGGTACGGAAGAGACCGACACCCTCGGCCCCGGCCTCGACGGCTGCCGCCACATCCGCAGGGCCACCGATGTTCGCGAGCAGCGGCACCTTGTGACCGTCCGCGGTGGCACCGGGACCGGTCGAGGCCGCCAGCGCCGCCTTGCGCTCGGCTGCCGCGGCCTCGAGCTGGGCCTTCTTCTCCTCGCTCGGGTCCACGAAGATCTCGCCGGTGCTGCCGTCGACGGCGATCATCGTGCCTTCGGCGAGCTCCCCGGCACCCGGCAGCGCGACCACGGCCGGCACCCCGAGCGCCCGGGCCAGAATCGCGCTGTGGCTGGTGGGACCGCCCTCCTCGGTGACGAAGCCGAGCACCAGAGTCGGGTCCAGCAGGGCGGTGTCGGCAGGCGCCAGGTCACGGGCGACAAGGACATAGGGCTCGTCACTGTCGGGGACACCCGGCATCGGCACCCCCAGCAGACGGGCGACGATACGATTCCGCACGTCGTCCAGGTCGGCCACACGACCGGCGAGGTACTCACCGGCGCCCGCCAGCAGCTCGCGGTACGCGGCGAACGCGTCGTACACCCCGCGCTCGGCCGTGCTGCCGACGGCGATCCGTCGCTCCACGTCTGCCATCAGCTCGGGGTCCTGGGCCATCATGGCCTGGGCCTCGAGTACCGCCTGGGCTTCGCCCCCGGCCAGGTTGCCCCGTGCCATCAGGTCGGCCGCCACAGCCTCCACGGCCTTGCGGGCGCGCCCCTGTTCACGCTCCGCCTCCTCCGCGGGTATCTGCTTCGCGGGCGGCTCCAGCACCGCCGTTCCCATGTGCCGAACCTCGCCGATAGCCACACCGTGGCTCACGCCGACGCCTCGCAGCGTTGTGTCCATCTCACCCGTCTCCGATAGTGCGGCGGGTCCGACCGCCGCGTTGGTTCTCCTGCTGGCCGCCGTACGACGGCACTGACATCACTTCCAGAGGAAGAGGCTGTCGCCGGCCTTCACATCGCCGTCGTCACGAAGGTCGGAGAGTGCTTCGGCCGTGGCCTCCAGCGCCACGATCGGGCAGACCGCGGACTTACCGGCGGCCTCGACGGCAGCCGGGTTCCAGCGCACGATGCCCTGACCGCGCCTGACGGTGTCACCCTTGTTCACGAGCAGCTCAAAACCCTCGCCGTTGAGCTGCACGGTGTCGATACCGAGGTGGGTGAGAACACCGTGACCGTTCTCGTCGACGACGACGAACGCGTGCGGGTGCAGGGAGACGATGACGCCGTCCACGGGTGAGACGGCCTCGGAAGGCTCACGTACGGGGTCGATCGCTGTGCCTGGGCCGACCATGGCCCCGGAGAAGACCGGATCCGGCACGGATGCCAGTCCGATGGCGCGTCCTGCGAGCGGGGACGTCACGGTGGTCATGGGAAGCCTCCCAGGGGTGGAGATCGATATGGGCCGTCCCTGGTGCCGGGCGGCACACTGTTCAGCAGGGTATGTCACCTGAAGTGCCGGTTCCGCGTGAGCGCTTCAGAGTGGTCTAGACCATACCGCAAATCGATTTGCACCCGCTCCAGGGCCGCGTGTACAGTCGTACTCCTGCCTGGGGCTGAGCGACGCAACCTCGTGTCCTCGCCTGGCAGCACCCAACTTGTCAGATCCTATCTCGGGGTCACTTTCTGCATGCCTGCAGGATGGTGGTCAGAGGGCCGGAAAAACACTGGTAGAGTTGGAAACGCAAGACCGAAGGGAAGCGCCCGGAGGAAAGCCCGAGAGGGTGAGTACAAAGGAAGCGACCGTTCCTTGAGAACTCAACAGCGTGCCAA
>NZ_JBIRGJ010000010.1:0-133569 GCF_044327915.1 Streptomyces afghaniensis
TATCCGACGGACACGGCGGCGAGCGTCGAAGGGCGCGTTCACTACAGCCTGCGCGTGTGGGAGAGGTTGGTGCGCCGGTTGGAGTCCGACTGGAGCCCTTCTGGCCGGTACCGGGAAGACCTCTTCCGGCGTGATCTGGAGGCCCGGGACACTTTGGCGCGTCTCTTGCGCGAGGTCGACGACGTATACGCCGGCGGCCTGAGATCCGCTGTGACGCGATTGGACGGCATCTTCCGTGCATGCACCGAGCCCGGGAACGACGAGAAGACCGAGCGCTGGTGGTGGTGTCGGCGTCCAAGGCATGTTCCATGGTGAGCCCGCGAGGACGAGAAGGAGCGCGGCACGCCCTTGCCAGAACATTTCTGCCCCTGGGCCCTTGACCTCGCCAGGCGCTACATCGACCGGAACGTCGCCGTGGCCGAAGCCACGCGACTGCTCTCCGAGGCGTCGGAGGCAGGTTCCCAGTGGGGGCCTGCAGCAGGTGGTCGGCCTGGCCCGTCCTGATGTGCCCGATGAGCGTTCACCCCGGGTTTCCCGAGTAGCTGCGGGTGTCGGCGAGTGACGACAGCGACTCGAGGGAATACTGCCTGCCGAACACCGGAACCGAGGCACGCACGCCGGAGCACAGCACACGGGGGAACACCATGGCCGCGACGACAGCACGCGGACTGCGCAGAAGCGGAGTTGTACTCGCCGCACTGATCGCCCTGACGGCGGCGGCCGGCTGCGGCAGCGACTCGGACGAGCCCGCGAAGGCGTCGTCGTCCGCACCCGGTGAGCGGCCGTCAAAGTCCGATCCCCCGAAGCGACCCGAGCCCACGCCCAAGCCCTCGGTGTCCGCCGCGGACGGCCGGGACATCACCGCCTGCGCGGACGGCAACTGCGAAATCGTGGTCTCCGAGCCGGTGAAAATCCCCTTCAAGGGCCCGCGCGGCCCGGCCACCCTGTCCGTCACCGAGGTCGGCCCGAACGCCATCGCGTACACGGTGAAGTCGGGCAACGGCCAGTCCAAGGGCAGCGCGAGCGGCCCGGGGCAGGGCTGCATCACCGTCCTCCGCAGCAACGGCAGCGGAAACTCGTGCGGTGGCCTCGGAGCCGCCGGGCGGCCGAGTCCCCAGCCGGACGCGGTGGTGATCCAGGCGGCGGGCGGGGAGGACGGAACGGCCGTCCTCCAGCTCGTGTCGGACCGATGACCGTACGCCTTCCGCACTTCATGCTGAAGGCCCTGCTGGTCTGGGCCGCCCGGCGGCCGAACGTACGGGTGTTCCGGTTGCACTCCCTCCTCGCCCGGGCTGCCGTGGACCACGGGAAGCGTGCCCAGTTGCGCGGGATCCTGGAGTGGTCGGCCAGGCAGGAGAGCAGACACAAACCCGACCGGGCTCTCTTCGGCTACCACCTCGCCGCCACCTACGGCTACGAGCAGGTGGATCTGCGGCTGACGGCGACCGAGGGGACCCACCGTGTCCTGCGGGAAGCAGCGAGCCATGACCCCGCCCGGCCCGCCGTTACCCAGACGAATCTGTCCCGCGCCCGGGCCGATGTGGCGCAGGCACTTCTCGACCGAGCCCGCCGGTCCCGCGAACGGGGCGACCTCGCCGGCGCCCGCCGCGACTACCGGGCGGTCATCGACGAACGGGAGGGCAGTACGTCGGGCAAAGCCGCCCACGAACTCGCCGAGGTGACCGACGACGCCGATGAGGCGATCGAACTGTGCCGCACGGCGCTGCGCTTCGGCACGGAGGTGAGCGACAAGGGACCGTCCGCGTTCCTCGCGCGACTCCTCCAGGACTCCGGGAACACGTCCGGAGCAGCGGCGGCCCGAGCGCACCTGGACATCCCGGGGAAGCTGCACGAGGCGGCTGCCGAGGCGGCCCGCGAGTACGGCCCCGGCTACGTCGAGCGCGACTCCGATCATTCGAGGCCCGGCTTCGCCGACGTGTTCGCGCCCCTCGTGGTCGCGGTACTGCGCGACGGCGAGGTGGTGGAACACGTACGGCACTCCGCCCTGCGCATGCCCTACGACCCGGCACGGCCGGACCATTACGGGTGCCTCGTCCTGACCGACCGACGCCTGCTCTTCCTGGAGGACAGGGAACCTCCAGCCTGCGAGGCGCTGGCGATCGACCGCAGCTCCCTGATCAGCGTCAGACCGGCGGAGCGGGACGAACGCGGGCGGATGTGGATGGACATCCGCGCCGCCGGAGCGGAACAGGTGAGCCTCAGGACGGGCCGGACCCCCGACACCTGGCTGACGGGCCTGGGACGCTCCTACAGCTGACCCGCCCCTTCGGGCCAGCAACGAGGCGTGGCGCGAGTGCCTCGATAGCCCCCGCCATTCAGCCCCGTCATTTGGGCCCCGTTTTGGGGCCACGGGCCCATCCCGTCCCGCCGGCCCCTTCCTACCCTCGGGCCGTGTCGTAGAGCGAAGGTGGGGGGGACATGGCCTCGATCGGGGGAGCGCCGGAGTTCGGGGCCGGGTGGCCGTCGGGGCCTGGCCGGCGGAGGGACATGCCGGGCTCGCTCGCGACGGCGCTGGTCCTCGTCCATACCCTCTTCGTGATCACGGTCGTCGGTGGCCTCGGCCTCCTGCTCACCGCGGCCTCGTACGACGCCCTGGACGGCGGAGTACTCGCCCTGACCGCCTATGCCGCCGCCCCAGGCGCAGTCGGCTGGTGGTTGGCCCGGCGTACCTGGGAGGGCGGAGCCAGGATCAGGGGCGGGCTGATCGCCGTACAGATATGGCTGATCCTCGGCTCGATATCCAACATCACCGACGGATCACCGCGCGGCTACACCCAGCTCTTCCTCCCCGCGCTGATCCTCTACTTCCTCACCCGTGGGGACAGCCGCGACTGGTACCGCCTCCCCGAGTCGGCCAGGGGCGAACGCCGCCCCTTCTCCCTGGCCCGGATGATCCGCTGGCGCCGGGACGAGGGCCAGACGGCGGTGGAGTACGCGGGGCTGGTGGCCGTGGTCGCGGCGATCATCGTCGCTCTGCTGGTCAGCGGGCTGGGAACGCAGATATTCACCGGCATTCAGTCGGCGGTGTGCAAGGTCACCGGAACGTCGTGCCCGGCGGAAACGGGAAACGGCGGGGAGGAGGTTCAGGCCGGTGACAGCGCGGACGGGACAGACGGTGACGACGCAGCCGGTCAAGGCGAGGGCGGCCAAGGCCAGGACGGTCAAGCCGAGGGCGGTCAGGGCCAGGGCGGCCAAGGCGCCGAGAACGGCGGATCCGCTGACGGCGGCGCCGGGAGCGGCGGCCCAGGCAACGGCGACGCCGGGAACGACGGCGCCGGCGGAAACGGGCCCGGCGGAGCGGATCCCGGAGGCCAGGACACCTCCGGGTCCGGCTCGGGCGGCCAGACCGGTGATGAGGGCGTCGATAACGGCTCTGCCTCGCAGGGCCGCGAGGACACCACCGTCTCGTACCCCGAGGAGACCGACGAGGAGAAGAACGACGCAGCTGCGGGCGAGCCTGGATGGGAGGAGGACGAGCAGGCCGCTGGGGACGGCGGCAGCGGCGACGACGGCGACGACGGCTGCACCTCCGGCGTCGGGGCCTTCTTCGGCTGTGTGGGGGACCAGTTCAAGCAGGTGGGACAGGGCCTGTTCGTCGACGGCATCTGGGGTGACGTCACGGGCATCTGGGACACGGTCACCAACCCGGGTGAGGCATGGGAAGGCCTGAAGGACTACGGCGACTCGCTGGGCGACCAGTGGTCCGAGGACGCCAAGGACGCGGGCGAGAAGTGGGAGAACGGCGACTACTTCGACGCCCTCACCGACTGGGGCGGCGCGTCGTGGAACACGGGTGTCAAGGTCCTGGACGACACGTTCGTGGGCGACGAAGTCCGAGACCAGTGGAACAACGGGGAGAAAACCCGCGCGGTCACCAACGTCGCCTGGAACATCGGCTCGCTCTTCATCCCCGGTTACGGCGAAGCCAAGATCGTTCAGAAACTCGGCAAACTCGGGAAACTTGGCAAAGTCGGCAAGCTCACCGAGAAAGCCGCGAAGGCGGCGGAGGACGCCAAGAAAGCGGCCAAGGCCGGTGACGCCGACGCCGCAGCGAAGGCGGCGAAGGAGGCCGACGAGGCGGCGGACGCGGCCGAGGAGAGGGCGAGGAAATCCGGCTGCACCATTGCCTCTGCTCCCGGCCGCCGCGTCCCGTACGGCGACATCCCGGGCCTGACCGGGTCCACCGGCAGCGGCACCACGGTCCTCGCCAGCGGCGGGTACCGCGCCCCCTATGTCGTACTGGCCGAAGGCGGCTGCGACGAGGAGGCCAAAAAGCAGGCGGAGGAAGCCCGCAAGCAGGCCGAGGCGGCCGAGGCGGCCGGGAAAGAGGCGAAGAAGGAAGAAAGCCGCAAGAAGGTCGCCAAGTGGAAGAAGCCGTCCTGGTACGACGACCTGAAGAACCCGCGGAAGGGCTCCAAGGACGGCGGCGACGGCCAGTGGAAGGCCAAGAAGGCGGTGGCGTACTGGCCGAGCATGGAACGCTGGATGCGCTACCAGGAGCAGGTCACCAATGTGAAGCGCGGCAAGGAATACGCTGTCAAGGATCCGAGGACGGGCAGGGACGTCGACTTCGATGGCTGGGACTCGTCACGGCAGACTTACATCGAGGCGAAGTTCGGATACGGCAAGAAGGTCGGCAAGGACGGGACTCTCCAGAAGGCCCAGGCGGACAAGTTCATCGAGCAGGCGCAGCGCCAGCTGCGGGCTGCGAACGGAAAGCCCGTCGAATGGAACTTCTCCAACAAACGGGTGGCCGAGGCCGCACAGAAGGCGTTCGACGACGCCGACCTGGACGTGGTGGTCAAGCACATCCCGCCGGAGAAGTAGGAAAGAGGAGCGCGTATGTCGGGCGAAGTGGTCGTGAAGGTCTCCTGGGGTCCCAGGCCGGAGACACCTCTGCAATTGGCTCAGCGATGGCTGGAGCTCCTGACCGGGCTGTCGGAGTTGTCGGAGGGGGCGCTGGCCGAATGGCGCTGGGAGGAGGATTCCGGCCCGGGGCAGCCCGTACCCGTGGACTCCGCGGATTTCGCGGCGGCACTGGAGGCGGCCAATACACAGGACGACCGGGACATCCTCGGCTACACAGCCAACGTTGTGGCCACTCAGTCGGACGGCGCATACGTGCGGGCCAGGGTGATCGCGGGAGGCTCGAACGAATACTCCCCGTTCACGGCGGTGCTGCACCTGTTCCCCGCGTCCGGTTCGGCGGCCGTACCCCTGACGGGCCGGTTCACCGAGGTGCTGGCGCTGCTGGCGGACGTGTGGGACGCGGACCATGGGCTGACTTACGACCGGCCGCTGTACAACGAGCTCAGGTCGGCCTATGGCCTGCGGGCCTCCCACCCACGCTCGGGGTGGGCGGTCTACCTGTCGGAGAGCCGCGCCGCGCGCGTCCCGGACGACTTCTCCGCTCTGCGGCGCCTGCCCGGCAGGCACGGCGGACTTGTGCTTCAGATCGCGGACAGCTCCGGCGGAACGCCGTCCACCCAGGCGGTGCTCGCCGCTCACAAGACGCTTGCCGGGACCGGTGCTCTGGACCCCCTGCCGGTCCCCGCCACGGAGGCGAAGCTGTGACGGTGCGGGTCGGTGAGCGGTTCAGGATCTCGGTGAACGACGAAACGGTGAGTGCTCCTCGATGAGCGTGCAGCAGTACATCGCCCGCATCGACGAACTCCTGGCCCGCCCGCTGACCGGCGACGACGCCTACCACCTCGTGACCCTGCACGAGAGCCGCGACTTCGCTCCGCCGAACGACGACTGGGACGAACTCATGCGGGCCGGCGAGGAGTTCGAGAGGGAGCTGCAAGACCTGGCAGCGGCGTTGGACGCCCGGTGGGGTCCGCACGGGTCCATGTCCATGGAGGATTACGCCAGCGCCTTCCTGGACATGGACGACGACGAGATCCCGCCCTTCTTCCGGGAACTGTGCGAGAGCGGCTACTTCGGAGACCTCCTGTACTGGCGGGTCGGCGACCGTCTGGTCGCTGCGAGCGTCGGCCATGAGGACAAAGAGGAGCCGGTCGTACTGTTCGCCGGGGTGACCGGTTCCGATGAGGGGTTCCCTGACTAGGACGCCCACGAGGGCTTTTCCATCGCGGCGTTGCTCCCATCGCCGGATAGCTTTGGTTCGTTCGTTGAAGCCAAGCCTCGCCTCTCACCGGGAGCCGACCGTGAACCGCCGCCCCACTTTCCTCGCAGCGCTCACGCTGACCGCCGCCGCGGCCCTGACGCTGTCCGCGTGCGGGAGCGATGACAGCTCCCAGGGCAAGGACAACGACAAGATCGCGGGATCCGATACCGGTGCCGGCAACGCCTCGCCCAGCGCATCGGTCCAGCAGGCCGCCGGTCGCCCGGAGATCAAGCTGCCGTCCGACCTGACCATGACCTTCGAAGGCGGCAAGACGGATGACGCCGTCAAGGACGCCGTACTCGCTGACAACGCCGAGCGTATGCGCTCGGTCAACGCGGCGATTGCGGGAACGGACCCCAAGGCCGAGGCGCTGAACTTCTACAACACCGGCAGGGCGCTGGAGGCGGCCGCGGTCTGGGTGGACAAGTTCAAGAAGGCCGATCTGGGCATCACGGGCACCATCCGGTACTACGACCGGACCGTGACACTCGATGGCAGCAAGGCGGCCTCGGTCGTGTTCTGCGCCGATGAGAGCAAGGGCTACGCCAAGGACCTCAAGACGAACAAGCCGAAGGTCACCACGCCCTCCGATGAGGACTTCATCCTTTACAACACGCGGTTGGAGAAAACCAGCGACGGGGTCTGGCAGACCACGCGCATCGTTTCGACCGCAGGAGCGAAGCAGTGCCTGAAGTGAAGCGGAGCGCGCTCGGAGGCCTGGGGGTCTGACCCAGGACGACTCCGTTCCTCGCCCAGTTCGCCGATGAGGTAGCCGCGGCTGCCGGGCGCATGGCGCCAGCGACACGAGGGAATACTGCCTGCCGAACACCAGAGCCGAGGCAAGCACGCCGGAGCACAGCACACGGGGGAAGTCCATGGCCGCGACGGCAGCACGCGGACTGCGCAGAAGTGGAGTTGTACTCGCCGCACTGATCGCCTTGACGGCGGCGGCCGGCTGCGGAAGCGACTCGGACGAGCCCGCGAAGGCATCGTCGTCCGCACCCGGTGAGCGGCCGTCAAAGACCGATCCCGCGAAACGACCCGAGCGCACGCCCAAGCCCTCGGTGTCCGCCGCGGACGGCCGGGACATCACCGCCTGCGCGGACGGCAACTGCGAAATCGTGGTCTCCGAGCCGGTGAAAATCCCCTTCAAGGGTCCGCGCGGCCCGGCCACCCTGTCCGTCACCGAGGTCGGCCCGAACGCCATCGCGTACACGGTGAAGTCGGGCAACGGCCAGTCCAAGGGCAGCGCGAGCGGCCCGGGGCGGGGCTGCATCACCGTCCTGCGCAGCAACGGCAGCGGAAACTCGTGCGGTGGCGTGGGAACCGCCGGGCGGCCGAGTCCCCAGCCGGACGCGGTGGTGATCCAGGCGGCGACCGGGGAGGACGGTACGGCCGTCCTCCAACTTGTGTCGGACCGATGACCGCGCGGCTTTCCGCGCTTCATGGCTTCATGCTGAAGGCCCTGCCGGCCTGAGCTGCCGGGCGGTCGAACGTACGCGTCGGGTGGGCCGCCGGGCCCCAGGCCAGATCTGTCCCGGGGCCCGGGCTGTGTCGGAGCAAGCCCCGGCCAAGAAGGTTGAAACTCGACATCTACGTGGAGGACGCCCTGGTCAACAGGAGAGTCTGTCCGCGCCCGGCTGGGGGTGAAGTGCTAAGTGATGACCTCGACCGACACACCTCCCCGCACCCCCCACCCCGCCATCACCCCTGCCTCCGCCTCCACCACATGCCGGGCACGCAGCCGCGGCATCCCCAACCGTCCCGGCCGCATGGTGCACACGTCGATGACGCGAAGGCGACGGTCGAGATAGGCGACATCGATCGGCATACGCATCCGAAAGGTGTGCACGCTGCTGGCGGGGGAGAGCAGGATCGCCCCCTCGACGGAATCCCGCCCCAACAGCCCCTTCGTCCGGGCTCGATAGGACGTGGCGATCTCCAACGGAACAGTGACAGACGGCCCTTCACCACCCCCGTGCACGACCAGCTCCCCGCGTCCGTCCCGCCACCGCCGCCCCATACGGGCCACCTCCGACCACGCCACCTGCCACTTGCCACCGGCTGTACGAGCCCGAACGTATCCGTAGAGGCGTGGGCCCCACATGGGCCCACGGGCCCAAGCCCTTTGCTGGTTCGTGACTGAAACGCCCGGCACGCCGTCACCCCTGACGGACGGAATGGCGCGTTATGCAACCGTTACGGCTCGAACTGGTCGGCGAAACGCCGATTCCTCCCCATACACCCCGCGAGTTGACAACCTTCACCCTGGTGCGGCCCCACACCGCTGTATAGCTTTGGTTCGCTCAAGAGAAGCCTCGCCTCTTACCGGGAGCCGACCGTGAACCGCCGCCCCACCCTCCTCGCAGCGCTCACGCTGACCGCCGCTGCGGCCCTGACGCTGTCCGCGTGCGGGAGCGATGACAGCTCCAAGGGCAAGGACAACGACAAGATCGCGGGAGCCGACACGGGTGCTGAGAAGTCGGCCTCCCCGAGTACGTCGGCCCCGGCCTCCGCGGGCCGGCCGAAGATCGAGTTGCCGTCGGACGTCACGTACAAGTTCGAGTGGAAGAAAACCGGCGACCCGCAGAAGGACGCCGTACTCAACGATGCCGAGCAGCGCATCAAAGCCGTGGACATGGCGATCGCCAAGCAGGACCCACTGGACAAGGCCTACCGCTTCTACTCGGAGGGCACGGCCGCCGCTGGAAGCCAGGAGTACATCCAGGAGTTCGTGGACCACAAGGCGCGAACGACCGGCCTGACCCGGTACTACAACGAGAGCGTTGACCTCAAGGACGACGGAACCGCCGCCATCGTCTACTGCGAGGACCAGAGCAAGGCGTTCAACAAGTTCCTGAAGACCGGTAAGACCGACGTCACGCCGGTGACGAAGGACAGTTACGTCGTCTACGCCGGCACTCTGCGCAAGAACGACAACGGCGTCTGGGTCACCGAGCGACTGATCTCGGAGCGGGGGAGCGCAAAGTGCCAGCCTTGATGCGGACCAATCGCCTGCTTCTCGTCTCGGGTCTTCTGGCCCTCGCGCTGGCTGCCACGAGCCCTGCCTACGCGGAAAAGGGGTTCGGCGGCACGGACGGTCAATCGAACCAGGACGCCAACGCGGACAAGAACGGCACCGTCTCCGTCACCGTCGGCGGCGTCGTCTTCGACCGCTCGAAGAACGGGAGTGGTAACTCCACGGGCGCGCTCACGTCGTCCACGTCCTGGACGCCGCCTCCGTGCTGGTACGCACCGAAGTACACCCCGGAACAGCTGCAGAAGTACCTGGAGCCGACCTGGGAGGCCGGTTCGACGGGTTACGAGTGGGACGCCAAGCAGCGGGACCGTTATGTCAACGGGCATCCCTACAAGGACTTCAACAAGGAGAAGGCCGGCAAGGGCTACTTCTGGGACTCCTTCGTCAACAAGGACTTCCCCGCGGGCTGGGACTCCTGCGACGAACCCATCTTCTGGGTGGACCAGGGCGACCCCCCGCCCGCGAACATCGAGAACGCCGTCACCCCCGAGATCCTCGCCGAACTCGCCTACGCGGAGATCCGCGTCCCCAGCACCAAGGTGACGCTGGCCCCCGCCCAGGCGACCAAGGTCAACCTGCCGACCTGGGCATGGCTGGACGGCGCCGAGTTCAAGCCGGTCTCCGTGACCGCGTCCGTACCGGTGCTCGACATCCAGGCGACCGCGACGGCGGAACCGGTGTCGCTCAGGATCGAACCGGGCACCAAGGACGCCGTGACCTATCCGGCCTCCGGCGTCTGCGAAATCGACAACGGCCGCATCGGCGAGCCCTACGCCAAGGGCAAGGCGGACCAGACCCCGCCCTGCGGTGTGAAGTACCTGCGCTCCTCGGGCGACGGCACGTACCCGCTCCAGGCCACCATCACCTGGAAGATCCAGTGGACCGGCACCGGCGGCGCGGGCGGCGACCTCCCCGACGGCACGTTCGGCGCCACGCAGAACGTGGTCGTACAGGAAGTCCAGGCCGTCAACCGCTGACGCCTGCCACAACTCCGACTGACGGGCGGCCACTCGCACGAGTGGCCGCCCGGTCTGCTTCACAAGCGGAACAGATAGAGTCACTTGCTCGTGGAAGCAGCAGGCTGCGTGGAGAGGAAGCGGCTGCATGGCGGAGCGGCTGGCCGTTGATGACGATGAGCTCGCGCACTTCATGAAACTGCTGAAGAGATCGGGCAGTTCCTTGAAAGGGCTGCACAGTGCGTTGAGTGACGCGTCGGTGACCGGCCTGGGCACGGACGACCTGGACGCCGCGTGCGAGAGCTTCCAGGAGGACTGGAAGTACGGCACCGAGCAGATCGGCGAGCAGACCGAGGACCTCGCCAAGATCATCGGGCAGAGCAAGGACAGCTACAACGAGGTGGACAAGGCGCTGGAGGAGGCGCTGAAGAAGGCCCGGAGCGGCAAGGGCGGGTCGGCGGGTTCGAAATGACTTACACCTCTGGTTCCGAACGTCCGGGCACTGCTGCCGATCCGCGGTACAACACGGACCTCGACAAGCCGCAAGGACTCCAGTCGGGCAGGCGCATCCCGAATCCCGACTACCCGCACCTGGGCTTCAACCCCGCGCCGGGCAGCACGGACACCGTCCGCGAACTGCACAAGAAGCTGGTGAACTGCGCCAAAGTCCTGGAGGAAAGCCACGGCCTGGTCACCAAGTTGATGGATGGCAGTTACTGGAAAGGCGACGCGGCCGTCGCCTTCCGGGAGGAACTGGACGGCGGGACGCTGCCCCTGAACCTCAAGAACGCCGCGCACTCGATCCGCAAGGCCGCCCGGCAGCTGGATCGCTGGGAGGGCGAACTCGACGACTTCCAGCGCCGCGCCCGACGCCTGGAAAAGGACGCGAAGGACGCCCAGGCAGCCCTGGACGCCGCGAAGGGCCGTGCGAGCAAGGCGGAGGACGCCCCGGAGCTGGACAAGAAGGGCGCTCGTCACGACGAGGCCCAGAAGGCGCTCACCCACGCGAACACCGCGGTGGAAGAGGCCCAGGCCGAACTCGACAAGATCATCGGCAAGGCGAAGAGTCTTGCCGAGGAGCACGAACAGAAGGCCCGGTACCGCGCCGGCAAGATCGGCGACGCCACGACGAAGCTGGCCCCGCACGAGCCGGGCGCCTGGGACAAGTTCACGGACTGGCTGGGTGACAACCTGCCGGACATTCTCAGTGGCATCGCGGCGGTTCTGGGCGTGATTGCCTTGTTCGCCACAGGCCCGCTCGCGGTTCCACTCCTCTTGCTGGGCGCGGGGCTGCTGAGTGGGACGGCCCTCACTCTGCGATTGCAGGACGACGAGGTGTGGGCTTCCCTGAATGACGGAATCAAGAACGGCGAACTCGACCTGGACTTCTGGAGCAATGCCATCTCAGTCGCCGGCGACGCGCTTGGAATCGTGCCAGGACTCGGCGCGGTGACCAAGGGGCTGATGAAGGCACCGGAGGCACTGAGCGCCGCTGCTCGTACCGCGGACGAGGCCCTGACCTTCGGGCAGAGGGCAGCCACTGTCGGTGCTTCGATCCGCGAGGAAGCCGTGGCCATCTCCGACGCGCCGAGCCTTTTGGAGCGAGTGCGCGTCTTCGGAGCCCATACCGACCAGGTGCTGCCCAAGGTGGAGGTCGGGGCGACGTGGTTGGGAGCCGGCACAGCTGCGTACGGGATCGCGGGCAGCCTCTACGACACGCTGGATTCCGACGGAGCCAAAGCTGTGACAGGCGCGATGGACGGAGTGAGGACCGGCGTGATCGACGGGGCGGCGACCGCCGGGGTACTCAAGTACCTGTTCACGGGAGTGGCTGCCGCCTCATGAGCTCGGACACGTTCGTCATCGACCCGTCCGCCAGGATGCCGGACGCGGACATCTGGTTCGCGCTGCCCGCGGGCTTCGTGCCGGTCCCACTCACGGAACTGGTTGCGGCGGAGGAAGTGCCGTCAAGCGCCGAGGGCCAGCGGCACTCACCCGAGGCGCTTGCCGCGATGCTGACCGGCCCCGAGAACAGTCGGCAGCTCCTGGAACTGTTGGCGCCGGTCCGGCGCTTGGCTCATGTGCTGGCCTACAGCGGTGTCATCCATTGCTCTGTGGGGTTGCATCGGGACGACGAGGGCGATGGAAGCCTCCTGCTGTCCCTGTTCACCCTCGGCTGGCGGGAGACATCCTGGGCGCCGCGTGGCGTGATGGCTGCTCGTGCCGCCGCGGGAATGGCAGACGCCAGTCATGTGGAGGCCCTCGATCTCCCGTGCGGCCCTGCGACGCTCGTGGAGATCCGTACCAGCCCTCAGGTTGCCGATGCGTCGCAGGAACTGCTGCAGGACGTCGTCTATGTGCCGTTTCCGGATGCCCGCAAACTGGCCATCCTGACGCTGTCGACGATTGCCGTCCACCGTTCTGGCCATTATCGGGACCTACTTCGGGAAACGGCCCGCATGGTCACTTTTGACAACCCGTTGCCGATGGAACATGGCGAGGCGTGAAAATGGATACCGTGCATCACCCCACAGGTTCGGCTTCTGCCTGGGACGATTCCGCCACCCAGAGTGCTTGGCAGAAGCTGTTCACCTTCGCCGTTGTCGGTCAGATTCTCTGGCCTGCGGTATGCATCGGCGCCTTCGTTCTCATGATTCTCGTGGGGCGTTGGGCGATGTGGGTCATGCTGCCCGTCGTCGTGTATGCCCTTTACCGATCTTTTCTTCAGCGCCAGTACATCGTTGCGGCTGTGCAGGCACGCCGCATCCTGAAGGTGTATCCCTGGCAGACGCACAAGACCCCGGAGAGTGGGATCGGGCAGATTCCCGGAGCGAAGCTCGGTGACGTCTGGCTGGCGTTCCCCAACCCGGACCGGCCTGACGATGGTGTTCACATCATCCTTCACGGTCATGCGCGGTCCGCATGGTGGCGTCGTCGTCTCGGACGGGGTTATGAGACCGAGAAGACCGCCCAGGTGGCCGAGATCTGGTTCGCGGGCGACCCACGATTCGCCGGAGTCATCGCGGTACCCGGTCCCAAACGCCTGTTCGTGCTTTACCAGCTCGCCGGGCTGAACGTCCGTACAGACGGGGAGCGGAGCGCTTCTCCCGAAGCACTGGAGCGGGCCCGCCGTGCCGGAGTCCGTCTCCCCACCTGACGTCGGCGTTCACCGGACCATTTACTCAGCTCATACAGGTGTTGTTCGTCGCTTCCCGGACTGGGTATGAAGGGCCCCATGACCACACTCGGCGCCGTCTTCCGACCTCAACTCGCCCCCGAGCGCCTGCGTTCGGTCTGTGAAGTGGCGGACAGCGCAGGCCTCGAAGAGCTCTGGCTCTGGGAAGACTGTTTCAGAGAGGGTGGTATCTCCACCGCCGCCGCTGCCCTCGCCTGGACCGGGCGTGTGCGGGTCGGGGTCGGGCTGTTGCCCGTGCCGTTGCGGAACGTTGCCATCACCGCCATGGAAGTGGCCTCGCTGCACCGGATGTTCCCGGGGCGGGCCATCGTCGGTGTGGGGCATGGCGTGCAGGACTGGATGGGGCAGGTGGGGGCGCGGGTCAAGTCGCCGGTGACCTTGTTGCGGGAGCATCTCGTCGCGCTGCGCGCTCTGCTGGGCGGGGAGCGGGTGACCACCGACGGGCGGTACGTCAGGCTCGACGACGTCGCCCTCGACTGGCCGCCGGAGGGTGGCGGGGGCGGGGTGCTGGCCGGGGCCACCGGGCCGCGTTCGCTGCGGCTCACGGGGGAGGCCGCCGACGGGACCATTCTCACCGCCTCCACCAATCCGGAGGGCGTGCGCAAGGCGCGGCAGCTCATCGACGAGGGGCGGGAGACGGCCGGTCGCGGGGCAGGGCCGCACCCTGTCGTCGTGTATCTGCTCGCCGCCACCGGGGCCGGCGCCGCCGAACGGTTGCGTGCCGAGCTGGTCGCCGAGGGGGACGAATCCGTTCCGGATCTTGGTGTCGCCGGGGACGCCGGAGCCGTCGCCAAGGCCGTCGGGCGGTTGGCCGAGGCCGGGGCCGACACCGTGGTCCTCCAGCCCACCGGCGACGAACCGGACCCCGAGGGTTTCGTGCGGTTCGTCGCGGAGGAAGTACGGCCGCTCGTTCCGTAGCCGACCCCGGGGTCCCTGGCGCCTTGGGTGCGACGGCTTCCGCGGTGCCGTTGTCAGTGGCCGGTGCCACACTCATCGGCATGACTACCGAAGACGTGCGGCTGCGTGATGTCGTGGAAGACGATCTCGAGGCGTTCTGCGCCTTCGAGCAGGATCCGGAGGCAGCCCGGCTGTCGAGGTTCACGCCCCGGCCGCGGGATGCCTTCATGGCGCACTGGAAGCAGCGGGTCCTCGGGGACGACGCCAACTGCGTGCAGACCGTGACCGTGGACGGGGACGTCGCCGGCAGCTTCGTCGCCTGGTGGGAGGAGGACCGCCGCTTCCTGGGGTACTGGCTCGGGCGCGCGTACTGGGGACGCGGCATCGGCACCCGGGCTCTGGAACTCTTCCTGGAGCGGGAGAAGAACCGGCCCCTGTACGCCGATCCCTTCATCGGTAACACCGGTTCCGTACGTCTCCTCGAGAAGCACGGCTTCCGTCCCGCCGGCACGGTCCAGCACGGAGAGAACGAGCATGTCCTGCTCGTTCTGGCGTAACAGATGCACCGCACCTTCGAGGACCTCGTCGCCGAAGGCGCCTCCGTCCCCACCGAAGGCTGGGACTTCTCCTGGTTCGAGGGGCGGGCCACCGAGGCGCGGCCCTCCTGGGGGTACGCGACGTCGATGGCCGCGCGGCTGGGACGGGCGAGTGCCGTGCTCGACGTCCAGACCGGCGGCGGGGAAGTGCTGGACTTCGCTCTCGCCAAGGCCCCGAAGCGGCCCCTGCTCGCCGTCGCCACCGAGGGCTGGCCGCCGAACGCCGCCAAGGCGACCGCCCTGCTCCGTCCGCGCGGAGTCGCGGTCGTCGCCGTGCCCGAGCATTCCCCGCTGCCCTTCGCCGACGGTGCCTTCGACCTGGTCGTGAGCCGGCATCCCGTCCGTCCGCACTGGGACGAGATCGCCCGCGTCCTCCAGCCCTCCGGGACGTATTTCGCCCAGCACGTGGGGCCGGCCAGCGTCTTCGAACTCGTCGAGCACTTCCTCGGACCCCAGCCGGACGGGGTGCGCGGTGGTCGTCACCCCGAGCGTGAGCGGGCCGACGCCGAGGCCGCGGGGCTCGACGTCGTCGATCTGCGGGCGGAGCGGCTTCGCATGGAGTTCCACGACATCGGCGCGGTCGTGCACTTCCTGCGGAAGGTGGTGTGGATGGTGCCCGGCTTCACGGTCGAGGCGTACGAGCCGCAGCTCCGTGCGTTGCATCGGCGGATCCAGGACGAAGGGCCCTTCGTGGCCCACAGCACCCGCCACCTCTTCGAGGCACGGAAGCCGGGAACCCACCAGCTCTGATCGGGCACGCACCACAAGCCTGCTCACGCATGCGGCCCCACCCTCACCTCCCCGACCACCAACTCGGGCCTCGCCTCCAGCACCTCACCCACCCGCTCCACCTGCTCACCCAGTTCCCGTTCCTGCCGCGCCGTCAGCCGGACGAGCGGCTCGACGGTGACGGTCGTACGACGGCCCTGGCGCCGCTGGTGCCAGACGCCCGCCACCACACCGTCGACCAGCAGCACGGGATGGTTGCCCGCCTGACCGCCCGCCAGGGCACGCTCGTAGGCCGCACCGGGGAACAGCCGTTCGCGGGGCTGCGCGGCGATGACGTACGCGTCGAAGTACGGCAGCAGTCGCACGCCCCGCACGGGCCCGTCCGGGAAGTCGGTGTCACCCGCGGCCACCCACGCCCGCGTGCCCCCGAAGTCGACCTCCTCGATGCCGCCCGCCGCGGCCAGCTCCCGGAACACGGTTCCGGCCCAGCCGGTCGGCGCCGCCAGCCATTTCGCGAAGTGCTGCGGGGTCGCCGGCCCGTACGCATACAGATAGCGGCGTACGAACGCCCCCAACGCCTCGCCGGCCCCCAAGGCTTCGCCGGTCCCCAAGGCCTCGCCGGTTCCCGACGCCTCGCCGGTTCCCGACGCCTCGCCGGTCCCCAACGCCTCGCCGGTTCCCGACGCCCCGCCCGTCCCCCCGGCCGCCGCCCCCGCGACCGGCGGGCGCGTGTACGTCGCCTTCCGGCCGCGGTTCGGGCCGAAGCACAGCGTGCCCGCCCAGCCCGCCCGGTGCAGCACCTGCCGCCAGCGCGGCCACAGGTCCTGGAAGGCCGGCATCACGCGGTCGCCGGCCCACGGGCCCGTCCGCGCGACGATCTCCTCGGTCAGTTCGTCGAGCGTCAGGCAGGTGTCTTCGAGCGCTTCCCCGATCGCCGCCACGACTTGGGCGGCCTGTTCCTCGGTGAGCCGCACGTCGGGCGGGAAAGGGCTCGGCCCGGTCGGGACCGCGGTCAAGGCGGCCGACCAGAGGGGGAGTTCCCGCGCCGGGAGGAGATGTACCGTTCCGCGCGGCCCGTACGTCTTGACCAGCGATCGTTCGTCCCAGAGTGCCGTCCGGACGTCCGCCCGGGTCAGCCCGGACGTCCGCACCCCCACCGACACCTCGGCAGCGGAGAGCACCTGCGCGTGCGCCCCCATCATCGCCCCGACCACCTCGGCGACCGGCGTCCCGCCCCCGGCCGGTCCGGCCAGGAATTGCCGTCGGGTCCGCCGTGCGCTCGCCGCGTCCCACGTGATCTTCGAGATCGTCGTCATGGCACGACGCTAGACCCGAAGGAGGACAGATATTGACCTATATGGGACTCACATCGTTATCGCCCGCGGCTCGCCTCCGTGCCGCCGTTCGCGTAAGTTCAGACCAAGGTAATTCGCGTGAGCAAAGTACGGTGAGCGATGTACGGCTGCGCGGGCGGTACCGCGCAGTGGAGGGGGCTGCGCGGTGCCAGGGCCTCGGTGTCGCGGCGTCGCGAGGGGTCAAGCGGGCGTTCGTGGACGGCGTAGCCCATCGGGGGGACGCGGGGGACGAGCCGGCGAGTGCGCCCCAAGATGCAGGAGATCCGCCCGATCCCGCCTCAGGCTGCACGATTCCCCTGCTCAGAGGCTGCTCAGGGGCTGCCGTAGGGGCTGCATTTCGGCCAGAAGCAAGCCGTGAGCGAGAGGTTCCGCGGACCTCGCCGCGTCGCCGGGCGGCTCCGGAGAGTAGTTGTGGCACGCCGATGCACGCAGCATCACTTACAAAGGGTTATGGTGGAAACCCCCCCTCGGGCCGGTCCGTATCCCCCCCACGGACCGGCCCGTTTTTTTGTGCGCCGGGACCGGCCCGGAACACCGGCCGGAATTCTGCGTTCCGCACCCGTGGGCGGCCCACGGCGGCAGCGGGGGTAGGCTTCGCCTCCGGGGACTGCCACACGGGCAGGGACCGCCCGCGGCCACGACCGGGCCGCACGCCGCGGCCTGTCCGATCCGTACGGAGGGGCTGACGATCACGTGAACCTGCGCGACAAGCTGCGTGGCCTGCTGGTCAGGCTGTACGCACGCCGGGTGGAAGGCCACCTGGACCACGCTCAGGTGCCCAAGCACATCGGCGTCATCATGGACGGCAACCGGCGCTGGGCGAAGGCCGCCGGTTCCAGCACCGTCCACGGACACCGGGCCGGTGCCGAGAAGATCGAGGAGTTCCTCGGCTGGTGCACCGAGACGGATGTCGAGGTCGTCACCCTCTGGCTGCTGTCCACGGACAACTTCGACCGGCCGCAGGAGGAGCTCGTCCCCCTGCTCGGCATCATCGAGGACGTCGTGCGCACCCTGGCCGCCGACGGGCGCTGGCGCGTGCACCACGTGGGCACGCCCGATCTGCTGCCCTCCGGGATGCAGACGGTGCTGAAGGAGGCCGAGGAGACCACCGCGCACGTCGACGGGATACTGGTCAACGTCGCCATCGGCTACGGCGGCCGCCAGGAGATCGCCGACGCCGTGCGCTCCATGCTGCTCGACGCCCAGGACCGGGGCACCTCGATGGAGGAGCTCGCCGAGGCCGTCGACATCGACATGATCGGGCGTCACCTCTACACGAGCGACCAGCCCGACCCCGACCTGGTGATCCGCACCAGCGGCGAACAGCGGCTGTCCGGATTCATGCTCTGGCAGACCGCGCACTCCGAGTACTACTTCTGCGACGTGTTCTGGCCGGCGTTCCGCAAGGTGGACTTCCTGCGCGCCATGCGTGACTACGCCGCCCGCCACCGCCGCTACGGCGGCTGAACCGCGCTGTGCCGCCCGCCACCGCGGCAACGGCGGCTGAACCGCGCTGCACCGCCGTGACCGGCGGTCACGGCGGCTGAACGGCGGCCACGGCGGCTGAACCGCGCTCCGGCGCACGCCGCCGGGCGCCGGACTTCGCGGGATCCCGCAGGTCGCCGGTACCGCGGTCGCCGCACGTAGCAAACCTTTCCGGTACCCCTCTCAAGGCGCGCGTAACGCGGAGTTAACCGGCCCGCCGTCATATGCCGTGGCATGGCGACGCCCGTTCGAGGGCATAAGCCAGTCAGGTCGACGCCCGAACCCCGGGTGTCGGATCTCAGCGGACGGCACGGGGCCGTCCGCCCGGGAGGCCCTTTGCACCAGCCCGATCGTGCGGTCACAGCACGGACGAAGAGGCGGAGGGCCGGTTCTCGGCCCGCGCAGGGCGGCCGACGACCGGTCCAGCTCCACTCCGTCGCTCCCCGACCTCATCCGAGGGGGTACGTCCTTCCGTGGTGACCAGCACAAAGCGCCACAAGCCCGACCGGCGCACCTATGTTCTCGACACCAGCGTCCTGCTGGCCGACCCGAACGCCCTGAGCCGCTTCGACGAGCACGAGGTCGTGCTTCCCATCGTCGTGGTGACGGAACTGGAGGCCAAGCGGAACCATCCCGAACTCGGCTACTTCGCACGGCAGGCCCTGCGTCTGCTCGACGACTACCGGGTGCGGTACGGCCGCCTCGATGCCCCCATCCCCACCGGGGACCTCGGCGGAACCGTCCGTGTCGAGCTCAATCACTCGGACCCCAGCGTGCTGCCCAGCGGCTACCGCCTGGGGGACAACGACTCCCGCATCCTGGCGGTCGCCCGCAACCTCCAGGCCGAGGGGTTCGACGTCACCGTCGTGTCGAAGGACCTCCCGCTCAGGATCAAGGCGTCCTCCGTCGGGCTCCTCGCCGAGGAGTACCGCGCGGAGCTCGCCATCACGGACTCCTCCGGCTGGACCGGAATGTCCGAACTGACCCTGACCGGCGAGCAGGTGGACGTCCTCTTCGAGGAGGGGCACGTCCATGTCCCCGAGGCGGCCGGCCTGCCGGTGCACACGGGCCTGATGATCCAGTCGGAGCGCGGCAAGGCGCTCGGGCGGGTCACGGCCGAGGGCGACATCCGTGTCGTACGCGGGGATCGTGAGGCGTTCGGCATCAAGGGCCGCAGCGCCGAGCAGCGGATCGCGCTCGACCTGCTGCTCGACCCGGACGTCGGGATCGTCTCGATGGGCGGCCGGGCCGGCACCGGCAAGTCGGCGCTGGCGCTGTGCGCGGGTCTGGAGGCGGTGCTGGAGCGCCGTCAGCACCAGAAGGTGATGGTCTTCCGTCCGCTGTACGCGGTGGGCGGGCAGGAGCTCGGCTATCTGCCCGGCTCCGAGGCGGAGAAGATGAGCCCCTGGGCGCAGGCGGTGTTCGACACGCTGTCGGCGGTCACCAGCCGGGAGGTCATCGAGGAGGTCACCGCCCGCGGGATGCTGGAGGTGCTGCCGCTCACCCACATCCGCGGCCGTTCGCTGCACGACGCGTTCGTGATCGTCGACGAGGCACAGTCGCTGGAACGGAACGTACTTCTTACCGTTCTGTCCCGTATCGGAGCCAATTCACGGGTGGTTCTCACCCACGACGTGGCCCAGCGGGACAACCTGAGGGTCGGTCGGTACGACGGAGTCGTCGCCGTCGTCGAGAAACTGAAGGGGCATCCGCTTTTCGCGCACGTGACCCTGACCCGGTCCGAGAGGTCGCAGATCGCTGCTCTTGTGACCGAAATGCTCGAAGACGGACACATCTGACCGTCCCGCCCCAAACGGGGGCGGTTACGCAGTAGTTGGCGCCGTCCGAAAAGGCGAAGAGCCTAGCCGGGCGGCGCCTTCGCGTGTGGCCTTTTCTGTGAATCTCCCGCGTCAAACGGGATGTGAGCTTTCACACGCAACTCGGAATTGCCTTGCCCCGTCGTGTTGCGGCAGAGTCTCACTCCTGTCAGGCCCCGCATACGACACACCTGTACCCCCAGCGGTACGGCACCACTAAGAGCACAGCGTCAACTGCATAGCGATGTCGTATGCCGCCCGAGCATCACGCGGCACTCCCGTAGGGAGTTGCCCACCGGGCCCGCGCCTCCCGTGACCCCGCAGTTGGGGAGGCCAGTGCCAGGGGCACGATTGCGTCCGCGAGGGTCACCGAAGCGGGCGATGCTGGAAGGAAACCGTGTGAGCCGGATCTCGGTCCGGGGATTCGCAGTGGCCTCGGCCACGGCGGTCACCGCTGTCGGAAGCGTCGTCGGTGTTGCCTCGGGCAGCACCGCGCAGAACAACGACGCCGAAGCGACGGCCAGCGGCACCACGCTGCTCGCAGACATTCCCGCGGGCCAGCAGGCCCAGGTGCAGACGGCGTCGCTGACGCAGCAGGCCGACGCACAGGCCATCGCCGCCGACGCGAGCGCGAAGAAGGACGCCGAGGAGGCCGCCCGCAAGGCTGCCGCCGAGACGGCCATCGCCAAGAAGAAGGAAGCCGCCGAGAAGGCCGCCGCGGCCGAGAAGGCCGCCAAGGAGCGCGCGGAGGCCAAGGAGGCCGCCAGCCGCTCCAAGGACATCTCCGACTTCCCCGTCGCGACCTCCTACACCATCGCCCAGATCCAGGCGATGGCGCGGCAGATGGTGCCGGCGGGTCAGTTCCAGTGCTTCAGCAACATCGTGGACCACGAGTCCGACTGGAACTACAAGGCGGTCAACCCTTCCTCCGGGGCCTACGGCATGTTCCAGGCGCTGCCCGGTTCCAAGATGTCGTCCGTCGGTGCCGACTGGCGGACCAACCCGGCCACCCAGATCAAGTGGGGCCTGAACTACATGAACGACCGCTACGGCAGCCCGTGTGACGCCTGGTCGTTCTGGCAGGCCAACAACTGGTACTGAGCCCGCGGCCCTTCAGTCGCAGCCATCCTCAGCGCGAGCCCCTCACCGTCGTACGGTGAGGGGCTCGCGCCATGTACGGTCTTGACGGACGACTCCAGGGGGGAGTGGTGCGGAGAGACGGGGGAAAAGGACGGATCATGTCGCGAGTGCCAGGGTGGCTCGGCCGGCTCGGTGCCGGACTGACCGAGATGAGCGAGCGGTGGAACGAACGCCGCGCCGAGGCCGAACGGGAGCGGGACGAGACCGAGTCCCGGACATCCTCCGACGAACACGTGCCGCCGCCCCCGGACTACGCGCCCGACGCGCCCGACGTGCCCGCCCGGCCCGATCCGGCGCTGGCCGTGCCGTGGGGGATGCGGGTCGCGGCGGAGGCCGGCTGGCGGCTGCTCGTCCTCGCGGGCACGCTGTGGGTGCTGATGCGGATCATCAGCGCCGTCCAGCTGGTGGTGCTGGCGTTCGTGAGCGCACTGCTCATCACCGCGATCCTCCAGCCGACCGTGGCGCGGCTGCGGCGGCTCGGAGTGCCGCGCGGGCCGGCCACGGCGCTGACCGCGATCCTCGGCTTCGTCGTCATGGGGCTCATCGGCTGGTTCGTGACCTGGCAGGTCATGGAGAACATCGACGACCTCTCGGGCCAGATCCAGGACGGCATCGACGAGTTGCGGAACTGGCTGCTGAACAGCCCCTTCCACGTCACGGACAAACAGATCAACGAGATCGCCAAGAACCTGCGGGAGGCGGTCGGAGCGAACACCGACCAGATCACCTCGGCGGGGCTGGAGGGCGTGACGGTCGTCGTCGAGTCGCTGACGGGGATTCTGCTGGCGGTCTTCTCGACGCTGTTCCTGCTCTACGACGGCAAGCGGATCTGGGAGTGGACGCTGAAGCTGGTTCCGGCGGCGGCGCGGCCGGGCGTGGCCGGGGCCGGGCCGGCGGCCTGGCGGACGCTGACGGCGTATGTGCGGGGCACGGTGATCGTCGCGCTGATCGACGCGATCTTCATCGGGCTGGGGATCTACTTCCTCGATGTGCCGATGGCCGTGCCGCTGGCGGTGTTCATCTTCCTGTTCGCGTTCATCCCGCTGGTGGGTGCGGTGGTGTCCGGGGCGCTGGCGGTGGTGGTCGCGCTGGTCACCCAGGGGGTGTTCACGGCTGTCATGACGCTGGTGGTGGTGCTGGCGGTGCAGCAGATCGAGGGCCACATCCTGCAGCCGTTCATTCTGGGGCGGGCGGTGCGGGTGCACCCGCTGGCCGTGGTGCTGTCCGTGGCGTGCGGGGGGATGGTCGCCGGGATCGGGGGCGCGGTGGTGGCGGTGCCGTTGGTCGCCGTGACGAACACGGTGGCGGGGTATCTGCGGGCGTACTCGCGCAAGTCGGCGTTGCGGCATTCGGTCCGTCCGCGGGGTGCGACAGCGGTGAGTGCGGAGCCCGAACGGCAGGCGCCGCCGGAGTAGTCCGAGCCTCCCGAGCGGCCTGCGCGCAAGGCAACAGGGCCCCGCCCACCGGTCAGGTGGGCGGGGCCCTGCAATGCGGTGCGTACGGCCGGGGGTTACTCGGCCAGTACCGCCTCGGCGTCCAGCGTCACGCCGACCGCCTGGATCACGGACGCGATCTTGAACGCCTCCTGGATGACCTCGCGGTCGAGGCCGGCCTTGCGCAGGACCTGCTCGTGGGAGTCGAGGCACATGCCGCAGCCGTTGATGGCGGAGACCGCGAAGGACCACAGCTCGAAGTCGACCTTGTCGACGCCCGGGTTGCCGATGACGTTCATCCGCAGGCCCGCGCGCAGGTTGCCGTACTCGTGGTCCGACAGGAGGTGCCGCGTGCGGTAGAAGACGTTGTTCATCGCCATCACCGCGGCCGCGGACTTGGCGGCCGTGTACGCCTCCGGCGACAGGTTCGCCTTGGCCTCGGGCTCCAGCTCGCGCAGCACGATCGGGGAGCGCGAGGCGATGGCGGTCGCCAGCACCGTGCCCCACAGCTGCTGGGCCGGCAGGTCCGAGTTGCCGATGACCGAGCCCAGGTTGAGCTTCAGGTCCTTGGCGTAGTCCGGTATGGCGGACTTGAGTGCGTCGAGGGACATGTCAGATCACTCTCCGGCGAGCAGCGCGACCGGGTCGAGGGTCTCGTCGCCCTTCGACCAGTTGCAGGGGCACAGCTCGTCCGTCTGGAGGGCGTCCAGGACCCGCAGGACCTCCTTCGGGTTACGGCCGACCGAACCCGCGGTCACCATCGAGAACTGGATCTCGTTGTTCTGGTCCACGATGAACACCGCGCGCTTGGCGAAGCCGTCCTCGCCCTCGATGCCGAGGTCGCGCATCAGCTCGTGCTTGGAGTCGGCCATCATGGGGAACGGCAGGTCACGCAGGTCGTCGTGGTCCTTGCGCCAGGCGTGGTGGACGAACTCGGAGTCGCCGGAGAAGCCGAGGACCTGGGCGTCGCGGTCGGCGAACTCGTCGTTCAGCTTGCCGAAGGCGGCGATCTCGGTCGGGCACACGAAGGTGAAGTCCTTGGGCCACGCGAAGATGACCTTCCACTGACCCTCGTAGGTCTTGTGGTTGATCTGCTGGAACTCCTTGCCCTTCTCCAGCGAGACGCAGGCGGTCAGATCGAACTCGGGGAACTTGTCACCGACAGTGAGCACACGCTCTCCTTGCAGCGAAGAAACACCCGGATTGCGGGTGTTTCCCATGGGTTGGACGTTATTGATGTTGGCACAGGGCCGATTGATTACGGAAATAGCTACACTCGGTCGGGTTGATCGGAGGTGGTTATCAGTGACTGTGGGTAATAAGCGCAGGCAGCCCACCCTCGCGCAGTTGCGGGCCTTCGCAGCCGTCGCCGAGCACCTGCACTTCCGGGACGCCGCAGGGGCGATCGGCATGAGCCAGCCCGCTCTCTCGGGCGCCGTCTCGGCGCTGGAGGAGACACTCGGAGTGACGCTCCTCGAGCGTACGACGCGCAAGGTGCTGCTCTCACCCGAGGGTGAGCGGATCGCCGTACGGGCCAAGGCCGTGCTGGCGGAGGTAGGGGCCCTCATGGAGGAGGCCGAAGCGGTCCGGGCCCCGTTCACCGGCGTGCTGCGGCTGGGGGTCATCCCGACCGTGGCGCCGTATCTGCTGCCCACCGTCCTGCGGCTCGTCCACGAACGGTATCCGCACCTCGACCTCCAGGTGCACGAGGAGCAGACCGCCAGCCTGCTCGACGGCCTCGCCGGCGGGCGGCTCGACCTGCTGCTGCTCGCTGTCCCGCTGGGTGTGCCCGGCGTCGCCGAACTGCCGCTGTTCGACGAGGACTTCGTGCTCGTCACGCCGCTCGACCACCCGCTCGGCGGACGCGAGGGCATCGCGCGCGAGGCGCTGCGCGAGCTGAACCTGCTGCTGCTGGACGAGGGGCACTGCCTGCGCGACCAGGCCCTCGACATCTGCCGGGAGGCCGGCCGCGAGGACGCCCCGGTCACCACGACCGCCGCCGGGCTGTCCACGCTGGTGCAGCTCGTCGCGGGCGGGCTCGGTGTCACGCTGCTGCCGCGCACCGCCCTCAAGGTCGAGATCTCCCGCAGCGACCAGCTCCTCACCGGGTACTTCACCGACCCGGCCCCCACCCGCAGGGTCGCTCTGGCGATGCGGGCGGGGGCCGCGCGCGGCGCGGAGTACGAGGAACTGGCGGCGGCGCTGCGGGAGGCGCTGCGGCCCCTGCCCGTACGGGTCCTCGACCAGGACGCCTGACGGACGGTGCGGGCGGCTACTCCGTGCGCAGCCCGTCCGGCCGCATCATCCTCAGCAGCGGCGGCAGACTCAGCAGCGTCACCACGAGGACGACGCCCGCGCCGATGCCGGTCATCGACAGCACGCTCGGCCAGTCCACCCGGACCGACGTGCTGGTCATCCGCAGCAGGACCGCGCCCAGGGCCATGCCCACCGTCGCGGCGAGCAGCAGGCCCAGTCCGATCGGGATCGCCGTCTGCCACAGCACCGACAGGCTGAGGGTCCGGCGCCGGGTGCCGAAGGCGACCAGCGACGACAGCAGCTTGCGGCGTTCGCGCAACTGCTCCAGCTGCGAGACCAGCAGGCTCGCGCCGATCAGCGCCAGCACGCAGGCGGCGCCGACGGACAGGCCGGTGCGGATGGTGGCGTAGCGGTCGTTGCGCTCGACGCTGTTCCAGGTCATCGGCTGGGCCGTCGGGTCGAGCCGCGCGGCCGTGTTGCGCACGTACTCGTAGGCGTCGGGCACGGAACGGTCGAGGCTCAGGTAGAGCTGTGTGGAGGCGAGCGGACCGAGCTTCCCGGGCAGCGCGGCGGGTGTGATCAGGATGCCGCCGCGCTCGTACCCGGTGGGATCCTCCCGGGCCTGGGCCTGCCGGATGTCCTGCGGCACGGTCCAGGAGACCCAGCGGTCGTCGGGGCGGGAGGTGTCGGCCGGGTCGGCCCACAGGGTGGTGCCGGGCTTGGCCATCGTGTCGGTTCCGGTGTCCTCCTCCGCGCCCTGGACGGCGAAGACGTCACCGTCGCGGCAGGACGGCAGCGTGGCCACCTCGCGCAGCGACGCGCAGTCGGCGACGGTGAAGCGGACGTAGGTGTCCCCCTCGCCCCGTCGGTCGCCGAGGTAGCCGTCGGACAGTACGGTGACCCTCCGCACGCCCTCTGTGGTGCGGAACTCCTCGGCGATGGAGGCGGGTTCGGCTCCGTGCGGCACGTTCACCTGCATCTGGGCCCGGGAGACGTCGTACTGCGACGCCCTGGTGTAGTTGCCCTCCACCCCGGCGAACAGCATCTGCAGCGCGATCGCCCCGGCCACCGCCACCGCGATGCCGTTGACCATCCGGGCCGCCGCACCGCTGCTCAGCTGAAGCCTGCGCACCGCCAGTTGCCAGGCGACCCCGCCCGAGCCGAGCCGGGCCACGACCGTCTCCACCACCCAGGGCAGCAGGGCCGTGACGCCGACCAGGAGGAGCATCACGCCGCCGACGACGAGGTACTGATTGAACTCCCCGCCGTCGTCGCCCTGCCCGATCATCGGGAAGAGCAGCGCGAGCCCGCCGAGCGGCAGCAGCAGCCGCCACCACAGCCGGCGCCGCGCGGGCTTGGCCGTGCGGACCACGCCGAGCGGCTCGATGACCACCCCGCGCAGGGCGAGGATCGTCACCACGACCGCGGCCGCCGGCACCACCAGCGCGACCAGAAGGGCCAGCACGGGCGAGGGGTTCAGATAGCTCGGGAACACACTGACGTGGAACACCTCGGCGGAAGCCGCCAGTTGCCGCCCCAGCAGGAAGAAGCCGGCTCCGAGGACGAGTCCCAGCACCGAACCGGCGAGCGCCTCGCCGGCGGCGATCCGCCGGGTCATCCGGCTGTCGGAACCCACCAGCCGCAGCGCCGCCAGCCGGCGGTCGCGCCGCTCGCCGCCGAAGCGCACGGCCGCGGCGATGAACACGGCGACCGGCATCAGCAGCACCACGAAGACGACCAGCACCAGCAGGAGCAGCACCGGGTCCCAGGGATCGGACGACGCCAGGCCGTCGTTTCCGAAGCTGTCGATCCGGGCCCCACTGGCGAGGCCGTCCAGCAGCTTCTCGAGCCCCGTGCCGCCCGCGAAGTAGGCGAGTTCCTGCGAGCCGACGAGCCCCTGCTCGCCGATGGTGCCCGCGATCCGGTAGTTCAGCCGCTCCCGCAGCAGCTTGCCGTCGTCGGAGGCGAGCAGCTCCTTCAGCGCGGGGGAGACGACCATCTCGCCCGCGGCCGGGAACCGCGCGACCCCCGGGGGCAGCGGAGCCCGCGGGCCCTCCGCCTCCAGCATCCGGCCGCGCACGTCCTGGTCCCGGAACGTGGTGTCCGAGTCCAGGACGATCAGGGTGTCGTCGGCCTTCGGTATCTTCTGCTGGCTGAAGGTGTGGTCGCTGCGCGCCTCCTCGCGCCGGCCCCGTTCCGCCAGCGCGTTCGGGAGGGCGGTGGTGAGCAGCAGCAGCGCCACTCCGAGTCCGACGCCGACGGCCGTCAGCAGCGCCCGGATCCATCCCTCGCGTCCGCCCGCGAAGGCGAACCGGACCCCCATGGAAAGATCCCGCGCCCACTGACCGGCGCTCATACGACGCGCTCCATGTCCCGGGACCTGCCGTCGCGTACGACGATCTCGCGGTCGGAGTACGCGGCCACCCTGGCCTCGTGGGTGACGAGCACCACGGCCGTGTTGGCGGACCGGGCGGCGTCCGTGAGCAGTTCCATCACGCGCTCGCCGTTGAAGGAGTCGAGCGCGCCGGTCGGTTCGTCGGCGAACACCACACGAGGGTTCGTCACCAGCGCGCGGGCGACGGCGACCCGCTGTCCCTGACCGCCGGACACCTCGCCGGGCCGCTTCTTGCGCAGCTCGTCGACCTCCAGCCGCTCCATCCAGGCCAGTGCGGTCCGCTCGGCCTCCTTGCGGGGCGACCCGTTCAGGCGCAGCGGAAGCGCCACGTTCTCCACGCAGGTGAGTTCGGGCACGAGCTGGCCGAACTGGAACACGAACCCGAACTCCGAGCGCCTGAGCGCACTGCGCTCGGCGTCGCTCATCGCCGTCACCTCACGCCCGTTGTACGTGATCGAGCCCGAGTCGGGCGTCACGATCCCGGCGAGGCAGTGCAGCAGCGTCGACTTGCCCGACCCGGACGGACCCATCACGGCGACGACCTCGCCCGGGTGGATGGAGAACTCGGCACCGTCGAGCGCGGTGGTCGGCCCGTACGTCTTGCGCAGGTCCTGGGCGGTGAGCAGCGAACCAGCGGGAACGGTCACCGGGTCACCGCCTCACGGAGCTTGTCCAGACGCGCGGCGGTCAGTTCCAGCCAGCGCAGGTCCGCCTCCAGGTGGAACAGGGCGTGGTCGCAGATCAGCTGGTCGGCCAGATCGCCCTTGCGCTTGCGGTCGGTGAGGATCCGCATGCTGCGCAGGTGCTCCGAGCGCTGCGTGTCGAGGATGTCGGCGGCGTCGCGGTGGGTGAGCAGCGCGAGGACGACCTTGGTGTAGAGGGTCGACTGGAGGTACGGCTCCGGCTTCTCCGGCGTCGCGAGCCAGCGCTCGACATCGGTGATGCCGGCCTCGGTGATCGCGTACCGCTTGCGCTCGGGTCCGCCGCCGGCCTCGATGCCGTCGACTTCGACGAGCCCGTTCTTCAGCAGCCGGGACATCGTCGAATAGACCTGGCCGTAGTGCAGCGGCCGGTCGTGACCGAACTTCTCGTCGAAGGCCCGCTTCAGGTCGTAGCCGTGGCGCGGGCCGGACTCCAGGAGCCCCAGGAGGGTGTGACCGATGGACATGCCAGGACTGTACACGGGGTGTATACGCGGCATGTATACGCCGAGTGTGCAGTTCATGGCGTGCCGTACGACCCCGCAGGTCGGGGGCTGTTGTCACGGTTCCGCAACAGGCTATTGCTCGGAGCCGCCCGGTGGTCGTCCCCGCCGGGGCATCGGCCCGGTCTCCCGCGGCAGCCGCCCCGCCTCGGCCAGCGCCTTCCGCAGCAGGAACTCGATCTGCGCGTTGGCCGAACGCAGTTCGTCCCCGGCCCACCGCGCCAGCGCCTCGTACACCGCGGGGTCCAGCCGCAGCAGCACCTGCTTGCGCTGCTGCTGCGGCCGGCGCTGCGCGCCCGGACCTTCGGACGGCACGGTCACTGGTACAGGGACCCGGTGTTGAGGACCGGCTGCGCGGCGCGGTCCCCGCACAGCACCACCATCAGGTTGGAGACCATCGCCGCCTTCCGCTCGGAGTCCAGCTCCACGATGTCCCGCTCGGTGATCCGCGCGATCGCGGCCTCGACCATGCCCACCGCGCCGTCGACGATCTGCCGCCGGGCCGCGACGACCGCTCCGGCCTGCTGCCGCTGGAGCATCGCCGAGGCGATCTCGGGGGCGTACGCGAGGTGGGTGAAGCGCGACTCGATGATCTGCACCCCGGCCGCCTCCACGCGCGCGTGCAGTTCGACGGCGAGCTTCTCGGTGATCTCCTCGGCGTTGCCGCGCAGCGAGAGGCCGTCCTCCTCGTGGGCGTCGTAGGGGTACTCGATGGCGATGTGCCGCACGGCCGCCTCGGTCTGCGTAGAGACGAACTCGACGTAGTCGTCCACCTCGAAGACGGCCTGGGCGGTGTCCTCGACCCGCCACACCACGACCGCGGCGAGCTCGATCGGGTTGCCGTACGCGTCGTTGACCTTCAGGACGGCGGTCTCGTGGTTGCGCACGCGCGTCGAGATCTTGGTGCGCGAGGTGAGCGGGTTCACCCAGCGCAGCCCGTCCTGCCGGATCGTCCCGCGGTAGCGGCCGAAGAGCTGGACGACCCGGGCCTCACCGGGCGCCACCATGTTCAGCCCGCACATGGCCAGGAACGCCGCGAGCGCGACCAGGATGCCGCCGATGATCAGGGCGGCCTTGGCCCCGCCCCCGTCGACCGCCGTGGCGGCCGCGATCAGCCCGGCGCCGGCCAGCAGCCCGACCAGGCCGAGCAGCAGAGCGAGTCCGCCGCCGATGCTGTGCGCGGCGAACTCCCGCACACGGGGCGCCGGCATCTCGGGCACATCGGTGGTGACCTGCGGTTGGTGTGTGGACATGGATGATCCCCCGTTCCTCCCGGGAAGCATTTCCTGCCTAGCTTCCATCTATCTAAGTGATATCACTTTTCCGCGTCCTGGCAACCCTACGCGTGTCTCGAACGTCGGTTCCGTTGGGGTGGGTGCTGATTGTCACGTCCGTAAAGGGCCGGATCGGCAGCCCTCTCTCTTATCTCCCGGTGTTAGCTTTCTGAGCTGACCTGAGCGGCGAACCTGTGTGACATGTGAGCACACGCGAACGAAGCGGAGCGGATCGGACCCATGGGACGAGCGGAAGAAAGACGCGCCAGACAGCGCGGTGGGCGCCGGGCGGCACCCAAGCGCCGCCGTTCGTCGGGCGCGGCCGGGAAGAGCGGCATACGCCGGCTCTTCACCTGGAAGAAGATCCTCGGCACCTTCTTCGGCCTGTGCCTGCTCGGTATGGGCGCCTTCATCGTGCTGTACATGATGATCGGCATCCCGGAGGGCAACGCCGACGCCAAGCGGCAGAGCAACATCTACAAGTACAGCGACGGCGCGATCATGGCCCGCGACGGCAAGGTCAACCGCGAGGTCGTCGATCTGTCCAGGGTCCCCAAGGGCGTGCGGCTCACCTTCGTCGCGGCCGAGAACAAGACCTTCTACAAGGACGCCGGCGTCGACCTCAAGGGCACCGCCCGCGGCCTGTTCAACACGCTCTCGGGCCGGGGCGCGCAGGGCGGTTCGACGATCACCCAGCAGTACGTCAAGAACTACTACCTGACGCAGGAACAGACCGTCACCCGCAAGCTCAAGGAACTGGTCATCTCCCTGAAGCTGGACCGGGAGAAGTCCAAGGACTACATCCTCGCCGGCTACATCAACACCAGCTACTACGGCCGCAACGCCTACGGCATCCAGGCCGCCGCCCAGGCCTACTACCACAAAGACGCCGAGGAACTCTCCGTCGCGCAGGGCGCCTACCTCGCCGCGCTGCTCCAGGCCCCGAGCCAGTACGACTGGGCGGTCGCCTCCCCGGCGGGTAAGAAACTGGTGAAGGCCCGCTGGAACTACGTCCTGGACAACATGGTCGACGAGGGCTGGCTGAGCCAGTCCGAGCGTGCCGGCATGAAGTTCCCGGTGCCGAAGGAGCCCAAGCCCGCTCCCGGCATGGAGGGCCAGAAGGGCTACCTGGTCAACGCGGCCAACGCGGCGCTGGAGAAGCAGCTCGTCGCCGAGGGCACCGCGAGCAGCGCCAAGGAAGCCGAGGCGATGGTCAACGCCGGCGGCTGGACCGTCACCCTCAACATCGACAAGAAGAAGCAGGCGGCGCTGGAGAAGTCCGTCAAGCAGCAGTTGACCAGCAAGCTCGACCCCGAGAAGCGCAAGGTCGACGGGGACGTCCAGGCCGGTGCCGCGTCCGTGAACCCGAAGACGGGCGCCGTGGTCGCGATGTACGGCGGCGTGAACTACTTCGATCACTACACCAACAACGCCACCCGCTCCGACTACCAGCCCGCCTCCACGTTCAAGCCGGTCATCCTCGCCGCCGCCCTGGAGGAGCAGGCCGAGACGCAGGACGGCAAGCCGATCACCGCGAACACGATCTACGACGGCACGAGCAGGCGCCAGGTCATGGACAACGGCACCAAGGTCGGCTTCGCCCCCGAGAACGAGGACGACGAGAACTACGGGAAGATCACCGTCCAGACGGCGATGAACAAGTCCGTCAACTCCGTCTTCGCGCAGATGGGCGTCGACGTCGGCATGACCAACGTGGTCGACGTCGCCGGCAAACTCGGCATGGACACCAAGAACATGGAGGCCGTGCCCGCCCAGACCCTGGGCAGCATGGGCGCGAGCCCCCTGGAGATGGCGGGTGTCTACGCCACCCTCGCCAACCACGGCAAGAAGGTCACCCCGGCCCTCGTGAAGTCGGCGGAGCACCTCAACAAGACGGTCACCATGCCCGACCCGGTCGGCGACCAGGCCGTCAGCCGCGGGGCCGCCGACTCGGTGACCTCGGTGCTGACCGGCGTGGTCGACGACGGTACGGCGCAGGCATCCGTACGCAACAACCCCGAGCGCGGCGGCCAGCAGGTCGCGGGCAAGACGGGTACGTCCGACAACAACAAGTCGGCCTGGTTCACCGGCTACACGCCGAACCTGGTCACCTCCGTCGGCCTGTTCGGCGAGGACGCCAAGACCCACGCCCAGGTCCCGATGTACAAGGCCGCCGGCGAGCCCCGGATCAACGGCGGTGATTTCCCGGCGAAGATCTGGGCGGCGTACACCTTCGGCGTGATGGGCGACACCAGCAAGTTCGACCTGGACACCCAGCAGGGCGCGGCCGTCCAGCCGACGTGGACGCCGACGCCCACGCAGGAGCCGACCAAGGAGCCCACGAAGGAGCCGACGACCGAGGAACCGTCGTCGTCGTCACCGCCGCCGACGACGGAGGAGCCGAGCAGCTCCCCGCCGCCGAGTCCGTCGACGACACCGCCCACCTTCACCCCGCCGACGGCCCCGGAGACGACACCGCCGGACGACGGCGGCGGCGACCCCTTCGACCCGGTCAAGCCGGGCACCGGACAGGACGACTAGGGCCTGTCGTTTGGACCACGCCGCAGACGCGAGGTCTGGCAGGAGGCACGGCGAAGGGCGCCCGGCGAACACCGGGCGCCCTTCGCTCGTTCCACGGCGTCTCAGCTGCGGTTGAGCTCGAACCAGACGACCTTGCCCGTGCTGAGCCGGGTCGCGCCCCAGCGCCGGGCCAGCCGGTTCACCAGGTACAGCCCGCGTCCGCCCTCGTCCGTGGCGCGGGCCTGCCGCAGGCGCGGCAGCTGCGGGACGTCGTCGCCCACTTCGCAGCGCAGGACATCCGTCCGCAGCAGCCGGAGCGTGACCGGCCGGGACGCGTACCGCACGGCGTTCGTCACGACCTCGCTGACGAGAAGCTCCACCGAGTCGCTGAGCTCCTCAAGGCCCCAGCGCTGCAACGCGCGCCGGGCCAGCCGGCGGGCCCGGCCGGGGGCGGCGTCCTCCGGCTCCAGGAACCAGTACGCCACATCGCTGGGCGCGATGCCGTCGAAGCGGGCGGCGAGCAGCGCGATGTCGTCGTCCCGGTCGCCCGGGCCGAGCATGTCGAGCACCTCGTCGCACAGCGCTTCCAGGGGCGGCGGATGGTCCGGCCCGGTGAGCTGCGCCGTCGCCGCCAGCTTCTCCCGCAGCTGCTCGATGCCGGTCCACACGTCCCGCAGCCGGGACTCGACCAGACCGTCGGTGTACAGCAGCAGGGTCGCGCCGGCGGGCGCGTCCAGCTCCACGGCCTCGAAGTCGACGCCGCCGACCCCGATGGGGGCACCGGCCGGGACGCGCAGCACCTCGGCACGGCCGCCCAGGTGGAGCAGGACGGGCGGCGGATGGCCGGCGTTGGCGATGGTGATGCGGTGCGACACCGGGTCGTAGACCGCGTAGAGGCAGGTCGCCATGCGGTCCACGCCGAGGCGCTGCGCCTGTTCGTCGAGGTGGTGCAGGACCTCCTGCGGCGGCAGGTCGAGGCCGGCGAGGGTCTGGGCGGTGGTGCGCAGCTGGCCCATGATGGCGGCCGAGGTCATGGAGTGGCCCATGACGTCGCCGACGACCAGGGCGACCCGGCTGCCGGGCAGCGGGATGGCGTCGTACCAGTCGCCGCCGACCCGGGCGGTCTCCGCGGCCGGCAGGTAACGGGAGGCGAGCCGCACGCCCGTGGGGCGGGGCAGCGTCTCGGGCAGCATCGTGCGCTGGAGCTCGTCCGCGATGTAGGCCTCGCGGCCGTACAGGACGGCCTTGTCGATGCCCAGGGCGCTGTGCGTGGCGAGCTGGGCGGCCACCAGCAGGTCGTCCGGCTCGAAGGCGATGCGTTCGGGACGGCGCAGGAACAGGGCGGCACCGATGACGCGGCGCCGGCCGCGCAGCGGCGCGAGGATGGCCCGCTGCCCGTCCGGAACGGCGAACACACCGCCCTCACCGAGCAACTCGGGCAGCGCCGCGCGGGCCGCGGGAGCGTCCGTGAACACCGGGCGCACACCCCGCAGCACCTCGGCGAGCGCGCTGCCGGGCCGTACCTCGCACAGCTCGGCGCCGACCGTGTCGAGCTCGTTCGGCTCGGGCTGCGCGGCCGGCAGGAAGCCGTTCTCCGTGTCGCGCTCGGCCGGTATCCGGTCGGTGCGCCGCAGCCGCAGCACCAGCGGGCCGGTGGGCCGCTCGTCGCCGACGGGCAGCGGGTCGCGCAGATAGACCAGGATCGCGTCGGAGAACGTGGGCACGGTGGCCCGGCACAGCCCCATCACGATCTCGTCGAGATCGATACCGCGGGCGATCCGCCGGGTGGCGGCGCCCACGAAGCGCAGCCGGTCGCCGTCCCGCCGCATCGGCGTGGGCCGTCCGGGCGGCAGGCTCTGGCCGCTGCGGCGCTCCTGTCCGTCGGGGCCGGGCGCCGGCCGGTCCTGTTCGTCGGCCGGCTGGACCGGGATGCCCTCGGGGGCGGGCCGCGGCCGAGGGGTGTCGCGCTCGGCGGTCTGCTCGGTACCCGGCTGGGAGTGCTCGGAGGCGGGGTCGCTCACGGTGTCCTTGCCCTTGCCGAACGGCGTGGAGGTGCCCGGCTCCGACGTGCCCGGCGTGGTGTGCGCCGTCGTGAGCGGAGCGGTGACGTCGCCGCCGCAGCGGCCCTGTACCGGTAAGGCGCCCGCGCCGGGCCCACGCACCGGTGTCGAGGTGTGCACGAACGCCCCGCGGGGGTCCGCGGGGTCGGCGCCCGGCTGCGGGCGTTCGAAGGAGGTCGGCTGCTCCGTCACGCGTGTCGCATCCATCCGTCCGGGGCTGCACGCCAGAGGTGCAGGTGGTCCCGCCGAAACTCCGATACCCGGAATGCGTGCCCCAGGAACGGAATTCCCGCGTGGTCAGAGGTTGTTCCTGTGCCACCGGCGGACCGTCTGCGGTCCTGCGGGCCGCAGGCCCCGCCGGTGTTGCCCTCGTACCCCTCGCTCACGTCCTGCCGCCCCTCGGTGACGATCGGTCAAGCCCAGCGCGTGCTCCGTCAGTTGCCGCCGCGCGCCCTTGCGGAGGACGATCCTACGTTTCTTGCCCGGGGGCGCATCAAGGGTCTCATGAGGACACATGCGCGGGCGTACGGTCCCAGTCCTCCGGCAGTGACGGTACCGTCCAGGACGGATCCGGGCGCCAGTGCTGCCAGCCATCCGAGAACGGCGGCCCCCAGGCGCGGATCACCTCCACGGCGGCCCGCCCGGCCTCCCGTACCTTCTCGGCCTGCTGGTCGTCCATCAGCCCGTCCCCCAGGGCCTGGGCGAACTCGTCCTCGTCGCGCCAGTGCCAACTGCGGTCCGGGTGCACGGAGATGTCCAGAAAGTGGTCGACGGAGTCCACACCGCCCTCCCAGCGGGCCAGCGGCTCCTCCAGGTTCACGTACCAGTTCTTGAACCGCCAGCCCGGCTCCCAGAACAGCCACACCGACCAGGGCTCGGCCGGCCGTGCCAGCTTCAGCACGCCCGTGCCGAACCAGCGGTCGCGCTGCACGGTCCGCGGCTTGGTGTAGCGGGACTCCAGCGGCTCCAGGTGCACCGGGGTGCCGTCGGCGAGCACGGGCCTGACGCACTCCGTGCCCGGCGCCAGCCACACGGCGAGCAGCTCCGCGTCGTCCCGTACGACGGTGACCGGACGCGCGATGTGGAAACGCGCGCCGCCGTTCTCCCGGTACCGCCACAGGATCTCGCTCCCGGGCTCCCAGAAGCCTGCCGCACCACCCGTTTCCACGCGTCTCACCGCTCCACCGTCTGCCATGCACAGATATTAGGTGCCCTGGGCATACGACGCTGCAGCGCGTGTCACGGTTCACGCGCCGGACGCACCTGGGCGGCGAACCGTCACGGGTGTGTCATCCGCAGGACATCCAGCGCCTCGTCGAGCTGCTCCTGGGTCAGGTCCCCGCGCTCCACGTACCCGCTGTCCAGCACGACCTGACGGATGGTCTTCCGCTCGGCCAGCGCCTTCTTGGCGACCTTCGCGGCCTCCTCGTAGCCGATGTACTTGTTGAGCGGCGTGACGACGGACGGGGAGGACTCGGCGTACTCCCGCGCCCGCTCGCGGTCGGCGGTGATGCCGTCGACGGTCCGGTCGGCGAGCAGCCGCGTGACGTTGGCGAGCAGCCGCACGGACTCCAGTACGTTCTTCGCGATGACGGGCAGCATGACGTTGAGCTCGAAGTTCCCGGCGGCACCGGCGGTGGCGACGGTGGCGTCGTTCCCCACGACCTGGGCGGCGACCATCAGCACGGCCTCCGGAATGACCGGATTCACCTTGCCCGGCATGATCGAGGAGCCGGGCTGGAGGTCGGGCAGGGCGATCTCGGCGAGGCCGGTGCGCGGTCCGGAGGACATCCACCGCAGGTCGTTGGCGATCTTCGTCAGCCCGACCGCGATGGTCCGCAGCTGCCCGCTGGTCTCGACGATGCCGTCCCGGGCACCCTGCGCCTCGAAGTGGTCCCGCGCCTCGGTGAGGGGCAGCCCCGTGGTCCGGGCGACCTCCTCGATCACGGCGGCGGAGAAGCCGATCGGGGTGTTGATGCCGGTGCCGACGGCCGTACCGCCCAGGGGCAGTTCGGCGAGCCGGGGCAGGGATGCCTGCAGCCGCTCGATCCCGTACCGCACCTGGGCGGCGTACCCGCCGAACTCCTGCCCCAGCGTCACGGGCGTGGCGTCCATGAGATGGGTCCGCCCCGACTTCACGACATCGGAGAACTCCTCGGACTTGCGCTCCAGGGAGGCGGCGAGATGGTCCAGGGCGGGGATCAGCTCACGGGTGACGGCCGCGGTGGCGGCGATGTGGATCGACGACGGGAACACGTCGTTGGACGACTGGGAGGCGTTGACGTGGTCGTTGGGGTGAACGCTCTTGCCCAGCCGCTCGGTCGCGAGGGTCGCGATGACCTCGTTGGTGTTCATGTTGGACGAGGTCCCGGACCCGGTCTGGAACACGTCGACGGGGAAGTGCTCGTCCCACTTCCCCTCGGCGACCTCACCGGCGGCCTCCTGGATCGCGTCGGCGACGTCCTTGTCCAGGACCCCCAGCTCGGCGTTGACCTTGGCCGCCGCGCCCTTGATCCGGGCCAGTGCCTCGATGTGCGCGCGTTCGATGCGCTGCCCGGAGACGGGGAAGTTCTCCACCGCCCGCTGGGTCTGGGCCCGCCACTTGGCGTGGGCGGGCACCCGCACCTCGCCCATCGAGTCGTGCTCGGTGCGGTACTCGGTCCTGTCCTGCTCGTCGGTCATCGACGATCACCTCCACGTGTCACAGCGTCCGCGACCCCGACCACTGTTCCCCGTGGAGGCGAACCGTCACCGCCGTTCTCAGGCGAGTCCGGGACCCCGTACCGGAATGGACGTGAACGTCGGGGCCGGGGCCGGGTCCTGGAAGAAGTCGTTGCCCTTGTCGTCCACGACGATGAACGCCGGGAAGTCCTCGACCTCGATCTTCCAGACGGCCTCCATGCCGAGTTCCTCGTACTCGACGACCTCGACCTTCTTGATGCAGTCCTGGGCGAGCCGGGCCGCCGGGCCGCCGATGGAGCCCAGGTAGAAGCCGCCGTGGGTGTTGCAGGCGTCGGTGACCTGCTTGCTGCGGTTGCCCTTGGCCAGCATCACCTTGGAGCCGCCGGCCGCCTGGAACTGCTCGACGTAGCTGTCCATCCGGCCGGCCGTCGTCGGGCCGAAGGAGCCCGACGCGTAGCCCTCGGGCGTCTTGGCCGGACCCGCGTAGTACACCGGGTGGTCCTTCAGGTACTGCGGCATCTCCTCGCCCGCGTCGAGCCGCTCCTTGATCTTGGCGTGCGCGATGTCGCGGGCGACGACGAGGGGGCCGGTGAGGGAGAGGCGGGTCTTGACCGGGTACTTCGTCAGCTCGGCCAGGATGGTGTCCATCGGCTGGTTGAGGTCGATCTTGACGACGTCGCCGGCTTCGTCCAGGTGCTCGTCCGTGGTCTCCGGCAGGAACCGCGCCGGGTCCGTCTCCAGCTGCTCCAGGAAGACGCCCTCGGCCGTGATCTTCGCGACGGCCTGACGGTCGGCGGAGCAGGACACGGCGATGGCGACGGGGCAGGAGGCACCGTGCCGGGGCAGGCGCACCACGCGCACGTCGTGGCAGAAGTACTTGCCGCCGAACTGCGCGCCGATCCCGATCTTCTGCGTCAGCTCGAAGACCTGCTGCTCCAGCTCCTTGTCCCGGAAGCCGTGTCCGAGCGCCGACCCCTCCGCCGGGATCTCGTCCAGGTAGTGCGCGGAGGCGTACTTGGCGGTCTTCAGCGCGTACTCGGCGCTCGTACCGCCGACGACGATCGCCAGGTGGTAGGGCGGGCAGGCCGCCGTACCCAGCGAGCGGATCTTCTCCTCCAGGAACTTCATCATGGAGGCCTCGTTCAGGACGGCCTTCGTCTCCTGGTAGAGGAACGACTTGTTGGCGGAGCCGCCGCCCTTCGCCATGAACAGGAACTTGTAGGCGCCGCCGTCGGTCGCGTACAGCTCGATCTGCGCGGGCAGGTTGGAGCCGGTGTTCTTCTCCTCCCACATGGTGAGCGGAGCCATCTGCGAGTAGCGCAGGTTGAGGTTCTGGTACGCGTCGTAGATGCCCCGGGACAGGGCCTCCTCGTCACGGCCCGCGGTCAGCACGTTCTGGCCGCGCTTGCCCATCACGATCGCCGTGCCCGTGTCCTGGCACATCGGCAGCACGCCCGCCGCCGCGATGTTCGCGTTCTTCAGCAGGTCCAGCGCCACGAACTTGTCGTTGCCGGACGCCTCGGGGTCGTCGATGATGCGGCGCAGCTGCGCGAGGTGGGCCGGGCGCAGGTAGTGCTGGATGTCGTGGATGGCCTCCTCGGCGAGCTTGCGCAGCGCCTCCGGCTCCACCTTGAGGAAGGTCCGCCCGTCCGGCCCCTCGACCGTGGAGACGCCCTCGGAGGTCACCAGCCGGTACGGCGTGGTGTCCTCCCCTTGGGGGAGCAGATCGGTGTACGCGAACTCAGGCATCTCAGCCCATTCCTCACTCGGCGGACGGCGGCCCGCCTCCTTTGGCGAGCGCCAACAGCCTAGAACCTGCCTCCGGCGCTGAGCCCGTGAGGTAAGGCTCAGTTCGTCACACCCGGCCGCGACAGGGGCGTCGCGGGGGGTGTCGCGATCTATCGTGTTTCGGTACGCTGCTGGTGTGGACCTTCAGAAGCAGACCGCGCCCGCCGTCTCCGAGCTCCGCGCCTCCGACGCCGAGCGCGACCGCATCGCCGACATCCTGCACGACGCCCTCGCCGAGGGCCGTCTCACCGCGGACGAGCACGCCGAGCGCGTCGAGGGGGTGCTGCGCGCCAAGACGGTCGGCGAACTGGACGTCTTCATACGGGATCTGCCCGCCGCCCACCGCCAGGGCCCCGGCCCCTCGCCGGCCCCGGCTCCGTACCGCCCCACGGCCGGCGCCTTCCCGATCGACCCGGACGACAACGTGGTCGCGATCTTCAGCGGCGCCGTCCGCAAGGGCCGCTGGCGCACGGGCCGCCGTATCCACGCCTACGCGATCTTCGGCAGTGTCGAGATAGACCTCAGCGAGGCGCTCTTCGACCACCAGCAGGTCATGATCAAGGCGTTCTCGGTCTTCGGCAGCGTCGAGATCCGCGTCCCGGAGAACGTGTCGCTGCGCGGTATGGGTGGCGGCGTCCTCGGCAGCTTCGAGGTGGACACGCTCGACTCGGGCGACCCGGAGGCCCCCGTCGTCTACGTCGACGGCTGGGCCGTCCTCGGCAGTGTCGAGGCGCGGCCCCGGCGCGGCAAGGTCGTCGCGGACATCCTCGACCGGGTGCAACGCAAGGTCGACAAGAGTTTGCGCAAACACCTGAACCATTGACAGTCGCGAAGTCGTCGGGGTGCGGGGCAAATCGGTGCACCGGTGACGCCGCTCGACGGAACCCGAAAACGGGGGCGAAACCAGCGCTTCGGAACTCAGTGCATAGGCGCGCGCACAGCGGGTAGGCCTTGCTGCATCGTCTCTCGCTCGCGAAGCCGTCGTCAGGAGTAGACCGTGCTGCAACCGCCGCATTCGTCCCTGGTAGCTGCCGTTCCGGCCCCGCGGGTGCCTGCGCGAGACAGGGACCAAGACGCCCCGTGGCACACCGAGGCGGTGTGCCGGCGTGACGAGGCGGGCCTGTTCTTCGCCCCCTCCAAGGAGCCGACCGCCGCCCGGCTCTCCCGGGAGGAGGCGGCGAAGCGGGTCTGCGCCCGCTGCCCGGTGATGGTCGAATGCCGCGAGCACGCCCTGCTCCAGCCCGAGCCCTACGGCGTCTGGGGCGGCCTCACCGCCGCCGAACGCCGCGTGGTCCTGGCCCGACGCCGCCGCCGGGACCTGGAGTTGAAGAAGGCGGCCCGCTCGGCCAGCACGATAGCCGCGGCAGGCTGACCGGCACGCACGACGAAAAGGGCGCCCCCACCGCACCGGGGGCGCCCTTTCGTCGCGGGGTGAGCTGCCCGAGCCCCACCCCTGTGCGCGCTACTTCCCCTTGTCGAAGTCGATCGCGCTGTAGGCCCGCAGCTTGCTCAGCCGGTGCTCCGAATCGATCCTGCGCACCGTCCCCGACCGCGACCGCATCACGATCGAGTCGGTCGTGGCGGTCTCGGCCCGGTACCGCACGCCCCGCAGCAGCTCCCCGTCGGTGATCCCGGTCGCCACGAAGAACACGTTCTCCCCGGTGACCAGGTCCTCCGTCATCAGCACCCGGTCGAGATCATGGCCCGCGTCGATCGCCCGCTGCCGTTCCTCGTCGTCCTTGGGCCACAGCTTGCCCTGGATCGTGCCGCCCAGGCACTTCACCGCACAGGCCGAGATGATGCCCTCCGGCGTACCGCCGATGCCGAGCAGCAGGTCGACGCCCGTGCCCTCGCGCAGCGCCAGGATGGAGCCGGCCACGTCGCCGTCGGAGATCAGCTTGATGCGCGCGCCGGTGTCCCGGATCTCCTTGATGATGCCCTCGTGCCGCGGCCGGTCCAGGATCACCACCGTCACGTCCTCGGGCGCGGACCGCTTGGCCTTGGCGACCCGGCGGATGTTCACCGACACCGGCGCGTTGATGTCGACGAAGTCGGCCGCCTCGGGCCCGGTGACGAGCTTGTCCATGTAGAAGACGGCGGACGGGTCGAACATGGACCCGCGCTCGGCGGCGGCCAGCACCGCGATCGCGTTCGTCATGCCCTTCGCGGTCAGCGTGGTGCCGTCGATCGGGTCGACGGCGATGTCGCACTCGGGACCCGTCCCGTCGCCCACGCGCTCCCCGTTGAACAGCATCGGGGCTTCGTCCTTCTCGCCCTCGCCGATGACGACGACGCCGTTCATCGAGACGGTGGAGACGAGGGTCCGCATGGCACGCACCGCGGCACCGTCGGCGCCGTTCTTGTCACCCCGCCCGACCCAACGGCCCGCGGCCATCGCCGCTGCCTCGGTGACCCGGACCAGTTCCAGGGCGAGGTTGCGGTCGGGGGCCTCGGAGGGCACATCGAGTTCGGACGGCAAGTGATGATGCTCGGTCATCGGAGCGCACCTTTCTGTACGACGACGGCCGGATGAGGGTGTTGTTGCCCGACTCTATCGTCGAGACCGCAAAATGAGCAGGGGCCCCCACGGATGAGCGCGCTGGAGACCTGCGACGATAGGGGTGTGGCAGGCACGAACGGCAAGCAGAAGACGGCGCGGGACATGATCCTCTCCATGGGAGTCATCGTCCTCGTGGCGGGCGTCATATACCTCTTCATCCCCCACGACGACAGCCCGCCCGACCTCAAGCGCGTCGACTACCGGGTCGAGCTGCTCACGGCACGCCGTGCCGCCTCGTACCCCATCGCCGCGCCGCAGGGCCTGCCCGCCGCGTGGAAGGCCACCTCCGTCCGTTTCCAGGGCGACGAGTTCGACGCCTGGCACCTCGGCTTCCACGACCCCGAGGGTGAGTACGTGGCAGTCGAGCAGTCCACTCAGCGGCGCCCCGTCTTCGTCGACGAGGCGACCCAGGGCGCGCGGGAGACCGGGAAGACCGAGAGGATCGACGGCCGGACCTGGACCCGCTACGAGGGCGGCCGGTACGACGCGCTGGTGCTGGAGGGCACCAAGGGCTCGACGACGGTCGTGACGGGCACCGCGTCGTTCGCGCAGCTGAGCAAGATGGCGGACGCGCTGAAGACGGAGTGAGGCTCTGTACTCGCGGAGCGCACATGGAGAAGGCCCCCGGCGAATACCTGGGGCCTTTCTCGTGTCCGTTTCGTGTCCGCTGGTCAGACGGTCGTGACGACCTGATCGAACTCCAGGCGCGGGGAGCGCGGGTACCAGGCGTCCGGGCCCGGACGGCCGATGTTGACGACCATCAGCGGGGTGTGGTCGTCGTCCAGGAACTCCTTGCGCACGCCCTCGAAGTCGAAGCCGGTCATCGGGCCGGCGGCGAGACCGGCGGCGCGGACGCCGACGATGAAGTACGCGGCCTGGAGGGCGGCGTTCAGCGTGGCGGCGTTCTCGCGGACCGGGCGCTCGGCGAAGAAGAGGTCCTTCACCTGCGGCATGGCCGGGAACAGGTGCGGCAGCTCCTCGTGGAACTCGTTGTCCGCGGAGAGGATCGCGACCAGCGGGGCGGAGGCCGTCTTGGGCCGGTTGCCCTCGGCCATGTGCCGCACCAGGCGCTCGCGGGCCTCGGGGGAGCGGACCAGGGTGATGCGCAGCGGGGTCTGGTTGAAGGCGGTCGGGCCGTACTTGACCAGGTCGTAGATCGCCTGCACCTGCTCGTCGGTCACCGGCTCGTCGGTGAAGGTGTTGGCGGTGCGGGCCTCGCGGAACAGCAGGTCCTGCGCGGCGGGGTCAAGGGCGAGAGACATGGATGAACCTTTGGACCTTCTCGAGCGGGTACGTCTGATGGCTCCGACCGTACGCGAGTGAAGTTCAACGTTCAACCAACTCTGGGGTGTCGTGTCTCACCTCACAGTGAACGGCCCGTGCTACTCCGCGTCCGCCTCGTCCGCGGTCTCCTCCGCCAGCGCCGCGTCCAGCCGCGCCCGCGCCCCGTCCAGCCAGCGCCGGCACACCTTGGCCAGCTCCTCGCCGCGCTCCCAGAGCGCGAGGGACTCCTCCAGCGTCGTACCGCCCGCCTCCAGGCGGCGGACGACCTCGATCAGCTCGTCCCGCGCCTGCTCGTACCCGAGCGCCTCGGTCATGCCCGGCGTCTCATCAACCTCGCTGGTCATCCACCCACCCTATGTGTCCACTCGTACGGAGAACTCACCCTCGGAGACCCGCGCGCGCAGGGCCTCGCCGGCCGCCACCTCGCCGGGGTCGCGGACCGCGTGCCCGTCCGCCTTCTGCAGGACGGCATACCCGCGCTTCAGGGTCGCGGCGGGGGAGAGGGCCACCACGCGCGCGTGCGTGTGCGTCAGCTCCGAGTCGGCCCGGTCGAGCTGGTGCCGCAGACAGCGCCGGCCCCGGTCGAGCAGGTCCGCCACGTGGTCGGCGCGCTCGTCGATCATCCGGTGCGGGTCCTCTATCGACGGCCGCGCGAGCGCGTGGGCCAGCCCGCGCTCCTCCCGCTCCACCAGCGCCGCCACACACCGCCGCGCCCGGTCCCGCAGCAGCCGCACCCGCTCGTACTCCTCGCCGACGTCCGGCACGACCTTCTTCGCGGCGTCGGTCGGGGTGGAGGCGCGCAGGTCGGCGACGTGGTCGAGGAGCGGGTTGTCGGGCTCGTGCCCGATCGCGGACACCACGGGCGTACGGCACTCGGCCACCGTCCGGATCAGCTGCTCGTCGGAGAACGGCAGCAGGTCCTCCACGCTGCCGCCACCGCGCGCGACGATGATCACGTCCACGGCCTCGATCGCGTCGAGCTCCTTCACGGCCTGCACGACCTGCGGCACGGCGTGCACGCCCTGCACGGCGACGTTGCGCACCTCGAAGCGCACGGCGGGCCAGCGGTGCCGGGCGTTCTCCAGCACGTCCCGCTCGGCGGCCGAGGCCCGCCCGCAGACCAGCCCGACGAGCTGCGGCAGGAACGGCAGCGGCTTCTTGCGCTCCGGCGCGAACAGGCCTTCGCGCGTGAGGGCCTTCTTCAGCTGCTCCAGGCGCGCCAGCAGTTCACCGACCCCGACGGGCCTTATCTCGGCCGCCCGCAGCGACAGCTGCCCCCGGGGGGCGTACCACTCGGGCTTCGCGAGGACGACGACCCGGGCGCCCTCGCTCACCACGTCCGCGACGGTGTCGAACACCTGCCGGTAGCAGGTGACGCTGACCGAGATGTCGTACGAGGGGTCCCGCAGCGTCAGGAACACCACACCGGCGCCCGGCCGCCGCGACAACTGCGTGATCTGCCCCTCGACCCACACCGCCCCGAGCCGGTCGATCCACCCCCCGATGAGCCGCGACACCTCACCGACGGGGAGCGGGGATTCCGGAGACGTGTTCACAGCCATGCACGCGAGCGTAGTGGCCACCACCGACAACGCGGATCAGCCGCCATCGGGGGGCGGGATCCGTCAGTCACGTCACGCCCTGTCAGTCTTCTCAGGGACTCCACAGCGGCGCGATCTTCTCCCCGCCGAACGCGGCCTTACGATGGGACGCATGTCTGCTTCGCCTGGCCGCCGTGTCCTGCTCGCCGCCCCCCGTGGCTACTGCGCGGGTGTGGACCGCGCCGTGATCGCCGTCGAGAAAGCGCTGGAGCAGTACGGCGCTCCGGTCTACGTCCGGCACGAGATCGTCCACAACAAGTACGTCGTGCAGACCCTGGAGAAGAAGGGCGCGATCTTCGTCGAGCAGACGGAGGAGGTGCCGCCGGGGAACATCGTCATGTTCTCGGCGCACGGCGTAGCCCCCGTCGTCCACGAGGAGGCCGAGCGCGGCCGCCTCGCCACCATCGACGCCACCTGCCCACTGGTCACCAAGGTCCACAAGGAAGCCGTCCGCTTCGCGAGCGAGGACTACGACATCCTCCTGATCGGCCACGAGGGGCACGAGGAGGTCATCGGCACTTCCGGCGAGGCCCCCGAGCACATCCAGCTCGTCGACGGCCCGGGCGATGTGCAGAAGGTCGAGGTCCGCGACCCGTCCAAGGTCGTGTGGCTCTCCCAGACCACGCTGTCCGTCGACGAGACCATGGAGACCGTCGACGCCCTGAAGGAGAAGTTCCCGCAGCTCATCTCGCCGCCCAGCGACGACATCTGCTACGCCACGCAGAACCGCCAGCTGGCCGTGAAGCAGATGGGCGCCGAGTCGGACCTGGTGATCGTGGTCGGCTCCCGCAACTCCTCCAACTCCAAGCGGCTCGTGGAGGTCGCCAAGATCGCCGGAGCCCGCGAGGCGTACCTCGTGGACTTCGCCGACGAGATCGACGAGGCCTGGCTGGAGGGTGTCTCCACGGTCGGCGTCACCTCGGGCGCCTCCGTGCCGGAGGTCCTGGTCGAGCAGGTCCTGGAGTGGCTCTCGCAGCGCGGCTTCGAGGACGTCGAGATCGTCAAGGCGGCCGAGGAGTCCATCACCTTCTCGCTGCCCAAGGAGCTGCGCCGCGACCTGCGCGAGGAGGCGACGGCGCTGGTCGCCGAGCGCCGCGGCGCCGGAACCGGTGAGGATTCCGGGGAGTGATCGGGGAGCCGCCGGGCGGGGATCGCCGTACGGCCGGTGACTGTCGGTCCCTCGTCGTAACGTAGGGCCATGCAGATCTTCGGTGTGGACATCGGCGGTTCCGGGATCAAGGGTGCCCCGGTGGACCTGGACAAGGGCGACCTGGCTCAGGAGCGCCACAAGGTCCTCACGCCGCAGCCGGCCACGCCCGACGGGGTGGCCGACGGCGTCAAGCAGGTCGTCGACCACTTCGGCTGGACGGGCCCGGTGGGGGTCACGTTCCCGGGCGTGGTCACCGACGGAGCGACGATCCGGACGGCGGCGAACGTCGACGACAGCTGGATCGACACCGACGCGCGCGTGCTGCTCGGCGAGCGGCTGGGCGGTCTGCCGGTGACGGTGGGGAACGACGCGGACGCGGCGGGCGTCGCCGAGATGAACTTCGGCGCCGGCCGCGGCCGCCGCGGCACGGTGATCGTGCTCACGTTCGGCACGGGCATCGGCAGCGCGGTCTTCGTGGACGGCGTCCTGGTCCCCAACACCGAGCTGGGCCACCTGGAGCTCGACGGGCACGACGCGGAGAAGCGGGCCTCCAGCAAGGCCCGGGAGGACCACGACATGACGTGGGAGCACTGGGCGGTGCACCGCGTGCGCAAGTACCTCGCCCACGTCGAGATGCTGTTCTCGCCGGAGCTGTTCATCATCGGCGGCGGTGTCAGCCGCAAGTCACACAAGTTCCTGCCGCACATCGAGGGCATCAAGGCGGAGATCGTCCCGGCACAGCTGCAGAACAACGCGGGGATCGTGGGGGCGGCGATGCGGGCGGCGGGACACTAGAGCGGGCGGTCCCGGCGCTCATGCCGGGGGGGCGGCTCCGGCTGTCACGCCGGGCGGACGTGTGTTGGCCGGCACCCTGGCGGACGTGCCCTGGCTGTCGCATCTGGCGGAACGTGCCCTGCTGTCGCATCTGGCGGAAGGGGCCCTGGCTGTCACGCAGGCGGACGCGCCCGGCTGTCACGCGGCGGACGCGCCCCGGCTGTCACGCCGGGCGGACGTGTGTTGGCCGGCGCCCTGGCGGGTGGGCGCTGGCTGCCGCATCTGGCGGAACGTGCCCTGCTGTCGTACCTGGCGGAAGGGGCCCTGGCTGTCACGCAGGCCGACGCGCCCGGCTGTCACGCGGCGGACGCGCCCCGGCTGTCACGCCGGGCGGACGTGTGTTGGCCGGCGCCCTGGCGGGTGGGCGCTGGCTGCCGCATCTGGCGGAACGTGCCCTGGCTGTCACGCAGGCCGACGCACCCGGCCGTCACGCGGCGGACGCACCCGGCCGTCACGTCGGCGGACGCACCCGGCTGTCACGTCGGCGGACGCGCCCGGCCGTCACGTCGGCGGGCGCCCCCCACCCGCCGTCCGTCGCCGGTGCACCAGACGGACGCGACGGACGAGCACGATCAGCCCGGCGACGAGTGTGCCGCCGTAGAGCCACCCGGCCTGCGTCGCGAGCGCCGTCACCAGCCCCATCAGCCTGCCGCCGGCACCACCGTCGCCGTCCGCCATCGGCAGCAGCCCCACGGCGAAGGCGATCGGCACGACGACGGGCGCGGTCATCAGATCCCCGCGCCGTACCCAGACGGCGGTGAGCACGCACACCGGCAGGAACAACACCCCGTACGCCGTCAGCGACGCCCCGAACAGCACAGCGCAGACCAGGCCGAGCAGGAACATCACCAGCGCGCAGAACAACCCGCTGCCCAGCCCGGTCAGCCGGGGGTTGGGCAACCGCGCCGCGGCAGGTGCCGGCGCGGGGGCGGGTCGCCGTACCGACGGGGGACGGCGCTGCGGTCCAGGCTGCCGGACCGCTCGCACCGCCCCGCCGCCCGCTCCGCGTCCCGCCTGCGGTGGCAGGGACGATCTCGGCCGGTCGTGTCGCGGTCCGTACTGGGCAGGTCGCGTCCTGTATCGCTCCACCGCACCAACTTAGGTCGTTCAATATGCCGAATAGGCCTTCAGACACGCCGTGGACCCAGGCTTGGCCAAGCGTTCGATACGCCGCCGGGACGGTTCCGGGTACGCCGTAGACTGGTGGATCGGCCGGTCCCCTGGCCCCCTGCCCTCTCCACTCACGGGAAGTCGCAACGTGTCGCTCACGATCGGAATCGTCGGTCTGCCGAATGTCGGCAAGTCGACCCTGTTCAACGCCCTGACCAAGAACGACGTGCTGGCGGCCAACTACCCGTTCGCCACGATCGAACCCAACGTCGGCGTCGTCGGCGTCCCCGACCCGCGGCTCGGCAAGCTGGCCGAGATCTTCAAGTCGGAGCGGATCCTCCCGGCCACGGTCGACTTCGTCGACATCGCGGGCATCGTGCGCGGCGCGTCCGAGGGCGAGGGCCTGGGCAACAAGTTCCTCGCGAACATCCGCGAGTCCGACGCGATCTGCCAGGTCATCCGCGCCTTCAAGGACGAGAACGTCGTGCACGTCGACGGCAGGATCTCGCCCAAGGACGACATCGAGACGATCAACACCGAGCTGATCCTCGCGGACCTCCAGACGGTCGAGAAGGTCCTGCCGCGTCTCCAGAAGGAGTCGCGGATCAAGAAGGACATCCAGCCCAAGGTCAAGGCGGTCGAGGAGGCCAAGGAGATCCTGGAGAAGGGCGACACGCTCTTCGCGCACGGCATCGTCCAGGGCAGCGAGCGCAACGAGCCCCTCCACGACCTGCACCTGCTCACGACCAAGCCCTTCCTCTACGTCTTCAACGTCGACGAGGACGAACTGGTCGACGAGGACTTCAAGAACGAGCAGCGCGCCCTGGTCGCCCCCGCCGAGGCGATCTTCCTCAACGCCAAGCTGGAGGCGGACCTCGCCGAGCTCGACGAGGACGAGGCCCTCGAGCTCCTCCAGTCCGTCGGCCAGGAGGAGCCCGGCCTCGCGACGCTGGCCCACGTCGGCTTCCGCACGCTCGGCCTCCAGACCTACCTGACGGCCGGCCCCAAGGAATCCCGCGCCTGGACCATCAAGAAGGGCGCCACGGCCCCCGAGGCCGCCGGCGTGATCCACACCGACTTCCAGAAGGGCTTCATCAAGGCGGAGGTCATCTCCTTCGACGACCTGGTGGAGACGGGCTCGGTGACGGAGGCCCGCGCGAAGGGCAAGGCCCGCATGGAGGGCAAGGACTATGTGATGCAGGACGGGGATGTCGTGGAGTTCCGCTTCAATGTGTAGCGGCTGACACAGCACCACTTCGCTGATCTGGCAAACATGCAGTTCAGGAGGGGTCCGACTCTTCGAGGTCGGGCCCCTTGCTCTTTCCCGTGCTGGGATGGTGCTGGGATGGGATGAGAATGCCCGCGCTGGGTTTACCGTGTGCGCTTCTGCGTGAGGGGTGGGCGGCACGGCGCGCCCTGGTGCCGTCGGAGGCGGCGCGGGCGCGGTCGAACTGGTGCTGGGTCTCGGCTTCGCCCATGCGTAGGGTGCGGGCGAGGTGAGCGCAGGACGCTCTCGGAGACGCCGCGTAGGTTCCTGCGTTCCGTCCGGGTGTAGTAAGCGGTGTTCACGCCGACGAGCTGGGCGACCTCCTCGCGGCGCAGCCCGGGGATTCCCGTGATCCGCATCCCGCCCGGGGCGGGCAGGTATCCAGCGGCGAACCCCTCTGACCTGCGGCTCCGCGCTACTGGAAGGGGCTGGTGTTGGGGGTTACTGCTGTGAGGGGTAATGACAGGGTCTCTCAGTTCGTGAGCGGCGAACCTAGCCTGGCCTCATGGACAACCGCGCCGAAATCAGTGCCTTTCTGAAGTCTCGCCGTGACAAGATCACGCCCGAGCAGGCCGGTCTGCCCGTGTACGGCCAACGCCGGGTGGCCGGGCTCCGCAGGAACGAGGTCGCGACGCTCGCTGGCGTCAGCGTCGAGTACTACACGCGTCTGGAGCGCGGCAATCTCAGCGGTGTCTCCGACAGCGTCCTGGAGGCGCTGGCCCAGGCTCTGCGGCTCGACGACACGGAGCGCACGCACTTGTACGACCTGGCCCGGGCGGCGAACAAGACGCCCGCCCGTGTGCGGCGCCGGACTGCCCGGCCGGCTGTGCGGCCCAGCGTGCAGCGCATCGTTGACGGGATGCCGGGCATGCCGGCGTTCGTGAAGAACCACCGATTCGACATTCTGGTCGCCAACCCGCTCGGTCGCGCACTGTTCTCGGAGATGTACGCCGATCCGGTCTGCGGGGCGAACACCGTGCGGTTCGTGTTCCTCAGCCCCGCGGCCCGGCGGTTCTATGTTGACTGGGAACGCATCGCCAAGGGCGCCGTGGGCGCGCTGCGGATCGAGGCGGGCAAGAACCCGTACGACCGCGAGTTGTCGAACCTGATCGGTGAGCTGTCGACGCGCAGCGACGCCTTCCGCGTGATGTGGGGCGCCCACGACGTACACGTCTTCCATGACGGGACGAAACGCCTCCGGCATCCGGTCGTCGGCGAGCTGGAGCTCAACTTCGAATCGATGAACCTGCCGGACGGCTCGGGGCTCGTCGTGGCGTTGTACAACGCGGCCCCCGGCTCCGCCGCCGCGGACGCGCTGAACCTGCTGGCGAGCTGGTCCGCCACGGCCGAGGCCGCGGATGTGCAGGCCGCCGAGGCGGACTCCGAGAACTGAACCGACGTCCACAGCCCCGCCTTCTCCGGCTGCCGCCGGCAGCAAGGGCGGGGCTTCGGCCTGCGCATATGCCGCTGGGGGTCCCTGCTGTTACCCCTCACAGCAAAGACTCCCTCATCGTGTCCGTTCCCGGTTGCATGGTCAGTGCCCCGCTTCGGGGCCGACCGGTATCGAACCTCGTATCGGTCCGTCCCCGCTCATGCAAGGAACCACCATGACTGGCAAGAGCACGATGATCACGCTGAACAACGGCGTGCAGATGCCCGCGCTCGGCCTCGGCGTCTTCCAGAACCCACCGGAGGAGACCGCCACCGCGGTCACGACCGCGCTCCAGCACGGCTACCGACTGATCGACACCGCCGCCGTCTACGGCAACGAGAAGGAGGTCGGCGAGGGCATCGTCACCCAGGCGTGCTCGCCCCTCGGCGCGGTGAACCTGTACTGGCCCGACGCACCGCACGCGGGCAAGAGCCCGTTGCAGGACCCGGTCATCACTGAGATCGCCGCCAGGTGCGGCAAGACCTCCGCGCAGATCGTGCTGCGCTGGCACATCGAGCACGGCCTGTCCGCGATCCCGAAGTCCGTCACGCCGCACCGCATCTTGGAGAACATCGGCATCTTCGACTTCGCGCTCACCGCCGACGAGACGGCCGCCGTCGACGCCCTCGACACCGGCCTGCGCGGCGGTCCCGACCCGGACAGCATCAGGGCCGACTCCTTCGGCTGAACCAGCGCCGGCACCCGGCCGCTCCCGCGACGCGGCCTGCGATCACCCAGCTGAAGAACATCGTCGAGGGCGCCGACGCGAGCTGACCCCGCGGCGACCCATCTGGAGCAACACCCCATGCGACGAAGCGGACTGACCACACGTCCGGCGCACCTCACGACCATCAGGACCCACACCGGCCAGGGCGTTGGCGTCGCTCGTGGCCAATCGAAAGGAGAACGAAATGAAGAAGCGTGAACTGGGAAACAGCGGGTTCGAAGTGTCGTCGATCGGGCTCGGCTGCATGGGAATGACCTTCGGCTACGGCCCGGCCGCGGACACGGGTGAGGCCATCAAGCTGATCCGGGCGGCCGCCGAGCGCGGTGTGACGCTCTTCGACACCGCGGAGGCGTACGGGGAAGCGAACGAAAGGCTGGTGGGCGAGGCACTGGCGCCGGTGCGCGACCAGGTCTCCATCGCCACGAAGTTCGGGTTCAAGGACGGAAACCCCACGGCGGGGCTGGACAGTCGGCCGGAGCGGATCCGGCTGGTCGCCGAGCAGTCCCTGCAGCGTCTGCAGACCGACCGCATCGATCTGTTCTACCAGCACCGGGTGGACCCCGACGTGCCGATCGAAGAGGTCGCCGGCACGGTCCGGGATCTCATCCAGGAAGGCAAGGTCAAGCACTTCGGCCTGTCCGAAGCGGGTGAGGACGTCATCCGCAGGGCCCACGCGGTCCAGCCGGTCACGGCCCTGCAGAGCGAGTACTCGCTGTGGTGGCGCGAGCCCGAGGAGACCATCCTGCCGACCCTGGAAGAACTGGGCATCGGCTTCGTGCCGTTCAGCCCGCTCGGCAAGGGCTTCCTGACCGGCGCGATCAGTCAGGACACGAAGTTCGAGGCCAATGACATCCGTAACGTGCTGCCGCGCTTCGAGGAAGAGGCGCGTGAGGCCAACCTCGCACTGATCGCGCTGCTGGGTGAGATCGCGGACGCCAAGCAGGCGACCCGGGCTCAGACCGCCATCGCGTGGCTGCTGGCGCAGAAGCCGTGGATCGTACCGATCCCGGGCACGACGAAGCTGCACCGCCTCGAAGAGAACATCGGCGCCGACAACGTGGAACTGACCTCCGAGGACCTCAGGCGCATCGAAGAGGCCGTTGCCCAGGTGCAGATCAAGGGCGAGCGGTACACCGCAGCGCAGCAGAAGACCATCAACCGGTAGGTCACCGGCCTCCATCGGCCCGTTCCTGACGAAGCGTCGTTTCGAGGCGCTTCGTCAGGAAGGCCCTGCCCATCAGGAGAAGTTCACATGGAATCACAGGCACTCAAGGGGCGGATCGCCCTGGTCACCGGCGGCACGACCGGACTCGGCTTCGGCGCCGCCAAGCGTCTGATCGAAGAGGGAGCCACTGTCTACATCACAGGCCGGCGCAAGGACGTGCTCGACGCCGCCGCGGAGAAGCTCGGCCCGTCCGCCACCGGGATCCGGGCCGATGTCACGAGCAAGAGCGACATGCTGCGCGTCGCCGAAACGATCAAGGCGGCGCACGGCCACCTCGACATACTCTTCGCCAACGCGGGTGGCGGACACGCCACGCCTCTTGCCGAGCTGACCGAGGAGCAGATCGACAGCGAGCTCGGCATCAACATCAAGGGCGTCATCCTCACGGTGCAGAGCGTGCTGGACGTCCTGCGCGACGGCGCGTCCATCGTCCTCAACGCGTCGATCACCGCCGACATGGGGCTGCCCGGGTTCGCCGTCTACGCGTCGTCGAAGGCGGCGGTACGCTCCCTCGCCCGCAGCTGGACGACGGACCTCAAGGACCGTGGGATCCGGGTCAACTCGATCAGCCCCGGAGTGGTGCCCACCGAGGGCTACAGCCACGAACAGAAGCTGACCGACGAAGACATCGCCGCCTACGTCGAGCGCGTCGCGAAGGAGATCCCGGCGGGACGCGTCGGGACGGCCGAGGACATCGGCGACGCCCTCGTCTTCCTGGCCTCGGACACCAGCCGCTACATCACGGGCGTCGACCTCGTCGTGGACGGCGGCATGACCCGCGTCTACGCCGGCCAGAACTGACGGAGGAATCCACATGACCACGGCCAAGTCGGCGGAGCGCCACATCATGTCGGACGAGCCCGACACCTTCTACATCGTCGACGGCTGGGCCTCGCCCGAAGCCGTCGCGGAACACGCCGAGCATCCGAACGTGACGAAGGTCGTCGAGCAACTCCTCCCTCTGCTCGCCGTACCCCTCAAGGTCACCACGAGCCATCGGGTCAGCGACCCGGACTAGCGACTGGCCGGGGTCCGAACCCCTCAGGACATACTCATGGCTCGCATCTTCATCACCGGTTCCACCGACGGCCTCGGCCTGATGGCCGCCCAACTGCTCTTGCGGCAGGGCCACACGGTGGCGCTCCACGCACGCAACAACACCCGGGCCCGAGACGCACACGCCGCGCTCCCGGACAATGCGGGCGTCGCCGTCGGCGACCTCTCCAGCATCGCCGGGACCTGCGATGTGGCCACCCAGGTCAACGACTTGGGCACCTTCGACGCGGTCATCCACAACGCCGGCGTCGGCTACCACGGGCGAGGCTTCACGGCGCTGATCACCCCGAAGGAAAGAGCCCAATGATCACCAAAGAAATATCCATGAAGAAGCCGTTCAAGCTCGCGGCGATCTCCGCGACGGCAGCCGTCATCGTCTCGGCACCGTTCGCGTCCGCCGCGACCGGACACGCGGACGCGCAGCCCGCCGTCACCCACGTGAAGACCGTGGCCGCCTTCGACTTCGCCACCGGCGACGTGCCCGAGAACATCACCGTCGCCCCGGACAATTCACTGACCGTCTCGATGGTGGGCACGCCCGCGGGCGAACGGCCGGCACTGGTGCGGATCGCACCGTCCGGGCACCGCACGGTGCTGGTCACCGGGCAGAAGGGCGACGGAATCACCGGCAACACTCGCGGCCACGACGGCACCGTCTACTACAACGTGTGGTCCTCCGACGCCTCCCGGAACGGGGTGTGGATGCTGCCGCCCGGCGGCACTCCTCACCGCATCGCGGCATTGCCCGCAGGCGGAGTCCCCAACGGTCTGGCCATCGATCCGGCCGGCCGCACCTTGTACGTCGCCGACAGCCAGATGGGCACCGTCTGGGCGGTCCCGGTCTCCGGCGGTCCCGCGACCGCGTGGCTGGTCGACCCCGCCCTCGCGATCAAGGCGTCCGCGCCCGTGCCGTACGGTGCGAACGGACTCCGTTTCCACAACGGCGCCGTATGGGTCTCCAACCTCAGCAAGGGCACCCTGCTGCGGATCCCCGTCACCGCTACCGGAGCTCCGGGCCGGGTCCACATCGTCACCAGCGGCCTCACTGGCATCGATGACTTCAACTTCCTCAGCGACCACTCCAACGTCGTGTTCGCCGCGCTGAACTCACAGAACAAAATCGCGGTCGTCTACCCGAACGGCACCACCAGGACCGTGCTGACCGCCTCGGACGGCCTCGCCTCGCCCACCGCCACCGCGGTGCGCGGCAAGCGGCTGTACATCACCGACGGCGGGCTCAACGAGCCCCATGAAGCGCAAGTGCAGAGCGGGAAGATCGACCTCGGCGCGCTGCTCTCACACTGAGCGCCCGGCAGTTCCCGGCAATTCAGAGGACGTGGCCTGCAGGGATGCCACAGGTGGTGGGCGGTGAGCGGCGCACCGGGCAGTGGTCCGCGGCGCCGGCCAACTCGTTCGGGTTCGGCGGGCACAACGTCAGTCTCGTCTTCACCGACTGACGACCTGACCCGAACGTGTCCGGCGCGCGGTCGGCCCCAACACGACGCGTGCCACGAGTCGCTCACGGTTCCGGTCGCCCGGGTGACGAATTCGAGGAATCGGCAGGCCGTGTGTACGGAGCAACTCAGTTCAGGGTCTGGGCGGCGTACAGAGCGCCGACGGCCGTGGCGAGGGCGCCGAGCAGGAGGCGTAGGGCGCGGTCGGGCAGGCGGGGCTGGAGGCGGGCGCCGAGGTAGCCGCCGATGAGGCCGCCCGTGCCGCAGGCGAGGCCGAGCCACCAGTCGGGGGCGACCTCTCCGGAGCTCATCAGCGACAACAGCGCGTAGGCGGTGGCGCCGACGAGCGACGTGGCGAACGTGGCGGCGAGCGCGGCCGGGGCGACGCGGGCGACGGGCAGGCCGCGTCCGACGAGGATCGGGCCGAGCAGGGAGCCGCCGCCGATGCCGTAGACGCCGCCGACCACGCCGACCGCCAGCGCGAGGCCGGTCAGCGTGTGCGGGGCCAACTCGCCCGGCACCACCTCGCCCCTGGGCGACGGGCGGTGGTGGGCCGGGGCGAGGGCGCGCAGGAACAGCCACAGGCCGAGCGGCAGCAGCAGTGCGGCCGCCAGGAGCCGGAAGGCCCCCGGGCCGGGCAGGGCGAAGACCCGGACGGTGGCGCCGATGACGACGCCGGGCAGCGTGCCCAGCACCAGGCGCCGGGCGAGGTCGCCGCGCAGCGCGCCGTCGTGGCGGTAGCGCCACAGGGCACCGGGTCCGGCCACCACGTTGTACAGCAGGTTGGTCGGGGTGACCGCCGGGTTGGGCACGCCGAAGACGCTCAGCTGGACCGGGAGCAGGAACACCGCGCCGGACACTCCGACCGGGGCGGTCACGGTCGCGATCACCAGCCCGGCGGCCAGCCCGCCCCACACGGTCCAGTCCACTGTCGCCCCGCTTCCCCCGGCCCTTCGAACGCCCGGTCAGTATCAGCGGCCCGGAGGGCTACGGGGGTGGCGTGCAACGAGATGTTCATGAACGGCCCGTGACCCGTCGGCAGGCCTCCGCATACGCCCGGACCAGCGGACGTCGCCCGTCCTCCCGTCGCCAGGCCAGGACGTAGCGGCTGGGCCTGACACCACGCACCGGGCGGGCGGTCACGCCGCCCAGCGTGAGCAGGGGGACGTTGCCCGCGGCCACGAGGCACACGCCGAGACCGGCGGTCAGGGCCTCGTACGTCTCCTCCGTGCTCGCGATCTCGGCGCCGATCCGGGGAGGCCGGCCGTCGCGGGCGTCCAGGGCCAGCCAGTAGTCGCGCAGCGGGCCCGTGCTCTTCGGCAGCGCGAGGAACGGCTCGTCGAGCAGGTCCGTGAAGTCGACCTCGGTGCGGTCGGACAGGGGGTGCGTGTCCGGGAGGGCGACCATGAGCGGTTCCTCGGCGACGACCGTCCAGTCGTAGCGCTCCTGGCCGGGCAGCGGCAGCCAGACGAAGGCCACGTCCGCGGCGCCGTCGGCGAGGCCCGCGCTCGGGTCCTCCCAGTTGACCTGCCGCAGCCGGATGACGGCCTCCGGGTGCCCGGCCGTGAAGCGGGAGCGGATCGCGGGCAGCAGGCCGCCCCGGACCGGGCTGGTGCTCATGCCCACGACCAGCGTGCTGTGCTGCGCCGCCCGGGCCGCCTCCACCGCGGCCGCCCCCTCCGCCCAGTCCGCCAGCACCCGCCGGGCGTGCGGCAGCAGTGCCGTACCGGCGTCGGTGAGGGCCACGCCGTGCCGGTCGCGGCGGAACAGCTCGATGCCCAACTGCCGTTCCAGCGCCCGGACCTGTTTGCTCAGCGCGGGCTGCGACACGTACAGGCGCTCGGCGGCTCGGGTGAAGTGCAGTTCCTCGGCCACCGCCACGAAGTAGCGCAGGTCGCGCACATGAACGTCGAGGGTCATAGCCATTGGTTATCACCAAATGTCTTGGACCGGGCATCGGGCCGGGCGAGAGGGTGGTCGGCGTAACGACATCGAGACGGGGAGCTGTCATGAACAAGGTGTGGCTGATCACGGGCGCGAGCAGTGGTTTCGGGCGGGCGATCGCCGAGGCGGCCCTCGCCGCGGGCGACGTGGTGGTCGGCGCGGCCCGGCGCCCCGAGGCGCTGGACGATCTGGTCGCCGCCCACCCCGACCGGGTGGAGGCCCTGCGCCTGGACGTCGCCGACACCGGCGCCGCCGAGGCCGCCGTAGGGGACGTCGTGGCGCGGCACGGGCGGATCGACGTCCTGGTCAACAACGCCGGCCGGACACATGTCGGTGCCTTCGAGGAGACCACCGAGGAGGAGCTGCGGGCGTTGTTCGAGGTGCATGTCTTCGGCCCGGCCGCCCTCACCCGGGCCGTGCTGCCGTACATGCGCGAGCGGCGGTCGGGCGCGATCGTGCAGATGAGCAGCATGGGCGGGCAGCTGTCCTTCGCGGGCTTCTCGGCGTACAGCGCCACGAAGTTCGCCCTGGAGGGCATGTCCGAGGGGCTCGCGGACGAGGTCGCGGAGTTCGGCGTCAAGGTGCTGATCGTCGAGCCGGGCGCGTTCCGCACGGGCCTGTTCGAGACCGGGCGGGCCGGTGCCAGTGCGGACAGCGGCGTGTACGGCAAGGTGAGCGAGACCCGCGGCCTGGTCGCCGGCGGTGACGGCACCCAGCCCGGCGACCCGGCCAAGGCCGCCGCCCTCATCCTGGCCGCGCTCGACGCCGATTCCACGCCGCTGCGGCTGCCCCTCGGCGACGACGGCGTCAGCGCGGTCCTCGGCCATCTCGACCAGGTGCGCGACGAGGTCCAGGCGTGGGAGAAGCGGGCCCGGGCCACGGGGTTCGACGACTGACGCCGCACACCCCGACGGGAGGCGACCGCGGTCGCGGTCACCCCGGCGGCCGTGCCTCCCACGGCTGCGCGATGTCCCCGCCCGGCTCCCAGCCGTAGCGCGCGAGCTGGTCCGCGGCCGCTTCCCGGCCCGCCCTGCGCAGCAGGTCGACCGCGCTGTGGAGGGCGAAAACCGTCCCCGACTCGCCGGCCCGCCGGCACCAGGCGAGCGCCTCGTCGACCTGACCGGTCCGCTGGAGGAGTTCGGCACCCTGGCGCAGGGCGCTGATGTCCCCGGCCTCGGCGGCGCGTTCGTACCACTCCAGCGCCTCGTCGGTCCGGCCCGCTTCCTGGGAGAGTTCCGCGGCCCAGCGCAGCGCGAAGGTGTCGCCCGTCTCCGCCGCCCGCCGGTAGCGGGCCAGGGCCTCGGCGGGGCGGCCGGTCTCCCTCAGCAGGTCGCCGGCCAGCCACAGGACGAACTCGCATCCGGCCTCGGCGCGGTCCTGGAGCCAGTCGATCGCCTCGTCGGTGCGGCCGGCCTCCCGCAGCAGGAACGCCGTCTGCCACAGCGCGTCCACGTCACCCGCCTCCGCCGCGCGCCGGTACCAGGCGACGGCCTGGTCACGCCGGCCCGCCTCCTGCAGCAGACAGGCCGCCTGCCACAGTGCCTCGGAGTCGCCGGCCCGCGCCGCGCGTTCGTACCACTCCAGCGCCTCGTCGGTCCGGCCCGCGCCCTGCAACAGGCTCGCCGCCTGGCTGAGCGCACTGGTCTCGCCCGCCTCCGCGGCGCGGCCGTACCAGGTCAGCGCCTCGTCCGTACGGCCCTCCTCCTGGGAGAGGAAGGCACCCTGCCAGAGCGCGTCCACGTCACCCGCTTCGGCGGCGCGTTCGTACCACTCCAGCGCCTCGTCGGTGCGCCCCTCCTGCTGGAGCAGGGAAGCCGCCTGTCCCAGGGCGTCCGTGTCCCCGGCCTCGGCGCGCTCCCGCAGCCAGGCGACGGCCTCCTCGGTGCGGTCCGCCTCCAGCAGCAGGTCGACGATCTGCTGGGCGCCGTCCGTCTCCCCGGCGTCGACCGCCCGCTGGTACCACTCGAGTGCCTGGGCGACCCGGCCCGTGCGCCGCAGGACGTCACCGGCCTGGAGCAGCGCGGACGTGTGCCCGGCGTCGGCGGCACGGGCGTACCACGTCAGCGCCTCGTCGGTGCGGCCTTCCTGCTGGAGCAGGGAGGCGGCCTGCCACAGGGCGTCCACGTCGCCGGCCTCGGCCCGTTCCCGCAGCCAGGCGACGGCCTCCTCGGTGCGGTCCGCCTCCAGCAGCAGGTCCACGGCCCGCCGCCGCGCACTGGTGTCACCGGTCCCGGCCCAGCCGCGCAGCCACGTTATGGCCTCCTCGCCGCGCCCCGACTCCAGCAGCAGATCCACCAAGGGGCGGCGCAGGCCCGCGTCCCCCGTCTCGACCTGTGCCGTCAGCCACTCCACCGCCTCGTCGGCACGTCCGGCCTCCCGCAGCAGCGACACCGCCCGCAGCAGCGCCGAGACGTGCCCGGACCGGGCCCGGGCGCGCAGGGCGTCGAGAGCGTCGTCGGTGCGGCCCGCCGTCCACAGCAGATCGACCATCTGCTGGAAGGCGAAGGCGTCGTCGGTCTTGGCACGGGCGCTCAGCCAGCGGACGGCCTCCTCGGTGCGCCCCGCCTCCCGCAGCAGGCCGACCGTCTGCTGCAACGCGTAGGTGTCGCCCGTCTCGGCGGCCCGCCGGTACCAGGTCAGCGCCTCGTCCGGGGCACCCGCCTCGCGCAGGAGGCCGGCCGCCCTGCGCATGGCGTCGATGTCACCGGCCTCGGCCGCCCGCCGGTACCAGGGCAACGCGTCCTGAGGGTGTCCCTCGCTCTGCAACTCGTAGGCGAGCCTGCGCATCGCGTTGACGTCACCGGCTTCGGCACGGCGCAGCAGCCAGCCCATCGCGTCCTCGGTGCGGCCCGCCTCGCGCAGCAGCCCGAGTGTCTGCTGGAGGGCTTCGCTGTCGCCGGTCTCGGCCGCCCGCCGGTACCAGCCGATCGCCTCGTCGGTGCGGCCCGCCTCGCGCAGCAGGGCGGTCGTCTGCCGCAGCGCGAACGAGTCGCCGGCCTCGGCGGCCCGCTGGTACCAGGCGATCGCCTCGTCGGTCCGGTCCGCCTCGCGCAGCACCTTCGCGGCCTGGAGCAGCGCGAACGTGTCGCCGTGCGCGGCGGCCACGGAGTAGGCGCGGACCGCGAGCCGTTTGAGACCGCGCAGCCCCGCCGAGCGCGCGATGTCGACGTGGCTGCCGACGGCGGCGTGGTCGACGAGCGCGTTCCACAGCTGCGGGGGCACGCCGGCGGTCCGGCGGTTGGTGCGGCCCTCCTGTTCCAGGTAGTCGGCGAGGACGTAGTGCGGCTGGGCCGGATACGGGTCGCCGGGCCGGGGCCGCATCCGGGTGAGGGGGCCGCGGGCGCCATGGCAGGGCGCGGCCGTGTAGGCCAGTGCCTGCTCCAGCCAGTCCTCGCCGAGCGTGTCCCACTGGCCGTCGGTGAGGTAGCCCGGGGCGGCGGCCTCCAGCAGCGCGTGCGGGAGCGCCCGGGCGTGGCCGAGCCGCCGCGCGTCCATCGCCGTCTCGATCAGCGCCCGCGCCGCGGTGGGGGCGGCCCGGTAGCGGTCGAGCAGGGAGGGCGCGCCCGCCAGGTACTGGGTGATCTGCCCCTGTTCGGCCTCGGCGACGGCCCGGGCCAGCCTGGGGTCGCCGCCGGCGGCGACCCGCAGCGCCTTGAGGGCCGGGCCGTTGAAGGTGTCCGGCACGGGTACGACGGCGCCGCTGAGCAGGACCCGGGCCTGCGGGTGGGCATCGGCGAGGCCGGGCTGGGGCGTGCCGGTGAGGGTGGCCCAGTACTCGGGCCACATCGTGCCGAGGACGAGCACCGGGGCCCGGTCCGGCTCCGCGAGCAGGTCACGCAGTCCGGCGGCGACGCGCTCGCCGACGGAGTCGGTGGGCGTCAGCAGGTAGTGCTGCATCTCGTTGAGCCACACCACCGTCCGCGGAGCCACCGCGGCCAGGTCCGCCAGCACCGCCTGCGGGCGGTCGGGGGCGATCGGGTGCCACAGCCGCCAGCCGGCCGGGAGTTCCTGCACGGCCTCCCAGCAGGCCCGGGTCTTGCCGCAGGAGGAGCCGCCGACCAGGACGACCATGCCGCTGACGCCGTCGGCGGCCTGCTGGACCACCTCACGCAGCCGGGTGTCGTGTACGCGTTCGACATAGGCCGGGAGGAGGGGCAGCGTCTCGCTCCTGCCGTTGTCCCACGGCCCGGCGGCCGGGGGGACTTCGATCGCCCGGTGGACCTCCAGCGAGAACGGGTCGGCGAGTTCGCCGACGGGCCGCCCGGGAGCGGTCCGGCCCTCGGGGCCCGGCAGCGGATCGGGACCGTGGTCGCCTACGCCGGGAACCGCCGGCGGCGACGGTGGCGTCCTCTCCTGCGATGGCGCCTCGGGCGCGCGGTCGGCCGCCATCAGCGCGGACCACTGGCGTGGCACCGGGGGAGGCAGCTCGGCCCAGCGGGCCAGGATCCGGGCCACCGCGAGCAGGTGGTCGAGGTTCCGCGGCGCGTGCTTGTGGTTGAACCAGTCGCTGATCGTCTTGACCGAAACGCCGGACTCCTCGGCCAGCCTGCTCCGTACGAGGCGGAGTTCACGGTCGGCGAGACGTGCCTCGGCCCGCCTGCGTAACCGGTCGAGCTCCTCGAGCACCAGCGACGCCACTCCACCTCCTCGGCACGGTCGGCTTTCCGGTTCGGAAATCCGAAAGGCCGCGTCGACCTTCAGGGTACGCAGTCGGATTCCGAACTGTTCCGAGTTGGCTGGGAGTTGTCACCCCACCGAGCGTCAACTGGTGCGCGTACGCCCCCGGAGCACGACGGCAGGAGCAGCAGATGGACGCCGACCGCACCCCCACGCGCACCCGCTCGCGCGCCCGTGACTGGCGTCGCCTCCGCCGTGCCGTCATGTTCAGCGCGGTGCGCGGCGCGGCGGCCGCTCTGGGCTCCGGCGCCGTCAGCGCGCTGCTGTGGTGGTGGCAGCGGTAGGACTGCGCGTGCAGGGCCCTTGTGCAATTCCTGTGGAGGCCTCAATCTTTCGGCTGACGCACAGGAGTCGTCCGAGATTGACATGACCATGACCTACGGCCATGACTCCAGGGTGGCTTCGACGGGCGTGCACACACCCCACAGCGCACCACCGATTGAGGAGGACCCCTCAGATGGCAGTGATGCGTACTCCCCACGGACCCACCCGGCGAAGACTGGCCGCGCTCGGCGCGACGGCCACCGCGGCGCTCGTCGCGAGCCTCGTCTCCGCCCTCCCCGCCGGCGCGGCCCCGGCCGCCTCCGAAGGGCGCATCCAGTACGAGGGCGCGGCGAACGCCGTCGCCGACAGCTACATCGTCACCCTGAAGACGCAGAAGGCCGGTTCCGCCGCGGGCCGGGCCCTCGCGCACAAGTACGGCGCCGACATCGAGCGCACCTACACCAAGGCCCTGAACGGCTACGAGGTCGAGGCCTCCGAGACCGAGGCGAAACGCCTCGCCGCCGACCCGGCCGTCGCCTCCGTCGTCCAGAACAGGACGTTCCGCATCACCGGGACGCAGCCCAGCCCGCCGTCCTGGGGCCTGGACCGCATCGACCAGAAGAACCTCCCGCTGAACAGCTCCTACACCTATCCCGACTCGGCCGGGGAGGGCGTCACGGCGTACGTCATCGACACCGGCGTCCGCATCACGCACAGCGACTTCGGCGGCCGCGCCTCCTACGGCTACGACGCCGTCGACAACGACAACACCGCCCAGGACGGCCACGGCCACGGCACGCACGTCGCCGGCACGGTCGCCGGCGGTGCCTACGGCGTCGCCAAGAAGGCCAAGGTCGTCGGCGTCCGGGTGCTGAACAACTCCGGCCAGGGCACCACCGCCCAGGTCGTCGCGGGCATCGACTGGGTCGCGCGGAACGCGGTCAAGCCGGCCGTCGCCAACATGTCCCTCGGCGGCCCCGGCGACACGGCCATCGACACGGCCGTACGCAACGCCATCACCTCCGGCGTCACCTTCGTCGTCGCGGCCGGCAACGAGTCCACCAACGCCTCCACCCGGTCCCCGGCCCGCGTCACCGAGGCCGTCACCGTCGGCGCGACGACGTCGAGCGACGCGAAGGCGAGCTACTCCAACTACGGTTCGGTCCTGGACCTGTTCGCGCCCGGCTCGTCCATCACCTCGGCGTGGAACACGAGCGACTCCGCCACCAACACCATCTCCGGTACGTCGATGGCGAGCCCGCACGTCGCCGGCGCCGCCGCCCTCCACCTGGCGGACAACCCCGCGGCCACCCCCGCGCAGGTCTCCGCCGCGCTGACGGCCGCCGCCACCACCGGCGTCGTCACCAGCCCCGGCACCGGCTCGCCCAACCGGCTCCTCAACGTCGGCGGCGGTACGACCACCCCGCCCGGCCCGCGCTTCGAGAACACCGCCGACCAGGCCATCGCCGACAACGCCACCGCCGAGTCGCCCGTGACCGTCTCGGGCGTCTCCGGCAACGCGCCCTCGGCCCTGGCCGTCGAGGTCCACATCGTCCACACGTACATCGGCGACCTCCAGGTCCAGCTGATCGCCCCCGACGGCACGGCGTACACGCTGAAGGCGTACGGCACCGGCGGCAGTGCGGACAACATCGACACCACGTACTCCGTGAACGCCTCCTCGGAGGCCGCGAACGGCACGTGGAAGCTGCGCGTGAGCGACAACGCCCGCTTCGACACCGGGCGGATCGACGCCTGGGCGCTCCAGTTCTGACCTCGCTCGTGACCGGCCGTCAGTCTCCTGACGTGCCCCGTACGTAGGCGTCCTCGTCCTCCGGGAGGGCTTCGGGTCGGTGACCCGCCCCGCCGAGAGGACGAGGCTCGTCCCGCGGCGGACGACCGGCGAGCCGACCGCCGCCTGGAGGCCCTCCGCGCCGAACGTGGGCGTCATGGCCTGCCGCGCGGAGCGCATGACGAGCGGCGCAGGGCTCACTCCCGGGGGAGGGGCGGGGCCCGGGGTGTCACGGAGACCGGCGGCGCCCCCCGGCAGGCGGCTTCCCGGTACCGCGTCGAGCGTGCCCGCCGGCATGCCCGTCCCGGCCGCCGGCGCCTCTTTCGGCCCCATCCGCAGCGTGCCGAGCAGCAGATGACGTCGACGCCCTTACCCCGCGCGTGACGGCTCCCGGACCTGTCCGGGCCACCGGGACGCTGTCGATGTCCGGAACTCCCGCACGAGCCCAGCCGAGCCGTAACGGCCCACCCGGCCGCCGAACTGCCCCTCGAACGGCACCTCCCAGTCCGCCGGCAGCACCAGCGCCGTGGCCGGCACCGGGGCCGTGTCCGGCCGCAGCTCCGCCGGCATGTGGTCGATCACCCCGCCCGTCCGCCGCGCGGCCCACGCGCCCAGGGCCCCCGGCCGGCCGCCGGATCCCCGTCAGCACACCTGCGCCCCGACTGGGGAGCTGCGCCGCTCGGTCCACCGTCCGAGCGCGGATTCCAGACCGTCCACCTCCGCCGGCACCAGACACCGTGCCCCCGCGGATCCCCGGCGCCCAAAACGCCGTCAGGCGGTTCGCCGGACGTATCGATGTCGCGAACGTCTGCATTCCGCCCCCGTCGCCTCGCCGCATACGATGCGCCCAGCCGTGCGTCGGTTCCGGACGGCCGCTCTCTCCCACCGCCTCAGCCAGGAGCGCCGTACCCGTGTCGATACCCCCGCCCCCCGGGAACCAGCAGCCCCGGGACCCGTACGGCCCGCCGCCTGCGAACTGGCCCCAGGGAGCCCAGGGTTACAGCCCTCATGGCCCCTACGGCCCCACCGGCCGCCCGTACGGCGCGCCGGTCTCCGTCAACGCGCTCGCCGTCGCCGCGCTCGTGCTCGGCGTGCTCTGCTTCCTGCCCGCCGCGGGGCTCGTGCTGGGGCTGATCGCGCTGCGGCAGATCAGGCGGAACGGCCAGAGCGGCCGGGGGCTGGCGATCGCCGGGGCCGTGCTGTCGTCCGTCGGGATCGCGCTGTGGGCGGTGACGCTGTCCACGGGTGTGCTGTCCGAGGCCTGGGAGGGGTTCAAGGACGGCGCGCGGGGCAACGAGAGCCTGTCGCTGGAGAAGGGCGACTGCTTCGACGCCCCCGGCGGTCTGGAGGGCGACACCTACGACGTCGACCCGGTGTCCTGCGAAGGCGGGCACGACGGCGAGGTGTTCGCGGTCGTGACTCTGCCGGGCGGCGCCTTCCCGGGCGACGCCGAGATCACCGACATCGCCGACGAGCGGTGCTACGCGCTCCAGGACCAGTACGCCATGGACTCCTGGGCGATGCCGACGGACGTCGACGTGTACTACCTCATGCCGTCCCGGGACAGCTGGCGTTACGGCGACCGCGCGATCACCTGCGTCTTCGGCAACACCGACGCGAAGGCCGGGCTGACCGGCTCCCTGCGCGGCGACCCCACCACGCTCGACACCGACCAGGTCGTCTTCCTGTCGGCGGCCAACGCCGTCGACGCGGCGCTGTACGAGGAGCCCGAGGACACCCCCGTGGACGACCTCGCCGGTCACCGGGCCTGGGCCACCCAGGTGCACGACGTGCTCGGCGCGCAGATCGAGGCACTGCGCGGGCACTCCTGGCCGGCGAAAGCCCGGCAGCCCGTCGCCGGCCTGGTGAAGGACCTGGAGGACGCCCGGGAGGAGTGGGCGAGGGCGAGCCGGGCGGACGACGCGGACTCCTACCACGCGCACTACGACAAGGCCTACGAGTACGTCGACGGCCCGGCGACCGTCACCGCGCGCAAGGCGCTCGGGCTCGCGACGGCGCCGCCCTCCCCGGGCGAGACCGAGGGCGGTGACTCCGAAGCCCAGGTGTGACGGCGGCTATAGCGGGGAGAAAGTGCCTGCGTAAAGCCCTCGGGGCCACCATGTCATCACATCGAGTGATTCTCTGGCCTTTGCTTGCATGGCACAACCTACGGTTGCCAGGCTGTCGCTGTCTGTACAACCTGATGGGAGCGGCCAGTGACATTCGGTGAGCAGCCGGCGTACCTGCGCGTCGCGGGTGATCTCCGCAAGAAGATCGTCGACGGTCAGCTGCCACCGCACACCCGGCTCCCCTCCCAGGCCAGGATCCGCCAGGAGTACGGCGTCTCGGACACCGTCGCCCTGGAGGCCCGCAAGGTGCTCATGGCGGAGGGCCTGGTCGAGGGCCGCTCCGGCTCGGGGACGTATGTGCGCGAGCGGCCCGTGCCCCGGCGCATCGCCCGCTCCGGGTACCGCCCGACCGGAGGAGCCACGCCGTTCCGTCAGGAGCAGGCCGACGGCGAGGGGCGCGGCACCTGGGAGTCCAGCAGCGAACAGGCCGAGGCCAGCGTCGCGGTCGCCGAGCGGCTGGGCATCGAGCCGGGCGAGCGCGTGATGTGCACGAGGTATCTCTTCCGCGAGAGCGGCGAGGCGATGATGCTCTCCACCTCCTGGGAGCCGCTCGCCGTCACGGGCCGTACGCCGGTGATGCTGCCGGAGGAGGGGCCGCTCGGCGGCATGGGGGTCGTCGAGCGCATGCGCGCGATCGACGTGATCGTGGACAACGTCACCGAGGAGGTGGGCGCCCGCCCCGGCCTCGCCGAGGAGCTGCTCGTCCTCGGGGGCGTCCCCGGCCATGTGGTCGTGGTCATCCAGCGCACGTTCTACGCGTCCGGCCGCCCGGTCGAGACGGCCGACGTGGTCATCCCGGCCGATCGGTACCGGGTCGCCTACCACCTTCCGGTCAAGTAGCGAACGCTCACTTCAGCCCCGCGGCGCGCCCCCCGCGCGCCCCGCTCACACGATCACCGCGGCAGCCGTCCCCGGCCCGAGTGGCCCGTATCCCTGAGCCGGCCGTCGTTCTCCCAGGTCGGCGGTGGCGTATGCGGTATGCCTTCGGCCGGGTGCGTCGAGGCGCGCGGACGGCGCGTTCGTCGTCGTGCGCCCCCTGTGTTCTGGCCGGTTGCGTACCTCTTTGTGAAAAGCCGTATTCGCTGCGTGAAGGTTAGGCGTAGGCTCGGGCATATGCGCATTGCGGTTTCCTTATCGGGTGGGGCACGGCACAGGTCGCGGGCGGGAAGTGGAGGGGCGCGATGAACGACAGCACGATCACTCTTCCCTGGCTCGTGATACGAGAGGACGACAACGGCAACCGCTACCGGGTCGGCCGGTACGCGACCCGGGCCGAGGCCCAGCAGATCGCGGACAGCCTCGACGGCCGCGGCCACAAGCAGCTGTACTGGGTCGAGCGGCTCGGTCAGAACGGGTCGGGGGCCGCGCACGACTGACCCGGGCCCTGTCATCCGGACCGGATCGCGGCCGTAGGCTCCCCGCATGAGTGAGCGGATCGTCGTCGTGGGTGCCGCGCTGGTCGACGACGGGCGGCTGCTGGCCGCCCGGCGCAGCGCGCCCGTCGAGTTGGCCGGGCGCTGGGAGCTGCCCGGCGGCAAGGTCGAGCCGGGGGAGACGGCCGACGCGGCGCTCGTGCGGGAGCTGCGCGAGGAACTCGGCGTCGACGCCGAGGCCGGCGGCCGCGTCCCGGGGGAGTGGCCGCTGAAGTCGCCGTACGTGCTGCAGGTGTGGACCGCACGGCTGCGGCCCGGCTCGCCCGCCCCCGAGCCCCTTGAGGACCACGACGCACTGCGCTGGCTCGGCCCCGAGGAGATCTGGGACGTGGACTGGCTCGACCAGGACGTGCCCGCGGTACGGCAGACACTGGCGCATCTGGGGCCGCTCGGCGGCCCCCGTACGGGAGAAGTGCCCGGCGCCTGAGGCCAACCGGGGGCGTGCGAGACCAGAAGGCGTCCGTGCGGGCGCCCCGTACGCCTTTTGAGCCACTGTGCGCTGCCCCGCGCGGTACTCCGCCCCGGATATCGGGTATGTGCCCATTAACCCTACGAAAAGGGACAGGGTTGGGCCCGCTGCCGGGGAAGTGATCGGCGTGATCGACACCGAAGGTGACCGCGCCGCGTGGACCTTTCCCGCCGAGCCGGGCGCCGTGCGCACGGCCCGTCAGGCCGTCCGCGGCCAACTCCGCGGCTGGGGCCTCGACAGCCTCGCCGACCTCACGGCGTTGTTGGTCAGCGAGTTGGTGACCAACGCCCTGCGGCACGCCACGGGTCCCATCGGCGTCCGCCTGGTCCGCCCCTCCGAACTGAACGCCGTCCTCCTGGTGGAGGTCTCCGACCCGCTCCCGGACCCGCCGCGCGAGCGCGCCGCCAGGCCCGAGGACGAGAGCGGCCGCGGGCTCTACCTGGTGGCCACCTCGTGCCGCCGCTGGGGCACCCGGCCCGGCGGCGTGGGCAAGACCGTATGGTTCGAACTCGCGGTTCCGGAGTGAAAAATCGGTGTACGTCAGCCCTGTCGCTGTCGAGCGAATGGTTCAGGCCAGTGGCGGTTGCCGACGGACGGGATTCGACGAGGTGTCGCCTGGTTAGAAGACTGGAAGTGTTCTCACGGTCCGGACCGAAAACCATCGGGACCGTGCTGTGATCGTGAACACCGTGTTGTGCGGCACCGTAGTGCTGGATACTGCGGGCAGCCGCCCCCGGTGACCGGTGCCGGACGCGGTGAGCTGGAGGGGACGGTTCGCGTGAGCGAGATACCAGCGAAGGCCACGGAGTCCGAGGACCCGTCGGCGGGCGCGAGGGCGATGGCCGCGGACGGCCTGGCCTCCGCGGTGGGAGGTGCGCTCGCGGCCGACGGGGTGCAGCCCGGGGACGCCATGTGGCAGAGCAGTCCTCCCGGCTCCATCTACGACTACATCAAGGTCGCGTCCTTCTCCATCGGCCCCGACGGGCTGGTCGACCAGTGGAGCCTGCGCGCGGAGCATCTCTTCGGCATCCCCGTCGAACGCGCCGTCGGCATGGACCCCATCGAGACGTTCATCGACCCGCACCTGCGCGAGCGGGGCATGCGCAAGATGGCGGAGATCCTCGACGGCCGCGAGTGGACCGGTGTGGTGCCCTTCCGGATGCCGAAGGACGCCGAGGGGGAGTGCGGACGCGAGGGGCTCGCCGAGGTGTACGTCATGCCGACGCGCACCGAGGACGGCGAGAAGGCCGCCGTCTGCATCGTCGTCGACGTCCGCACGCTGCGCAGCATCGAGACCGATCTCGCCGCTTCGCAGGCCATTTTCGGTCAATCCCCCTTCGGTTTCCTGCTGATCGACGCCGACCTGCGGGTCCGCCGCGCCAACCACCGGTTCGCGTCCGTCTTCGGCGGCGAGCCCGACGACCACCGCGGCAAGGGCGTCCACGACTACCTCCAGCGCGGCGAGGCGGAGCGGGTCGCCGCAACGCTGCGCCGCGTGCTGGAGACCGGCAACTCCATCACGGACATGCACGTCACGGGCTTCGTGCCGGGCTCCGACGAGCGCCGCCACTGGTCCGTCAACCTCTATCGCGTGCACAGCGGTTCGGGCCGGCCGATCGGCGTCGCCTGGCTCGGCACGGACATCACCTCACGCCGCGCCGCCGCCCGCGAGGCCGCCGCCGCCCGGCGCAACCTCGCCCTGCTGAACGAGGCCGGCGCCCGCATCGGCAACTCCCTCGACCTGGAGACCACGGCCCGGCAGCTCCTCGACGTCGTCGTGCCCGGCTTCTGCGACCTGGCCACCGTCGACCTCTACCAGGGCCTGCTGGTCGGCGACGAGACCCCGCCCGGGCTCGCCGACGGCAGCGCCGAACTGCGCCGGGTGGCCTTCGCCAGTGCCGTCTCCGACGCGCCCTTCACCGGCACCGGCGTGCCCGTCGCGGTCGGCGCCGTCCACCACTACCCGTTCAACTCGCCCTGCGCGGACGCCCTGCGCACGGCCCGCCCGCAGACCGTCCCCGGCGAGGACGGCGGGCTGGTGCAGTCCACGCTCGCCGTGCCGATGGTCGCCCACGACACCGTCGTCGGGCTCGTGCAGTTCGCCCGGGCGAAGGGCAGCGAGCCGTTCGGCGACCGCGACCGGGACCTGGCCGTCGAACTCGCCGCGCGGGCCGCCGTCTGCATCGACAACGCCCGCCTCTACCGGCGCGAGCACCAACGCGCGTTGATACTGCAACGGTCCCTGCTCCCGCCCGGCGACCCGGAGGCCTCCGGCCTCGACATCGCCTGCCGCTATCTGCCCGGCAACGCCAACACCGGCCGGCCCAGCGAGGTCGGCGGCGACTGGTTCGACGTCATCGAACTCCCCGGGCACCGCACCGCGCTGGTCGTCGGCGACGTCATGGGCCGTGGCCTGCGCGCCGCCGTCGCCATGGGCGAACTCCGCACCGCCGTACGCACCCTGGCGCAGCTCGACCTCGAACCGGCCGAAGTGCTCTCCCAGTTGGACGAGATCGCCCGCGGCCTCGGAGCCCCGGGCGGCGTCCAGCAGGCGACCAGGGCGGCCCGCCGCCCCCGGGAGGCGGACCTGTCGGAGGTGTACCTCGCCACCTGCGTCTACGCCGTCTACGACTCCGTCACCCGGCGCTGTACCTTCGCCAACGCGGGCCATCTGCCGCCCGTCCTGGTCGAACCGGGCGAATCGGCCCTGATGCTCGACGTGCCGCCGGGCCTGCCGCTCGGCGTCGGCGGCGAGCCCTTCGAGGAGGTCGAGGTCGAACTGCCCGAGGGTGCCCTGCTCGCGCTCTACACGGATGGACTGGTCGAAAGCCGCGATCACCCCCTCGACGAGGGCCTCCAGGCTTTCGTCAGCACCCTCTCCGACCCCACCCAGCCCCTGGAGGACGTGTGCGACCACGTCCTCAACACCCTCGACACCCATCACGGCGAGGACGACATCGCGTTGCTGATGGCACGTGTACAGGGCCTGCCCACGGAGTCCGTCGGCGACTGGACCCTGCCGCGTGAGCCGCGCAGCGTGGGCCGGGCCCGCGAGTACGCGCGCGCCCAGCTGCTCAGCTGGGACATGGAACCCCTGGTCGACACCACGGAGCTCCTGGTCAGCGAACTCGTCACCAACGCCCTGCGCTACGGCGAGGGCGAGATCCGGCTGCGGCTGCTGCTGGACCGCACGCTGGTCTGCGAGGTCTGGGACTCCGGCCTGGTCCAGCCCCGCCGCCGCCGGGCCCGCGACACGGACGAGGGCGGCCGGGGCCTCCAGCTGGTCGGCCTCCTCAGCGCCGCGTGGGGCTCCCGCCGCACGCCCCGCGGCAAGACGGTGTGGTTCGAACTGCCCCTGCCGGGTGGCGAAACGAGCCTGACGGACCCGGCGGAGGCGCTGCTGAGCCTGTTCTGATCGCAACCGAACACCGGTACGGATCGTCCTCCCCGGCAACACCGACCGCACCACCGGGGGGAGACGGCATGGAACGCGTGGAGGGCACGACCTCGGACGAGGCCCCCGCGGCCCGCGACGGCGAGGAAGTCCCACAGGAGGCTCCCGCACCCGACACGGCAAGAAGCAAGCGGCGTCGGCGCCGGGTCAGACGTACGGTGCTCGTCCTGCTCCTGGTCCTCCTGGTCCCTCCCCTGTCCGTCCTGGCAGCTCTCCGCATCAACTACATGGGCGACCCGGCGGACGGCACCCACACCAGAAACCGCGACGCCCTCTGGCTCGGCCACGCCTGGGTCGACGGCCGGAAGAAGGACGCCGACGTCACCGCCCTGGCCCGCCGCCTGCAAGGCACCGGCATCCGCGACCTGTACGTCCACTCGGGCCCGCTGGAACACGACGGCACACTGCCCAAGTCGGCCTATCCCCGGGCACGTTGGTTCATAGCGGCCGTACACGAGAAACTTCCCGGCATCCGCGTCCAGGCCTTCCTCGGCGACGTCCTCGCGACCGAGGGCCCCGACGGCATGCGTCTGGCCGACCCGGACACCCGGGCCGCCGTCGTCCGCTCCTCCCGCCAGATCCTGGACACCGGCTACGAAGGCATCCATCTCGACCTGGAACCCCTGCACTCCGGCGACCGCGACTACCTCACCCTCCTCGACGCCCTGCGCCGCGAGACCCGCTCCCGGGACGCCCTGCTCTCCGTCGCCGCCCACCAGATCGACCCGCTACCCGCCCTCCACACCGTGGCCGGGACGTTCACCGACCACCCCAAGTGGTGGTCGCAGGAGTTCTTCGGCCAGGTCGCCCGCCGTGTCGACCAGATCGCCGTGATGTCGTACGACACCGCGCAGCCGCTGGAGAGCACCTACGGCGGCTACGTGGCCCAGCAGACCTCCCTCGCCCTGGAGGTCACCCCGCCCTCGACCGACCTCCTGATGGGCCTGCCCTTCTACTGGGAGAGCAACTTCGACCACTGGGGCCACGCCGAGACCGTGCCCGCCGCCGTCCGGGGCGTCCGCCTGGGCCTGTCCCGCACGGACGCCGACCGGGCCCGCTTCGGCGTCGCGCTGTACATCGACTTCGCAGCGACCGATGCGGACTGGCGTGCGTACAAGGAAGACTGGGTGCGGTGACCACGACCCGACGGCAACTCACCCGCACCGACCTCACCGCCCTGACCCGCGCCGCTCTCGGCCCCGGCCGCACCCTCACCGCCGTGGAACGCCTGCGCGGCGGCACCAAGAAGGGCGTCTACCGCCTGAGACTCGACGACGACTCCACGGCCATCGCCTACGTCTGGTCGGCCGACGAGGACTACTGGGACCAGCCTGACCCCGACCCCAGTGACGTCTTCTCCCACGGCACCGGGCTCGGCCTGTTCACGGCGGCCCACGACCGCCTCGCCGCCTCCGGCGTCCGCACCCCCCGCCTCCTGTACGCGGACGCCACGCACACCCACCTCCCGGCCGACGCGGCCGTCGTCGAGGACATGACCGGCGGCAGCCTGGAGGACGCCCTCGCCCGGGACCCGAGCGAGGCACCTCGGCTCATGGACCGGATGGCGGAACTCCTCGCCACCCTGCACTCCCGCACCGGCCCCCGCTTCGGGAAAGTCGCCGTCGTCGACCAGGGAGGTTCCTCCCACGGCGTCTCCTGCGAACAGCGCATCACCGACGGCGCCCTGCGCTGCCTCGCGGAAGCGGCCCGGCGCGAGCCCCGCGCCGCCGCCGTACGCCGGGAACTGCAGGACACGATCCACGCCCTGGCCGCCGAGGTCCGCCCGCGCGACCGCCAGACCCTCATCCACGGCGAACTCGGGCCGGACCACGTCCTGCTCACGTCAGACGGGCAGCCGGCGCTCATCGACATCGAGGGCCTGATGTACTTCGACGTGGAGCACGAGCACGTCTTCCTCAGGCTCCGCTTCGGCCCCCACTACGACGCCCTGCGCGCCCCGGGCCTGGACGAGGCGCGCCTGCGTCTGTACCGCCTGTCGATGCACCTCGGCCTGGTGTCGGGCCCGCTGACCCTCATCGAGGGCGACTTCCCGCACCCGGAGCGGATGCGGGACATCGCCGAGCACAACCTCCAGCAGGCGCTCAGCCTGCTGAAGAGCGCCTCCTGATCTTCGAGCCCAGCCACACCAGCGGGTCGTACTTGCGGTCGATCGCCCGTTCCTTCAGCGGGATCAGCGCGTTGTCCGTGATCTTGATGCCCTCCGGGCAGACCTCCGTACAGCACTTGGTGATGTTGCAGTAACCCAGGCCGTGTTCGTCCTGGGCGGTGGTCTTGCGGTCCAGGCCGGATTCCGCCGCCGCGTCCAGCGGATGCATGTCCAGCTCCGCCACCCGCATCAGGAAACGCGGCCCCGCGAACGCCTGCTTGTTCTCCTCGTGGTCACGCACCACATGGCACGTGTCCTGGCACAGGAAGCACTCGATGCACTTGCGGAACTCCTGCGAGCGGTCCACGTCCTCCTGCATCATCCGGTACTCGCCGGGACCGAGATCCGCCGGCGGCACGAAGGCCGGGACCTCCCTGGCCTTGGCGTAGTTGAAACCGACGTCGGTGACGAGGTCGCGGACGACCGGGAACGCCCGCAGCGGCGTCACCGTGATCGTCTCCTCCCGGTCGAACACCGACATACGGGTCATGCACAACAGCCGCGGCCGGCCGTTGATCTCGGCGGAGCACGAACCGCACTTGCCCGCCTTGCAGTTCCAGCGCACGGCGAGATCGGGGGCCTGGGTGGCCTGGAGGCGGTGGATGATGTCGAGCACCACCTCGCCGTCGTTCACCTCGACCTTGAAATCCTCCAGGCCGCCGCCCTGCACATCGCCCCGCCACACCTTGAAGCGGGCCTCGTAGCTGCTCATTCGTACAGCTCCTCTTCGGCCAGGTACTTGACCAGCTCCTCCTTGTCGAAGAGGGCGAGCAGGTCGGCACGGACGGGTTCGGTGGTCTCGCGGGTGAGGGTGATCTGGCCGCGGACCGGGTCCGTGGCCGCCAGCCCGCCCGTCGGGTCGGTCAGCGAGCACAGCAGGTTGATCCGGCGCCACTTGCGGTCCATCCCCGGATGGTCCTCGCGGGTGTGCCCGCCGCGCGACTCGGTGCGCTCCAGCGCGGCCCGCGCCACGCACTCGCTGACCAGCAGCATGTTCCTGAGGTCCAGGGCGAGGTGCCAGCCCGGGTTGAACTGCCGGTGCCCCTCGACCCCGGCCCGGCGCGCCCGTGCCCGCAGCTCGCCCAGCTTCTCCAGGGCCTGCTTCATCTCCGGCTCGCGGCGGATGATGCCGACCAGGTCGTTCATCGTCTGCTGGAGTTCCTGGTGCAGGGTGTACGGGTTCTCCGGCGGGCCGCCCTTCGGCTCCTCGGTCTCCGCCTCGGCGGAGAAGGGCCGCAGGGCCTCGGCGGCGGCGGAGTCGATCTGGACGTCGTCCACGACGGGCCGCGCCCCGGCCCGTTCCGCCGCGTACTCGGCCGCGTGCCAGCCCGCCCGGCGCCCGAACACCAGCAGGTCGGACAGCGAGTTGCCGCCGAGCCGGTTGGAGCCGTGCATACCGCCGGCCACCTCACCGGCCGCGAACAGTCCCGGCACCCCGCGGGCCGCCGCCGTGTCGGAGTCGACCGCGACCCCGCCCATCACGTAGTGGCAGGTGGGCCCGACCTCCATCGCCTCGGCCGTGATGTCGACATCCGCCAGCTCCTTGAACTGGTGGTACATCGACGGCAGCCGGCGTTTGATGACCTCGGCGGGCATCCGGGTCGACACGTCGAGGAACACGCCCCCGTGCGGGGAGCCGCGCCCCTCCTTCACCTCGCTGTTGATCGCCCGCGCGACCTCGTCGCGGGGGAGCAGCTCGGGGGGCCGCCGGTTGTGGTCCGGGTCGTCGTACCAGCGGTCGGCCTCGTCCTCGGTCTCGGCGTACTTGTCCTTGAAGACGTCGGGGATGTAGTCGAACATGAACCGCTTGCCGTCGGAGTTGCGCAGCACGCCGCCGTCACCGCGCACCGACTCGGTGACGAGGATGCCCTTCACCGACGGCGGCCAGACCATGCCCGTCGGGTGGAACTGCACGAACTCCATGTTCAGCAAGGGAGCGCCCGCGAGCAGGGCCAGCGCGTGGCCGTCGCCGGTGTACTCCCACGAGTTCGACGTCACCTTGAAGGACTTGCCGATGCCGCCGGTCGCGATCACGACTGCCGGGGCTTCGAGCACGAAGAAACGGCCGGACTCACGCTCGTAGCCGAAGACCCCGCTGACCCGCTGCCCCGCGGCGGAGCCGCTGTCGGACACAGTCTTCAGGACCCGCGTCACCGTGCACTCCTGGAAGACCTTCAGCCGGGACTCGTAGTCGCCGGTCTCCTTGAAGTCCTCCTGCTGGAGCGCGACGATCTTCTGCTGGAGGGTGCGGATCAGCTCCAGGCCCGTGCGGTCGCCGACGTGCGCGAGGCGCGGGTACTCGTGGCCGCCGAAGTTGCGCTGGGAGATCCGGCCGTCCTTGGTGCGGTCGAACAGCGCCCCCCAGGTCTCCAGCTCCCACACCCGCTGCGGCGCCTCCTGCGCGTGCAGCTCGGCCATCCGCCACTGGTTGAGGAACTTGCCGCCGCGCATGGTGTCGCGGAAGTGGACCCGCCAGTTGTCGTTCTCGTTGGCGTTGGCCATCGCCGCCGCGATGCCGCCCTCGGCCATCACCGTGTGCGCCTTGCCGAACAGCGACTTGCAGATCACGGCCGTACGGGCGCCCCGCTCGCGGGCCTCGATGGCGGCGCGCAGTCCGGCGCCGCCCGCCCCCACCACGACGACGTCCCACTCCTGCCGGTCGACCACGGACATCAGAACGCACCCCTCATCAGAAGAACCGCGGATCGTCGAAGGCCCCGGACGCGACCAGGTAGACGTAGAAGTCGGCGAGCGCCACGGTCACCAGCGACGCCCAGGCGAGCTGCATGTGCCGGGCGTTGAGCCGGCCCGCCCACTGCCACATCCGGTAGCGCACGGGATGCCTGGAGAAGTGCTTGAGCTTGCCGCCGACGATGTGCCGGCACGAGTGGCAGGAGATCGTGTACGCCCAGATCAGCACGATGTTGACCAGGAACACGAGTGTGCCGAGGCCCATATGGCCCCACTCGTAGTTCTCGTCGCGGAAGGCGAGCACGGTGTCGTAGGTGAGGATCCCGGCGACGACGATCGCGGCGTAGAAGAAGTACCGGTGGATGTTCTGCAGCACCAGCGGGAAGCGGGTCTCACCCGTGTACTTCTTGTGCGGCTCGGCGACCGCGCAGGCCGGCGGCGACGCCCAGAAGCCCCGGTAGTAGGCCTTGCGGTAGTAGTAGCAGGTCAGCCGGAAGCCCAGCGGGAAGATCAGGATGATGATCGCGGGGGAGATCCCCCACCAGCTGCCGAAGATCTCCCAGTTGGGGCCGGCCTTCATCGGCTCGCAGCGCTCCGCCAGACAGGGGGAGTAGAAAGGCGAGACGTACGGCGCCGCGTAGTAGTCGGCGTCGGCGAAGGCCCGCCACGTCGAGTAGACGATGAAGGCCAGCAGGCCGGCGACCGTGCCGGCCGGGGCCAGCCACCAGCGGTCGGTGCGCAGGTGCGGGGCCCCGATCGCGGCGCGCGTACCCGCCCGTACGCCGCCGCTTCGGGGATGGGGTTCTGTGGCGGGAGGTTCCGTACCAGTGGCCACTTGACGACTCCGGTCGGGTTCGGGGGAGGTGCCGGTCGCTCGACGCCCTCCCGGTCAGGGAGCGCGCCGGTCCCGGGCGCCGAGCCCCTCGTCGTCCGAGTCGACCCACAGCGAGGGGTCGTACGGCGCGTCCGAGATGGTGACGAGGTCGGGGCGCTTGGGTGCGGCCGGTGTGGCGGCGGCGTCGCGCAGCAGGGCGACGCTCTCGCGCAGGTGGTTGGCGTCGGCACGGACGCGGCGCATCTCCAGGCCGCCGGTGCCGAGCTGCTTCTCCAGGCGTCCCAGCGAGCGGAACAGCTCGTCGAGACTGCGCTGGACTGACGTCAGTTCGTCGTGAACGGACATGACTTGCCCTCACTTCCGCGGGTCCTTCGAGGCCCAAGGCGGCAACGTTCATGCGCCTGCGAGTGTTGCGCGTCACACCTTGTGCTGTGAAGGGATGTGCATCGATTGGCCGAGGCGTGCGGGTGCACCCTGCGGTGCGTTGCGCCGCACGGGTGGCTTCCCGCCTGTGACCGCCGTGTCGCCCTGTGTTGCCGAACCCTTTCCTCTTCAGTGGCCGCATACATCAGATGAACTCCAAATACCGCCAAAAGTGATCATAACGCCCGCGGCTTCCCGGAGGTAGCACAGATGTCCCAGCACGGCGTCGGCCCGCGCGCGGTCACGCGTTCGGTCGCCTTCCTCACCGCGGGTGTGCTCGCGGTGCCCGCGCTCACCGGATGCGGCTCCGAGGACCCGGCGGGCAAGCCGCTCGCGGCACCGGACATCCAGCCCGCGGGCCGCGACCGGATCGCCGACGGCGGCACCCTGCGCTGGGCCGTCGACTCCGTGCCCGACACCCTGAACACCTTCCAGTCGGACGCCGACGCCACGACCATGCGAGTCGCCCAGGCCGCCCTGCCGTCGATGTTCCGGATGAACGCCGGCGGCCGTCCCGAGCGCAACCCCGCCTACCTGGAGTCCGCCGAGGTCGTCGAGACCGAGCCCAAGCAGGTCGTCCTGTACAAGCTGAACCAGCAGGCCGTCTGGAGCGACGGCCGGGAGATCGGCGCCGCCGACTTCGCCGCCCAGTGGCGCGCCCTGTCCGGCAAGGACACCGCCTACTGGACCGCCCGCAACGCCGGCTACGACCGCATCCAGAAGGTCGAGCGCGGAGACAACGCGCTGGAGGTCAGGGTCACCTTCAGCCGGCCCTACGCCGACTGGCGCTCCCTGTTCTCGCCGCTGTACCCGAAGGACGTCATGGGCACCCCGGACTCCTTCAACGACGGGGCGCGCAGGAAGCTCAAGGTCAGCGCCGGTCCCTTCACGGTGGAGAAGGTCGACCGCGAGGACGACGAGATCACCCTCGCCCGCAATCCACGCTGGTGGGGCAAGCCCGCCAAGCTCTCCGAGATCGTGCTGCGCACCGTGCCGCGCGACAAGCGGGCCGCCGAGCTGGCCGCCGGCACCCTCGACGTGGCCGAGATCGACCCCACCGCCGCCCGCCGCATCACCGTCGCCGCCCGCCCCCAGAGCTCCGGCAGCCCGCTGATGGGCCCCGGCGCCGACCGGTCCGCCGCGGACGCCCTGAAATCCTGGGCCGTCGCCAACGGCACCGACGAGGACGCCGCCGACGAGGAGACCGTCGCCCGCAAGAAGCTGCGCAAGGCGGCCGCCAAGTACGCCCGTCAGCAGCAGGCCCTGCGCGGCTTCGAGGTGCGCAAGTCCCTGGAGCCGGCCTTCACCCAGCTCGCCCTGAACGGCGCCGAGGGCCCGCTCGCCGACGAGCGCGTGCGCAGGGCCGTCGCCCGCGCCCTCGACCGCAGGAAACTGGCCGAGGCCGTCCTGAAGCCCCTGGGACTGCCCGCCGTCCCGGTCGGCAGCCACCTGGCCCTGTCCGGCCAGGCCCACTACGCCGACAACAGCGGCGCCCTCGGCGGCCAGGACACCAAGGAGGCCCAGGCCCTGCTCGCGGACGCCGGGTGGGTGCGCGGCGGCCCCGTCAAGGAGCAGAAGAAGAAGCAAGGGGAGAAGGCGGCCGGCGCCGAGGGCGAGAAGGCCTCCGGTTCCTCCCGGAACGAGCAGGACGACGAAGGCACGTACGTCGTCGGCGAGGACAACAAGGCGCACGGCCGGCAGGACCCCGCCGACCACCTCGCCCACGACGGCAAGCAGTACAAGCACCCGGCCCGGGGCGGCGCCCCCGGCGCGTACGCCCCCGAGGGCACCGCCGCCCCGGCGAACCGCGGGGCCGCCCCGCTCGCCAAGAACGGCAAGCCCCTCACGCTCCGCTTCGTACTCCCCTCCGGGCCCGGCTCCCAGACGCTGCGCACGGTCGCCGACCGCATCTCGCGCATGCTGGAGCGCGTCGGCATCGGCACGGAGATCTCCAAGGTCTCCGACGAGTCCTACTTCAAGGACCACATCGCGTCCGGCCAGTACGACCTCGCCCTCTACTCCTGGCCGGCCACCGCCTTCCCCGCCACCGACGCCCGCCCCGTCTACGCCAAGCCCGTCCCGGCCGCCGACGGCTCCCTGAACGTCGAGCAGAACTACACCCGCGTCGGCACCGACCAGGTCGACCAGCTCTTCGACGAGGCGGTGTCCACCCTCGACGAGGGCGAGTCCCGCTCCCTGATCCGCAAGGCCGACTCCCGCATCTGGGCGGCGGCCGGCTCCATCCCCCTCTTCCAGCGCCCCCAGCTCATCGCGACCCGCAAGAACCTCGTGAACACCGGCGCCTTCGGCTTCGGCACCCCCGCCTACGAGGACATGGGCTTCCTGAAGAAGGGCGCGAAACCGGCCTCGGGCCCGTCGGCGAGTGCCTCGAAACAGTAGCTGACCTGCACCGACGTATCCCGGCTAACCCCATCCACAGCAGACCCGTACCATGGGGTGAGGCCGTGGCATGTTGAGCCCGGCAGGGCCCGCGCACCACCGACGTACGCGCAGGGCATTCCTCACCACTCCGGGAGTACGCCTCAATATGGCCACGCGCCACGACATCCGCAACGTCGCCATCGTCGCCCACGTCGACCACGGCAAGACCACCATCGTCGACGGCATGCTGAAGCAGTCCGGCAGCTTCGCCGCGCACCAGCTCGACTCCGTCGACGACCGCATGATGGACTCGAACGACCTGGAGCGTGAGAAGGGCATCACGATCCTCGCCAAGAACACCGCGGTGAAGTACCACCCGAAGGACGGCGGGGACCCGATCACGATCAACATCATCGACACCCCCGGCCACGCCGACTTCGGCGGCGAGGTCGAGCGCGGTCTGTCGATGGTCGACGGTGTGGTGCTGCTCGTCGACGCCTCCGAGGGCCCGCTGCCGCAGACCCGCTTCGTGCTGCGCAAGGCGCTCCAGCAGCGGCTGCCCGTCATCCTGTGCATCAACAAGACGGACCGCCCCGACTCGCGGATCGACGAGGTCGTGAACGAGGCGTACGACCTCTTCCTGGACCTGGACGCCGACGAGGACCAGATCGAGTTCCCGATCGTCTACGCCTGCGGCCGCGACGGCGTCGCCTCCCTCACCAAGCCGGAGGACGGCACCGTCCCGAGCGACTCCACCAGCCTGGAGCCGTTCTTCTCGACGATCCTGGAGCACATCCCGGCCCCGACCTACGACGAGGCCGCCCCGCTCCAGGCGCACGTCACCAACCTGGACGCCGACAACTTCCTCGGCCGTATCGCGCTGCTGCGCGTCCAGCAGGGCGAGCTGAAGAAGGGGCAGACGGTCGCGTGGATGAAGCGCGACGGGTCCGTCCAGAACGTGCGGATCTCCGAGCTGATGATGACCGAGGCGCTCACCCGCAAGCCGGCGGAGAAGGCCGGCCCCGGTGACATCTGCGCGGTCGCCGGTATCCCGGACATCATGATCGGCGAGACCCTCGCCGACCCGGAGAACCCGGTCGCGCTGCCGCTGATCACCGTCGACGAGCCGGCGATCTCCATGGTCATCGGCACCAACACCTCCCCGCTGGTCGGCCGCGGCGCCACCGGCAAGGGCGCCGACAACAAGGCGGCCGTCAAGGACCGCAAGGTCACCGCCCGCCAGGTGAAGGACCGCCTCGACCGCGAGCTGATCGGTAACGTCAGCCTCCGCGTGCTCGACACCGAGCGGCCGGACGCCTGGGAGGTGCAGGGCCGCGGCGAGCTGGCGCTGGCCATCCTCGTCGAGACCATGCGCCGCGAGGGCTACGAGCTGACCGTCGGCAAGCCGCAGGTCGTCACGAAGGACGTCGACGGCAAGGTCTACGAGCCCGTCGAGCGCATGACGATCGACGTGCCCGAGGAGCACATGGGCGCCGTCACGCAGCTCATGGGCGTCCGCAAGGGCCGCATGGACAACATGTCCAACCACGGCTCCGGCTGGGTCCGCATGGAGTTCGTCGTGCCCTCGCGCGGTCTGATCGGCTTCCGCACCGAGTTCCTGACCCAGACCCGCGGCACGGGCATCGGCCACTCCATCCACGAGGGCTTCGAGCCCTGGTTCGGCACCCTCCAGACCCGCAACAACGGCTCCCTGGTCGCCGACCGCGCCGGTGCGGTCACCGCCTTCGCGATGACCAACCTCCAGGAGCGCGGCGTGCTGTTCGTGGAGCCGGGCACCGAGGTGTACGAGGGCATGATCGTCGGCGAGAACTCCCGCGCCGACGACATGGACGTCAACATCACCAAGGAGAAGAAGCTCACCAACATGCGGTCGTCCACGGCCGATGTGACCGAGTCGATCGTCCCGCCGCGCAAGCTGTCGCTGGAGCAGTCCCTGGAGTTCTGCCGCGACGACGAGTGCGTCGAGGTCACCCCGGAGGCCGTGCGCATCCGCAAGGTGAACCTGGACGCCCGCGAGCGCGCCCGCGCCGCGAGCCGCGCCAAGCACGGCTGACCCGCCTGCCGTTCGACGACACCGGGCACCCCGCCTCGCGGGGTGCCCGGTGTCGTCGGTGCCGTCGACGGTGTCGTCTTGTGCCGTCGTAAAGCGGGTCGTAAAGCGGAGGGAACGCGAAGGGAAGGGTTAGGGAAAACCCTCGATTTGCCGGGGAGAGCCGTCCGGAGCGCCCCGTTCGCACTACCCTGCTGCGGAAGTGCCGCGCTCTGCCCGCGCACAGGCCGTACAACGGCCTTGCGGTGGAGGCCTCTTGAGCGCGCGACGCGTGCGCGACAGCCATCGGTGGCAGCCTGCACGGCAGTCACGGTAGCCGCAAGCGGTTTATCTCATTCTCGCGTCCGGAATGCGGACACGCGCCACCGATAGATGTGTAACAAGTCCGTTTCGCAGGGATCTTTCACCAAACCCTTTGTCCGGATTTTGGAAGATGTATACGCGAGCTGTGATCGAACCGAGACCTCGAGAGTGTGGTTCGCTCCTGGCGCATGGCAGATAGTTAGGCGCGTAGAGCTCGGATGAACGGGTCACTCGCTGGAGGCGGCGCCGACTCACGAGCGCGGGGGCACCTGACGATTTCCGGCACCGGCGACGGGCGGTGGCGGTGGTCTGTCTGTGCTCCCTTTGCGGTGAACCAATGACTTCATAGGAGGAACCCATGCGCGGTGCCAAGAGCGCCAAGTGGGTCGCGGGGGCGATAGTCGTCGCCCTGGCCGCCACCGCCTGCGGCGGCGGCGACGACAGTGCCGGCGACGACATGAACAAGGGGAAGGCCGACCCGAACGGCATCGTCACTGCGCAGCTGAGCGAACCCCAGAACCCGCTCCAGCCGGCCAACGCCAAGGAGAGCCAGGGCAGCCGTGTCCTGCGCACGATCTTCGCCGGCCTGGTCGACTACGAGCCCGGCACCGGCAAGCTCGAGTACGTCAACGCCGAGTCGGTCACGCCGAACGACGACTCGTCCGAGTGGACCGTGAAGCTCAAGCCGGGCTGGAAGTTCCACGACGGCACCCCGGTCACCGCCAAGTCCTACGTGGACTCCTGGAACTGGTCGGCCAACATCAAGAACAACCAGACCAACTCCAGCTGGTTCTCCGACATCGTCGGCTTCGAGGACGTGCACCCGGAGAAGGGTGACCCGAAGAGCGACAAGATGTCGGGCCTGAAGGTCGTCGACGACAACACCTTCACCATCAAGCTCACGCAGCCGGTCTCGTACTTCGCGTACAAGCTGGGCTACGACGTCTGGTCGCCGCTGCCCGAGGCCTTCTTCAAGGACCCGAAGGCGTTCGGCGAGAAGCCGGTCGGCAACGGCCCGTACAAGTTCGTCTCCTGGGAGCACAACAAGCTCATCAAGGTCCGCAAGTTCGCGGACTACAAGGGTCCGAACGCGGCCAAGAACGGCGGCATCGACTTCAAGAACTACACGACCGCCGACGCCGCGTACTCCGACCTGCGCTCCGACAACGTGGACTGGATCGAGCAGGTCCCGACCACCGCGCTGGCCAGCTACAAGACGGACCTCGGCGACCGCGCGATCGACCAGCCGTACTCGGCCGTCCAGTCGATCGTCCCGGCGTTCTACACCAAGCAGTTCAAGGACATCGACCCCAAGGTCATCCAGGGTCTGTCCATGGCGATCGACCGCCAGACGATCACCAAGACCGTCCTCCAGGGCACGCGTACCCCGGCCGACTCCTACGTCGCCCCGGGCGTCCTCGGCTACAAGAAGGGCGCGCTCGGCGACATCGTCAAGTTCGACCCGGCCCAGGCCAAGAAGCTCATCCAGGAGGGTGGCGGCGTCCCGGGCAACAAGATCCAGATCCAGTACAACGCCGACCAGGACCACAAGCCGTGGGTCGACGCGGTCTGCAACTCGATCCGCAAGTCCACCGGCGTGGAGTGCACCGGCGACCCGAAGCCGACCTTCCAGGCCGACCTCGACGCCCGTGACGCCCACGAGGTCAAGTCCATGTACCGCGGCGGCTGGGTGCTCGACTACCCGGTCAACTCGAACTTCATGCGCGACCTGTACGGCACCACGTCGGCCGGTAACACCAGCGGTTACTCCAACAAGGAGTTCGACAAGCTGAGCTCCGAGGCGGACAAGGCCGGCTCGATCGACGAGACCGTGAAGATGTACCAGGACGCGGAGCAGCTCCTCGCCAAGGACATGCCGGCGATCCCGCTCTGGGTCTACAAGGTCAACAGCGGTCAGTCCACCAAGATCCTGGGCAAGATCAAGTACGGCCAGGACGGTGACCCGATCTTCGACTCGATCCAGGTCAAGCAGAAGTAACCAGATGACCGCAGGCCGGTGCCGCCCCTCCCGGAACAGGGGAGCGGCGGCACCGGCCCGTAGGCACAGGCCTCCACCTCACCCCCTCACCTGCGGTAGATGAAGTGCGCAGGCCTCGCCGACCCCTCACGGCATGGAGGCGCAAGATGGGGCGCTACGCCGCCAGGCGACTGCTCCAGATGATCCCGATCTTCATCGGGACAACTCTGTTGATCTTCTTGATGGTCCACATCCTGCCGGGCGACCCGGTCCGGGCCATCTACGGGGACAAGGCTCCCGATCCCGCACAGATCGCGCAGATCAAGCGCGAGTACGGCTTCGACAAGCCCGTCCTCGAACAGTACGTCCACTACATGTGGAATCTCCTCCAGGGAGACTTCGGCAAGAACCTCGCCGGCCGCCCGGTCATCGATCTCATGTCCGAGGCCTTCCCGGTGACTCTGCGGCTGACGCTGCTGGCCATCACCATCGAGATCATCATCGGTGTGGGCCTCGGCGCCTGGGCCGGTCTGAGGGCCGGCAAGGCCGCCGACACCGGTGTGCTGGTCTTCACGCTGACGGTGATCTCCATCCCGGTGTTCGTCCTCGGCTTCATCGCCCGGTTCATCTTCGCGGACGAACTCGGCTGGCTGCCGCCCAACGTCCAGGACTCCACGGACTTCTCGCAGTTGTTCCTGCCGGCCTTCGTCCTCGCCATGCTGTCCATGGCGTACGTGGCCCGGCTCACCCGGACGACCTTCGCCGAGAACCTGCGGGCCGACTACATGCGCACCGCCCTCGCCAAGGGCCTGCCCCGACGCCGCATCATCGGTGTCCACCTGCTGCGCAACTCGCTGATCCCCGTCGTCACCTTCGTCGGCACCGACGTCGGCGGCTTCATCGGCGGCGCGGTCATCACCGAGGGCATCTTCAACATCCAGGGTGTCGGCAACCTCCTCTACAGGGCGATCCAGACGAGCGAGGGCTCGACGGTCACGGGTGTGGTGACGGTGCTCGTCCTCGTCATCCTCCTGATCAACCTGCTCATCGACCTGCTGTACGCGGTCCTGGACCCGAGGATCCGGTATGCCTGACGTGACCAAGGCCCAGACCACCGACGCCGCGACCGTGGACGCCGTGGCCCCGCCGGCCGTCGACACCCCCGCCAAGGAGAGCGGCAAGAAGAGCGACAAGCCGCGCTCCCTGTGGGGCGACGCCTGGTACGACCTGCGGCACCGGCCCATGTTCTGGATCTCCTCGGTGCTGCTGGTCCTGCTGCTGGTGATCGCCGCCTTCCCCGGCTGGTTCACCAGCGTCGACCCGCGCGACGGCGACCTCGTCCACCACTACCTGGGCAAGCCGCAGCTGGGGCACTTCTTCCAGCCCGACTGGTTCGGCTACGACCAGCAGGGCCGCTCCATCTACTCGCGCGTCATCCACGGCACCCGCGCCTCCATCCTCGTCGGCGTCGGAGTGACCGCCCTGGTCACCCTGCTCGGCGGTCTGCTCGGCATGCTGGCGGGTTACTTCGGCGGCTGGATCGACTCGCTGATCTCCCGGATCGTCGACATCTTCTTCGGTCTGCCGTTCCTGCTCGGCACGATGGTCGTCCTGAACGCCTTCACCGAGCGCAAGGTGTACGTGGTGATCCTGGCCCTGGCCTGCCTGGGCTGGACCTCGATCGCGCGCGTCACGCGAAGCTCGGTCATCACGGCCAAGCAGGCGGACTACGTGACGGCGGCCCGGGCGCTCGGCGCGGGCACCACGCGGATCCTGTTCCGCCACGTGATGCCGAACGCCATCGCGCCGACCATCGTCGTGGCCACGATCGCCCTCGGCGGTTACATCTCCGCGGAGGCGACCCTGTCGTTCCTCGGCCTCGGCCTCAGCGACCCGACGATCTCGTGGGGCATCGACATCTCCGAGGGCAGCAAGGTGATCCGGGACAACCCGCACACGCTGTTGTTCCCGGCGGGCATGCTCAGCCTCACGGTCTTCGCGTTCATCATGCTCGGCGACGCGGTGCGCGACGCCCTTGACCCGAAGCTGCGCTGAGGAGGGCGTACGTGACCACCATCGAAGAGACCCGTAACGTGCCCGAGCCGCGAGGCGCGGCCGACGGCGGCGTTCCCCTGCTCGAAGTGCGCGACCTGCACGTCGAGTTCCACACCCGTGACGGCGTGGCCAAGGCCGTCAACGGCGTCAACTACACCGTGAGCTCCGGCGAGACCCTCGCCGTGCTCGGCGAGTCCGGCTCCGGCAAGTCCGTGACCGCCCAGGCGATCATGGGCATCCTCGACATGCCGCCCGGGCGGATCCCCAAGGGCCAGATCCTGTACCGGGGGGAGGACATGCTCACCATGTCGGGCGACGCCCGGCGCAAGATCCGCGGCAGCAAGATCGCGATGATCTTCCAGGACGCGCTCTCCGCGCTGAACCCGGTGCTGTCCGTCGGCTACCAGCTCGGCGAGATGTTCCGCGTCCACCAGGGCCTGAGCAAGAAGGACGCCAAGGCCAAGGCGATCGAGCTGATGGACCGCGTGAAGATCCCGGCCGCGAAGGAGCGCGTCGGCGACTATCCGCACCAGTTCTCCGGGGGTATGCGCCAGCGCATCATGATCGCGATGGCGCTCGCCCTGGAGCCGGACCTGATCATCGCCGACGAGCCGACCACGGCCCTCGACGTGACGGTCCAGGCCCAGGTCATGGACCTGCTGGCGGACCTGCAGCGCGAGTACAACATGGGGCTGATCCTGATCACCCACGACCTCGGCGTCGTCGCCGACGTCGCGGACAAGATCGCGGTGATGTACGCGGGCCGGATCGTGGAGACCGCCCCCGTGCACGAGCTGTACAAGCGGCCCGCGCACCCCTACACCAAGGGTCTGCTCGAGTCGATCCCGCGCCTGGACCAGAAGGGCCAGGACCTGTACGCGATCAAGGGCCTGCCGCCCAACCTGACCCGCATCCCGTCCGGTTGCGCCTTCAACCCGCGCTGCCCCAAGGCGCAGGACATCTGCCGTACGGACGTCCCGTCCCTGCACCCGGTCACCGAGCGGGACGGCGGCGAGCTGGTCGGCCGCGGCAGCGCGTGCCACTTCTGGAAGGAGACGATCCATGGCTGACCTGGAGAAGACGGACGAGTCCATGGACGCCACCCCCAACGTCACCGAGGTCGAGACGGTCGACGCGGCCACCGACGAGGAGGCCGTGGCCGCGATCGAGGCACCGGTCGATCGCGGTGAGCCGATCCTGCAGGTCCGCAACCTGGTGAAGCACTTCCCGCTGACCCAGGGAATCCTGCTGAAGCGTCAGATCGGCGCGGTCAAGGCCGTGGACGGGGTCTCCTTCGACCTCTACCAGGGCGAGACGCTCGGCATCGTCGGCGAGTCCGGCTGTGGCAAGTCCACGGTCGCCAAGCTGCTGATGATGCTGGAGACGGCGACCGCGGGCGAGATCTTCTACAAGGGCCAGGACATCACCAAGCTGTCCGGGCGCGCGCTGAAGGCCGTACGCCGCAACATCCAGATGGTCTTCCAGGACCCGTACACGTCGCTCAACCCCCGCATGACGGTGGGCGACATCATCGGGGAGACCTTCGAGATCCACCCCGAGGTGGCACCGAAGGGCGACCGCCGCCGCAAGGTCCAGGACCTGCTGGACGTGGTCGGTCTCAACCCCGAGTACATCCACCGCTATCCGCACCAGTTCTCGGGCGGTCAGCGCCAGCGCATCGGCATCGCCCGCGGCCTGGCGCTCAACCCCGAGATCATCATCTGCGACGAGCCGGTCTCCGCACTGGACGTGTCCGTCCAGGCGCAGGTCATCAACCTGATGGAGAAGCTCCAGGACGAGTTCAACCTGTCCTACCTCTTCATCGCGCACGACCTGTCGATCGTCCGGCACATCTCGGACCGGGTGGGTGTGATGTACCTGGGCAAGATGGCCGAGATCGGTACGGACACGGAGATCTACGACCACCCGACCCACCCCTACACCCAGGCCCTGCTCTCCGCGGTCCCGGTCCCCGACCCGCAGGCCCGGGAGGGCCGTGAGCGCATCATCCTCACCGGCGACGTCCCGTCCCCGGCCAACCCGCCCTCGGGCTGCCGTTTCCGCACCCGCTGCTGGAAGGCCCAGGACAAGTGCGCCCAGGAGGTCCCGCTCCTCGCGGTCCCCGAGCGCTTCAAGGGCGAGGACACCCCGGCGGCCCACGAGTCGGCCTGCCACTTCGCCGAGGAGAAGGACGTGGTCCACGCGGCCTGACGCCCCAGCACGGCATCCCTACCGGTTCCCGGCCCTTCTCACCGAAGGCGCCGGGAACCGGTGTTCGAGGATCTGGAATTTCGAGGGTCCGGAATGCTGCATCACATCGAACTCTGGATCCCCGACCTTCCCCGGGCGACCCGCGCATGAGGCCGGGCCTCAACCACTTGGCGTTCCATGCCGGGACGCCGGCCGATGTCGACGCGTTGGTTCGGGACGCCCCGGCACACGGCTGGGAGCCCCTGTTCGCCGACCGCTACCCGCACGCCGGAGGCTCCGGGCACTACGCCGCCTACCTCAGCGACACGGACGGGTTCGAGGTCGAGCTGGTGGCCGAAGTGCCCGCAAACCCCCGCGAACTGCGTTAACACGCAGGCAACTTCACCGACCCGATTCCGATATACGGACGCGTCAGGCTGAACAGCGTACGGCCGTGCGGGTGCCGTAAACGGGCCGGGGCGCGCCATGTCGCCCCGGCCCGTTGCCATGCTCAGACGCCGGTGATGCCCAGGGACCGCTTCAGGAAGTCGACCTGCAGGAGGAGCAGGTTCTCCGCGACCTGTTCCTGGGGGGTGATGTGGGTGACCCCGGACAGCGGCAGCACCTCGTGCGGGCGGCCGGCGGCCAGGAGGGCCGAGGACAGGCGCAGGGCGTGGGCGACGACGACGTTGTCGTCGGCGAGGCCGTGCACGATCATCAGGGGGCGGTGCGGCTCGGCGGGGGAGGACAGGCCGTCCGCCGTGACGAGGGAGCTCTGCGCGTACGCGTCCGGCTGTTCGGCCGGATCACCCAGGTAGCGCTCCGTGTAGTGCGTGTCGTACAGGTGCCAGTCCGTCACCGGGGCGCCCGCGATCCCCGCGTGGAAGACGTCCGGCCGGCGCAGCACCGCGAGGCCCGCCAGCCAGCCGCCGAAGGACCAGCCGCGGATCGCCACCCGGGACAGGTCCAGCGGATACCTCTTGGCGAGGTCCTCCAGGGCCTCCACCTGGTCGTCCAGGGACCGCGTGAAGTCGTGGTGGATCCCCTTCTCCCAGGCGGGGGAGCGGCCCGGGGTGCCCCGGCCGTCCGCGACGACCACCGCGAATCCCTGGTCCGCGAACCACTGCGAGGTGAGGTGCGGGTTGTGGGCCGCGAGGACCCGCTGCCCGTGCGGCCCGCCATACGGGTCCATGAGCACCGGCAGGGGGGTGTCACCGGCGTAGTCCCGAGGCATAACCACGGCGCACGGGATGCGGCGTGCGCCCCCCTCGGTCAGTGTCACGCGGGGGGACATACCAGGATCTTCGGCGTACGAGGGGACAACAACCGTCGGTTTCCCGTCGCGCAGGACCTGCACCCGCACACCTGGCCGATCCAGCGTCGCCGAGACCAGAACCGTCACGTCCCCGGCCCGCACCGCCGAGTGCACGCCCGGCTCCTGCGACACCCGCTCCACGCCCAGCTCGTTCACCCGGTACACATGCACCTGGCCCGTCTCGGCGTCGGCGGCCTCCTCACCCGCCGACGCCGAGAGCAGCACGTCGTCGGCGGAGACGTCCAGCACGGCCCGCACGTGCAGCTGCGCCCCCGTGAGTGGCCGGTCCCCGACCGCCAGCAGCCGCGCGCCGCCCTCGTCCGCGATCCGCACCAGCTGCCCGGCCGGACTCCAGCACGGCACCCCGGGGAAAAGATCAAGCCAAATCCGATCTTCGTCGGCGTGCACCATCCGGGTCGCGCCCGACTCCGGATCCACCGCGAGAATCAGCTGGCTGCGCTGGTCGCGCGCCTGTACGAGCAGCAGCGGCGCGCCCGCCGCTGACCAGTGCACACGTGCCAGGTACGGGTACCGCGCCCGGTCCCAGGCGACCTCCGTGCGCATCCCGTCCAGACCGATCACGAACAGCCGTACGTCCGCGTTGCCAGTACCTGCCGCCGGGTACGCCACCCGCTGCGGCTCGCGTTCCGGATGCGCCGGGTCGGAGATCCACCACCGGTCCACCGGCGTGTCGTCCGCGCACGCCACGAGCAGCCGGTCCGACTCCGGAGCCCACCAGAAACCGCGCGACCGCCCCATCTCCTCGGCCGCGATGAACTCGGCCAGTCCATATGAGACATTTTCCGACTCCGGCTCGGCGAGCGCCCGGTCGCTCTCTCCTTCCGCACCCACCACGCGCAGCGCACCCCGCGCGACGTAGGCGACATACCGCCCGTCGGGCGACGGACGCGGGTCGATCACCGGCCCCGGCGTGGGCAGTTCACGCGCCGTCCCGGCCCGCAGCTCGGCCGCGAAAAGCCGCCCTGACAAGGCGAAAGAGGCCAACTCCACGGCCGTGTCGGTGGCGTACCCGACGATGCCGGCGCCACCCTCGCGGCTGCGCTCACGCCGGGCGCGTTCCTCGGGCGAGAGGTCCTCCGAGACACCGCCCAGCAGGGCGCGCGGGTCGGCGGCCACGCGCTCCCCGCCCTCCTCGGTGTCGAGGACCCACAGCGAGTTCGCCCGGTCCGTACCGGAACCGGAGCGCAGGAACACGACACGTGAACCGTCGGGCGCCACAGTGAACGAACGCGGCGCGCCTAGCGTGAAGCGCTGGGTACGGGCGTGCCGCCGGGGGAAGGAGTCAGGCTCGGTCGTCATGCCCTGACCATATTGGCCATGCGCCCCCTTGTGCGGCCGTGCGCCGATCGATGCGCGCAGACGGATAGTTATGATCAATGTCGCATAGTGGGTATGAACCTGCTGGCTGCTGTACGGATTTGATGCCCCCATAGTCCGACCCCCCCCCGCGCCCTCGTGGATCTTTGGAGGTGAGCCGCCGTGGCACTCTCGATTTCGGCGGTGGTGCTGCTGGCGATCATCGTCTTCCTGCTCATCAAGAAGTCAGGTCTGAAGGCGGGGCATGCGATCGTCTGCATGCTGCTCGGCTTCTACCTCGCCTCCTCGACCGTCGCTCCCACGATCAACGAGCTGACGACCAACATCGCGGGCATGATCGGCAGCATCAAGTTCTGACCGCGGGACCTCGTAGGCTGGGGCCCATGACGGAACTGCCCGACCGGCGTCTGCTGCTGGTGCACGCGCACCCGGACGACGAGTCGATCAACAACGGCGCGACCATGGCCAGGTACGCGGCCGAGGGTGCCCACGTCACCCTGGTCACCTGCACCCTCGGCGAACGCGGCGAGGTCATCCCGCCGGAGCTCGCGCACCTGAGCGGTCCCGCCCTGGGCCAGCACCGCCGCCGGGAGCTCGCCGCCGCCATGGCCGAGCTCGGCGTCGAGGACTTCCGCCTGCTCGGCGGCGCCGGACGCTACAGCGACTCCGGAATGACGGGCCTGCCCGACAACGACGACCCCGGCTGCTTCTGGCAGGCCGACGTCGACGAGGCCGCCGCCCACCTCGTCGAGGTGATCCGCGAGGTACGCCCCCAGGTCCTCGTCACCTACGACGACAACGGCGGCTACGGCCACCCCGACCACATCCAGGCCCACCGCGTCGCGATGCGCGCCGCGGAGCTGGCCGCCGAGTCGGGCCTCACGATCCCCAAGGTCTACTGGAACCGGGTCCCCCGGCCGGTTGTCGAGGAATCCTTCGCCCGGCTCCGGGAGGACCTGCCCGGCCTCCCCTTCGCCAAGGCGGCCGACGTCGACGACGTACCGGGCGTCGTGGCCGACGAGCGGATCACCACCGCGGTCGACGGCACGGCGCACGCCGCCGCCAAGGCCGCCGCGATGCGCGCCCACGCCACCCAGATCAGCGTGTCCGGGCCGTACTTCGCGCTGTCCAACGAACTCGCCCAGCCGATCCTCACGACCGAGTACTACGAGCTGGTGCGGGGCGAGCGGGGCCCCGGCGAGCGGGAGACGGACCTGTTCGCCGGTGTCGAGGAGGCCTCATGAACGACCGGACTCCGATGCTCGCCCAGCCGATGCGGCCGCCCTCCGCCGGACGGGCCGCCGCCTATGCGGGGTTCTTCCTGCTCGGGGCCGTGATCGGCACCGCCGGGGCACTGGTGCAGCCCGCGTGGTTCCCGGGCGGGCTGCTGCTCGCCCTCGCTGGTGAGGCCGGGCTCGTCCTCGGTGCCGCGCGGGTCACCCGCGGGCGGGCCGGGAGCGTCGCGGCCGCCGCCGGCTGGATGCTCGCCGTCGTCCTACTCACGGCCAGCCGCCCGGAGGGCGACTTCCTCTTCGCGGCGGGCGGCGGCTCCTATCTCTTCCTGCTCGGAGGCATCGCTGTGGCTGTGATCTGCGCCACCCTCGCCCCGGGGCGGCAACCGGACGGCGACCACGTCCGACTTGGCAAGTGACGTACCACTTCGCCAGGACGCGCCCGTGGGGGTCCGGTGTGAGTTTCCCCAGCGGTCCTGAGATACGGGCGAGAAGTGGCCAGTATGGTGGTGCGCGCCGCCGAGCTGCCCGCGTGAGGTTGTGTCGGGCGGCGGAGCCAACCGGGAGAACCTGCCTTGAGTCGTGAAACTGACACTCCGTCCTCCGGGCCCAACGGGCGCGGCGGAGCCGCCTACCCGTCGGGTACGCCGCCGTACGGGACCCCGACGGTCTCCGACGGCGGTACGGAAGCGGGCCGTTCGGCCACGCGGCCGGAGGAACGCAAGACCGAGACCACGCTGACGACCCGGATCCGGATCAACATCCCCGGGTCACGGCCCATTCCGCCGGTGGTGGTGCGCAAGCCCGTCGCGGAGGCGGAGGGCTCCGGCGACACCAGCGCCGGTTCCGGTGCGGGAGCGGGCAACGAAGCGAACGCCCCGGGTGCCGCCACGTCCAGGGGCACCGGCACGGTCGAGCCTGCTGCTGAGCCCGGCCAGTCCGGCCAGTCCGGCGAGGACAAGCCGACCAGTGACTGGTTCGCGCCCCGCAAGTCCGGCTCGGGCAAGCCCGGTCAGGGCGGCGGCTCCACCAACGGGGCGGGTGTGCCGGGCGGTTCGGGTCCGGCGGCGGGCGGTTCAGGCGCCCCGGCTGCGGGTGGTTCCGGTGCGGGTGGTTCCGGTGCCGGGCGGCCCGGAGGCGTGGTCGGTTCCATGAGCAGGCCGGGCGGCTCCCGGCCCGGCGGCACGAACGGCGCGGGGCTCCCCGGCGGCGCGACCGGCGGCCCCGTCGCGCCCGGGCACGGCGGCGGCACGGGCTCCTTCGACGTCACCGAGGCACTGGCGGCCGGCCCGCTCGGCAACGGTTCACGTCCGGCCCCGGGCAGCGACGGCGGCGAGACGCGCCGCGACGACCTGCCGTACTTCTCCGAGAACGACCGCCTCAGCCAGAACGGCCAGGGCGGCTACGGCGGCCAGGGCGCTCCCAGCGGCCCCGGCGGCCCGGCCGGCCCGACGGGCGGTCCGGTCACCGGCGACGGCCCGATGACCCCACCGGCCGGCGGCGCCGGCGGTCCTGGCGCCTTCAATGAGCCGGGTGGCTCTGGCGGGCCCGGCAGCTTCAATGAGCCCGGTCGCCCCGGTGGCCCTGGCGGCTTCAGTGATCCTGGTGGTCCCGGTGGGCCCGGCAGCTTCAACGACCCTGGTCGTGCGGGTGGCCCCGGCAGCTTCGACGATCCGGGTGGCTCTGGCGGGCCCGGTGGCTTCAATGAGCCTGGCCGCTCCGGTGGCCCCGGCGGCTTCAGTGAGCCGGGTGGTCCGGGTGGGCCTGGCGGCTTCAGTGAGCCGGGTGGTCCCGGTGGGCCCGGCAGCTTCAATGACCCCGGTCGTGCGGGTGGCCCTGGCAGCTACAACGAGCCGGGCAGGCCCGGTGGCCCGGGCGCCTTCGACGAGCCCGGTCGCCCGGGCACGTCCGGTGGCCCCGGCGCCCCGGGCGCCTTCAACGACCCCGGCCGGCCGGGCGGCCCCGGCGCACCTGCCGGACCCGGAGCCATAGGCGGCCCCGCCGGCACGGGCGGCCCCGGCGGACCCGCCGGTACGGCCAAGCCCGGAGGCCCCGGAGGCCCTGGCCCCGGAGCTCCTGGTGGCCCCGGCACCGCCGCTCCGACCGGCCACGGCGCCGCAGGCCACGGCCCGGGTGGCGGGATGAGCGACGACACCGCCATCCTCACCCCGCAGAAGCCGGCCCCCGAGCCTCCGGACGGACAGGGCTACGCCGCCCGCCACGACAACGTCTCGGGGCACACCGTCACCAGCGGCATCCCCGTCGTACCGCCCGGCGCGGCCTCGTCGTTCGGTCCGGGCGCGCCCGGTGACGCCCCGGTGCCCCACGCGGCCCCGAAGCTGCCCGAGCCGGTCTCCCCGCCCCCGGCGAGCTCCTCGAAGGCGCCGAAGAAGAAGGGGCGCAACAAGCTCGTGCTGCTCGCGGCCGGCCTGGTGGTCGTGGCCGGTGGCGTCTACGGCGCCGGGTTGCTGATGAACCGCACCGACGTGCCCAAGGGCACCAGCGTGCTCGGCGTCGACATCGGCGGCACCACCCGCGACGGCGCGGTCAAGAAGCTCGACGACGCCTTCGACGGCCGTGTGGGCAAGCCGCTGAAGCTGTCGGTCGATGGCAAGACCGTGTCCCTCGACCCGGACAAGGCGGGGCTCCAGTTCGACATGGACGCCACGGCCGACGCGGCGGCGAAGAGCGACTACAACCCGGTCTCCGTGATCGGCTCGCTCTTCGGCAACCACCGGGTCGTCACACCCGTCATGCCCATCGACGAGGAGAAGCTGCACGCCTCCCTGGAGAGCGCGGCCGGCGGTGCCGGCTCGGTCACCGAGGGCACGATCAAGTTTGAGCCGGGTAAGGCCGTCGCCGTCTACGGCAAGGCGGGCAAGGGCATCGACCTCGACAAGTCGACCGCGGCGGTGGAGAAGGCGTACCGTGCCCAGGTGGAGACCGGCACGGCCACGCCCGTCAACGTCCCGACGACCACCCAGCAGCCGAAGATCTCCAACGCCGAGGTCGACCGGATGATGAACAAGTTCGCCAAGCCGGCGATGTCGGGCATCGTCACGGTCGAGGCCGGCGGCGTGGAGGTCAGGTTCAGTCCCCAGAACTCCCTCTGGCGGTTCCTCGCGGTCAAGCCGGTCGGCAACAAGCTGGTCGAGTACTACGACAAGCCCGCCCTGAAGGAGCTGTACGGCGGCGCATGGGACAGCGTGCTGATCACCCGGGGCAACGGCAAGAAGACCCCGGTGACGCCCGACGACGTCATCGGCGCCATGCGCCAGGCCCTGCTCGGCAAGACGGCGGCGGACCGCGTCGCTGTGATCGAGACGAATCCCAGTTGATCGAGACGAATCCCGGTTAACGACGAGCGGCTCGAAGGGCGCCCCGGTGAACGGCCGGGGCGCCCTCTCGTGTTCGAGAGTGCCCAGAAACCGCTTTCGAATGACCGAAAGTGACCCCTTCTGAGCCCATGAAGGCTGCCTAAGATCACTCCGGCGCATGGGCCGAACCAAGTTCACCCCATGGGGTCGGGGGTTCGTCATGCGCTCATTTCGGCGCCCTGCCGACCTCTGCGGGTCTGAGTACAGGATGGGTGAGTGGATGAGCGCACATAAGAAAGCTCTCGTGGGCCTGGCGAGCGCGGCCCTGGTCCTCGGGTTCAGCGGCACCGCTTCCGCCGGCAGCTACAACGGAGTGTGCGAGTCCTCGGGCGGCGGCGAGGTCTGCATGTACAGACTCGCGAATTACAGCGGCGGCCTTTACGACACGCTCTACAGCAAGAGCACCTACAGCGGCAGCACCTACTACGGCACCAGCACGGCCATCGACAACACCATGTCCTCCGTGAAGAACATGGACCCCGACACGCTGGTGTACTTCTACCAGTACTCCGGTTACACCGGTGCACTCCTCGGTATCCCCCCGGGTGAGCACATCAATCAGGTGTCCAACGACAACACGGCGAGTTCGCACTGCTTCGGCTCGAACTCCGCCTGCCCGAACTGAATGTGACGGTGCGCCCCCTGCCCAGGGGGCGCACCCCGTTCGGCGTTTCGTCATCGTAGAAAGCGTCCGACCTGATGCGGAAGAGCTCAGTGGCCGCCGGCGTTGCCGCCCTTTCCGTGGTGCTGCTGTCGGCATGTCAATCGAGTGGCCAGACGAGAAGCGAACCCGAGGTCTCTCCCACTCCGGCCACGAGGACCGTCGCCGGTGTGCCGGTACCGGTCCTCCCTCTTGATTCCTATGGCGTCAGCGCGGAGCAGCAGGCCGTTCTCGACCGGGCCGTCGACAAGCTGGCCGGGACGTGCATGAAGGCGAAGGGATACACCTGGCCCGCTCGCCTCGAGCGGCTCGGCGAGGCGCGCTCGGCCAACGAGCGGCGCTACGGCGTTACCGACCCGGAGGCCGTGCGCGTGTACGGCTATCAGCTGGCACCGCCGCCCGGTGTGACCCCCGAACAACTGGCCGAGGAAGCGCGGCTGGAGAAGAAGCGCAAGACCCTCATGACGGACGAGGTCACCGAGGCCTACACGGGCCGTGCCGGGACGACGAAGGGTACGAGCCGCACGGGCGGCTGCCGCGGCGAGGCCCTGAGGCAGCTCGGCCTGCCACCGCAAGCAGACGCACTGGACGCCGTCGACCTGGCGCAGCAGCAGGGCTGGAAGCGTACGGAGGCGGACAGCCGGGCCAAGGCCGCGAACGCCCGGTGGAGCGCCTGCATGAAGAAGGCCGGCCACCCGTACGCGAATCCCCACGCGGCCGCAGGCGACCCGGCCTGGTGGACGAAGGGCGTGGGGGACACGGCCGCCCGGAACAAGACCAAGGCGCGCGAGATCGCCACGGCGGTGGCCGATGTGAAGTGCAAGCAGCAGGTGGACTACGTGGCGGTCTGGCAGTCCGTCGAGACCACCTACCAAAACAAGATCATCAAGGCCAATGAGAAGGAGCTCGGCGAGGTCCGGCAGATGCGGCGGGACGCGCTGCGGAAGGCGGCCGGGGTCCTCCGCTGAGCCCCGCCGTACGGCGCCATGACATCTGTCATGCGGGAGTCAGGACCGCCGACACTGCCCGGCACACCCCGCCCCCAGCCACTCTGGCCGGTATGACGACGACAACGCCCGTGGTCGGATTCGACCAGGTGAGCAAGACGTACGACGCAGTCCGGGCCGTGGACGCACTGACCCTGACCCTGCGCCCGGGGCAGACCGTGGCGCTGCTGGGCCCCAACGGTGCCGGCAAGTCCACCGCCCTCGACCTGCTCCTCGGCCTCAAGAAGCCCGACAGCGGCACGGTCCGCCTCTTCGGCACCGCCCCCCGGGACGCCATCGTCGCCGGGCGGGTGGGCGCCATGCTGCAGAGCGGCGGGCTGATGGACGAGGTCACGGTCGCCGAACTCGTGCGGCTCGCCTGCGACCTGCATCCGAAGCCGTACCGGCCCTCCGAGGTCCTGTCCCGCGCGGGCATCGAGCAGATCGCCGACCGCAAGGTCAACAAGCTGTCCGGCGGCCAGGCCCAGCGCGTCCGCTTCGCCCTCGCCACCGCCGGCGACAGCGACCTGATCGTCCTGGACGAGCCCACCACCGGCATGGACGTCACCACCCGCCAGGCCTTCTGGGCCACCATGCGCGAGCAGGCCGACCAGGGCCGGACCGTCCTCTTCGCCACCCACTACCTCGAAGAGGCCGACGCCGTCGCCGACCGGGTCCTCGTCCTGCACCGCGGCCGGCTCCTCGCCGACGGCACGGCCGCCGAGATCAAGGCCAAGGCGGGCGCCCGCCGCATCTCCTTCGACCTGGCGGGCACCGTCGACGAGGCCGCCCTGCGCGACCTGCCCTTCCTGACCTCCCTGACGGTCTCCGGCCGGACCGTCCGCATCCAGTCCGCCGACGCCGACGCCACCGTCCACGCCCTGTACGGCCTCGGTGTCTACCCCCGCAACCTCGAAGTCGCCGGGCTCGGCCTGGAGCAGGCCTTCGTCGCGATCACGACCGCCGAGGAGGCGAAGTCGAAGTGAACAGCCTGATCAAGCTGGAACTCACCCGCGCCCTGCGGGGCCGCAAGTTCCTGTTCTTCTCCGTGATCTACCCGTCGGTCCTGTTCCTCATCATCGCGGGCAACGCCGACAGCACCACGAAGGTCCCCGGCAGCGCCCTGACCCTCCCGACCTACATGATGGTCTCCATGGCCTCCTTCGGCGCCCTGACCGCCGTCCTCATGGGCAACAGCGAACGCATCGCCAAGGAGCGCGAGGGCGGCTGGGTACGGCAGCTGCGCCTGACCACGCTGCCGGGCCGCGGCTACGTCCTCGCCAAGACGGCGAGCGCCGCCGTCGTCAGCCTGCCGTCCATCGTCATCGTCTTCGCCGTCGCGGCGATCGTGAAGGACGTACGCCTGGACGCCTGGCAGTGGCTCGCCCTCACCGGCGCGATCTGGGCCGGCAGCCTCGTCTTCGCCGCGCTCGGCGTCGCCCTCGGCTATCTCGCCAGCGGCGACGCGGTCCGTCCGATCACCATGATCACCTACTTCGGCCTGTCGATGCTCGGCGGCTTGTGGATGCCGACGACGACGTTCCCGGGCTGGCTGCAGGACATCGTGAAGTGGCTCCCCACGCACGCGTACGCCGCCCTGGGGCAGGCCATCGAGCAGAGCCGCGCCCCGCACGTCCAGGACCTCGTCGTCCTCGTGGCGTCGTTCGCCCTGTTCGCGGGCGGCGCCGCATGGCTGTACCGGAAGGACACCCTGAAGGCGTGAGCGGCGTCGGGTTCGGTATGGGGCAGCGCCCCGTGAACCGCAGGCAGCGGGCGGTGAAGGCGCTGTGGACCGGCATCTGGCTGGTCTACCTGAGCGCACCCGTCACCGACCTGCTGCACGGCGGCCACAGCACGGGCGTCCGCGTCCTCGGCTGGATCGGCCTGGCCGCCTTCGTCACCTGGTACATGCTGCTGGTCTTCCGCACCGGCCGCGGCGAGCGCAACGCCCTGGTCCTCGGCTCGCTGGGGGTCCTCGCCGCCCAGTCCACGCTCCTCGCCCTCACCCTGGGCCGCGAGTGGCTGGTGCTGTTCGTGTACGTCTCGATCGCGTCGGGCGCCGCCCTGCCCCTGCGTATGGCCCGCTGGACCATCCCGGCCGCGTGCGCGCTGCTGACCGCCGGCGCGCTCGCGGTGCCGGGCGGCCACTCCTACCTGGCCGGCCTGCTCATCCCGGCCCTGCTCGGCGGCTTCGCGATGACCGGCGTACGCGAACTCGTACGCACCACCATCGCGCTGCGCGAGGCCCGCGCCACCGTCGCCCAGCTCGCCGCCAACGAGGAGCGCCTGCGCCTCGCCAGGGACCTGCACGACCTGCTCGGCCACTCCCTCTCCCTGATCACGCTCAAGAGCGAGCTGGCCGGCCGCATGCTGCCCGGCCACCCCGGCAAGGCGGCCCAGCAGGTCGCCGACATCGAGCAGGTCAGCCGCCAGGCCCTCGTCGACGTGCGCGAGGCCGTCACCGGCTACCGCCGCCCCCGCCTCGGCGCCGAACTCGCCGGTGCCCGGGTCGCCCTGACCGCCGCCGGTGTCGCCGCCGACCTGCCCGCCGAACCCGACCTCACCGGTGTCCCCGAGGAGAGCGAGTCCGCCCTAGCCTGGGCGCTGCGCGAGGCGGTCACCAATGTCGTACGGCACAGCGGCGCCCGCCGCTGCACCGTGGAGCTCCTGCACCGCCAGACCCTCGACGGCCCGGTGCTCGAACTCACCGTCGAGGACGACGGCTCGGGCACGGGCGACGGCTACGGCAACGGCCTCACGGGCCTCGACGAGCGCCTCACGAAGGCGGGCGGCACCCTGGAGGCGGGCCCGGCCAGGCAGGGCTTCCGCCTGGTCGCCCGCGTGCCCTCGGCCGGCCCGGCGGACGTAGGATCCCCGGCATGAGCCGCCCCATCAAGGTCCTGCTCGCCGAGGACCAGTCGATGGTCCGCGAGGCCCTGGCTGCCCTGCTCGGCCTGGAGGAGGACATCGAGGTCGTCGCCCAGGTGGCCCGCGGCGACGAGGTCCTGGACGCGGCCCGCGCACACGCCGTCGACGTGGCCCTCCTGGACATCGAGATGCCCGGCGCGACGGGCATCGAGGCCGCGGCCCGCCTCCACACCGAACTCCCGCACATCAAGCTGGTGATCCTCACCACCTTCGGCCGCCCCGGCTACCTCCGCAGCGCCATGGAGTCCGGCGCCGACGCCTTCCTGGTCAAGGACGCCCCCGCCGCGCAACTGGCCGAGGCGATCCGCAAGGTCCTGACCGGCGAACGCGTCATCGACCCCACCCTCGCGGCAGCGGCCCTGGCGGAAGGCGCCAACCCGCTGACGGACCGGGAACGAGAAGTCCTCAGAGCAGCCGCAGACGGCTCCACCAACGCGGAACTGGCCAAAACCCTCCACCTCTCCCAGGGCACGGTCCGCAACTACCTCTCCACGGCGATCCAGAAACTGGCCGTGAGAAACCGCGCGGAGGCGGTCCGAGCAGCCCGCGAAAAAGGCTGGTTGTAATCCGACTCTTTAGGGGCGCGGGGAACTGCGCGACCAGCCACAACGCGCCCGCACCCGCCCTACGACACAAAGCCCTACAGCGAGAAAGCCTCAGTTGAGCATCGCCCGGGCCGCGTGAGCCTCCCCCCGCACCCGCTCAGCGGCCCCCTCATCCACCGCTCCGAGAACCTCCGCGTAGGCCTCCAACTCCACCGCCCCACCCAGAAAATCCCCCCGCCCCACCAGCAGCTGCGCCCGCTCGTACCGCAACCGAGCCGGATGCGAGGGCAACAGCAACGACAACTCGACCGCCCACAGCGCCACATCCGACCGCTCCGGCCGAGCCGCCGCCCACGCCCGCACGTTGTTCAGGATCCGCAACACCACATCCAGCGGGTCGGCCGGCCGCAGCATCGACGGATCCAGGTGCGCCCCCGTCGCCCCGGCGACCAGCAACTCGGCGTCCGCCCCGGTCAGCACTCGCCCCCCGTCGAACGGATCGGCGAGCACCTGCCCCTCGTCAGGCCCGAAACCGACGACGAAATGCCCCGGCAGAGCCACCCCGTACACATGCGCCCCGGCCCGCCTGGCCACCTCCATCCACACCACGGACAGCAGGATCGGCAGCCCACGCCGCCGCAGCAGCACCTCGTGCAGCAGTGAGGACTCAAGGCGCTGGTAGTCGGCCGGGGTGCCGTGAAACCCCGTCCGGTCCCCGAGCAGCTCCCGCAGGGCGACCGCCCACGCCTGCGGCCGGCCGGGCCGGTACGGCAGCAGCCCGGCCAGCCGGTCCAGCTCGACCTGCGCGGCGTCCATGCCCGCCTCGTCCAGCGCTCCGTCCGCCACCGCACCCACCAGCAGGCACAGCGTCGACAGGTCGGGCCGCTCGGACCGGGCCTCTTCGGCGAACCGCCGCCGCAGCTCGGCGGAACGCTCGGGGGGCGGGGGGTAGGGGGGACGCATAGCTGGCTCGTGCCCTCTCACGACGATCGGTTACCGGCCGGGAGCCCGCGCGTCCGGTTCCCGGTAGTGGTGGTAGACGTGGTGCGCGGCGAAGCCCATCCCGGCGTACAACGCCCGTGCTCCCTCATTCTCGGCCTCGACCTGGAGCCATGCGGCCGATGCGCCCTCCTCCAGGGCCCGCCGGGCCAGCGCCGCCATCACGGCCGTCCCCAGCCCCTGCCGCCGCAGATCCGGATCGACCTCGACGGCGGCGAACCCGGCCCACCGCCCGTCGACGACACACCGCCCGATGGCGGCCGGAGCCGCTGCCTCCGCCGAACCGGGCACGGTCGCGAACCACACCGAAGGCCCGGCCTCCAGGACCCGCAGCGCGACCTCGCTCACGCCCTTGCGCTGGTACCGGGCCAGCCACGCCTCGTCGGCCTCACGGGACAGCACGACCTCCGACGGCTCGGCGAGGTCGGCGACCGGCGCCAGCGGCCCGACCCACAACTCGGCCGTCACCTCCCGCACCCAGCCCCGCTGCTCCAGCTCCGCGCACAGCAGCTCCTGCGAGCCCTCGGCGCCGGTCGCGGTCTGGACGTAGGCGGGCAGGCCGCGCTCGCCGTACCACCGCCGAACGGCGTCGAGGGCCTCGTCCAGGGACACGCCCGGGTCACCGAGCGGCAGCACGGAATTCGCCCGGCGGGTGAACCCGGACGCCGCCCGCAGCTCCCAGTCCCCGAGCCGCTCGCTCTCCACGGGCCGCCAGGCCCGCGCGGCGACCCGGGCGAGTTCCTCGTAGGAGGCCGCCGGACCGCGGCGACGCGCCGGCGCGTCGGGTACGACCTTGCCCGCGACCAGCGCGGATTCCGCTATGCGGACGCTCTCGCCGGACTTTCGTGTGATCAGCAACACACCTTTGTCCCATGATGTGAGAACTCCGACCGTGTCGGTGAACTTCTCACCCGGAGCCGCATGTTCGATCAAGCTCCGCACAGAGACCCGTTTGCCCACGTCAGCAGCGGTGATACGGACCTCGAGCCGTCCGGCCGCAGAGATTTCCACAGGTCAGTTCACCCCTCCTGTTCGGATCATGCCCAGGAACGGAGATACTAGGGGCGGGCATCGACGACGCCGCGCTCCCGCGCGCCAGGCGGCGGAGCCTGAGGAGGCCCGCCAGCGCCCTATCGAGGAGGAACGACAGCGTGACCTACGTCATCGCGCAGCCTTGTGTCGACGTCAAGGACAAGGCGTGCATCGAGGAGTGCCCGGTCGACTGCATCTACGAGGGCTCCAGGTCCTTGTACATCCACCCGGACGAATGCGTCGACTGTGGTGCCTGTGAGCCGGTCTGCCCGGTCGAGGCGATCTTCTACGAGGACGACACTCCGGAGGAGTGGAAGGACTACTACAAGGCGAACGTCGAGTTCTTCGACGAGCTCGGCTCGCCCGGCGGTGCCAGCAAGCTGGGGCTGATCGAGCGCGACCACCCCTTCATCGCCGCGCTGCCGCCGCAGGCCTAGTCACCGCAAGCGGCCCGCACATCCGTGCCGCCTCGGTCCCGTACGGCCCGATCACGCCCTGGTCGCCGTACGGGGCCGAGGCGTTTGCCGCGACGGCTCGTACGTACCAGAAAGTGAGCCAGAAACCGTGTCCGCAGTCTCCGACCGTCTCCCCACTTTCCCCTGGGACAAGCTGACGCCGTTCAAGGCCACGGCCGCCGCCCATCCGGACGGCATCGTGGACCTGTCGGTCGGCACCCCGGTCGACCCGGTGCCCGAGCTGATCCAGAAGGCGCTGGTCGCCGCGGCGGACTCCCCGGGCTACCCGACCGTCTGGGGCACGCCCGAGCTGCGCGACGCGATCACCGGCTGGGTCGAGCGCCGCCTCGGCGCCCGGGACGTCACCCACCGCCACGTCCTGCCGATCGTCGGCTCCAAGGAGCTCGTCGCCTGGCTCCCGACCCAGCTGGGCCTCGGCCCCGGCGACCGGGTGGCCTTCCCGCGCCTGGCCTACCCGACGTACGAGGTGGGCGCCCGCCTGGCCCGCGCGGAGTACGAGGCCTACGACGACCCGACGGAGCTGGACCCCGAGGGCCTGAAGCTCCTCTGGCTGAACTCCCCGTCCAACCCGACGGGCAAGGTCCTGCCGAAGGAGGAGCTCACCCGGATCGTCGCCTGGGCCCGGGAGCACGGCATCCTGCTCTTCTCCGACGAGTGCTACCTGGAGCTGGGCTGGGAGGCCGACCCGGTCTCGGTGCTGCACCCGGACGTCAACGGTGGCTCGTACGAGGGCATCGTCGCCGTCCACAGCCTCTCCAAGCGGTCGAACCTGGCCGGCTACCGGGCGGCGTTCCTGGCCGGCGACCCCGCGGTCCTGTCGCCCCTCCTGGAGATCCGCAAGCACGGCGGCATGATGACGTCGGCACCCACCCAGGCAGCGGTGGTCGCGGCCCTCGGCGACGACGACCACGTCCGGCACCAGCGCGAGCGCTACGCCGCCCGCCGCACCCTCCTGCGCGAGGCGCTCCTCGCCCACGGCTTCCGCATCGAGCACAGCGAGGCCAGCCTCTACCTGTGGGCGACCAGGGGCGAGTCCTGCTGGGACACGGTGGCCCACCTGGCCGAACGAGGCATCCTCGTGGCCCCGGGCGACTTCTACGGCCCGGCAGGCGCCGAGTTCGTCCGGGTGGCCCTGACGGCGACGGACGAGCGGGTACGGGCGGCAGTGGACCGGCTGGGCGAGTAACCGGGCACGTAAGAAACCGACGGGGTCCAGGGAAGCTCCCTGGACCCCGTCGGCGTGGAAGCCCGGGTCAGCCGACCGGCAGGCCCTTCGCCGGCAGCGAGCCCGTGGACGGCACCCCGCCCTTCGTCAGGGAGTCCGTCGGCAGACCTCCCGGCGCCGAACCGGCCGCGTCACCGACGAGCTGCCCGGCGGAGCCCGCCGCGTCACCGGCCGCCTTCTGCGCGAGGGGCGTGGTCTTCTTGACCGTCTTGCCGCCGATCTTGCCCGCGGCCGGCACCGCCTTCTTGACGGTCTTGCTGCCGGTGTCACCCGCGGACTTGGTGACGTCCCGAGCCGCGCCGTCGACGGTGTTGCCGACGTTCGCCCCGTCCAGGGCGGTCAGTCCGCCGAGGTTCGGGTTGGCCGGCAGCTCGGGGGCCGCACTGGCGGAGCCGGCCGCACCGACCCCGGCAGCCGCTCCCGCAGCGACGATCAGCGCGGCACGGGCGATCCGGCGGGTCAGGGGGAGGGACATGGTGCTCCTTCGACGGGAGAGAACAGTGAGGTTCTGAAGTGTCCGACCGGGTCCGGGAGTTGATCGACTGGCTGTTGATCGCCCCGGCTCGGACGCAGTGACTACCGCTCGAAGCCCCCGAAGGTTGCGGCGGCGCAACGTAAAGATTTGGCAATGTGTCGCATAATCGGCTGCGGACAAACGGGCAAAAAGACCACCGCCGGGAAGGATGCCGAATCCTTGCGGCCCTTTGACCCCAAGGGCTTTCGCGTACTCCCGGGTGAGGGCGCGGAAAGCTGCGCACCCCGTCGCGGCAGAGCCGCGCGGGTAACCCTCACGGGTGGGTTCCCGTACCCCTGTCCGATCTAGCGCATCGTGACAATACGGACGGCGTCCGCGTCCCGCTCCGCACCCGAGGTGCCTTTCGCCGCGGCCTCCCGCCACTCACTGGCGGTGTTGCCGGCAACCCACTCCCGGCCCGCGTAGGTGACACGGGCGATGTGCAGCTCGGAGGCGTTGGCCACGGCCCAGTGCGCCAGCTGCCAGCCGCGCTGCTCCAGGCTCCGCCCGCCCGCGGAACTCGTGTCGGCGGTCACCGGCAGTGTCATGGTCCGCCCGTCGGACCCGCCCGCACCGCTCGGAGACGGTGTCGGCGTGGCCGCGGACGAGCGGCCCACCTCCGCACCGGCCGGCTGCAGCACATCGCGTCCGAAGTCCCGCGCGAGCGCGGCACGCACCCCGTCCGGGCCCGTCGCCCGGGTCGCGGCCGGGCGGCCCTCGCAGGTCAGCGTGGCCGCGGACTGCCCGGTGAGAGCCGCGGCGAGCAGCGCCGCGTCCGGCTCGTGCTTGGCGTAGGCCTGGGGGAAACCGCTGCGCTGCACGCGCTGCGCGGCGACCGTGAGCGGCAGGCGTGTGTAACCGGGCACCTTGACCAGGTGGTCGTAGAACTCGCCGGCCGAGTACGTCGGGTCCAGGATCTCCTTCGGCGTGCCCCAGCCCTGCGAGGGCCGCTGCTGGAACAGGCCGAGCGAGTCCCGGTCGCCATGGCGGATGTTGCGCAGGCCCGACTCCTGGAGGGCGGTCGCCAGCGCGATGGTCACGGCCCGCTCCGGCAGGCCGCGCCCGTCGCCCACGGCGGCGATCGTCGCCGCGTTCACCGCCTGCTCGGGCGAGAACTCGTACGAGGCCCCGTCGCCCTTGCCGGAGACGACTTTGCAGCCCGGTCCGCCGGTGCCTCCGGTGACGTACTGCACCACGAGGTAACCGGCGATCGCGAGCAGGACCACGAAGGCGGACCCGCATCGGACGAGGCGGCCGCGACGCTTGGGGGAAGAGGACGGCTCTGGCACGCCGTACAAGGTACTGGAGAGTACGGAGTGCCTCGTGCCAGGTGTGGACAGTGTGCACACGCCTGGCGCGTTAGGGTCGACGACATGGCCGACACCTCCCTTGACCTCACGCTGGACGCCGCGGAGCTCACCGCCCGGCTCGTCGACTTCCGCTCCGAGAGCGGCACCGAGAAGCCGCTCGCGGACGCGATCGAGACCGCGCTGCGCGCGCTGCCCCACCTGTCGGTCGAGCGGTTCGGCAACAACGTCGTGGCCCGGACGGACCTGGGCCGCCCGGAGCGGGTGATCCTGGCCGGTCACATCGACACCGTCCCGATCGCGGACAACGTCCCCTCCCGGCTCGACGAGGACGGCGTCCTGTGGGGCTGCGGCACCTGCGACATGAAGTCGGGCGTCGCTGTGCAGCTGCGCATCGCGGCCACGGTCCCCGCCCCCAACCGCGACCTGACCTTCGTCTTCTACGACAACGAGGAGGTCGCCGCGGAGCTGAACGGCCTCAAGCACGTCTCCGAGGCGCACCCCGAGTGGCTCCAGGGGGACTTCGCGGTCCTCCTGGAACCGTCGGACGGCCAGGTCGAGGGCGGCTGCCAGGGCACGCTGCGGGTGCTGCTGAAGACCAAGGGCGAGCGGGCCCACTCGGCGCGCGGCTGGATGGGCTCCAACGCGATCCACGCGGCCGCCCCGATCCTCACCCGCCTGGCCTCCTACGAGCCCCGCTGGCCGGTGATCGACGGCCTGGAGTACCGCGAGGGCCTGAACGCGGTGGGTGTCACCGGGGGAGTGGCAGGCAATGTGATCCCCGACGAGTGCGTCGTCACCGTCAACTTCCGCTACGCGCCCGACCGCACGCCCGAGGAGGCCGTGGCCCACGTCCGGGAGGTCTTCGCGGACTGCGGCGTGGACGAGTTCGAGGTGGTCGACCACAGCTCGGCCGCCATGCCGGGCCTGTCCCACCCCGCGGCGAAGGCGTTCATCGAGGCGGTGGGCGGCACGCCGATGCCGAAGTACGGCTGGACGGACGTGTCCCGCTTCTCGGCCCTGGGTGTCCCCGCGGTCAACTACGGCCCGGGCAACCCCCACTTGGCGCACAAGCGGGACGAGCGCGTGGAGACCGCGAAGATCCTCGCGGGCGAGGAGCGCCTGAGGAACTGGCTCACGGCCTGACCGCCCGGGACGTCATCGTGTTTACGGCGCTCCATCGCGGACATGCTCACGTCCCTCGTTCGTAACCCGCGTAGATCTACGCTGAGGTGGAAAGACAGGCACGACGGAGGGAGCGCACATGGCGACCGGCAACCCCGAGGGGAAGAAGCAGCCGCCGGAGGAACAGCGCCTGGGCCCGGTCCTCCGGCGGCGGGGTCAGGTACAGGCGAGCACCACCGACCAGCGGCTGCTGGACGCGGGCGGACCCTCCGACTGGGTCCACACCGACCCGTGGCGCGTGCTGCGCATCCAGTCGGAGTTCATCGAGGGCTTCGGCACGCTCGCCGAACTCCCGCCCGCGATCAGCGTCTTCGGCTCGGCCCGGACGCCGGCGGACTCGCCCGAGTACGACGCGGGCGTCCGGCTCGGCCGAGGCCTGGTGGACGCGGGCTTCGCCGTCATCACGGGCGGCGGCCCGGGCGCGATGGAGGCGGCCAACAAGGGCGCCCTGGAGGCCAAGGGCATCTCGGTCGGCCTCGGCATCGAGCTGCCGTTCGAGCAGGGCCTGAACCCGTACGTCGACATCGGCCTCAACTTCCGCTACTTCTTCGTCCGGAAGATGATGTTCGTCAAGTACGCCCAGGGCTTCGTCGTCCTGCCCGGCGGCCTCGGCACCCTCGACGAACTCTTCGAGGCCCTCACCCTCGTCCAGACCCAGAAGGTCACCCGTTTCCCCATCGTCCTCTTCGGCAGCGAGTACTGGGGCGGCCTGGTCGACTGGCTCCGCCACACGGTCATCGCCCAGGGCAAGGCCGCGGAGAAGGACCTCCTCCTGTTCCACGTCACGGACGACGTGGACGAGGCGGTGGCCCTGGTGTCGAAGGAAGCGGGCAGGTAGACGGCCAGGAAGAGACCAGGCACGAGCCGGGAGTCCAGGGGGCGGAGCCCCCTGGTACCTCGGGTCAACGCCCTAGGCCAGCCCACGCCGGGCAACCGCGGGCTCCCGATGCCCCGCGATCGCCCCCACCATCTCCAGCACCTGCCGCGTCTCCGCGACCTCATGCACCCGGTACACCTGCGCCCCCAGCCACGCGGACACCGCAGTCGTAGCCAAGGTCCCCACCACCCGCTCCTTCACGGGCCGGTCCAGCGACTCCCCCACGAAGTCCTTGTTGGACAACGACACCAGCACCGGCCACCCCGTGGCGACCATCTCGCCCAGCCGCCGAGTGGCCTCCAGACTGTGCCGCGTGTTCTTCCCGAAGTCGTGCCCGGGATCGATCATGATCGACTCCCTCGGCACGCCCAGCGCCAGCGCCCGCTCCGCCAGCCCGACCGTCACGTCCAGGATGTCGGCCATGACATCGTCGTACTCCACCCGATGCGGCCGGGTCCGCGGCTCCGCACCACCCGCGTGCGTGCACACCAACCCCACCCCGTACCGCCCGGCGACCTCGGCAAGCCCCGGATCCACCCCGCCCCACGCATCGTTCAGCAGGTCCGCCCCGGCCTCGCACACGGCCTCGCCGACCCCGGCCCGCCACGTGTCCACGCTGATGACCACGTCCGGGAACCGCCGCCGCACCTCCGCGACGAAACCGACCGTCCGCCGGGCCTCCTCCGCGGCCGTGACCTCCTCGCCCGGCCCGGCCTTGACCCCGCCGATGTCGATGATCGCGGCTCCCTCGGCCACCGCCTGCTCCACGCGCGCGAGGGCCGGCTCGTCGCGGAAGGTCGCGCCCCGGTCGTAGAAGGAGTCCGGGGTCCGGTTCACGATCGCCATGATCACCGGCTCGTGCGGCCCGAATTCCCGCCTGCCCAGCCTGAGCATCCGCTGTGACCTTTCCTGGTACGTCGCCGTCTTCCGCCGCCTGCGACCCTAGCTGTCGGACTCGCATGGCACGATCGGAGCCTGACACCATCGGTGTCCGAAGACACCGACAGATCCGACCGTGGGGGCTCCGCGATGGTTATGTTCCTGTTCCTGGTCGTCGCGCTAGCCGTCGTGGTCGCCGCGGTGACCCTCGCCGTGGTGGGCGGCGGCGAGAACGGCCCGCTGCCCGAGGCCGCCCCCGAGCGGCTGCGGGACCCGCTGCCCCCGGACCGCCCGGTCGACCGCGCCGACGTGGAGGGCCTCCGCTTCCCGCTCGCCGCCCGTGGCTACCGCATGGCGGACGTGGACGACGCCCTCAGCCGCCTCGGCGCCGAGCTCGCCGAGCGTGACGCCCGCATCGCCGACCTGGAGTCGGCCCTGGCCGGAGCCAGAACAGCCGCCGGCCACGGCCAGGTGTCCCGGGAGAACCACACCTCCGCGGAGAACCACGTGTCCATGGACAAGCCCAGCCCGCGCCAGGAGGACCGGCCGTGAGCGACGGCGCCGCCCTCGCCGGCCCGGACGGCGCGCTGCGCTGCCCCTGGGCCCTGTCCGCCCCGGAGTACGTGACGTACCACGACGAGGAGTGGGGCCGCCCGGTCCACGGCGACGACGCGCTCTACGAGCGCCTCAGCCTGGAGGCCTTCCAGTCCGGCCTGTCCTGGATCACGATCCTGCGCCGCCGCCCCGGCTTCCGCGCCGCCTTCGCCGATTTCAAGATCGCCTCGGTGGCGGCCTTCACCGACGAGGACCGCGAGCGCCTCCTCGCGGACGCCGGCATCATCCGCAACCGCGCCAAGATCGACGCGACGCTCGCCAACGCGCGCGTGCTGGCCGAGTGGGCCCCGGGCGAACTGGACGAGCTGATCTGGTCGCACGCCCCCGGGCCGGGCAACCGCCCGGTCCCGAAGGCGCTCTCCGACGTCCCGGCCGTCACCCCTGAGTCGACGGCCCTGTCCAAGGCGCTGAAGAAGCGCGGCCTGCGCTTCGTCGGCCCGACGACCGCGTACGCGCTGATGCAGGCCTGCGGACTGGTCGACGACCACCTCCAGGACTGCGTCGCGCGTCGACCGGGCAGCTGACCTGCCGCGACGGAGTCAGCGGCCCAGGTACCGGGGCTTCTCCTTGTTGACGAAGGCCTGCACCGCGATCGCGTGGTCCTCGGAGGAGCCCGCCCGGGTCTGGAGCTCGTCCTCCTTCTCCAGGGTCTCCGCCAGGGAGTGGGTCAGCCCGTAGGCCATCGACTCCTTCAGCGCCGCGTACGCCACCGTCGGCCCCTCGGCCAGGGCACGGGCCACCTTCTCGGCCTCCGCGCGCAGCTCGCCGGCCGGCACCAGCCGGTTGGCGATGCCGAGCTCGTACGCCTCCTGCGCACTGATGCTCCTCGGGAAGAGCAGCAGGTCAGCCGCCCGTCCGGGGCCGATCACCCGCGGCAGCGTCCAGGAGATCCCCGAGTCGGCGGTCAGCGCCACCCCGGCGAACGAGGTGTTGAACGCGGCCGTGTCCGCCACGATCCGGTAGTCCGCCGCGAGCGCGAAGCCGAAGCCCGCCCCGGCCGCCACTCCGTTCACGGCGGCGACGACCGGCTTCGCGGCCTCGGTCAGCGCCCGCACGATCGGGTTGTAGTGCTCCCGCACGGTGCTCATGGTCTGCCCCGAACCGGTCTCCCGGTCCTCGATCAGCAGCCCGATGTGCTCCTTGAGGTCCTGTCCGACGCAGAACGCCCGGTCACCGGCGGCCGTCAGCAGCACCGCCCGTACGGCGGAGTCGTCCGCCGCGGACCGGACCGCGTCCCGCAGTGCGACCTTGGCCGCCACGTTCAGCGCGTTCATCGCCTCCGGGCGGTTCAGCGTGATCGTCGCGAGTCCGTCGCTCACCTCGTAGAGCACGGTGTCGGCCATGGAGTTTCCCCTCCGTGTCGCTGCTCGGGGACGTACCGGTCGGTACGTCCCAGGTCTGAGGACAGCATGACCGAGATCGTCGACGGCCGACCGGACCGGACGTGTGACCTGCGTCAAAGAATTCTCGTCCGTTTCCGTTCGGCGGATGTGTGTGCGGTGGCGGAGTATCGCAGTCACATCGCCGAATTGAGTGGTTTTGCTCGCGGGCGTTGCCCAAGCGATGCCGACTGATGTTGGTCATCGGGTCCTGAGATGCGGGATAATGGCCTGGAAGCAATGTGTTCGATGCCGGTGTCGCGTGTCCTGCCTCAAGGACCGCACTGTGCCCTTCTTCAGGGGGCCGTCGGCCTTGACGATGAGCTGGGTTTCAGGAAGGGGAACGAGCATGGCGGCCATGAAGCCGCGGACGGGTGACGGCCCGCTCGAGGTGACCAAGGAGGGGCGGGGCATCGTCATGCGCGTTCCGCTCGAAGGCGGCGGTCGGCTCGTCGTCGAGCTGACCCCGGACGAGGCCGACGCCCTGGGCGACGCCCTCAAGAAGGTCGTCGGCTGACGCGCAAGCGACCATACCCTTTCAGCTGCCCCGGCATCACATGAGGTGCCGGGGCGGCTGTTTTCTCAACCTCGACTCTCGATTGCCCCGGCTTCCGCTCGGCTAACGTGCGGACCGGCTACCGTTTCACCGCGCACAGCAGCCCGTCGCCCACCGGCAGCAGGGACGGCACCAGCTCCTGGCTCTCGCGCACCGCGCGCAGCAGTTCCCGCAGCCGCAGCACCTCGGTGGGCTGAGGGCCGGAGTCCACCGTCCGGCCGTTCGCGAAGGCGCCCTCGAAGACGACGAGCCCGCCGGTGCGCAGCAGCCGCAACGATTCAGCGAGGTAGTCCATGACCTCCTGGCGATCGCCGTCGCAGAAGACGAGGTCGTAGCCGGCGTCCGCGAGGCGGGGCAGCACGTCCAGGGCGCGGCCCGGGATGAAACGGGCCCGGTTGCTGGCGAAGCCGGAGGCGCGGAAGGCCTGGCGGGCGAACTGCTGGTGCTCCGGCTCGGGATCCACGGTGGTCAGAACACCGTCCGGGCGCATACCGTGCAGGAGGTGGATCCCGGAGACACCGCAGCCGGTCCCGATCTCCGCGACGGCCTTCGCGTCGACGGAGGCGGCCAGCAACCGCAGCGCGGCGCCCGTGCCGGGCGACACCGAGCGCAGCCCTGCCTCACGGGCCCGGTCCCGGGCCCAGCGCAGCGCTTCGTCCTCGGCGACATAGGCGTCGGCGAACGCCCAGCTCGTCTGCCGGTTGCCGGTAATGACCCTCTCCTGTCCCCGTGAATGCCTGGGCGTGACTGTATCCGTTGGGCCCGGGAACCCGCAGATGGGACCGGTCGTTTAAAGGGGACGAGCGAGTGGCGCGGGTCGTGACGGGGGGCAGGCAGTGGATCGAGGCGCCGAGCAAGTGCCGACGCAGCAGTACGAGGCGTATCAGCACAGATCAAATTCTCGTAAAACCGCTTATCCGGTCCTAACGGGCGAGGTGGCTATGGTAGGGGCTCCACTGGACACCACCAGAGCTGACAGGGGAGGTGCGGCTGCGCCTGTGGATAGGGGAGGAGTGCTTCGGCGCTTCTTCACATCGGCGGGCAGGCCGACATCCGTGAACGACACTGCTGACCACAGCCACGCCGCTGACTTCGCCCAGACCGCGACCTTCACCACCGACGCGGACGGGCAGGCGTGGACTCCGCCCACGTGGGAGGAGATCGTCAGCACGCACAGCGGCCGGGTCTACCGGCTCGCCTACCGCCTGACCGGCAACCAGCACGACGCCGAGGACCTCACGCAGGAGGTCTTCGTCCGTGTCTTCCGTTCCCTGTCGACGTACACGCCGGGCACCTTCGAGGGCTGGCTGCACCGCATCACGACGAACCTGTTCCTGGACATGGTCCGCCGCAAGCAGCGCATCCGCTTCGACGCGCTCGGCGAGGACGCGGCCGAGCGGCTGCCCAGCAAGGAGCCCTCGCCGCAGCAGGTCTTCAACGACGCGCACTTCGACGCGGACGTCCAGCAGGCCCTCGACACCCTCGCTCCCGAGTTCCGCGCCGCGGTCGTCCTGTGCGACATCGAAGGGCTGTCGTACGAGGAGATCGCCGCGACCCTCGGCGTCAAGCTCGGCACGGTCCGTTCGCGGATCCACCGGGGGCGCTCCCAGCTGCGCAAGGCCCTCGCGCACCGCTCCCCGGAGGCGCGCGCCGAGCGCCGCTCCTTCGTGCCCCGTGTTCCCGCACTGGGAGGAGGGGGCGCGAGCGCGTGAGCGGATCACGGCCGAAAGCTTCCGAGGGACACCTCGCAGAGCAGCACCTGGGAGACCGACTCTCCGCCCTGGTGGACGGAGAGCTCGGTCATGACGCGCGTGAGCGTGTACTGGCGCACGTGGCCACCTGCCCGAAGTGCAAGGCGGAAGTGGACGCCCAGCGCCGGCTGAAGAACGTCTTCGCGGAGGCGGCCCCGCCGCCCCCCTCCGAGAGCTTCCTGGCCCGCCTGCAGGGACTACCCGCGGGCGGCGGCCCGGACGGTGATGCCACACCGCCGGGCGGGGGAGGGCTGCCCGGCGGACTGTCCGGACGGTTCGGATCGTCCGGGGCCTTCGGAGCCAAGCGCGGCGACCGGTTCGAGTTCGGGTACGTCCCGGCCCGGCCGCACGTCCCCGTGCTGCCGTCCGACGGCGGCGGCCTGCCTCCGGTCGGCCGGGGCTTCCGTATCCACGACGTCGGGCGGCATGAGCCCGACAGATCCTCCTCGCGGCTGCGGTTCGCCTTCGCGGCAGCCGGAGCCGTGTCCCTGGCCGCGATCGCGCTGGGCGGCGTCACCGCCGGCACCCCGACCGACACGGAGGCCCGAGGCGGCGCCGGCACGGGAAGCAACGTGACACCGATGCGCACGCAGGGCACGGGCGTCGCGACGCCGCCCGAGTCCCAGCGGCGCCGAGGTACCGCGCCGTTGCCCGGGCAGGTGCACGGCCAGGGTGTGCTCGGCCGCACCCCCGTCGCCCCGACCGAGGTGTCCGCGCCGCTGCTGCCGGGTGTTCCGCACTCCGCCGCGGGGCAGCAGGCCGTACACGCGCTGGCCGCCCCGGTGATGGCCGGTGCCGCCGTGGTGTCCCCGCTGATACGTCCGCTCGAGGCGGCCCCGCCGGCCGCCCTGACCTCGTGGTCGACGGTCCCCGAGATCGCGGCGCCCCTGCTCGCCGTGCCCCTCCCGGACACGACCTCGTCCCCCTCCTCTCCCGCCTCCTCCCGTACGGCTCGCTGACCGGCCGCTGCGCGGCGGCGAGCGAACCTGATTGAATCCGGGGGTGGCGCCCGCGGCCGAGGCGTGGCCGTGGCGCCGATTCGACGAACTGCGGCTACCGCCGTCGAGCCGTGCCGCGGCTGTGGGGAGAGCATGAACGAGGGGAAGCCCACGAAGGCCAAGTGGTGGAGCCGTCCTCGGCCGCAGGGCCTTTCGGGGGAGCCGGAGAGCACGGGGCAGGCGCCGGCGGACTCGGTCCGCACCGACGGTGACTTCGAGCTGGCGCGTCCTGCCGTGCGGCAGGACGAGGACGGTGGCGACTACGAGCTGAGGCGCCCAGAGCAGGTGTCGGCCGACGGCGAGCCCGCCGGTGGTGCCGCGGACGGCGTTCCCGCCACGCCCACTGTGCCGGCCCAGGGCGGGTCTGCGGGGAACCCGGCGGAGACCGGGAGCGCCGTGGAGGCCGTGAGCGCTGTGGAGGCCGGAGACGCGTCCTCCGCCGCGCCGGCCCCGGGCGGGCCTCCCAGGACCACCGCGGAGACCCGGAGCGCCGTGGAGGCCGGGGACGCGCCCTCCGCCGTGTCGGTCGACGGCGCTCCCAAGCCCCTGCACGATCCCGACCCCTACAGCACGCCGCCCTATGGCGAACCGGGCCCCTGGGCGCCCGCGCCGCCGGTGCAGCATCCGACGGCGACTCCGGCGCACGGCGTGGTGACGGCTGACCGGCCGGTCATGCCCGGCGCGCCCGTTCCGCCGCCGCAGGGGACACCGGCGGCGCCTCCCGGCATCCCCGGGCCGGCCGCGCCCCTGCCGCCCCCCGGCGCCCCCGCCCCCGACCCCTGGCAGCGCTACGACCCCTGGGCAGCCCCCGTGGCCCCCGGCGGCCACGGCCCTCTCCAGCAGAACGGGGCCGGAGTGCTCAGCACGGAGCAGCGGCGCCGACGGGGCAGGAAGGCGCTGGTCGGCGGTGCCGTGCTGCTCGCGCTCGTGTCCGGAGGTGTCGGCGGCGGCATAGGGACGTATCTGGAGCGGAACGGCGGCATCGGGACCGTCGAGTTGCCGCAGGCCGGGAAGGAGCCCGCCGGGCGGGACGCGGACAGCGTGGCGGGGATCGCCGGGCGCGCCCTGCCCAGCGTGGTCACGCTGCATGTGAGCGGCTCCGGCGAACAGGGCACGGGCACCGGCTTCGTGCTCGACACCCGAGGGCACATCCTCACCAACAACCACGTCGTGCGGGCCGCCGGATCCGCCGGCGAGATCACGGTGACCTTCAACGGCGGGGAGACCGCCGAAGCCGAGCTCGTCGGCCGGGACGGCGGCTACGACCTCGCCGTCGTGAAGGTGAAGGGCGTGCGCGGACTCACCCCGCTGCCGCTCGGCAACTCGGACAACGTGCAGGTCGGCGACCCGGTCGTGGCCATCGGCGCCCCCTTCGACCTGGCCGGCACCGTCACCTCCGGCATCATCAGCGCCAAGCAGCGGCCCATCACGGCGGGCGGCGAGAAGGGCGACGGCAGCGACGTGTCGTACGTCGACGCGCTCCAGACCGATGCCCCCATCAACCCGGGCAACTCCGGCGGGCCCCTGCTCGACGCCGAGGCCCGGGTCATCGGCATCAACTCGGCCATCCGGTCGGCGGGCAGCGGCTCCGAGCTGGACGGCGGCCAGGCCGGCTCGATAGGCCTCGGCTTCGCCATACCCATCAACCAGGGCAAGCGCGTCGCCGAGGAACTGATCAACACCGGGAAGGCGACCCACCCGGTGATCGGCATCACCCTCGACATGGACTACACGGGCGACGGCGCCCGCGTCGCCACCGAGGGCAGTGAGGGCGGACCGCCGGTGACCGAGGGCGGTCCGGGCGCCAAGGCCGGGATCAAGGCGGGCGACGTCATCACCGAGGTCGACGGGCAGCGCGTCCACTCCGGCGAGGAACTGATCGTCAAGACCCGGGCCCGCCGTCCCGGGGACCGGCTGGAGCTGACCCTGGAGCGCGCCGGCAAGGAGCGGACGGTGTCCCTCGTCCTCGGGTCCTCCGGCGGCAGCTGAGTCGTGATGTCCGGCACTTACAGGAACGAATCAGGCAAACATTCGGGAAAGCGCTCCCACCGGCCGCACTCGGAGGTCTCGGGACGGTACCGGTCGGACAGGATCGCCGGGTACCGTGGATCCGGCCCGGACCACGGCAAGACCCGCATGACCACCGAGGGCCGAGGACCGAGGACATCGCAAGGAGCTTCAGGTGTTCAATGACATAGGACCACTCGAGCTGATGACGCTCATCGTCCTTGCCGTGCTCGTCTTCGGTCCGGACAAGCTCCCCAAGGTCATCCAGGACGTGACGCGCACGATCCGGAAGATCCGTGAGTTCTCGGAGAGCGCCAAGAACGACATCCGGGAGGAACTGGGCCCGGAGTTCAAGGACTTCGAGTTCGAGGACCTCAACCCCAAGACGTTCATCCGCAAGCAGCTGGACAACGAGGACCTGGGGCTCAAGGAGATCCGCAACGGCTTCGACCTGAAGAAGGAGATGGCCGAGGTCACCGACGCCGTCCACGGCCGGGACTCCGACTCGTCCTCCTCGTCGGCCTCCGGCTCGTCCGGCGGCCGTATCGACATGACGAAGAAGCCCGAGATCCCTGACCAGGACGACCGGCCGCCCTTCGATGCGGACGCCACCTGAGGCGACACACCGGGGCGTACGCCCCCGGCGCGCGTGACGCGTTTCATACTCCGGTCGGGCTGTGTACGGCCTGAACCAGGCGCCCGTGCGGCCCATGCGCCGGGCGGTTTCCCTGCAGCTCGCAGCGGTGTGGCTATGCTGCCGAGTTGATGGGCGGGCCGTACTGGACCAGCAGCGCCGCCCGAAGGGGGGCGGGCCGTTCCGGCCCGACGAGAGCGAGGAGGCGTCCGGGCATATGGAGACGACGAGTCGGGCAGTCGCACAGGCGCCGGCCGCGGAGGGCGGACAACACGCCCCCTCCGCCTGGCGCACGGTCGACGGCTACCTGCGCGCGCCCTTCCCGTGGTACGGCCTCGACGAGGCGTTCACGGGACCGCGCTGGCTGATGCAGGTCGGCACGACGGCCGACGGAGCCGTGGAACACGGGTCGATCGGGCACGGTGACGAGCCCACGGTGCGCAACGAGCATGCCGCCGGGGGTGATCAGGAAGCCAAGGAGAAGTTCGCGGTCGTGGTGACCGTGGCGGCGAGTCCCTCACGGCGCAGTGCGGACGGCACGGGGCTGCTGGAGGCGACGTCGGTGTCCTCGGCGGCGTGGCTCGCGGGTGTGGGACTGCTGTCCTTCACGTGGCCCGGGCAGATGGACCACTCCCTGCGGGACGACTGGCTGGAGCAGCAGACCGAGACGGCGTGGGCGCTGGCGGATGACCTGGAAGGGGCCGACTGGTCGACGTTGTCGCTGTCGGTGGACGGGGTGCCGACGGTGTTCCACTACCGGGAGTCCGAGTTCGGGTGGGTGCTCGCCGGTTCCACCGGGGCCGGGGTTCATGTCGGGGCGTACGGCAGGGGCATGAGTGCGTACGGGCTCGGCTTCGCCGCGGTCAAGGACATCGCCGCGTACGCGTGAGGTCTGGGGCGCCGGTTGGTTTCGGCGCCCCTTCGCCGTAGGGGTTCTCGTGGGTGGGCGGCTGCGGGTCGTCGGTGGTTGATCGCGCAGTTCCCCGCGCCCCTGAGGGCGCTGCCTCCGAGGGCGTTTCGATCAGAACTTGTTCCTCGGAGTGATCCCGAGGGACAGGCCCGACAGGCCCCGCTGCCGTCCTCCCAGCTTTCCGGCGATCGCCCGCAGGGCCGAGCCTGCCGGGGAGTCCGGGTCCGTCAGGACCACCGGCCTGCCGTCGTCGCCGCCCTCGCGCAGGCGGACGTCGATGGGGATGTTGCCGAGGACCGGGACGCTGGTGCCGGTCGTGCGGGTCAGGCCGTCGGCGACGACCTGGCCGCCGCCCGTGCCGAAGACGTCGACCATCTCGCCGCAGTGCGGGCAGGGCAGGCCGGACATGTTCTCGACCACGCCGACGATCTTCTGGTGGGTCTGGACGGCGATGGAGCCGGCACGCTCGGCGACCTCGGCGGCGGCCTGCTGCGGGGTCGTGACGACCAGGATCTCGGCGTTCGGGACGAGCTGGGCGACGGAGATCGCGATGTCGCCGGTGCCGGGCGGCAGGTCCAGCAGAAGGACGTCCAGGTCGCCCCAGTACACGTCCGCCAGGAACTGCTGGAGGGCGCGGTGGAGCATCGGGCCGCGCCAGACGACCGGGGCGTTGCCCGGGGTGAACATGCCGATGGAGATGACCTTCACGCCGTTCGCCGACGGCGGCATGATCATGTTCTCGACCTGGGTCGGACGGCCGTCGGCGCCCAGCATGCGCGGCACGCTGTGGCCGTAGATGTCGGCGTCGACGACACCGACCTTGAGGCCGTCGGCGGCCATCGCCGCCGCCAGGTTCACCGTCACCGAGGACTTGCCCACGCCGCCCTTGCCGGAGGCGACCGCGTAGACACGCGTCAGGCTGCCCGGCTTGGCGAAGGGCACCTCGCGCTCGGTCTGGCCGCCGCGCAGGGCGGACGCCAGCTCGCGGCGCTGCTCGTCGCTCATCACGTCGAGCGTGACGTCGACGCGGGTGACGCCCTCGACCCCGGACACCGCCTCGGTCACGCGCTGCGTGATCGTGTCCCGCATCGGGCAGCCCGAGACCGTCAGGTACACGGTGACCGCGACCGCCCCGTCCGCGCCGATCTCCACGGATTTGACCATCCCGAGTTCGGTGATGGGCTTGTGGATCTCGGGGTCGTTCACCGTCGCCAGTGCCTCGCGCACCGCGTCTTCCGTAGCCATAAGGACGATGGTACGGCGCTGTACCGGTGCGTAGGAAAGCGTCTCACCGGTCGTCTGCGTCACGTCCCCGTGACCGTTCCGCCGGGAATACGACCGGGTCGTGACGGTGGCCGTTGTGCCGCTCCTCCAGTTCCTTGACCACGTCCTGGAGTTCCGAGCGGAGCCAGTCGCGGGTGGCGACCTCGCCGAGGCCGATGCGCAGGGCGGCGATCTCGCGGGTCAGGTACTCGGTGTCCGCGATCGACCGTTCGTTCTGCTTGCGGTCCTGCTCCAGATTGACCCGGTCGCGGTCGTCCTGCCGGTTCTGCGCGAGCAGGATCAGCGGCGCGGCGTAGGAGGCCTGGAGCGACAGCATCAGGGTCAGGAAGATGAACGGGTACTCGTCGAAGCGCAGGTCGCGCGGGGCGAGGCTGTTCCAGGCCACCCACAGGATGATGACGGCCGTCATCCAGACCAGGAACCGTCCGGTGCCGAGGAAGCGCGCGATGCGCTCCGACAGCCGCCCGAAGGCCTCCGGGTCGTACTCGGGCAGGATCCGGCGCTTGGGCACGCCCGGCTGGTCGAGGCGGGCGGTGCGCGGCCGGCCCGCGGCCGTGGAGCCGGACGGCGTGCGCTCGCGCAGGGTCTCGCGCTCAGGAACCATCGGTCGCCACCTCCTCCTCGGCCAGGTGGAACTCCGTCTCCCGCCAGTCCTCCGGGAGCATGTGGTCGAGTACGTCGTCCACGGTCACGGCGCCCAGCAGCGAGCCGGCCTCGTCGACCACGGGCGCCGCGACCATGTCGTACGTGGCGAAGAACCCGGCGATGGCGGGCAGGTCCGCGTCCGGGTCGAGCGGTTGCAGGTCGCTGTCCACGATCGAGCTGACCAGGGAGGGTGGTGGCTCCCGCAGCAGGCGCTGGAAGTGGACCGTGCCGAGGTACTTGCCGGTCGGCGTCTCGTCCGGCGGCCGGCAGACGTAGACCTGGGCGGCCAGGGCGGGGGAGAGGTCGGGGTTGCGGACGCGGGCGAGGGCGTCGGCGACGGTGGCGTCCGGGCGCAGCACGATCGGCTCGGTCGTCATCAGACCGCCCGCCGTGCGGTCCTCGTACGACATCAGGCGCCGCATGTCGGCCGCGTCGCCGGGCTGCATCAGGCTCAGCAGCCGCTCCTGATCGTTCGTGGGCAGCTCGCCCAGCAGGTCGGCCGCGTCGTCCGGGTCCATGGCCTCCAGGACGTCGGCGGCGCGCTCCTCCTTCAGCTTGCCGAGGATCTCGATCTGGTCGTCCTCCGGGAGCTCCTCCAGCACGTCGGCCAGCCGGTCGTCGTCGAGGGCGGCGGCGACCTCGGCCCGGCGCTTGGGGGAGAGGTGGTGCAGGACGTTGGCCAGGTCGGCGGGGCGCAGCTGCTCGAAGGTGGCGAGCAGACTCTCCGCGCCCTGCCCCTGCTCCTCCAGGGAGAAGCCGGTGACGGCGGTCCACTCGACGGTCAGCGCCTCGCCCTTGGCGCGCCGGAAGGCACTGCCCTTCCTGCCCTTGCGGACGAAGACCCGGTCGATCTCCCACTCCCGGCGGGCCGGGAGCTGATGCACCGACAGATCGAGGACGGTGACCTCCTCGCCGGTCTCGGTGAGGACGACGCGCCGGTCCAGCAGCTCCCCGAAGACCAGCCGCTCGGTGGGCCGCTGCTCGAAGCGCCGGACGTTGAGCACGCCGGTGGTGATGACCTGCCCGGACTGGATGGCGGTGACCCGGGTCATAGGCAGGAAGATGCGGCGGCGGGTGGCGAGTTCGACGACGAGGCCGAGCAGCCTCGGTGGGCGCTGCCCCACCCGCAGCATCACGACCAGATCGCGGACCCGCCCCACCTGGTCGCCGGCGGGGTCGAAGACTGCGACACCGGAGAGGTGCGATACGAAGATCCGGGGGGCGCCCGCTGCCATGGCCGCGGCTCCTTTTCGTGCTGGGTGTTCCGTGGTGCCTGACTGTGTGCCTGTCCGTGTGCCTGTCTTTTCCGAATTGCCTGCTCGGGTGGGCTTCAGGCTAGCCCGTCCTGATCGGGGACGCGTCGGCGGGCGTTCCGGACGGACTGGCTCCGACCTGCCCGCACGTCCCCGGTACCCTGCGGTACGCCGTTCAGGTCTCCCGTCAGAGAGGCAGCCCCACCTGTGACTCCGATTCGCCAGGGCCGCAACCACAGCGCCGCGCTCGCGAGCGCGATCTGCGTACTGGCCGTGACCGGAACGGTGCTCACGGGCTGCGCGGAGGAGGATCCGAACGAGGGCACCAACGGGGTCGGCAGACTGCCCGCCGAGAAGATCCAGGCCAAGACCCGTACGGCCGCCGAGTCCGCCGGGGCGGTCCGGCTGCACGGCAGCGTCGTCAGCGGCGGGCGCACCTACGCGCTCGACATGCGGCTGAAGACCGACGGCGGCGAGGGCTCGGTCACCACCAAGGGTGCGACCTTCCGGCTGCTGCGCATCGGCGAGCAGCTCTTCGTCAAGGCCGACGCGGAGTTCTGGAGTCATGGCGCGGGCCAGGGCGAGGGCGGCAAGGCGGACGCCGCAGCGGCCTCCAAGCTCGGCGGCAAGTTCGTGAAGGTGCCGCAGGGCGACCCTTCGTACAAGAAGTTCAGCGGTTTCACGGACAAGGGTGTCCTCCTCGACGGTCTGCTGACCCTGCACGGCAAGCTCGCGACGGACGGCCACGACGAGCAGGCGGGCATCCGCACCATCCGCATCTCGGGCGACAAGGGCTCCGGCGGCACCCTGGAGGTGTCCCTGGAGGGCAAGCCGTATCCGCTGCGCCTGGAGCGGGCCGGTGGGGCGGGTACCCTCACGTTCTCCGCCTGGGGGCAGGACTTCTCCCTGAGGGAGCCGGAGAAGAACGAGACGGTCGACTACGGCAGGCAGCTGCCGGCGTCGTAGGCGGTCAGGAGCGTTTGCGCTTCTTCAGCAGCAGGCGGGGCAGACCCGCCGGAATCGGCCGGCGGGTGATCGCCGGTGTCGGCAGCGGCGGCTCGGACAGGGAGTCGTCGGGCAGCGGCGCCGTCGCCCCGGTCGGCTCCAGGCGCAGCACCCGGCACTCGCGGGCCCAGCGGGCGGTCATGGCCTCGCCGTCGGGCGCGTTCAGCCGCTTGCCCTTGAGCTCGGCTACGGCCGCGTCCCACGCCTCGGAGCCCGGGGCGAGCTGTGTGACCCGGGCCGTCCAGGAGACCAGCCGACCCCCCTTGTCCTTGCTGCGGACCGTCACCCGGGCCTCGGCCCCGTCGGCCAGGCCCGGCAGCGGCTGCTCGCCGGGACCGTCGCCGACCAGGCACGCGGCACCCTCGTGCCACACGTGCCACAGGGCACGCGCCGGGCCGTCGGGGCCCTGGACCCAGACGAGGCCGGACTTCTTCGTGGCCTCCTCGACGAGGGCCTGGCCGAGCAGCTCGCTTGTCATGGCCCCCAGCCTATCCACGCCGTTCACAGCCACCCGTTCCGCTTCAGCGTGCGGTGGATGCCCAGGCAGATGACCACGGTGATGCCCATGATCACCGGGTAGCCGTACCGCCAGTGCAGCTCCGGCATGTGGTCGAAGTTCATGCCGTACACCCCGCACACCATCGTGGGCACGGCGATGATCGCGGCCCATGAGGTGATCTTGCGCATGTCCTCGTTCTGCGCCACGGACGCCTGCGCGAGGTTGGCCTGGAGGATGGAGTTGAGCAGCTCGTCGAAGCCGAGGACCTGCTCCTGGACCCGGGCCAGGTGGTCGGCGACGTCCCGGAAGTACTTCTGGATGTCCGGGTCGATCAGCCGCATCGGCCGCTCGCTCAGCAGCTGCATGGGCCGCAGCAGCGGCGACACGGCCCGCTTGAACTCCAGCACCTCGCGCTTGAGTTGGTAGATCCGGCCGGCGTCCGAGCCGCGCGGCGAGCCCTTGCGCCCCGGGGAGAACACCTCGGTCTCGACCTCGTCGATGTCGTCCTGCACGGCGTCGGCGACCGCGATGTAGCCGTCGACGACGTGGTCCGCGATGGCGTGCAGCACGGCCGAGGGGCCCTTGGACAGCAGCTCGGGGTCGTCCTCGAGACGGTGCCGCAGGGCCCGCAGGGAGCCCTGCCCGCCGTGCCGGACGGTGATGAAGAAGTCCCGTCCGGTGAAGCACATGACCTCGCCGGACTCGACGACCTCGCTGTTGGCGTCGAGCTGGTCGTGCTCCACGTAGTGGATGGTCTTGAAGACCGTGAAGAGGGAGTCGTCGTAGCGCTCCAGCTTGGGCCGCTGGTGGGCCTGGACGGCGTCCTCGACCGCCAGCGGGTGCAGCCCGAACTCACTGGCGATACCGGAGAATTCGGCCTCGGTCGGCTCGTGCAGGCCGATCCACACGAAGCCGCCGTCGCGCCGCACCAGGCGCACCGCCTCGTGCGGCGTGAGCGGGTTCTCGGTCTGGATGCGGCGGCCGTCCCGGTAGATGGCGCAGTCGACGACGGCGGAGGCCGTCGCGGGGCTGCGGGTGGCGTCGTACGTCCCGCCCTCCTTGCGCAGCGACACGCGGGACGGGCGGACGACGGCGCGCAGGTCGCGGATCATCGACATGGCGGGCTCCTTCGCGACAGGCAACGAAAAGGCGCCGGACCCGACAGGTGGAACTGCCCGGAATGAGGACGTTGGGACTGATGATGTTTGGCACGTCCACAAAGCGGGGAGCACCGCACCGTCGCGGTGGCGAGTCTCGTTACTGATTCAGCTACTGAGGCAGATCAGGCAAAGCGAAACGAAGCGCTCTTCCGCGTGAAGCGAGTGCGAGAGGTGGCGACCAGCCAGAGCCAGAACAGCTACGTCAGCGGCGGGAAGAGCGTGGTGCTACTGCACGGTCGACTTCGGTCCATTGCAGTCCCACCTCCTCCGGCCGGTCCCTCGTAAGGGAGTTCCTTCGGCGTCGGGGCTTGATCGCGACGCTTCTGCGTGCTGCCCCGAACCACCGGGCAAGAGTATCAGCCGCCCGACGTGTCAAGGCCCTTGTTTGCCCGCTACTGACGAGTTCTATGCTCGCCGCATGGCAAATGTTCTTCCTCTGGTCGAGGCCCGGTTGCGCACCGCGCTGGGCGAACCGGACGGGCGCGCGGCGGTCACCTTCCTGGGCACGGACCGCATCGAGGTGCTCCGTTTCCAGGAGGGGGAGATCGTCCGCTACGCCACGCTAGGCATGTCCGCGCACCCCATGACGGACCCCACGACGGTGGTCGCCGACCCGGTCAAGGGTCCGCGCGCCGAGCTGGTCCTGTCGGTGCGCGCCGGGGCGGCCGACACCGACAAGGTGCTCCGACCGCTTGCCGTACTCGCCGCGTCTCCGCAGGTGGAGGGCCTGGTCGTGGCTCCGGGAGCCTCGCTCGACGTCGGCGAACCGCTCTGGCCCGGCGCGCCCTTCACCTCGGTCCTGGTCGCCGAGCCGGGCGGTCTGGTCGAGGACCTGGAACTCGACGAGCCCCTCGACCCCGTGCGGTTCCTGCCGCTGCTGCCGATGACGCCGAACGAGGCCGCGTGGAAGCGCGTGCACGGTGCCCAGGCGCTCCAGGAGAGGTGGCTGAACCAGGGGACGGACCTCCGGGATCCGTCCCGGAAGTCCGTCCCGCTGGAGTGAGGAAGCTCACCAACCCTTGGCCGTAAAACGTCAGTTGGCGAAGACGGCGACTCCGTCCTCGGTCGCGTGCTTCGGCTCCAGCTCCTCGGCTTCGTTGGTAAGGGCCTTCCGCCGTACGACGACCACGAGTGCGCCCACGGCAGCGGTGACCGCCGCCACGACGAACGGGATGTGGATGTCGGTCCACTCCTCGATCTTCGGCGCGAAGTAGGGAGCGGCCGCCGCCGCGAACCAGCGCACGAAGTTGTAGCCCGCGCTCGCCACCGGCCGGGGCGCGTCCGAGACGCCGAGGGCCAGCTCGGTGTAGACGGTGTTGTTCACGCCGATGAAGGCGCCGGACAGGATCGTGCAGACCACGGCGGTCGTGTGGTCGCCGTAGCCGAGTACGAGCACGTCGGCCGCGAGCAGTACCAGCGAACCGCCGAGCACCTTCAGCGAGCCGAACCGCTTCTGGAGCCGCGGCGCCACGATCACCGAGAAGACGGCGAGCAGCACGCCCCAGGCGAAGAACACCGCCCCCGACCGGTACGGGCTCATGTTCAGGACGAACGGGGTGAAGGCCAGCACGGTGAAGAACGTGTAGTTGTAGAAGAACGCCGAGACCGCCGCCGAGGCGAGGCCGCCGTGGCCCAGCGCCTTGACCGGGTCCAGGAGCGAGGTCTTGCGGGCCGGCTTCGGCTGCTCCTTCAAGAACACGGTGATGCACAGGAAGCCGATCGCCATCAGGAACGCCGTGCCGAAGAACGGGTAGCGCCAGCTGGCGTCGCCGAGCAGGGCGCCCAGCAGTGGCCCGCACGCCATGCCGAGGCCGAGGGCCGACTCGTACAGCAGGATCGCCGCCGCGCTTCCGCCGGCCGCCGCGCCGACGATGACCGCGAGGGCCGTCGAGACGAACAGCGCGTTGCCGAGACCCCAGCCTGCCCGGAAGTCGACCAGTTCGCCGACGGATCCGGAGGTGCCCGCGAGGCCGGCGAACACGACGACGAACGCGAGGCCGAGCAGCAGCGTCTTCCGGCCGCCGATCCGGCTGGAGACGAAGCCCGTCACCAGCATCGCGACGGCGGTGATGAGGAAGTACGAGGTGAAGAGCAGGGAGACCTGGCTGGGCGTGGCGTGCAGACCCTGGGCGATGGACGGCAGGATCGGGTCGACGAGTCCGATGCCCATGAAGGCGACGACCGACGCCCCGGCGGTCGCCCACACGGACTTGGGCTGCTTCAGGAGGCCGCCCGCTCCGGCGTCGAAGGGGTCCATTGCTTGCTCCCTTTCCCGAACGGAAGTAGTTGGTATATACACACACTAAGTTAGGTAGGCTAATAAATGCAAGGGGCACCTAGTCTGGGGGTGAAGGGTTCCGTCCGGTTGGGTGATCGTCCTTGACGCGACGGGGCCGGGGTAGGACCGTGGGGCCCTATGAGGGGCGAACCCAGTTGCCCGAAGTGCGGTGGCCGGGTCAGGGCTCCCGGCCTCTTCTCCGACTCCTGGCAGTGCGATGTGCACGGCACCGTCCATCCGGTGCAGCCCGTGATACCGCCCAGCGTCGACGCCCTCAACGTCGTGGTGCACCGCACCCGGGTGCCGGTGTGGATGCCCTGGCCGCTGCCGGTCGGCTGGCTGTTCACGGGCGTGGCCTGCGCGGGCGACGACCGCACGGGCGGCCGCGCCACGGCCGTGGCCTGCACGGGGCCCGGGCCGCTCGGCGGGATGGGTGAGCTGATCCTGGTGGCGGAGGAACTCGGCGTCGGACTAGGTGCGCGGTACGCGGGCATGGACGGTCCGGATCCGGGGCCGTACATGGATGTCGGGAAACCGGCTCAGGCGAAGGTTCTCGCCGCCGGGCGTCCGACTCCGCTGTGGCATGTGTCCGGTGCGCCGGATGATCGTGCGGTTTTTGCCGGTGAGGCGCTCGGGATGTGGCTGTGGGCGGTCGTGTGGCCGGAGCAGTCGGGGTTGTTGATGTACGACGAGTTGGTGCTGGCGGATCTGCGGGATGCGGGCGCGGAGGTGGAGCTGGTGCCTTGCGGGGCCCTGTCGCCGCGATTGCTTCAGCCGTAGCGCCCAGGCGGTGGGGCTTCGGGTGTGCGGGCGACGGCGCGGGGCCTGAGGCCTGTCGCGCAGTTCCCCGCGCCCCTCGGGGGCCTTGGTGTAGGGGGCGCTTTGCGGGTTCGGGTGTGACAGAGGCCGTCGAAAGTCTGGTTATCCTGGAGCAGCCCTGCTCGTCCCGTCAGTGTCTGGAGTCCGCGTCGTGCGTATCGATCTGCACACCCACTCCACCGCTTCCGACGGTACGGACACTCCGGCCGAGCTGGTGCGGAAGGCCGCCGCGACCGGGCTGGACGTCGTCGCGCTGACCGATCACGACACCACGCGTGGCCACGCCGAGGCGATCGCCGCGTTGCCCGAGGGACTCACCCTGGTCACCGGAGCGGAGCTCTCCTGCCGGCTCGACGGCATCAGCATGCACATGCTGGCGTACCTCTTCGACGCCGAGGAGCCGGCGCTGCTCGCCGAGCGCGAGCTGGTCCGGGACGACCGGGTGCCCCGGGCGCAGGGCATGATCGCCAAGCTTCAGGAGCTGGGCGTGCCCGTGACCTGGGAGCAGGTGGCGCGGATCGCCGGTGACGGGTCCGTCGGGCGTCCGCATGTGGCGACCGCGCTCGTCGAGCTGGGCGTCGTGCCGACCGTCAGCGACGCCTTCACCCAGGACTGGCTGGCCGACGGCGGCCGGGCCTTCGTGGAGAAGCACGAGACCGACCCCTTCGAGGCGATCCGGCTGATCAAGGGCGCGGGCGGGGTCGCGGTGTTCGCGCACCCCGCTGCGAGCAAGCGGGGACGTACGGTGCCGGAGGCCGCGATCGCCGAGATGGCCGCGGCCGGGCTGGACGGCGTCGAGGTCGACCACATGGACCACGACACGGACACGCGTGCACGGCTGCGGGGGCTGGCCAAGGAACTGGGACTTCTGGTGACCGGGTCCAGTGACTATCACGGCAGCCGGAAGACGTGTGTGCTCGGGGAGTACACGACGGATCCCGAGGTGTACGGGGAGATCACGCGGCGGGCCTTCGGGGCGTTTCCCGTGCCGGGGGCCGGCGGGGTCTGAGGTCTCTGTTCTGTAGCTCCGTCGTCAGGCACCCGGCGTTGCCGGCTGTGCCCACCCGTTCCTCCCCAGTGCCTTGAAGGCCTGGGGGACCCCCAGCGGAACGCCTGCCCACAGCGGCAGTACCGTCCGCCGCGTTCTCTCACCCACCACGCAAGGCCAGCGCTGTCATGTTCGACCTCGCCGTCTTCGGCTCCCTGTTCCTGACCCTCTTCGTCATCATGGATCCCCCCGGGATCACCCCGATCTTCCTCGCGCTCACCGCCGGACGGCCCGGCAAGGTGCAGAAGCGGATGGCCTTCCAGGCCGTCTGTGTCGCCGGTGGTGTGATCACCGTGTTCGGGCTGCTCGGGCATCAGATCCTGAACTACCTGCACGTGTCCGTGCCCGCGCTGATGATCGCGGGTGGGCTGCTGCTCCTGCTGATCGCGCTCGATCTGCTGACCGGCAAGACGGACGAGCCGAAGCAGACCAAGGACGTCAACGTCGCTCTCGTCCCGCTGGGCATGCCGCTGCTGGCCGGGCCCGGGGCCATCGTGTCCGTCATCCTCGCCGTGCAGAAGGCCCACAGCGTCGCCACGCAGGTCTCCGTGTGGACGGCGATCCTCGCCATCCACGTCGTGCTGTGGCTGGTGATGCGCTACTCGCTGGTGATCATCCGGATCATCAAGGACGGCGGTGTGGTCCTGGTGACGCGGCTCGCGGGCATGATGCTGTCCGCGATCGCCGTCCAGCAGATCATCAACGGGGTCACGCAGGTGATCCAGGGGAGCTGAGGCGCCGCCGCGTCAGGCGGGGCGGGTGAGTACGGTGCCGATCTCCTTGGCCGGTCCCGTGTGGGCGAGGTACTCCTCGATGTTGTGCGCGCGGTCCCGGCCGTTCTGGACGGCCAGCTGCGTGAGCTTGCCCCACCGCTCGTCCTCCAGGGGGCAGCCGACGGCCACCGCGTCGGTGGGGCACCAGACGTTGATCCAGTCGCGCACCTTCGGCGGCCGGTGCGGGCCACGGGCGAGGAGCCGCTCGTTGACGCCGTCCAGCCCGAGCGGACTGCCCGCGGTGACCAGCAGTACGGGGTCGAGGCCCTCCGGGAGCCGGGTCAGCAGGTCCATGCCGACGACCGTGCCCAGGCTGTGCGTGACCAGCACCAGTTCGCCGGTGGCGGGCATCGTCTCCAGGACACTGTCCAGCACGGCCTGCCGCACGGCGCTGTCGCCGAGGTACAGGTCGACGTCCCGCAGGAACGTGGCGATGGTCCACTCGTCCAGGTCGGACCGGGCGGCGAGCCAGCTCAGCGGCCGGTGCAGTGCGCCGACCAGCCCCGCCCCGAAGCCCTCCGTGGCCGCCGGCCCGTTCTGCGGCATGCCGGCCCGGGCGGCCGCCTCGTAGAGCAGCTGCTCGTAGGAGCCGGTGGGTGATTCGGCGGCGAAGACCTCGGCGGCAGCGGCGGCGCTCACCTCGTCGAGTCCGACGGGCCGGGCCGTGCTCTCCCGCCCGCTCACCAGGCCGGCCAGTCGCGTGCCGTAGAACGGGAACCACACGTCCTCCGGCTCGACCGTGGGCAGTGCCGCGAGCGTGAGGCCGCGGTTCAGGCCGGACGTCCACTGCCGGCGCAGGACCTCGGGCTCCTTGCTCTGCTGGTCCCTGCCGTGCAGGAACACCAGGTGCCGGCGGCCGCCGAAGGCGGTGCCGCGGGCCGGGCGTCCCTTCTTGGGGCCCTGCGTCCGGGTCGTCCCCGCCTCCCTCTCGGGCATGGCCGCCGTCACGAGGGTGTCCGGGACCGACGGGGTCGTGACGCCGGGCAGCCCCGGCGTGCTTCTGTCCAGCGGGGGTGCGAGGACGGCCGCGCTCTGGTCCAGGCCGGAGTCCGGGCCCATCTCGGCCAGCAGCGCGCGGCGCCCGGGGTCGAGGTCCAGCCGGGCCAGGTGCTTCAGGATCGAGCTGATGCGGACGCCCTCGTTGGCGACCCAGTCGATCGCGTCGTCGCCGTCGCCCTGGCTCCAGGGCCTGCCGTCCTTGCGCAGGACGCGGCCCTGGTCGTCCTTCTTCGGTACACCGCTGTGGTGCAGGGCCACGACCTCCCACTGGTCGTTGAAGACGGGGGAGCCCGAGTTTCCGGGGCGGGTGTCGGTCCGGTACTGGACGAAGTCGTCGAGCCGTACCAGCACCGCGTTGTCACGCAGGACGATCTCCTTGAGGCGCCCGTCCGGGTGACCGATGATGTTCACCTTCTCGCCGAGCACCAGCTTGCCGAGCTGCACGCTGAGCCGGTTCCAGCCGAAGACCTCGCCCGGCGGGCGGCCGTCCTGGGTGGGCATCACCGCCACAAGGGCGAAGTCCAGCCGCTGGTCCGCCGCGAAGAAGGTCCCCGGGTCGAGCTCCATGCGGACGGCGGTGTCGGGGACGTTGTCGACCGTGACCTGCGCGTTGAACTCCGCGAAGCACCGGCGGGCGAAGCCCTCGTCGGGCAGCACGTGGTGGTTGGTCATGAGCAGCCGCGGCGAGACCAGGAAGCCGGTGCCGTGCGGAAGCTCGCGGCCGTCGCGGCGCAGGGTGATCCGGGCGACCGTGGCTCCGGCCCTGACCCCGCGCGGCAGGAAGCTCCAGGCCTGGAGCTCGTTCGACAGGTCGATGATGCGTTCGTTGGCCTGGGGCAGATCCATGGCCTCGCCGCGGATGTCCGCCACCACCGCCGAGGGCGACAGACCGCCCCGGTCGAGGATCCGGTCGGCGCGCACGGCGAGCGCGTCCGGATCGTCCGGGAAGCGCACACCGGCCGCGATCCGGCCCTCGACCCGCTCACGCTCCGCGGCGGAGTCCTCGTACCGCTGCGCGGCCTCGGCCGTGGCCCGCTCGTGCAGTTCCTCGTTCGACCGGCCCATGACGGACATGCGGTCCACCGTCCTGTTCTCGCTCTCGCCGTCCCCTTCAGCCAGTACGCCCCCCACCAGGGAGGTCCGCAACAGCAAAGCCCCCGCACGGCCGATGCCGTGCGGGGGCTTTGAAGTGTGGGGGAGCGGCGCGCGTTACGAGGCCGTGGTCCCGGCCGGGCGGATCCAGAGGCGCTGCCCTGTGGCGGCGGCCTGCTGAACGATGCGGTTGACGGAGGCGGCGTCCACGACGGTCGTGTCCACGGGCGTGCCGTCGACGTCGTCGAGGTGCATGATTTCGAAGCGCAAGGGCTTCTCCCTTCGTCTGGTCATCCTCCTGAGGAGAACTACTTGGTGGTCGGCCCACGAGGCAGCGGTGCCCGGTGTTCCGTATGGGTCAACCGCACAGGGCGGCTGAAACATTCCCTACGCTAAGGAAATTTTTCGACCGGCTAATTACTGAGCCGTAAGACTGTCGTTACGGGACCGACCGGGACCGGTTGTGTTCGCAGCGTGACCGCCGGGACAATGGAGGTGATGAACGACGACCTCGCGGCCCTGAGCGCCCGCATCGACCGCACCAACGAGCTGCTCCAGCGCATGCTCGCCGAGGTGGCGAAGACTCCCTCGACCCATGCGATCTTCGTCGATGCCGGGTACCTGTACGCGGCCGCGGGACGGCTCGTCACCGGTACGGAGGACCGCCGGGCCTTCGACCTCGATGCCGAGGGCCTGATCGACGCGCTCATCGACAAGGCCCGCACGATCTTCGCGGACAGCCGGCTGCTGCGGGTCTACTGGTACGACGGCGCCCGCCGCCGCATCCACACGGCGGAGCAGCAGAGCATCGCGGAACTGCCGGACGTCAAGGTGCGGCTGGGCAACCTGAACTCCAACAACCAGCAGAAGGGCGTCGACTCACTCATCCGCACCGACCTGGAGTCCCTCGCCCGGCACCGCGCCATCAGCGACGCGGCCCTGCTCGGCGGCGACGAGGACCTGGTGTCGGCGGTGGAGGCGGCCCAGGGGTACGGCGCCCGCGTCCACCTCTGGGGCATCGAGGCACCGGAGGGCCGCAACCAGGCGGAGCCCCTCCTGTGGGAGGTCGACAGCCAGCGCACCTTCGACCTCGACTTCTTCAAGCCCTACGTCTCCCGCCGCGCTGCCCCCGCCTACGAGGCGACCACGGGCCGGCCCACCCGCGAGGACGTGCGGTTCGTGGGCGCGCAGATCGCGGCGAAGTGGCTGGCGGCCCGCGGCCGGGACACGCTGGTCGAGCTGCTGCCCGGCCACCCCTACCTGCCCGGCTCGGTGGACCAGGACCTGCTCGTGGAGGCGGAGGGCCTGTTGCAGTACTCGCTGCGCGGCCAGGCGGACCTGCGGCGCGCACTGCGGGACGGCTTCTGGGAGCACCTTCAGACGCAGTACTAAGGCGTGCGGGTCCCGTCCCAGAAGTCGGCGAGGGCGTGGGCGGTCGGCAGGGGCTGGTCGGCGCCCGGGGAGTGATCGGCTCCCGGGATGACCGTGCGGTGTGCGTTCAGCCGTACGGCCATGTCGTCGAGGATCGCCACCGGCCAGGTGTCGTCGTGCGCGCCCGACAGGACGTGGAACGGCAGTGGCACGGCTGCTAGTTCGTCGACACGGTCCGGCTCGGTGCACAACTGGTGGCCGGTGGCGAGGAGTTGGGCGGGGCTGTTGCCCAGCCAGCGGCGGCGCAACTGCTCCGCGTCGCCGGGACCGCGAGCGGGCCCGCCCACCTCCTCCGGCGGTCCCATGGCCTGGATGGCCGCCCACACCTGCTCCATCGACAGCACGGCGAGCGCGTCCCGCAGCACCTTCACGCGCTGCTGCTGCGAGACGGAGATCTCCGCCGGGCCGGACGAGACCAGGGTGAAGGAGAGGAAGGGGGAGTGGTCGAGCAGCACGGCCGCGCGCGCGATCTGCCCGCCGAGCGAGTGCCCCACGAGGTGCACGGGTACGCCGAGTGCCTCTGCCTGCGCGAGCACGTCCCGGGCCAGTTCCCGCTGGGCGTAGGCGGATTCGTCGTCCACGGGGCCGTCCGACTCGTGCTGCCCCCGCCCGTCCACGGCGACGACCCGGTACCCGCGCTCCGCGAGCGGCTCGTGGAGCAGCCTGAAGTCCTCCTTGCTGCCAGTGAATCCGGGCAGCATCAAGGCGACTCCCCTGCCCCCGGCCCCCTCCTCGGGCGACGAGTCGACGACGGCGAACTCTCCGCGGGTGGTGCGCAGGGGGTATGCGCGCGCTCCCGGGGGCGGGGTGAAGGTGGCTTGCCTGGTCACGGGGTGAGGGTAGCGGGTGGGGCGGCGGGCGGCGGGCGGCGGGCGGTAGTGGGCCGGTGGCGGGATGCGCCGGTGGGGGAGGGCGGCCGGTGGAGACGCTGGGCGGGCCGCGCTCGCGGGAATGCCGATGGCCCGGCCCCACACGCGGTGGGGCCGGGCCATCGAGGGAGTGTCAGCCCTCCGTGGGCTCCGCGGCGGCCGTGGCCTTACGGGTGCGGCGGGCCTTCGGCTTGGCCTCGATCGCGTCGTCCGCGACGTCGGCGGCGGCCGTGGCGGCCGCTGCCGACTTCCGCGTGCGACGCGGCTTGGCGGCCTCCGGCTCCTGCTGCCCGGCCTGTGCCGGGATGTCGGCGGGCTCGGTGACCTTGCGGGTGCGGCGGCGCGGCTTGGCCTCCGTGCCTTCGGCCGTGTCGACGGCGGCTTCGGCCGCTGCGGCGGTCTTCCGCGTGCGACGCGGCTTGGCCTCGGCGGTCTCGGCATCCGCAGTGGCGGCGGCCGTCTTCCGCGTACGGCGCGGCTTCGCCTCGGTCGCCTCGGCCGTGTCGACGCTCGCCTCAGCCTTGGCCGTCGCCTTGCGGGTACGCCGCGGCCTGGCCTCGGCGGCCTCCGGCTCCTGAGCCGACTGGGCCGGGATCCCGGCGCCGACGGTCTCGGCGGTCTCGGCGGTCTCGGCGGTCTCGACGGCCTTGCGGGTGCGGCGGCGCGGCTTGGCTTCCGTGCCTTCGGCCGTGTCGGCGGCGGCTTCGGCTGCTGCGGTGGTCTTCCGCGTGCGGCGGGGCTTGGGCTCGGTGGCCTG
>NZ_JBIRGJ010000010.1:133665-459397 GCF_044327915.1 Streptomyces afghaniensis
CCTGGGCTTCGCCTGCGGTGTCCTCGGTCGCTGCCGTGGCCTTGCGGGTACGCCTGGGCTTGGCCTCGGCGGTCTCGGCCGTGTCGACGGCGTCCTCCGCGACGGTGGTCGCCTTGCGCGTACGGCGCGGCTTGGTCTCCGTGCCTTCGGCGGTGTCGGCGGCGGTCTCGGCTGCTGCGGTGGTCTTCCGCGTGCGGCGGGGCTTGGGCTCGGTGGCCTGGGCTTCGCCTGCGGTGTCCTCGGTCGCTGCCGTGGCCTTGCGGGTACGCCTGGGCTTGGCCTCGGCGGTCTCGGCCGTGTCGACGGCGTCCTCAGCCGCGGCCTCGGACCTGGCAGCCGTCTTGCGGGTGCGGCGCGGCTTCGTCTCCGTCGGCTCCGGTGCGGACTCGGTGGTCCCCTCGGCCGTGCCGACCGCCTGCTCGGCCGCGGAGGCGGCCGTGGTCCTGCGGGTGCGGCGGCGCGGCGCGGCCGCAGGCGCCTCGGGCTGTTCGGTCACCGGAGCGGCCACGACCGCTGCGGCATCCGCGTCCGCCGGGGTCTGCGCGGCAGCCGACGGCGTCACCGCGGTCTCCACGGCCGGCGTCTCCACCGGCGCCTCCGACCTGCGCGTACGGCGCCGGCGCGGCTTCGACGCCTCCGTGCTCGTGCCCTCCGCCGTCGCCACGGCGTTCTCCGCCGGTGCGGACGCGGGGGACTCGATCGCCGTGACCGGCGCCGACTCGGCTGCCGAGGCGCCGCCGCGGGTGCGGCGACGGCGACGCGGGGTGCGAGGAGCCGTCACGGTCTCCGCCTCGGCGGAACCGCTCGCGGCCGTCGTGTCCGGAGCGGCGGTGCCGGCGGACTCCGGCGCGCCGTCCAGCGGCGTTCCGCCGCGCATACGGCGACGGCGTCGCGGCGTACGGGCCGAACGCTCGCGGTCGGCCGACGGGGACTCGTCCCGGCCGCCGCGACCGCGGCCGGCGCGTCCGCGCGGCCCCCGGCCGCCCGTCTCGCCCAGGTCCTCCAGCTCCTCCGCGTCCAGCCCGGCGCGCTTGCGCTCCGAGCGCGGCAGGACGCCCTTCGTGCCCTCGGGGATGCCGAGGTCGGTGAAGAGGTGCGGGGAGGTGGAGTACGTCTCCGGCGGGTCGTTGAAGCCCAGGTCCAGCGCCTTGTTGATCAGCTGCCAGCGCGGGATGTCGTCCCAGTCGACGAGCGTGATCGCGATGCCCTTGGCGCCCGCGCGGCCCGTACGGCCGATGCGGTGCAGGTACGTCTTCTCCTCTTCCGGCGACTGATAGTTGATGACGTGCGTGACGCCCTCGACGTCGATGCCGCGCGCGGCGACATCGGTGCAGACGAGCACGTCCACCTTGCCGTTGCGGAAGGCACGCAGGGCCTGCTCGCGGGCGCCTTGGCCCAGGTCGCCGTGGACCGCGCCGGAGGCGAAGCCGCGCTGCTTGAGCTGGTCGGCGAGGTCGGCCGCCGTGCGCTTGGTGCGGCAGAAGACCATGACCAGCCCGCGGCCCTCGGCCTGCAGGATGCGCGCGACCATCTCGGGCTTGTCCATGTTGTGCGCGCGGTAGATGAACTGCTCGGTGTTCGCGACCGTCTTGCCCGCGTCGTCCGGCGCCGTGGCGCTGATGTGCGTGGGCTGCGACATGTAGCGGCGGGCCAGTCCGATGACCGCGCCCGGCATGGTCGCCGAGAACAGCATCGTCTGGCGCCGGACCGGCAGCATGTTGATGATCTTCTCGACGTCGGGCAGGAAGCCCAGGTCGAGCATTTCGTCGGCCTCGTCGAGGACCAGACACCTGACGTGCTTCAGGTTCAGCTTCTTCTGCCCGGCGAGGTCGAGCAGCCGGCCCGGGGTGCCGACGACCACGTCGACGCCCTTCTTCAGGGCCTCGACCTGCGGCTCGTAGGCCCGGCCGCCGTAGATCGCGAGGACCCGCACGTTGCGCACCTTGCCCGCGGTCAGCAGGTCGTTGGTGACCTGCGTGCACAGCTCGCGCGTGGGGACGACGACGAGCGCCTGCGGGGCGTCGGTGAGGTCCTCGGGCTTGGCGCGTCCGGCCTCGACGTCGGCGGGGACGGTGACGCGCTCGAGGAGCGGGAGGCCGAAGCCCAGCGTCTTGCCGGTGCCGGTCTTGGCCTGGCCGATGACGTCCGAGCCCGAAAGGGCCACGGGGAGCGTCATCTCCTGGATGGGGAAGGCGGTGGTGATGCCGACGGCCTCCAGGGCCTCGGCGGTCTCGGGGAGGATTCCGAGCTCTCGGAACGTCGTAGTCAGGGTGCTGCCTCTTCTGTGTGGGCGGCGCGAGGCGAGCGCGGGGGTCTTGTCGGACCGTGCCGGGGACGTCGGCTGCCTACGGGCGGGCCGTAGAGCACGGGACCGCGCCGACGCTCTAGCGCTCATGCCGCTGAGGGTGTCCCCCTCCGGGTCTCGTACGCACTGTGGCGGACGGCCGGGGGAGGCTGTCGGGTCGGAGCCGATCGGGCCACCGACCGGGCATCCTCATACGTGCGGCCTGTCGAGGTACGTCGACGTACCAGCAGGCGCATTACCACCATACCCCGGAATCCCGCACACGCGACGGCCGATTTGGTCACGTAGTCGTCGTCACACTGATTGACCAGGGCCTTACGCCTTCCGGCGGGCGGGCTATTGTGCGCTTCATGACGAGCTCTGACAAGCCTGAGAACGCCTCGGACACCACCGCCACCCCGGCCGAACACACCGGAGTCGCCGCCCGGGACTGGGCGACGGCCTCCGCCGACCCGCAGTACCGCGCCGCGGTCGTGGACCTGCTCGGTGCGCTCGCGTACGGCGAGCTGGCGGCGTTCGAGCGGCTCGCGGAGGACGCCAAGCTGGCGCCGACGCTGGAGGACAAGGCGGAGCTGGCGAAGATGGCGTCGGCCGAGTTCCACCACTTCGAGAGGCTGCGCGACCGGCTCGCCGAGATCGGGGAGGAGCCGACGCGGGCGATGGAGCCGTTCGTCGCGGCCTACGACGGGTTCCACAAGCAGACGGCCCCCTCGGACTGGCTGGAGGGCCTCGTCAAGGCCTACGTCGGCGACTCCATCGCCAGCGACTTCTACCGGGAGGTCGCGGCCCGGCTGGACTCCGACTCCCGCGGTCTGGTGCTGGCCGTGCTCGACGACACCGGGCACGGCGGCTTCGCCGTGGAGAAGGTGCGTGCCGCGATCGACGCGGACCCGCGGGTCGGCGGGCGACTCGCGCTGTGGGCACGACGGCTGATGGGCGAGGCCCTGTCGCAGTCCCAGCGGGTGGTCGCCGACCGGGACGCGCTGTCGACCATGCTGGTGGGCGGTGTCGCGGACGGCTTCGACCTCGCCGAGGTCGGCAAGATGTTCTCCCGGATCACCGAGGCGCACACCAAGCGGATGGCCGCGCTGGGCTTGGCCGCGTAGCGCTCCGCGCAGGAGGGCTTGGCAGGGTGGTGCTTCGCGCCGGGTGGTTTCGGCTGGGTGGCGCTTCGCGCCGGTGGCTTCGGCTGCCTGAGGCTGGGCGCACGGGGTTTGGGCTGGGTGGCGCTCCGCGCCGGGCAGGGTTCGGCCGGGTGGTGCTTCGCGCCGGGCAGGGTTCGGCCGGGTGGTGCTTCGCGCCGGTGGCTTCGGCTGCCTGACGCTGCGCGCACGCGGTTCCGGCTGGATGGCCGCTCCGCGTCGCGCAGGTTCGGCTGGGTGGCCGCTTCGCGCCGGGCATCGGCTGCGTGGCGCTCCTCGCCCGGGCAGTTTCGGCTGCGTGGCGCTCCTCGCCCGGGCAGTTTCGGCTGCGTGGCGCTCCTCGCCCGGGCAGTTTCGGCTGCGTGGCGCTCCCCGCCCGGGCAGTTTCGGCTGCGTGGCGCTCCCCGCCCAGGCAGGTTCGGCTGCCTGACGCTTCGCGCACCTGGTTTCGGTCGCGTGGCGCTCGCGCAGGCCGTTCCGCTCGTATCGCGTCGCGCTTCGCGCATGCTGGCCCAGCAGCAGGTGGACGTGGCCCGGGCCCTCGCCGCCGCTGTGTCGCGGCTGCGGGCCGGTGCCGGCCGGGCGCGCGGGTCCCCGCGCGTCTGACGGCTCCGGCTACGCCGTCGCTGATCGTCGGCGCAGGCGGCCCGCGGGGCGCAGCAGCAGTGACAGCGAGGCCACCGAGACGATCGCCGCGCCGAGCAGCACCACCAGCAGGTGCCCGGCTTCCAGCGCGCTGTGCATGACGAATGCCCCGAAGAGGGCGCCTGCGACGCCGGTCGACAGGACCAGGGGGCGGGCCGGGAGCCGGTGCGCCAGGCGATGCGTGGCCGCCCATGACAGAGCCAGGCCGAGAATCGCGGAACTCAGCGCTTCCAGGAGCATGTCGAGGTCCCTCCCACATGGCCGGCTGCCCAAATCGGTCGTAGCCCGTCTTACCCCTGACCTGCGGAATCCAACCCACTTCTGTAGGTGAACAGTGCTCCATCCGTGGAGGAACCCGTGTGCCGTACGTGAACGGGAACGCGAACGGGGCGGGCCGGCCGACAGCCGCCCCGCCCCGTCCACGCATGCGCCTACAGAGCGCCGAAGCCCACCTTGCGGGGGGCCGGCTCGCCGATCTCGATGTACGCGAGACGGTCGGCCGGGACCAGGACCTTGCGGCCGTGCTCGTCCACGAGGGTCAGCAGCGGCGACTTCCCGGCCAGCGCCTCGGACACCGCCCGCTCGACCTCCTCGGCACTCTGACCGCTCTCCAGAACGATCTCGCGGGGCGCGTGCTGCACGCCGATCTTGACCTCCACGGCTATGTCCCTCCGACGGTCAGTGATGTGCGCGACCTTCCGCGCCGTACGCAGCACACATTAGCCCGGTGAGGGGACCGGCATGCTCCGCCCGAGAACGCCACGAGCGAACAGCGGGCGGGAACAAAGCGGCCGTCAGTGGTGCTGCTGGTCGGTTCCGTGCAGCGGGAAGCCCGCGATGCCGCGCCACGCCAGCGAGGCGAGCAGCTGTACGGCCTGGTCGCGCGGCACGCTGCGGTCGCTGTGCAGCCAGGACCGGGCCACCACCTGGGCGAGGCCGCCCAGGCCCGAGGCGAGCAGCATCGACTCCGCGCGCGACAGACCCGTGTCCTCGGCGATGACGTCGCAGATCGCCTCCGCGCACTCGTTGGTGACCTTGTCGACGCGCTCGCGCACGGCGGGCTCGTTCGTCAGGTCCGACTCGAAGACCAGACGGAAGGCGCCGCCGTCGTCCTCGACGTACGCGAAGTAGGCGTCCATCGTCGCCCGGACCCGCTGCTTGTTGTCGGTCGTCGACGCCAGCGCGTTCCGTACGGCCTGGATGAGCGACTCGCAGTGCTGGTCCAGCAGCGCGAGATACAGGTCGAGCTTGCCCGGGAAGTGCTGGTAGAGCACCGGCTTGCTGACGCCTGCGCGCTCGGCGATGTCGTCCATCGCGGCCGCGTGGTAGCCCTGGGCCACGAAGACCTCCTGGGCGGCGCCCAGGAGCTGGTTCCGTCGGGCACGGCGTGGCAGGCGTGTACCCCGCGGGCGAACCGCCTCTGTCTGCTCGATGGCTGTCACGCCGCCTCCCATAGTCGTCCACGTGCGGATCTGGCCGCGTCGCCATCGTACTTTTCGGTAACCGTCATGTGCGCGGTGAGAACGCAGAATTTCACGGACCGGACGGTTATGAAAGCGGTTGAGAAAGTTTCAAACAGGTGCAGAGCGGGCAAGATGCGGCTCCTTTCCTGCTCGGCGGCTCGGTACTGCTCCTCGTTCGCCACCCGGCGGCGTACGTCACCGGTAGTCGTCCTCGTCGAGAGAGACGATCCGGGCCTGCTCCACCAGGTCGGCCTCATTGGCGCGGTCCGGGTCGACACCGGTCAGCGGATCGTCGCGGTTCGGAGCGACGTCCGTGTGCTGCTCGGCTGCGTCGACCTCGGGGGCCTCGACGTCGATCTCCGGCGTCTGAGACGCCTCCTCGGCCTCGAAGGTCTCCGGGTCGGTGGGGTCTACGGCCATGCTGGGCTCCCTTCCTACGAACGTCCCTGGGAATGCAGGGGCCACACGCGGGTGCCCTCTCTACGAGCCTAGGAGACACCCGATCCGGACGCTATGCGATCCGCGTCCGGGACGTGACGCAGTGCGCATCCCGTTGACTGCTTCTCATCCGCCCTGCCTTTCCCAGGCGCCTCCCCGTTCTCGGATGCCTTTCCTTCCCCGCGGCTTCCCCGTCTCGGCCTCATGTGCCCGCCCCACATGGCCGATTCCTGTGACGGCGAACACATGAGCCATAACGTGATCGTCTCGTAACATTGCCGCATGTCTTCGACCGAGCTGCCGTTCGTGCCGCCCGCCAATGTGCTGCCGAAGGTGGCGGCCGTCAGGGTCGCCGAGGGCGAGCGGCTCAGGTCGGTCGAGCTGCCCGGGGTCACGCTGACGGTGCGGTCGAGGCCCCCCGCGCGCCAGGGGCTGGCTCCCGCGCTGTACGTGCACGGACTCGGGGGTTCCTCGCAGAACTGGTCGGCGCTGATGCCGCTGCTCGACGACGTCGTCGACAGCGAGGCCCTCGACCTGCCGGGCTTCGGCGACTCCCCGCCGCCGGACGACGGCGACTACTCGGTCACGGGGCACGCGCGCGCGGTCATCCGTTACCTCGACGCCACCGGCCGCGGCCCCGTGCACCTGTTCGGGAACTCGCTCGGTGGCGCCATCACCACCCGTGTCGCCGCGGTACGGCCCGATCTGGTCCGTACGCTCACGCTCGTGTCGCCCGCTCTGCCCGAAATCCGAGTGCAGCGCACCGCCGTGCCCACAGCGCTGCTGGCGGTGCCCGGTGTCGCGCCGCTCTTCACCCGGCTGACCCGCGAGTGGACGGCGGAGCAGCGCGTCCGTGGTGTGATGGCGCTGTGTTACGGGGATCCGGGGCGGGTGACGCCGGAAGGATTCAGCAACGCCGTGCACGAGATGGAGCGGCGGCTGCGGCTGCCGTACTTCTGGGACGCCATGACGCGTTCCGCGCGCGGGATCGTCAACGCGTACACGCTGGGTGGCCAGCAGGGACTGTGGCGCCAGGCCGAACGCGTGCTCGCGCCGACCCTCCTCGTCTACGGTGGGCGTGACCAACTCGTCGGCTTCCGGATGGCCCAGAAGGCGGCCCGGGCGTATCGCGACTCGCGGCTGGTGACGTTGCCGGACGCGGGGCACGTGGCCATGATGGAGTACCCGGAGACGGTGGCCATGGCGTTCCGTGAACTCCTCGAAGACGCGGGCGAGTCGGGCGAACGGCGAGCCGAGCGGGCTCGCACGGACAAGGCAGTCGACGAAGCAGGCACCGACGAGAGCATGGGGGGCTGAGGCGCGACGTGGGACGCCACAGCCGCCGTGGGCCGGTCGCCAAGGGCGACACCGCGGACACAACCGCAGTACGGGACGGCCGGACCGGGCCGGGACAGGAGCCGGGTCAGGGCCAGGCAGCGGACACGAGCCCGCGCACGGGCGGCCGGCCGGCCCCGCCCCGGGCCGCGTCGCAGGGCGGCCGGCCGCAGCCGGGTGCGGGTCCGCGCCGGGTGCCGGGGCCTCGGCCCGCGACGGTGGACGGGACGCCGGCGTACGGGACGCCCGCGCACGGCACGCCTGTGCAGGGGATGCCGCGTCTTCCGGACGGCTGGTTGCCGGACGGCACGCCCGTGCACGGCGCTCCGCGCCTGCCCGACGGCACACCGGCGCGCGGGCTGCCGCGTTTTCCTGACGGTACGCCGGCGCGGGGTGTTCCCCGGCTGCCCGACGGGACCCCGGCGCATGGTGTTCCGAGGTTTCCCGACGGGACTCCCCGGCAAGGTGGACGGCTTCCGGACGGTACGCCGGCGCATGGTGTTCCGCGGCTGCCCGACGGGACCCCGGCACGCGGCATTCCGATGTTTCCCGACGGGACTCCCGCGCATGGTGTTCCCCGGCTCCCGGACGGTACCCCCGCGAGCGGGGTGCCCAGGGTTCCCGGCGGCACGCCCGCGCACGGGTTCCCCCAAGCCCGGGGAGGGCATCCCGAGCAGCGCGAATCCGGGGGTGGATGGGGCGAGTTGAGGGGCGGTGGCGGTGGCGGTGCTCCCATACCGCGGCAGCGACGGGCTTCCGGGCCCGGGCCGCGGCAGGAGTATCTCGACGCCTTCGACGAGGAGGACGACGTCTTCGGACCCCGTACGCCCGCCTCCGCACACGCGGCGGACGCCTACGCCTCCGTCTCGGACTGGAACGCCGGCGCCCCGGCCGGAATCCGCTCCGACGATGACGATGATGACGACGACGTGGCGCCCACGGGCACGCCCGCCCCGGTCAAGGGCGCCAAGGGCCGTACCTTCACCGGCATCGCGGCCGCCGCCGTCACCACCGTGCTGGCCGTGATCGTCGCCGGTCAGGTCACCGACGACCCCGGCGGCTCCGGCGTGCAGTCGCAGTCCGCCACCGACCGGGCCCGCGACCTCCGGGACTCCTCGTCCCGCGCGGACGGTCGGGCGCCCGTGCCGGACCCCGGCGCGAAGCCGCTGACGTACGACGAGAAGATGGGCAGGACGTACCCGCTCGGTGCCAAGCTCAAGGGCTCGGGGAAGTTCGACGCCGTGCCCGGCATCGCCCAGGGGCCGGGTACGGGGCAGAAGTTCACCTATCGCGTGGACGTGGAGCAGGGGCTCGGGCTCGACGCCGAACTGTTCGCCGAGGCCGTGCAGAAGACGCTCAACGACCAGCGCAGCTGGGCCCACAACGGCGCGCGTACCTTCGAGCGGATCTACTCCGGCAGGCCCGACTTCGTGATCACGCTCGCCAGCCCGGGCACGACCGCCGACTGGTGCGCCAAGTCCGGTCTGGACACCACCGTGGACAACGTCTCCTGCGACTCGGCCGCCACCGAGCGCGTGATGATCAACACCTACCGGTGGGCGCAGGGCTCGGAGACGTACGGCGACGAGATCCACGCCTACCGGCAGATGCTGATCAACCACGAGGTCGGCCACCGCCTCGGCTACGGCCACGTCACCTGCGACAAGGACGGCGGCCTCGCCCCGGTCATGCAGCAGCAGACCAAGTTCCTCGACCACGACGGCATCCACTGCCGCGCCAACCCCTGGCCATACCCCGGGAGTTGACAGGCGCCACAGGGGCCGGCCCACGTACCGCGTTGACATGCGCAGGAAGTTCGTTCATATTTCTCGCATGTCGTCCCGTCACGTCTCCGTTCGCGCCGCCATCGAGCTGGCGCTCATCGGCGTGACCCCGCTCTGCGTGGCCGACATCCACTGTTGCTGACGCCCGCCCCAGGCGCGCGTCGCGAAATCGCACCTTCTCCGTGACCTGTCACGTTCTCCGTGGCCTGTCACGTTATCCGTGGCCCTGACACGGCTTCTTCGACGACCCGGCGCCCGGGCAGACGTGTGTCCAACTTCGTCTCACCCTTCGTCAATTCGTCTCGTGATCCGAGACATCATCCGAGAGGTCGTCATTCCGATGCGCCAACCGTCCGTCACAGCGCGCCGCGTGGCCGCGGCATCCGTCAGCCTGGTCCTGGCAGCGGGTGCCGCCGCCTGCGGCCCGGAGGACAACGATGCCAGGGGCGTCGGCGGCGACTCCACGCCTCACAAGGGCGGCACCCTCACCGTCCTGAACGCCAACGCCCAGCAGGACTTCGACCCGGCGCGCCTGTACACCTCCGGCGGCGGCAACGTCCCGTCCCTGGTCTTCCGTACGCTCACCACCCGCAACCGCGAGAACGGCGCGGCCGGCGCGAAGGTCGTCCCCGACCTCGCCACCGACACCGGGCGCCCCAGCAAGAACGCGACGGTGTGGACGTACACCCTGAAGAAGGGGCTCACGTACGAGGACGGCACGCCGATCACCTCGGCCGACATCAAGTACGGCATCGAGCGCTCCTTCGCCCCCGAGCTCTCCGGCGGCGCCCCCTACCTGCGGGACTGGCTGGTCGGTGCCGCCGACTACCAGGGCCCGTACAAGGACAAGAAGGGCCTCGACGCGATCGAGACGCCGGACGACCGGACCATCGTCTTCCACCTGAACAAGCCCGAGGGCGAGTTCCCGTACCTCGCCACGCAGACGCAGTTCGCGCCCGTCCCGAAGAGCAAGGACACGGGCACGAAGTACGAGGAGCACCCGGTCTCGTCCGGGCCGTACCGGGTGGTGCGGAACGAGAACGACGGTGAGCGGCTGGTCCTGGAGCGCAACCCGCACTGGTCCGCCTCGACCGACATCGAACGCAAGGCCTACCCGGACAGGATCGACGTACGGTCCGGGCTCGACTCGTCCGTGATCAACCAGCGGCTGTCCGCGTCCCAGGGAGCGGACGCCGCCGCCGTCACCACGGACACCAACCTCGGCCCGGCCGAGCTGGCGAAGGTCAGCGGCGACAAGGACCTCGCCTCGCGTGTCGGCACGGGACACTTCGGTTACACGAACTACCTCGCGTTCAATCCGTCCGTCAAGCCGTTCAACGACGTCAGGGTGCGGCAGGCGATCTCGTACGCCATCGACCGGTCGTCCGTGGTCAACGCCGCGGGCGGGTCCGCGCTGGCCGAGCCCGCCACCACCTTCCTGCCGGACCAGAAGTCCTTCGGGTACACGCCGTACGACCTCTTCCCGGCGGGCAAGGCCGGTGACCCGGCCAAGGCCAGGCAGCTGCTGAAGGAGGCCGGCCACCCGAACGGGCTCACCGTCACGCTGACGCACTCCAACGCCAAGGACTTCGAGACCAGCCCGGAGATCGCGACCGCCGTCCAGGACGCGCTGAAGAAGGCCGGCATCACGGTCAAGCTCCAGGGCCTGGAGGAGAACGACTACTCCGACAAGATCCACGACGTGAAGACCGAGCCGGGCTTCTTCCTCGCCCACTGGGGCGCCGACTGGCCCTCCGGCGGTCCCTTCCTCGCCCCGATCTTCGACGGCCGCCAGATCGTCAGGGACGGCGCGAACTTCAACACCGGCCTGCTGAATGACAAGTCGGTCAATGCCGAGATTGACGCGATCAACAAGTTGACGGATCTTGACCAGGCCGCCAAGAGGTGGGGGGTGCTGGACAAGAAGATCGGCGAGAAGGCCCTGACCGTCCCGCTGTTCCACCCCGTCTACAAGCGCCTGTACGGCGAGGACGTCAAGAACATCGTGATCAGCGACTGGACCGGTGTGCTGGACATTTCGCAGGTCGCGGTGAAGTGACGCCGTGAGTGAGGTACTTCTCGCCACCGGGGCGACCGGGACGGACACCTCCGTCCCCGTCGCCTCGGGGGCCCGTCAGTTCTGGCGGCGGCTGCGCACCCAGCGCGCCGCCCTCGTCGCGGCCGCAGTCGTCGCGCTGCTCGTCCTGGTCGCGCTCGCCGCGCCGCTGCTCACCGCCCTCGAGGGCCAGGACCCGACCACCTACCACCCCTCCTTGGTGGACTCCGCGCGCGGGGGCGTGCCCGTCGGGCCGCTCGGCGGCATCAGCGGCGACCACTGGCTCGGCGTCGAACCGCAGACCGGGCGAGACCTGTTCGCACGGCTGACGTACGGCGCGCGCGTGTCGCTGGGTGTCGCGCTGGCGGCGACCGTCGTGCAGGTCGCCATCGGGATCACCCTCGGTGTCGCGGCGGCGCTCGGGAAGCGATGGGTTGATCAACTGTTGAGCCGGTTCACGGACATCATCGTCGCCATGCCGCTCATGATCATGTCGTTGGCGCTGCTCGCGATCGTGCCGTCGAGCTTTCCGCGGCCCGTCCTGGTCGCGCTCGTCGTCGGCCTCATCGGCTGGGGCAACATCGCCCGGATCGTGCGCGCCCAGACGCTCACCCTCAAGGAGCTCGACCACGTCTTTGCGGCCCGGCTCAGCGGCTGGGGCACCTGGAGCATCGCCCGCCGCGAGCTGCTGCCCGGGATCGCCGCTCCCGTCATCACCTACGCCGCGCTGCTCGTCCCGTCGAACATCACCGTCGAGGCCGCGCTGTCCTTCCTCGGCGTCGGCGTGAAGCCGCCGACGCCCTCCTGGGGGCAGATGCTCACCGCCGCCGACGTCTGGTACCAGGCCGCCCCGCAGTACCTGCTGCTGCCCGCGGGCGCGCTGTTCGTCACGGTGTTCGCCCTCACGGTCCTCGGCGACGGGGTCCGCATCGCCCTGGACCCCCGCGCGGCCTCCCGACTGCGCGTCGGGACGGGACGCAGGAGGGAGTCCAAGGTGGCCGAGGGAGGCAGGGCATGAACGGCTTCACCGGTTTCGTCCTGCGCCGGACCGTCGGCGCCGCGGTCACCCTGCTCGCCATCTCGGTGATCGTCTACATCGTCTTCTACGCCACTCCCGGCAACGTCGCCCAGATCACCTGCGGCCCGCGCTGCTCACCGGAACAGGTCCACCAGGTCGCCCGTCAACTGAACCTCGACGACCCGCTGTTCCTGCGGTACTGGCACTTCCTCCAGGGCCTCGTCGCCGGCCAGGACTACTCGACGGGTACGTCCGTGCAGCACTGCTCCGCGCCCTGCCTCGGCCTGTCGTACCAGAGCGACCAGCAGGTCACGCGGCTGATCTGGGCGAAGCTCCCGGTCAGTCTGTCCCTGGTGTCGGGCGCGATGGTGCTCTGGCTGCTCCTCGGCGTCGGGACCGGCGTGCTCTCCGCATGGCAGCGCGGGCGGTTCTCCGAGCGGGTGCTGACCGGCGTCACCCTCGCCGGCACCGCCACCCCGGTCTTCGTGATCGGGCTGGTCCTGATGATCGTCGTCTGCGGGGAACTGCGGCTGCTGCCCTTCCCGCAGTACGTCGCCCTCACCGACGACCCCGAACAGTGGGCGTGGAACCTGCTGCTGCCCTGGCTGTCGCTGGCCCTCATCGAGGCCGCCGCGTTCGCCCGGCTGACCCGGGCGTCGATGCTGGAGACCCTGGCCGAGGATCACATCCGCACCTTTCGTGCGTACGGCGTCGGAGAACGGTCGATCGTCGGGCGGCACGCGCTGCGCGGGGCGTTCGCGCCGGTCATCGCGCTGAACGCCAACAACGTCGGCTCGGCGATCGGCGGCGCGGTGCTCACCGAGACGCTGTTCGGCCTGCCCGGCATCGGACAGGAACTCGTCCATGCCATCAACGTGGTCGACCTGCCGGTCGTGGTCGGCATGGTCCTGGTCATCGGATTCTTCGTGGTCCTCGCCAACGCCGTCGCGGACGTGCTGTACGCGGTGGCCGACCGACGGGTGGTGCTGACATGAGCCTGGTCGAAGTGACCGGCCTCTGCGTGGATTTCGGCGAGCTGCGTGCCGTCGACGGCCTCTCCTTCCGGCTGGAACAGGGCGCCGCCCTGGCCCTGGTCGGCGAGTCCGGCTCCGGCAAGTCGACCGTGGCGTCCGCCCTGCTCGGCCTGCACCGCGGCACGGGAGCGCGGGTCGGGGGCTCGGTCGAGGTGGCCGGCACCGACGTACAGCGGGCCTCCGACGAGGAGTTGCGGCGGCTGCGCGGCGGGCAGGCCGCGATGGTGTTCCAGGATCCGCTGTCCTCCCTCGATCCCTACTACGCGATCGGGGACCAGATCGCCGAGGTGTACCGCGTCCACGCGCGCGTGTCCCGGCGGGCGGCACGCGCGCGTGCGGTCGACGTCCTCGACCGGGTCGGCATCGCGGACGCGGCGCGGCGGTCGCGCTCCCGGCCGCACGAGTTCAGCGGCGGCATGCGCCAGCGCGCCCTGATCGCCATGGCGCTGGCCTGCGAGCCCCGTCTGCTGATCGCCGACGAGCCGACGACCGCCCTCGACGTCACCGTCCAGGCCCAGGTCCTCGACCTGCTGCACACGCTGCGCGAGGAGACCGGCATGGGCCTGCTGCTCGTCACGCACGACGTGGGGGTCGCCGCCGAGAGCGTCGACGAGGTGCTGGTGATGCGGCACGGGCGGGCGGTCGAGCACGGCCCGGTGTCGAGCGTGCTGGGCGCGCCGGCCCAGCCGTACACCCGGGAGCTGCTGGCCGCGGTGCCGCGGCTGGACGCGCCAAGGGCCGGCGCGACCGCCCGGGAGGAGGCCGTCCCGGAGGAGGCCGTCCTGGAGGCGACCGGCCTCAGGCGCGAGTTCGGGCGGGGGAAGCGGGCGTTCACGGCCGTACGTGACGTGTCGCTGACCCTGCACCGCGGCGAGACCCTTGGCATCGTCGGCGAGAGCGGCAGCGGCAAGACCACCCTGGGGCGCATGCTCGTCGGGCTGCTGGAGCCGACGGCGGGGGAGGTCCGGTACGAAGGCCGCCCGCACACGGGCGTGAACCCTGCTGTGCAGATGGTCTTCCAGGACCCCGTCTCCTCCCTCAACTCCCGCCGCAGCGTGGGCGAGTCCATCGCCGACCCGCTGCGCGCGCGGGGTGAGCGGGATGAGGGGCGCATCCGGGAGCGCGTGGCGGAACTGCTGGAGCGCGTGGGTCTCGAAAAGGCCCACCACGACCGCTATCCGCACGAGTTCAGCGGCGGGCAGCGCCAACGCGTCGGTATCGCCCGGGCCCTCGCGGCCGACCCGCGCGTCATCGTCTGTGACGAGCCGGTGTCGGCCCTCGACGTCACCACTCAGGCGCACGTGGTCGCCCTGCTCGGGGAGCTGCAACGCGAACTCGGCCTCGCGCTGGTCTTCATCGCGCACGACCTGGCCGTCGTACGCCAGGTCAGCGACCGGGTCGCGGTGATGCGGCAGGGCAGGATCGTCGAGGAGGGGCCCGTCGACGAGGTGTACGGGTCGCCGCAGGACCCGTACACGAGGCAGCTGCTGGCCGCCGTACCGGCGCTCGACCCGGAGGCCGCCGCGCGACGCCGGGCGGAGCGACGGGAGTTGGCCGCGGCATGACGATCCGTGTCCGAATGATCTCCTAGCGCGACGGAACGCGATCCGCACGGGAAAGTTACGACCGTTCACCCCTTTTGGTGGGGGGGGGGGGCCCCCCCCCGCCCCCCCCCCCCCCCGGCCCCCGCCGCGGGGCCGCGGCCGCCCCCCCCGGCGGGGGGGGGGCGCGTGCGCGGGCTTGGGAGGGGGTGCCCCCCGCCGCCCGCGCCCCCCCTCACCCCGCCCCCCTCGTTAATGTCCCCACCGACCCCGGTTGGGGGGGCCGCCCCCCCCCCCGCCCCCCCCCGCCACCGCCTTGTCCGCATACGTTCGTCCCGCTGCGAGCCGCCGGGCGATGGCGGCTCCTGATACGGGAGATCGGGGGTGCACTCGTGCGCATCGGACTGCTTACGGAGGGTGGGTATCCGTATGTGAGCGGTGACGCCAGGCTCTGGTGCGACCGGCTGGTGCGCGGGCTCGGACAGCACGAGTTCGACGTCCACGCGCTCAGCCGCAGCCGGCACCAGGAGGACGAGGGCTGGATCCCGCTGCCGCCGAACGTCCGCAGGGTGCGCACCGCGCCGATGTGGACGGCCGAGGACGACGACGTGGTCCTGGGGCGTCGCGCGCGCCGGCGGTTCACCGAGTGCTTCGGCGAACTGGCAGCCGTGCTGAGCGGGGTGTCCGGGGGTGCGCCGGCCGTCTCTCCGGGGGCTTCCGCGGGAACACCGGGCGCCTCCGAGAGGCCTTCCGAGGGTGTGTCGACCCACGAGGCGGACCGTTTCGCCAACGCTCTGTACGGGCTCGCCGAACTCGCCCGCGAGGCGGGTGGCCTGGTGGGGGTCATCCGCTCCGAGACCGCCGTGCGCACACTGGAACGCGCCTGTCGTGCGCCCGGCGCCCACCGCGCGGCGCGCGAGGCGCGCGTACCGGATCTGCTCGCCGTGGCCGGACACCTGGAACGCGCCCTGCGCCCCCTCTCCCTCGACTGGTACGAGGACGACGGACTCGGCGCGGTCGACCTCTGCCATGCCGCGTCCGGCGGCCCGGCCGCCCTGCCGGGCCTGCTCGCCCGCCACTTCACCGGCGTCCCCCTGCTGGTCTCCGAGTACGGCGTGCGCCTGCGCACCCACTACCTCACCGCCCCGGACGCCCCACCCGCCGTACGGTCCCTGCTGGCGGCCTTCCACGGCAGGCTCGCGGCCGAGGCCTACGCCCGGGCCGAGGTGGTCACAGCCGGCAACACGCACGCCCGCCGCTGGCAGGAGCGCTGCGGCGCCGACCGCGAGAAGCTCCGCACGGTCTACCCCGGCATGGACGCCCGGCCCTTCGCCGAGGTCGGCGAGTCCTCCGAGTGCGCCGACCCGGACACGCTCGTCTGGGTCGGACGCGTCGAGCCCGCCAAGGACCTGGTCTCGCTGCTGCACGCCTTCGCGGAGATCCGCAAGCGGCAGCCGAAGACACGCCTGCGCATCGTGGGAGCGCCGGCCGGTTCCGAGGGCACGGCCTACCTCGGCCACTGCCGGACCCTGGCCGCCCAGCTCTTCCCCGACGAGGCCGACGGTCCGCACGCCACCGGCGACAACCCGGTGTCCTTCGAGGAGATCGGCGGGCCCGAACTCCCCTCCCTCGCCGACGCCTACGCCTCGGGGGCCGTGACCGTCCTCTCCAGCGTGGTCGAGGGCTTCCCGGTCAGCCTCGTCGAGGCCATGCTCTGCGGACGCGTGACGGTGTCGACGGACGTGGGCGCGGTCGTGGAGGTCATCGGCGGCACCGGGCTCGTCGTACCCCCGCGCAACCCGCGGGCGCTCGCCGAGGCGTGCGTGGCGCTGCTGCGCGACCCCGCGCGCCGTGCCCGCCTGGGCGCCGCCGCCCGCGCCCGTGCCCTCGAACTCTTCACGGTCGAGCAGAACATCGAGGCATTTCACAGCATTTACCTGGAGATGGTCTCGCGCGCGCCGATCCGCCGTGTGGTCCTCGACGAAGCGGGGGCGCCGCTGCCCTTCGCCGTACCCGCCGAGGCCCACGTCCCGCTCCGCTGGGCCGCCCCGTCACCCAGCCTCGCCGTCCGCGGCGGCCCCGGCTGGGCGACGGCCAGACCGGTACGCGCCACCACTGCCGCCCCGGAGGGAGCACGATGAGCGGCTTGGGCGAACTGGACCGCCCGGAGACCCCCACCGGCCCGGAGACCCCCACCGGCCCGGAGGCACCCGGGGCGCGGGGGTCCGCCCGCTCGGAGCAGGCACCGAGCCCCGCGACCACGCCCGCACCCGCCCCCGAGACGGCCGCCGACCGCAAACCCGCCACCCCGCGCCGTGGTGCCGCCGACCCCGTGAAGGCGCTGATGCACCGTCACCAGCAGCTCTGCGCACGCGCGGTGGACCCCCTGGAGATCGCGGCGGGCCTGGAGGCGCACGGCATCACCGACCGGACCGCCGCCCGCTTTCGCCACCGGGACGTCTTCTCCCTGGCGGAGGAGATGTACGCGCGGGTCTCCCGGGACGGGGACGCACCCCCGCCCGAAGCGCCCGCCGCTTCACGGGCACGCGCCGACTGGGCCCTGCTGACCCTCCTCCCGGGCACGCTGTGCGCCGCCGCCGTGGCCGCCGTGCACCTCACCCACGGCCGGTCGCGCCTGTTCGCTGCGGCGGCCGGCACCCTCGCCGTGGCCCTGGCCATCCGCGCGGCCCTGCACCGAGGCCCTCTGAGCAGACCCGACCGCACAGTCCCCGGCAGGTCCACGACCCGGACCAGCTGGCTCGTGGCCTATGCCCTCCTGGGCAACGGCCTGCTCGACGGCGCCATCGCCGGAGGCCCCGACAGCCTGCCCACCGGTACGGCCGACGGCCCCTGGCCCCTCACCACCGCCCCCGTCCTGGCCCTCGCCCTGGCCTGCGCGCCCGCCGCCTGGACCGCCCACCTCTTCACCGCGCGTGCCCGCCGCAAACTCGCGGCCAGCCGCGGCCTGGAGGACTTCGCCGCCGCCGTACGACCGCTCCTGCTCGGCACGTTCGCCCTGTTCCTGGGCGCCCTGGCGGCCCTGCAAACCCTCTGCGCCGCAGTCCTCGACGAGCCCGCGGCCCACGCCGAGACGCTCACCCTGGGCGCCCTCCTCTTCCTGGCCCGCCTCCTCACCACCCACGGATTCGCCTACGCCCCGGCCGTGGTCCTCACCGCCACGGCCACGCTCCAGGCGGCCGCCCTCGCCGCGGTCTTCACCTCCCGCCTCCCCGGCTGCGGCTTCCTGGCCACCCCCGTCGAAACCCTCGTCACCACCTGGGGTGCCGGCAGCGTCCCCGCCCTCGCCTGCGGTACGGCGGCCCTGGCCCTCTTGGTCCACGCGACCCGCAAGCTGACCAGGGCCTCGGCCCACGCACCGCCGGAGCCCTCCCGGTGACCCGCCGCCACCGGCCCCGTCGCCACCGGCAGCACCCCTCACGTCCCTCCCTTCCCGCCTCAAGGAGAACCCGCATGACCACCCGCCCAGCAGCCCCGGCCGCCCCGGGAGCCGCGCGATGAGAGTCCTGCTGATCGGAGCCAACGGCTACATCGGGCGCTTCGTCGCCGACCGCCTGCTCGCCGACCCGGCCGTGCAGCTCACCGCCCTCGGCCGGGGCGACGACGCCGACGTCCGCTTCGACCTCGCATCCGGCAGCCCCGGCGCCCTCACCCGCTTCCTCGACGCCGTCCACCCCGGCGTCGTCGTCAACTGCGCCGGCGCCACCAGGGGAGGTGCCCGCGAGCTCACCCGCCACAACACCGTCGCCGTGGCCACCGTCTGCGAAGCCCTGCGCCGCAGCGGCTGCGGTGCCCGGCTGGTGCAGATCGGGTGCAGCGCCGAGTACGGCCCCAGCCAGCCCGGCTCCTCCACGGCGGAGGACGCCGTCCCCCGGCCCGGCGGCCCGTACGGCGTCAGCAAACTCGCCGCCACCGAACTCGTCCTTGGCTCCGGCCTGGACGCCGTCGTCCTGCGCGTCTTCTCACCGGCCGGGCCCGGCACCCCCGCCGGCTCCCCGCTGGGCCGGCTCGCCGAGGCCATGCGCCGCGCCATGCAGTCCGGCGACGGCGAACTGAAACTCGGCGGCCTCGGCGCGCAGCGCGACTTCGTCGACGTCCGGGACGTGGCCCGGGCCGTCCACGCCGCCTCGCTCTCCGCCGCGCAGGGCGTCATCAACATCGGCTCCGGCCGTGCCGTCCGCCTGCGCGACGCCGCCGCGGTCCTCGCCCGCGTGGCCGGATACGGCGGCGCGCTCCACGAACTCGACGGCCCTCCCGGCGCCCTGCGCCAAGCCATCGGCCACCCCCGACCCGATCCGGACCACGCGCCTCCGGTCGCGTACCCGTACCCGGACGGCTGCGGCAGCTGGCAGCAGGCCGATGTGCGCACCGCCCGCGACCGGCTCGGCTGGCGCCCCCGGATCGGCCTCGAGGAGTCCCTCGCCGATATCTGGATGGAGGCGGCATGCCGCATCTGACCAGCACCCGGCCACGCACGTCCGGCACGGAACTCCGCCCCGGCGTCGGCGTCCCCGGCTACGCGCACCCCCTCCTCGCCCCCACCGAGTGGGGCGAACTCACCCGTCCCGGCACCCCGCTGCACTGGGTGGTCCTGAACGTGGCCGACGGCCCCGGCGCCCGCCCCGACCCGCACTGCCTGGAGGCGGCCGGCCGCCTGCGCAACGCCGGTGTCCGCGTCCTGGGCCATCTCGAGACCCGGTACGGCACCCGGAACTTCGGAGAGCTGATCTCCGACGCCCACCGGTTCGTCGACTGGTACCAGGTCGACGGCTTCCTCCTGGACCGCTGTCCGGCCGACCACGCCGGGTTGCCCGAGGTACGCCGCACGGTCGCCACGCTCCGCGTGATCCGTGACGAGGCCCACATCGTCCTCGGTCACGGCATCCACCCGCACCCGGGCTACGCCCGGCTCGCCGACCAGCTGGTCACCTTCTCCGGCCCGTGGAGCGACTACCGCTGGTCGCAGGTGGCCGAGTGGACCGCCGACCATCCGCCCGAGCGCTTCTGCCACTTCGTCCACGGAGTGCCCCGCCCGCACCTGGGGGAGGCGCTGCGCATCGCCCGCTGGGCGGGCGCCGCGACGATCTGGTTCACCGACCACACGGACCAGGGCGGCCGCACGGACCCCTGGGAGACCATGCCCGGCTACTGGGACGACATCGTCTCGCTGGTCGGAACAGGTGTCTCGGAATGAAAAAGCGCATGGCACTGTTACGGGGAGAACAACCGTAGTGATTGACCGACCAACGGAGTCCCCGTGTCGCTGCCACCCCTGGTCGAGCCGGCTTCCGAGCTCACCGTAGACGAGGTCCGCAGGTACTCCCGCCACCTGATCATCCCCGACGTCGGGATGGACGGGCAGAAGCGGCTGAAGAACGCCAAGGTGCTGTGTGTGGGCGCCGGCGGCCTGGGCTCGCCGGCGCTCATGTACCTGGCCGCCGCGGGCGTCGGAACCCTCGGCATCGTGGAGTTCGACGAGGTCGACGAGTCGAACCTGCAGCGCCAGATCATCCACAGCCAGGCCGACATCGGCCGCCCCAAGGCGGAGTCCGCCCGTGACAGCGTCAAGGGCATCAACCCGTACGTGAACGTGATCCTTCACGAGGAGCGGCTCGAGGCCGACAACGTGATGGAGATCTTCAGCCAGTACGACCTGATCGTCGACGGCACGGACAACTTCGCGACCCGCTACCTGGTCAACGACGCCTGCGTGCTGCTGAACAAGCCGTACGTCTGGGGCTCGATCTACCGCTTCGACGGCCAGGCCTCCGTCTTCTGGTCCGAGCACGGCCCCTGCTACCGCTGCCTGTACCCGGAGCCCCCGCCCCCCGGCATGGTTCCCTCCTGCGCCGAGGGCGGCGTCCTGGGCGTGCTGTGCGCGTCCATCGGCTCCATCCAGGTCAACGAGGCCATCAAGCTGCTCGCCGGCATCGGTGAGCCGCTGGTCGGCCGGCTGATGATCTACGACGCCCTGGAGATGCAGTACCGCCAGGTCAAGGTCCGCAAGGACCCGGACTGCGCGGTCTGCGGCGAGAACCCGACCGTCACCGAACTCATCGACTACGAGGCCTTCTGCGGCGTCGTGTCCGAGGAGGCCCAGGCGGCGGCCGCCGACTCCACGATCACTCCCAAGCAGCTCAAGGAGTGGATCGACGACGGCGAGAGCATCGACATCATCGACGTCCGCGAGCCGAACGAGTACGAGATCGTCTCCATCCCGGGCGCCCGGCTGATCCCGAAGAACGAGTTCCTCATGGGCACCGCCCTGGAGAGCCTCCCGCAGGACAAGAAGATCGTCCTGCACTGCAAGACGGGTGTCCGCAGTGCGGAAGTCCTCGCGGTCCTGAAGTCCGCGGGCTTCTCGGACGCGGTCCACGTCGGCGGCGGCGTGATCGGCTGGGTCAACCAGATCGAGCCGGACAAGCCGGTGTACTGACCGGACGCGCCGGCATACCGAGCCGTATCCGGCCCACCCTCGCGAGCGGCGGGGGCTCCGCGCACCACGGGTGCCCGGAGCCCCCGCCGTCGTCATGAGCAGACCTTGCCGTCCTTCGGCACCGAACCGTCCAGCAGATACGCGTCCACCGTGGAGTCGACACAGTCGCTGCCGCTGCCGTACGCGCCATGTCCCTCGCCCCGCCAGGTGAGCATCACTCCGACGCCCTTGCCCAGCTCGTCGGCCATCCTCCGGGCACCCTCGTACGGGGTGGCCGGGTCGCCGGTGTTGCCGACCACCAGGACCGGTGCCGCGCCCGGGGCGCTCACCTCCGGGGTGTCGTGCTGCCCGGGCACCGGCCAGTCGTGGCACCAGCCGGCCGTGTCCCAGCCGAGGAACGTTCCGAAGACCGGGGAGATCTTCTCGAACTGGGGCAGCAGCTTCCTGGTGGTCGCCGCGGTCGGCCGCTGCCTGTCGTCCAGGCACGATATGACCCGTTGGGCGTGGGTCGTCGTGCCGTAGCGTCCCGACGGGTCGCGTTCGTTGTAGCCGTCGGCGAGGGTCAGCAGCTCCGAGCCGTCGCCCCGCTGGGCCGCGTCGAGGGCGCTGGTCAGCGTGGGCCAGCTGTCCTTGCTGTAGAGCGGCAGGATGATGCCGGTGACCGCGAGCGTCTGTGTCAGCTTCCGCTCGGGCGTGCCCGCGGGCAGGGGCCGGGCGTCGATCCGTCGCAGCAGGTCCGCGATCTTCCGCGAGCCTTCCGCCGGGTCCTGGCCCGTGGACTTCAGGTAGCCGTCCAGCGCGCGCTGGAAGCCCCTCGCCTGGTTGCGGGCATGCCCCACCGCGTCGGCCCCTGGGTCGACGACCGCGTCCAGGGTCATCCGCCCCACGTTCTTCGGGAACAGGTGCGCATACGTGCCGCCAAGTTCGGTGCCGTAGGAGATGCCGAAGTAGTGCATCTTCTCGTCGCCGAGGACCTCCCGGATGCGGTCCATGTCGCGGGCCGAGTCGGCGGTCGACACGTGCGCCATCAGCTTCCCGGCGTCCTTCTGGCAGCCCTTGCCGAAGTCGGCGGCGTCCTGGAAGAACGCCTTTTCCTCCGCGGGTGTGTCCGGGGTGACGTCCACCGACTCGGCCGCCTGGATCTCCTTGTCGCCGCGGCAGCGTACGCCCTCGCTCGCGCCGACCCCGCGCGGGTCCCAGCTCACCAGGTCGTACCGCTCGCGGAGTCGGGAGACGGTCGGGGCGTACGACGGCATCATGGACACGCCCGAGGCGCCGGGGCCGCCGAAGTTGAACAGCAGTGAGCCCGCGCGGTCGTCACCGCGGGCCTTGGCGCGGATCAGCGCCAGCCCGATCGTCTCGCCGTCCGGTTTCGACCAGTCCAGGGGCACCTTCAGCGTCGCGCACTGCCAGTCGCTGCTCGGTGCGGGGGCGTCGCCGGTGGCCTTGCAGCGGCCCCAGGAGAGCCCGCCCCTGTCGTCGTCCGGCGAGCCGCCGCTGCATCCCGCGGCGAGCAGTGCCGAGGCGACCGCCAAAGCCGTCCACCGTGCGAAACGCGTCATGGGCCCATCCCCCCTCGCAGGCCGTCCGCACCGTGCCGCGGATGGCGGTCAGGCCATGGTAGGCAGATCCCGCGCCGGCCGTTGCAGCCTGTGGATAACCCTCTGACCTGCATATTCGTCAAGCCGGTCCTGATCTCAGGTGCAAACGGTCCCCGCCCGCGGCACCTTTCCGTCCAGCAGATAGCCGTTCACCGCGCCCTGCACGCACTTGTTCTTGCTGTCGTACGCGCCGTGCCCCTGCCCCCGGTACGTCAGCTCGACCCCGACGCCCTTGCCCAGCGCCTCCGCCATCTTCCCTGCGCCCTCGTACGGGGTGGCCGGGTCGCCCGTGTTGCCGACGACCAGGATCGGCGCCGAGCCCGGAGCGCTCACGTCCGGGTGGTCGGCGGCGCCCGGCACGGCCCAGTCGGTGCAGCTGATCATGCCCCAGGCCAGCGAGTCGCCGAACAGGTCGGAGGCCGCCCGGAATTCGGGCAGTTTCCGCTCCACGAAGGCGGTGTCGTAGCGGGGTTTGTCGTCCGCGCAGTTGATGGCCACGTTGGCGGCGGTGCTGTTGTCGTACTCGCCGTTCTGCTCGCGCCCGTTCATCGTGTCGGACAGCAGCATCAGGATGCTGCCGTCGCCGTCGTACGCCTGTTGCAGGCCCTCGGTGAGGTACTCCCAGAAGTCCTTCGAGTACAGCGCCTGGAGGATGCCGCTGGTGGCTGCGGACTGGGTCAGCTGGCGCGGGAAGACACCCGGGATCGGTGTGCGGTCGAGGTCCTCCAGCAGTCCGGCGATACGGTCCTTCACATCCTGCGCGCTGTCGCCGAGAGGGCACTCCTCGGTCTTCGACACGCAGTCCTCGGCGAAGTTGTCCAGCGCGAGCTGGAAGCCCTTGGCCTGCCCGAGCGAGCCCTGCTCGGCGTTCTGCGTGGGGTCGACGACGGCGTCGAACACGGCGCGGCCGACCCGCTCGGGGAACAGGTGGGCGTAGACGCCGCCGAGTTCGGTGCCGTAGGAGATGCCGAAGTAGTGCAGTTTCTCGTCGCCCAGCACCTGGCGCATCAGGTCCAGGTCGCGGGCCGCGTCGGTGGTGCGCACATGCGGCAGGATCTTCTCGGAGTTCTGCTCGCACGCGTCGTTGAACTCCTTGGTGCTGTCCAGGAGTTCGGTGCGTTCGGCGGGGTCGTCGGGGGTGGCGTCCTGCTGGAAGTACGCGTCGAGCTGCTGGTCGTTCGCACAGATCACGGGCGCGCTGCGACCGACTCCGCGAGGGTCGAAGCTGACCAGGTCGTAGCGGGTGCGCAGAGTGCCGTAGTCCTCCGCGAAGGACGGCAGCGAGGTGACGCCCGAGCCGCCGGGGCCGCCGAAGTTGAAGATGAGCGAGCCGATGCGGGCGCTCTCGTCCCCGCTGCTCCTGGCGCGGATCAGTTCGAGGCCGATCGTGTCGCCCTTGGGGTCGTCCCAGTCGAGCGGGGCCTTCATGGTCGCGCACTGCCAGTCGCCGCCGTCCGGCAGTGGTGAGGGGGCGGCGCCTCCTCCCTGTGCGTCGGACGGGGTCGGGCAGTCCTTCCAGCTCAGCTCCTGCTGCGTCAGGTCCTCGTCCTTGGCGTCGTCACCGCAGCCCGCCAGCACGGCGGACAGCAGCACGGCGGTGGCGGTCAGGGCGGCGGCACGCAGCCGGAGGAGCGCGGGCATGGTTCCATCCTGCGGCGGCTGAGGGCAGCCCGCGCGGGACGCGTGCCGTACGAGGTAAGAGGGGCTGGTGGCGCTCCGGTGGTGCCGAAGGGCTCGGGCAGGCCGGGGTCAGAGGGCCTGCTTGCGCGTGAGGTGGTTGAAGGCCAGCCAGCCCGGCAGCACGGGCAGCCACAGCGTCAGCAGGCGGAACAGCAGGACCGCCGGTGCCGCGACCTCCTTCGGCAGCCCGACGGCGATCAGACCGACGGTCAGCGTCGCCTCGACCGCGCCCACACCTCCCGGTGTCGGCGCCGCGGACCCCAGGGCGTTGCCCGCGAGGAAGACGACGGCGACGCTGGCAAGGCTGATCGACGTGGACTCGTCACCGAACGCGCGGATCGAGGCGTCCAGGCACATCACGAAGCAGGCGGTCAGCAGCAGCATGCCGCCGATGCCGGTGACCAGCTTCTGCGGCCGCTGGAGCACGTCCAGCATGCGCGGCACGACACCTGCGAACAGCGACCTCACGCGCGTGACGACGAACTTCCGCAGGAACGGCACCGAGGTCACCACGAGCACCAGCACCGCCACCGTCAGCAGGCCGGCGATGACCGTTCGGGACGGCGACAGCGACGGCGTCTTCTCGGTGCCGGTCAGATAGCCGAACGACAGCAGCATCAGGATGTGACAGCCGAGCCCGAACAGCTGCGACGCTCCGACGCTCGCCACCGCGAGCCCCGGCCGCACTCCGGCGCGCTGGAGGAAACGCGTGTTGAGGGCGACACCGCCCACCGCCGCCGGGGCGACGATCTTCACGAACGACCCGGCGACCTGCGCTGCCACGGTCCGCACGAACGGCACCCGCTCGGGCACGAACCCCAGCAGAGCCATCGCCGCCGCGATGTAGCTGCCCATCGAGAACAGCACGGCCGCGGCGACCCAGCCCCACTCGGCGTTCGCGATGAGCGGCCCGAACTCGATGTGCGTGAGCTGCGTCAGCAGGAAGTACGCGCCGATCGCGCCGGCCATGAAACTGAGCAGCGTGCGCGGCCGCACCCGCTCCAGACGGGCCGGCTCGACGGGCGCCTGCGGCCTGATCCGCAGCACCTCGTGCCGGATCTGCGTGAGCAGGTCCTCTTCGCGCGCCTCCTCCAGGGCCTCGTCGATGGCCCGCTTCTCGGCCCGCTGTTCCGCCCGCACGGCCTTCTTGTCGGGTTTCTCCAGAACCGGCACCGCCTCGTCCGAGGCATCCTCCAGACGCGCCTGCTTGGCCTGCCGGGACGCCTCCAGGACGGCCTCGCGCTCGCGCTGTGCCCGCTCCCGGGCCAGCCTGCGCAGCGTCGCGCGCGTGGAGCGGCTGAGCGCGATGGGCTGGAGCATCGGCAGGCAGTCCGCCACCGCGTCGGGGCCGAGCACCTCCACCGCCGAGGCGACCGCCCGCTCGGCGCCCACCCGGAGGCCGAGGGTCACCAGCAGCTGGGACGTGTCCATGCGCAGCAGCAGGTCGCCGGCCGCGATCTCGCCGACACGCAGGTCGGTGAGGATCACCGTGCCGGAACGATCCACCAGAATCGCGTCGCCGACCAGCCTGCGGTGCGCGATGCGCCGGGACTGAAGGGCCTTCACCTGGTGCCAGGTGTCGCTCAGCAGGTCGTCGGTGATCTCCTCGTCCGGCAGCGAGTCCAGGGTGCGGCCGCCGCTGTGCTCGTAGACGAGCATCACCGCGTCGGGACCCAGCTCGGACGTCGCGATCAGCTTGGGCGCGTTGGCGCCGGCCGCGATCGCCGCGTACGCCAGCAGCGCTTCCTGCTCCAGGGCCTGGCGCAGCGACTGGAGGCTGCTGCGGGTGGCGAAGCCGCGCAGGGTCAGGTTGCGCCACGCGCGGTAGAAGAAGCCCTGGGCCTGCTGCTCCCGGTCGACCACCGTCACGTCCAGCGGTGGGCCGTCCTCGAGCGTGACGAAGTAGCGGCGGCCCCGGTCGCCGGTGTCCGGGTTGTCCGAGATGTCCTCGCGGGACGCGCTGACCGGGCGGAAGCCGACGGTCCGCAGGCCCGCCATCAGGGTCTGTCCGGTGGGCCGGACGTTGGGCGAACCGACCGCGTAGAGCGTGCCGTAGGCCACGGTCCAGCCGATCAGCACCGTCAGGATGATCGAGAACGGTGTCGTGTACCCGGTGACGAGCATCGAGAAGGCGTCGAGGAGCAGCACGACCCACAGCACCGCGCGCCATCGGGGTCTGCGCGACATGCCGACGGCGGTCATGTATGCGATGACCGGCGCCAGATAGCCGTGCACGGGGTCGGTCAGCGCGTGGATGTCGCCGGGGGAGGGCTGGGTGAGCGCCTCCTGGATCGAATCCGGGGCGGCGCGGGCGACCCACAGGTCGGTGGCGAGAGTCACACCGTGGGCGAGGACGGCCGCGAGCACGCCGTCGGCGATTCTGAGCCCGTCCCGCTTGATCAGCCGCTCGATGGCGAAGGCGACCGGCACCAGCAGGATCGCGATGCTGGAGGCCAGTCCCGCGATCTTGATGAGCAGGTCGGGCGCCCGGCCCGTGCCCTTGTTGATGTCCTGTTCCAGGCCCGAGGTCGTGCCGTGCGCGAACGCGGCGATTCCGATCAGCAGCGCCACGGCGAGCACGCCCACCAGGAGCCGCATCAGGTCGGACGGGCGGTGCACGCGCGCGGGGAGCAGCGGTTCGTCGCCCTCCACCTCGTCGATGTGCACGGTCTCCTCGTCCTCGGCGGACGCCGGGGCCTTCTTACGGGACTTCTCGGCGGCCGTCGGGCCGTCGTCCGGAGTGCCCGGGCGCGACGAAGCGTCAGAGGTGCCCTCCGGGTCCTCGGGGTGCGCACCCTGCTGCTTCATCGTCTCTTCTTGGTCTCGTATCACCGGTCACCGCCCGCACGATGGTGGCATGCCGCACCGACACACGGGGGCATCAGGGTGCACATGCGGGGGCGGACAGTCTGCCCGACGCGCTGCCGCCGGGCGAGGGAAACGCTCCGGAGCACGCCCGTCCCGTTGTCGGTGGGGTGCGGCAGGATGGGGCGGATGAGCGAGGAAAGCCTTCCGCAGGACGCCGGCGCGCAGGACGCCCGCACGGGGTACGGCGACACCCGTGAGGAACCCGGGGAAGCGCTGCCCGCGTACGCCGAGCGGGTCCTGGACGTCGCCGAACTGATCCCGCCGGGCCGTGTCATGACCTACGGGGACGTCGCCGAGTGGCTGGAGGAGGGCGGTCCGCGTCAGGTCGGCCGCGTGATGGCTCTCTACGGCGGAGCCGTCCCGTGGTGGCGTGTCGTCCGCGCGGACGGCGTCCTGCTGCCGGGGCACGAGCAGCGGGCGCTCGGCCATTACCGCGCGGAGGGCACGCCCCTGAGGCAGGCGAGCAGGGCCGCCGAGGGCCACCTGCCGCGCCTCGACATGAGACGGGCGCGCTGGGACGGCGGCGAACGCGCGGAGGGTCACACCTGACAGCTTCGGGCATCGGACGCCCTCCTGTGTGACCCGTGATCCGGACGGGGGAATCGGGGCACTCCGCCGCCATGACGTACGTTCGTGAGATGAGGGACATGAGTGCCAGGAGCGCCTCTGGGGCCGGCAGCGCTGTGAGGGCCATGAGTGATTGGCGGGAAGAAGGGGAAGCCCTGCTTCCGCCTCACCCGTCGGCGTAGCGTCGGCTGCACTCGTCCCCGTCACCCCGCGGTCACCGCCCGCCACGCGCGGTGGCCCGCCAACCAGTACTTCCACCAGGACCGGCGAACCACGTGAGCTCCTCTTTCTCCACCAGCGGCCTGTCGCACCCCCGGGTGCGGTGGGGGAGCCGTGGCGCTTACCGACTGGTACGTACCCCTCCTGAACGGCTGGACCCCCCTCGTTTGGACGCCTCGCAGCGCTCCGTGGTTGACCACGCCACCGGCCCGCTGCTCGTCCTCGCAGGTCCGGGCACCGGCAAGACCACCACGCTCGTCGAGTCCGTGGCCGAGCGCATCGCCCGGGGCCAGGACCCCGAGCGCATCCTCGTGCTCACCTTCAGCCGCCGGGCCGCCGTCGAGCTGCGCGACCGCATGGCCCTGCGCAGCGGCGCGGCCCACGCGCCCCAGGCGACCACCTTCCACTCGTTCTGCTACGCCCTGGTCCGCGCCCACCAGGACAGCGACCTGTTCGTGGAGCCGCTCCGCCTGCTGTCCGGTCCCGAGCAGGACGTCTCGGTCCGGGAGCTGCTCGCCGGTCAGGTGGACCTGGAGCGGCTCGGGCTCGCTCACGTGCGCTGGCCGGACGAACTGCGCGCCTGCCTGACCACCCGTGGTTTCGCCGACGAGGTCCGCGCGGTCCTGGCCCGCACCCGTGAACTGGGTCTCGGGCCGGACGCCCTGGACGCCTTCGCCCGCCGCACGGGACGCCCCGACTGGCGCGCCGCCGCCGCCTTCCTCGCCGAGTACCTCGACGTGCTCGACCTCCAGGGCGTGATCGACTACGCGGAACTCGTCCACCGCGCGGTGCTCCTCGCCCGCCGGCCCGAGGTCGCCGCGTGGCTCGCCGCCCGCTACGACGCCGTCTACGTCGACGAGTACCAGGACACCGATCCCGCTCAGGTACGACTGCTGCACGCCCTGGCCGGCGGCGGCCGCACGCTCGTCGCGTTCGGTGACCCCGACCAGTCGATCTACGCGTTCCGCGGAGCGGACGTGAACGGCATCCTCGACTTCCCGCACGCCTTCCCGCGCGCGGATGGCCGCCCGGCCCCCGTCGCGGTGCTGCGCACCTCCCGCCGCTCCGGCGCCGCCCTGCTGGCCGCCACGCGGCTGCTGACCCAGCGCATGCCGCTGACCCGCCTGCCCGCCGAGAAGGTGCGCACCCACCGCGACCTCGCGCCCGTACGGGACGGCGGCCGCGTCGAGGCGTACACGTACCCGACGTCCGGGACGGAGCTGGACAACATCGCCGACATCCTCCGCAGGGCGCACCTGGAGGACGGCGTCCCCTGGAGCGAGATGGCCGTCCTGGTGCGTGCCGGCTCCCGCACCATCCCGACGGTCCGCCGCGCCCTGACGGCGGCCGGCGTACCCGTGGACGTCGACGGAGACGACGTGCCTCTGCGTCACGAACCGGCGGTGGCACCACTGCTGACGGCGCTGCGGGCGGTGGCCACGGCGGAGACAGCAGATTCCGAGAGGGGACCTGCCGAGCCTCAGGACCCCGGACCGGCCGAGCCTCAGGACCCCGGACCGGCCGAGCCTCAGGACCCCGGACCTGCCGAGCCTCAGGACCCCGAGAGTGGCACCTCCACCGAGGACGCCCCTTCCCCGCAGCCGGACACCTGCTGGCTCGACACCGAGACCGCCCTCACCCTCCTCACCTCCCCGCTCGCCAGCATGGACGCCGCCGACCTGCGCCGCCTCGGCCGGGCCCTGCGCGACGAGGAGCGGGCCGCGGGCAACCCGCTGCCGCCGCCCTCCGACGTGCTGCTCGCGCAGGCACTCGCCGAGCCGGAGCGCCTCGCCGTACACGACCCCACGTACGCGCGTGGCGCCCAGCGCCTCGGCGCGCTGCTGCGCAAGGCCCGTGAGCGGCTGGCGGGCGGTGGTACGGCCGAGGAGGCGCTGTGGGACCTGTGGGAGGGCACGCCCTGGCCCACACGGCTGGAGCGGGCCGCACGCCGGGGCGGCGCGGCCGGGCGCAACGCGGACCGCGATCTGGACGCGGTCTGCGCGCTGTTCGCGACGGCGGCCCGTGCCGAGGAGCGCACCGGCGGCCGGGGCGCCCTGAACTTCCTGGAGGAGATCGAGGCCGAGGACATCGCCGCCGACACCCTCACGCGCCGCTCCGTACGCCCCGACGCCGTCCGCCTCATGACCGCGCACCGCTCCAAGGGCCTGGAATGGCGCCTCGTGGTCGTCGCGGGCGTCCAGGAGGGACTGTGGCCGGATCTGCGCCGCCGCGGCTCCCTGCTGGAGGCCGACCGCATCGGCCGCGACGGACTCGCCGAACCCCTCACCCCCGGCGCGCTGCTCGCCGAGGAGCGCCGCCTGTTCTACGTGGCCGCCACGCGCGCGCGTGAACGGCTCGTCGTGACCGCGGTCAAGGCCCCGGCGGACGACGGCGACCAGCCCTCCCGCTTCCTGACCGAACTCGGCGTCGAACCCAAGGACGTCACGGGACGCCCGCGCCGCCCGTTGTCCGTCGCGGCACTCGTCGCCGAACTGCGCGCCACCACGGTCGACCCGCGTGTCTCCGACGCCCTCCGGGAGGCCGCCGCCCGCCGCCTCGCCCGGCTCGCCGCCCTCGCCGACGAAGACGGCCGCCCCTTGGTGCCGTCCGCGCACCCCTACCGCTGGTGGGGCATGTTCGAGCCGACCGAGTCCAAGGTGCCGCTGCGCGACCGCGACCAGCCGGTCGTCCTCTCGGGCAGCGCCCTCGACCAGCTCGCCAACACGTGCGCCCTGCAATGGTTCCTGGGCCGCGAGGTGAAGGCCGACGCGCCCGCGACCGCCGCCCAGGGCTTCGGCAACGTGGTGCACGTCCTCGCCGACGAGGTCGCCTCCGGGCGCACCCCGGCCGACCTCTCCGTCCTCATGGAACGGCTCGACTCCGTGTGGAACGCCCTGGCCTTCGACGCGCCGTGGAAGTCGGACCAGGAGAAGGACAACGCGCGCGTGGCGCTCGAACGGTTCCTGAAGTGGCACGTCATGGACCGCACCGGGCGTACCCCGGTGGCCAGCGAGCACGACTTCGACGTCACCCTCGAAGCCGGTGACTACCAGGTCCGCATCCGCGGCCAGATGGACCGCGTGGAGGCGGACGGCGAGGGCCGTGCCTACGTCGTCGACTTCAAGACCGGCAAACAGGCGCCCACCGGCAAGGAGGTGGAGCGCCACCCGCAGCTCGCCGTCTACCAGCTGGCCGTCCGCGAGGGCGCCGTCGACGACGTCTTCGACGGCGTGCGCCCCGAGCCCGGCGGTGCCGAACTGGTCCACCTGCGTCAGGGCGCCGCCCAGCGCGACGGCGGCGAGATCCTGCCCAAGGTGCAGGCCCAGGAGCCGCTGGAGGGGGAGTGGGTCGGTGACCTGCTGGCCACCGCGGCCGGCAAGGTCCTCGACGAACGGTTCACACCGACCGCCGGCCAGCACTGCACGCACTGCGCGTTCCGGGCCTCGTGCAGTGCGCGGCAGGAGGGCCGTCACGTCGTCGAGTGATCTATCGCACCACATGTGCTGACCTGCGCTTCTTCTGTCCCGGAAGCCGATCCGGCCGCCACTGTCAGTGGCCGCCGCTAGCCTCTGTGACGTGCCCGCCCGTATCACTGACCCCGAGCAGCTCAAGGAGCTCCTCGGCATCCCGTTCACCCCTGAGCAGATGGCCTGCATCACCGCGCCGCCCGCCCCGCAGGTGATCGTGGCCGGAGCCGGCTCGGGCAAGACGACGGTGATGGCGGCACGCGTGGTGTGGCTGGTCGGCACCGGCCAGGTCGCCCCCGAGCAGGTGCTCGGCCTCACCTTCACCAACAAGGCCGCCGCCGAACTCGCCGAGCGCGTCCGCAAGGCGCTCGTCAAGGCCGGCGTCACCGACCCGGACGCCATCGACCCGGACAACCCGCCGGGCGAGCCGGTGATCTCCACGTACCACGCCTTCGCGGGCCGCCTGCTCACCGACCACGGCCTGCGCCTCGGTCTGGAGCCGACGTCCCGGCTGCTCGCCGACGCGACCCGCTTCCAGCTCGCCGCGCGCGTGCTGCGCGAGGCGCCTGGGACCTACCCGGCCCTTACCCGTTCCTTCCCGGACCTGGTCGGCGACCTCCTCGCCCTCGACGCCGAACTCGCCGAGCACCTCGTCCGCCCGGAAGCACTGCGCGCGTACGACGCCGAACTGCTGCTGACCTTGCGCGGCGCCAAGCTCACCAACGCCGACCTTCGCAAGGTGCCCGAAGCGGCCGCCGCCCGCCGTGAACTTGCCGGACTGGTCACCCGCTACCGGGCCGCCAAGCGCGAGCGGGACCTGCTCGACTTCGGCGACCAGATCGCCCTGTCGGCCCGGCTCGCGAACATCCCCGAGGTGGGCCGCGCGCTGCGCGACGAGTTCCGGGTGGTCCTGCTCGACGAGTACCAGGACACATCGGTCGCCCAACGCGTCCTCCTGGCCGGCCTGTTCGGCGAGGGCACCGGCCACCCCGTCACCGCCGTCGGCGACCCCTGCCAGGCCATCTACGGCTGGCGCGGCGCCTCCGTCGCCAACCTCGACGACTTCCCCGAGCACTTCGCCCGCGCCGACGGCCGCCCCGCCACCCGGCAGGCGCTCAGCGAGAACCGCCGCAGCGGCGGCCGCCTCCTCGACCTGGCGAACGGACTCGCGGAGCCCCTGCGGGCCCTGCACGCCGGCGTGGAGGCCCTCCGCCCGGCCCCCGGCGCCGAACGCGACGGCATGGTCCGCTGTGCCCTGCTGCGCACCCACGCCGAGGAGATCGACTGGGCCGCCGACTCCGTCGCCCACCTCGTACGGACCGGGACGGCACCCGGCGAGATCGCCGTTCTGTGCCGCACGGCGACCGATTTCGCCGAGATCCAGGGCGCCCTGGTCGCCCGGGACATCCCGGTCGAGGTCGTCGGCCTGTCCGGGCTGCTGCACCTGCCCGAGATCGCCGACCTCGTCGCCGTCTGCGAGGTCCTCCAGGACCCCGGCGCCAACGCCTCCCTGGTGCGCCTGCTGACCGGCCCGCGCTGGCGCATCGGCCCGCGCGACCTCGCCCTGCTGGGGCGGCGCGCCCGGCTCCTCGTGTCCCACGCGCGCGTGGAGGGCGACGACGACCCGGACCGGCGCCTCGCCGAGGCCGTCGAGGGAGTCGACCCCTCCGAGGTGATCTCGCTCGCGGACGCCCTCGACACGTTCCTGGAGACGCCCCTCGACGGCCACGGGGACGACGACGGATTGCCCTTCTCGCCGGACGCGCGCGTGCGCTTCGCCCGCCTGGCCACCGAGCTGCGCGAACTGCGCCGCTCCCTGGCCGACCCGCTGATGGACGTCCTGCACCGCGTCCTCGCCGTCACCGGCCTGGAGGTCGAGCTGTCGGCGTCCCCGCACGCCCTGGCCGCGCGCCGCCGCGAGACCCTCTCCAACTTCCTCGACGTCGCCGCATCCTTCGCCGCCGGCGACAACGAGGCCACCCTCCTCGCCTTCCTCGGCTTCCTGCGCACCGCCGCCCAGTACGAGAAGGGCCTCGACAACGCCCTGCCCGGCGGCGAGAACACCGTCAAGGTGCTCACCGCCCACAAGTCCAAGGGCCTGGAGTGGGACGTCGTGGTCGTCCCCGGACTGGTCACCGGCACCTTCCCCAGCAGCCAGGGCCGCGAGAAGTGGACCTCCCAGGGCAAGGTCCTGCCGCACGAACTGCGCGGCGACGCCGACACCCTGCCCGACGTGGAGTCCTGGGACGCCAGGGGCCTGAGAGCCTTCCACGAGGCCATGAAGGACCACCAGCACACGGAGGAACTCCGCCTCGGCTACGTCACCTTCACGCGCCCGCGCTCCCTGCTCCTGGGCTCCGGCCACTGGTGGGGACCCACCCAGAAGAAGCGCCGGGGACCGTCCGCGTTCCTCCAGGCCCTCCACGAGCACTGCGCGGCCGGTCACGGCGAGATCGAGGCCTGGGCGGACGAACCCGCAGAGGACGAGGAGAACCCGGCCCTGCACCAGGCCACCGCCGACCAGGTGTGGCCTTTGCCGCTGGACGAGACGGCCCTGGCCCGCCGTCGCGCGGCCGCCGCGACCGTCCTGGCGCACCTGGAGGACCTCGCGTCCCACGACGACGGGCCCCCCGCCGCCGTGCACGACCTGGACAGGGTCGACGACCCGGAGTGGCCGCCGCCTCCGGAGGACGACGAGCCTCCGTACGACGAACCGGACCCGTTCGACGACGACCCCTTCGGGGGCGACACCGTCGATCGCTTCGAGGGCGACACCGTCGATCGCTTCGAGGACGACGCCGTCCCGGAAGACCCGGCCGACCCGGGGGAGCGGCCGGTGGAGCGCCCCGCCATCCCGCACCAGGCGGCTCCACCGGACCTCCCCGTTGCGGGCCCGCACTCCACGGCGCCGGAACACCTCCACCTCACCCCCGAGGAAGCCCGCACCGTCGCCTCATGGGACCGCGACCTCGACGCCCTCACCGGAGAGCTCCTGCGCGCCCGCGACAGCGTCACCGAGGTCCGCCTGCCCGCTTCGCTCACCGCGTCCCAGCTGCTGCGCCTGGCTGCCGACCCGGACGGCTTCGCGCAGGAACTGGCCCGCCCCATGCCCCGCCCGCCGCAGCCCGCCGCACGCCGCGGCACCCGCTTCCACGCCTGGGTCGAGGCGCGCTTCGAAGCGCTGACGCTGCCGTTCCTGGAGCCCGGGGAACTGCCCGGAAGCGACGCCGAGATCGCCGACGAACAGGACCTGGACGCCCTCAAGGACGCCTTCGAACGCACCCGGTACGCACACCGCACGCCCTACCGGGTGGAGGCCCCCTTCCAGCTCGAGATCGCCGGCCGCGTCGTACGGGGCCGCATCGACGCCGTCTACAAGGAGGGCGACGGACAGGAGACGACGTACGAGATCGTCGACTGGAAGACGAACCGCACCCGCACCGCCGACCCGCTCCAGCTGGCCGTCTACCGCCTCGCCTGGGCGGAGCAGCAGGGCGTGCCGCTGGAGTCGGTCACGGCCGCGTTCCTGTACGTGCGCAGCGGGGAGGTCGTACGCCCGGACCGGCTGCCGGACCGCGCGGCGCTGGAGCGGCTGCTGCTGGAGGAGCCGTCCGGTGACTCCACGTCCGGTGAGCGGCCCGGTGAGCGGCCCGGTGAGGAACCGCACTCCGAGGACGTCAGTGCGGGCGGATAGGCTCGTGACCATGAGCCAGACCCCGGACAGTGTCGTCCGTACGTATATCGAGCAACACCGCGCCGCCTTCCTCGACGACCTCGCCGAGTGGCTGCGGATCCCGTCGGTGTCGGCCCAGCCGGACCATGCGCCCGACGTACGACGCAGCGCCGACTGGCTCGCCGCCAAGCTGAAGGAGACCGGGTTCCCGGCGGTCGAGGTCTGGCAGACCCCGGGCGCGCCCGCCGTGTTCGCCGAGTGGCCCTGTGACGACCCCCAGGCGCCCACGGTGCTGGTCTACGGCCACCACGACGTGCAGCCCGCCGCCCGGGAGGACGGCTGGGACAGCGAGCCCTTCGAGCCGGTCGTCCGCGAGAACCGCCTCTACGCGCGCGGGGCGGCCGACGACAAGGGCCAGGTGTTCTTCCACACCCTCGGTGTCCGCGCCCACCTCGCCGCCACCGGCAGGACTACCCCGGCGGTGCATCTGAAGCTGCTGGTCGAGGGCGAGGAGGAGTCCGGCTCGCCGCACTTCCGGGCCCTCGTCGAGCAGCACGCCGAGCGGCTCGCCGCCGACGCGGTGATCGTCTCCGACACCGGCATGTGGTCCGAGGACACCCCCACGGTGTGCACCGGCATGCGCGGCCTCGCCGAGTGCGAGATACGGCTGCACGGCCCCGACCAGGACATCCATTCCGGCTCCTTCGGCGGTGCGGTGCCCAACCCGGCGACCGCCGCCGCCCGCCTCGTCGCCGCCCTGCACGACGAGCACGCGCGCGTGGCGATACCCGACTTCTACGACGGCGTGATCGAACTCACCGACCGCGAGCGGGAACTCTTCGCCGAACTGCCCTTCGACGAGCGGCAGTGGCTGCGGGCGGCCAAGTCGTACGCCACCCAGGGCGAGGCCGGGTACACCACCCTGGAGCGCGTCTGGGCCCGCCCGACCGCGGAGGTCAACGGCATCGCCGGCGGCTACCAGGGCCCCGGCAGCAAGACCATCGTGCCGTCCTCCGCCCTGGTGAAGCTGTCCTTCCGGCTGGTGGCGGGACAGGACCCGGACCACGTGGAGAAGGCCGTCCGCGCCTGGGCCGAGCAGCAGGTGCCCGCCGGGATCCGCTGTGAGATCACCTTCGGCGGGGCCACGCGCCCGTGCCTGACGCCGCTGGACCACCCGGCTCTGCAGTCGGTCGCCCGCGCGATGGGCCGGGCCTTCGAGAAGCCGGTCCGCTTCACACGCGAGGGCGGCTCCGGACCGGCGGCGGACCTCCAGGACGTGCTCGGGGCGCCGGTGCTCTTCCTCGGCATCTCCGTCCCGTCCGACGGCTGGCACGCCCCGAACGAGAAAGTGGAACTCGACCTGCTCCTCAAGGGCGTCGAGACCACCGCGTACCTGTGGGGCGACCTCGCCCAGCACTGGCGCCATGCGCCCTGAGCGTCCCGCGCCGTCCGGACCGGCAGCGCGCGCGGGGCACACTGGAAGGGCTGCCCCGTACCGCCCCGCCGGACCCGGTCGCCTCCCGCCGTACGTTCCGCTGATCAGCCCGCCGAACCCGACCGTTCCACCGGGGAGTTGGAAGCACCCGTGACCACCTGGACCGACCAGAACGCCGACCGACCCATCTCGCTCACCGCACCGAGCGGCATCGACCGGGCCGCGCACCACCGGCTCGACGAGGCCTGGCTCGCGGCGGCGTGGAGCCACCCCTCCACGCGCTGTTTCGTGGTCTCCGGCGGCCAGGTCCTCATCGACGAGACGGCGGACGGGCGCACCGAACTCGTCATGACGCCCTCCTTCGAGGCCCCCCTCACCGAGGCCCACCGCTACTTCCTCGGCATCGACGAGGACGGCGTGAGCTACTTCGCCCTCCAGAAGGACTCCCTGCCCGGGCGCATGGACCAGTCCGCGCGGCCGGCGGGGCTGCGCGAGGCGGGCCTGCTCCTGTCGGCCCGGGACGTGGGCCTGATGGTGCACGCGGTCGGCCTGGAGAACTGGCAGCGCACCCACCGTTTCTGTTCGCGCTGCGGCGAGCGCACCGTCATCGCCGCAGCCGGTCACATCCGCCGCTGCCAGGCCTGCGGCGCGGAGCACTACCCGCGTACGGACCCGGCAGTGATCATGGCCGTGACCGACGAGGACGACCGCATCCTGCTCGGCCGCCAGGTGCACTGGCCCGAGGGCCGCTTCTCGACGCTCGCCGGTTTCGTCGAGCCCGGCGAGTCCATCGAACAGTCGGTGCGCCGCGAGGTCCACGAGGAGGTCGGCATCACCGTCGGCCAGGTCGAGTACGTCGCCAGCCAGCCCTGGCCGTTCCCGTCCAGCCTCATGCTGGGCTTCCTGGCCCGCGCCACCTCGACCGAGATCGACGTCGACGGCGACGAGATCCACGAGGCCCGCTGGTTCTCGCGTGAGGAACTGCGCGCCGCCTTCGAGTCCGGCGAGGTGCTCCCGCCGTACGGCATATCGATCGCGGCCCGCCTGATCGAGCTCTGGTACGGCAAGCCGCTCCCGACGAGGAGCGCCATCTGACGGGGGCCGCCCGCCTGTCCGACCCCTACGTACGCCCGGTGAACGGCTGAACGGCTGACCGGCGGCAAGAGAGGCCCGGCCGGCACGCCCATGGAGGACGTGCACCACGAGAAGGCGGCTCCTGAGCTGTCTCAGGAGCCGCCTTCCCCGCACAACCGCACGCGGCGACTACGCGCCGATCTTCTGCTTCACCTGAGCCAGGGACGGGTTGGTGAGGGTGGAGCCGTCCGGGAACAGAACGGTGGGCACCGTCTGGTTTCCGCCATTCGCCTTCTCCACGAACGCGGCGGACTCCGGGTCCTGCTCGATGTTGATCTCGGTGTACGCGATGCCCTCGCGGTCCATCTGGCTCTTCAGCCGGCGGCAGTAACCGCACCAGGTGGTGCTGTACATCGTGACAGTGCCCAGCATGTCTGTCGTGCTCCTTCGGTGGCTCGGAGGCGGGTGCTCGCAGTGGTGGAACGTATGTGAAAGGTCCACCATTCCCCGGCCCCGCCCGCCGCCGCACGTGACGCCTGCCGCATTAGTACGACTATCAGTGCCTGCCTGTGGACAACCGGCACAGCCGTTTCGCGAGACCTGGCAGCATGGCTGTGTGACAGCAGCAACGCACTCCACCCTGTTCCCGCAGGTACCGGAGACCCCCGACGCGGTTCTCGAAGGGCTCGACCCCGAGCAGCGCGAGGTGGCCACGGCCCTGCACGGTCCGGTGTGCGTCCTGGCGGGCGCCGGCACGGGCAAGACCCGGGCGATCACCCACCGCATCGCCTACGGAGTGCGCGCCGGTCTCCTCCAGCCCTCCAGCGTGCTCGCCGTCACCTTCACCAACCGCGCCGCCGGGGAGATGCGGGGTCGGCTGCGCCAGCTCGGCGCCGCCGGCGTCCAGGCGCGTACGTTCCACTCGGCCGCGCTGCGACAGCTCCAGTATTTCTGGCCGAAAGCGATCGGCGGCTCCATGCCCCGGCTTGTCGACCGCAAGATCCAGCTCGTCGCCGACGCGGCCGCCGCCTGCCGCATCCGCCTCGACCGTGGAGAGCTGCGGGACGTCACCGCCGAGATCGAGTGGTCCAAGGTCACCCAGACCGTCCCCGCCGACTACGCGCCCGCCGCCGCCAAGGCCGGCCGCGAGACCCCCCGCGCCCCCGCCGAGATCGCCCAGCTCTACGCCGCCTACGAGGACGTCAAGCGCGAGCGCTCCGTCATCGACTTCGAGGACGTGCTGCTGCTGACCGTGGCCGTCCTCCAGGACCGGCACGACATCGCGGAGCAGGTCCGCGCCCAGTACCAGCACTTCGTCGTGGACGAGTACCAGGACGTCAGCCCCCTCCAGCAGCGCCTGCTGGAACTGTGGCTGGGCGACCGGGACAGCCTCTGCGTCGTCGGCGACGCCAGCCAGACGATCTACTCCTTCACGGGCGCGACACCGGACCATCTGCTCGACTTCCGCACCCGCCACCCCGGCGCCACGGTCGTCAAGCTGGTCCGCGACTACCGCTCCACCCCCCAGGTCGTCCACCTCGCCAACGGCCTGCTCGCCCAGGCGAAGGGCCGCGCCGCCGACCATCGCCTGGAGCTCGTCTCCCAGCGCGCCCCAGGGCCCGAGCCGGTGTACGCCGAGTACACGGACGAGCCGGCCGAGGCGGAGGGCGCGGCCCGGCGCATCCGCGAGCTCATCGACGCGGGCGTCCCGGCCGCCGAGATCGCCGTCCTCTTCCGGACCAACGCGCAGTCCGAGACCTACGAGCAGGCCCTCGCCGACGCCGCGGTGCCCTACCAGCTGCGCGGCGCCGAGCGGTTCTTCGACCGCCCGGAGGTGCGCAAGGCGAGCGTCGCCCTGCGCGGCGCGGCCCGCTTCGGCGGCAACGACTCCCTTCTGGACGACGCCGTAGACCTGCCTTCCCAGGTGCGTGCCGTGCTGTCGGGGGAGGGCTGGACACCGCAGCCACCGGCCGGCTCGGGCGCCGTGAGAGAACGCTGGGAGTCCCTGGCCGCCCTGGTGAACCTCGCCCAGGACTTCGCCGCCGCCAAACCCGGCGCCACGCTGGCGGACCTCGTCGCCGAGCTCGACGAACGGGCGAACGCCCAGCACGCCCCCACCGTTCAGGGCGTCACCCTCGCCTCCCTGCACTCGGCCAAGGGCCTGGAGTGGGACGTCGTCTTCCTGGTCGGCGTCGCCGAGGGCATGATGCCGATCACCTACGCCAAGACCGACGAACAGATCGAGGAGGAGCGCCGCCTCCTGTACGTCGGAGTCACCCGCGCGCGGGAACGCCTCCACGTCTCCTGGGCCCTCTCCCGTTCCCCCGGCGGCCGCCCCAACCGCCGCCCCAGCCGCTTCCTCGACGGGCTGCGCCCCGGTTCGACGGCCACCACGGCACGTACCGCCGCCGGCAGCAGGGGTGGCATCGAGCGCGGAATCCCCGGAACCAGGGGTTCCGCCCCGAGACGAGTCCAGCGAACGCCCGCCCGCTGCCGAGTCTGCGGCCGCACGCTGACCGACGCGGGCGAGATGAAGCTGATGCGCTGCGACGACTGCCCCTCCGACATGAACGAGGGTCTCTACGAGCAGCTGCGCGAGTGGCGTGCCGACCAGGCGCTACGCAGTGGTCAGCCCGCCTTCTGCGTCTTCACCGACAGGACCCTGATGGCGATCGCCGAGACCTCGCCCGACGACGAGCACGAGCTGGCGCGCATCCCCGGCGTGGGAATGCGCAAGCTCAATCGCTACGGAGCCGACGTACTGGCCATCTGCGCAGGCCAGTACGCAGGAGGGGACACAGATCAGGACTGACGCGAACTCGTCGAAAAAATAGTTTGCGCATGCCCCAGCAATCCCCATAGGTTCTTAGGCACGAGAGCAGCGGCCTTCTCGGAGGCCCTGATTCCGTGTTGTACTTGCATATCCGCAGGACTGGTTCACCCAGTCCCCCGAGACGCCGAGAGGAGGCGAGTCCAGTGATCAGCATCAACACCAGCTCCGTCAGCATCGTGAAAATGACCGATCGCTCGGCCGTCTCCGCGTGCATGCTCGGCGTTTCGAACCTGGGCACCGGTCTGTCCGGCATTCGTGCCGCGCGTCCGGCGTCCTCCTCCGTTGCTCCCGCGGGCCTTCCCGTCCGTGAGCGCAATGAGCGACCGACCAAGGCACTGGAAGCGGCAGTAGTGGCACAGGCGCAGGCCTATGCCTTTACGGCGACCGGTGCCGGATTCCGGAAGCAGACGACGCAGCACCACCAGATGTGGGCCTTCCGTGGGCCAGAACCCTGGAGTGATCCAGCCTGATCGCCGATCAGGCCGGCGCCTTCAGGGCCGCGGAACCCCATCCGGGATCCGCGGCCCTTCTGTTTGTCCCTGAACAGGGACGACGGACCGAAGGAGCCTCGGGACAAGAAAAGAACCCGGTACCAGCCGCCCCCCGGCCAACAGGCCGGAACGACCAGACGAGGAAGACGAACCGTGCAACTCGAAGCGCACGCCCCGTCCGTACCGCCTTCCGAAACGATCCCCAAGCCCGGCTCCACGGAGGACTCCGCCTTGACCCCGCTCACCGCGCTCACCGCGCTCGACGACGCCATCGAGAACCTCGGCGTACCCGTCCCGTGCCGTTCCTACGACCCGGAGGTCTTCTTCGCCGAGTCGCCCGCGGACGTCGAGTACGCCAAGTCCCTCTGCCGCACCTGCCCGTTGGTCGAGGCCTGCCTCGCCGGCGCCAAGGAGCGGCGTGAGCCCTGGGGCGTCTGGGGTGGCGAGCTGTTCGTGCAGGGTGTCGTCGTCGCCCGGAAGCGGCCGCGTGGCCGCCCGCGCAAGAACCCGGTTACGGCATGAACACCGCAGGAACCATCGACCGTCCCCTCACGCACGACCCCCAGAAGCAGGCCCCGATGAAGCCGTCCACTGACGAGCCCGCAGGCTCCGCGACCCAAGACTTCACCACCACCGGCGCGAAGGACTCGCGTCAGAACAGGACCCGAGAGATGCAACTCATCCCAGAAGCCATGGCTCGTGCGCATATGCGCGAGCGACTGCAAGAGGCGGAGCGGGAACGCCCGGCCGTGCGCCTGGCGACCGCCCGCCGGATGCAGCGCAGGGCGGAGCGCGCTTCCCGGCGTGCCCGCCGGGCGCTGGCCATGGCGGTCATGCAGTAACCGACCTCAGCTGAAGCGGTGGCCTCCCGATTCCGGGAGGCCGCGCTCTCCCCGCGGGGGCTGGTCCGTCCGAACGGACCGGCCCCCGCGGTGCGTTGTGTCCCGCGAACCGGCCGGGCCGTGCGCGGACGGCGGATGAGCCCCGCGTCACGCAGCGCGGCCGTCGGGCACGGCGATATCGTCGCCGGGTGACGAGTCATCCCGGAAGCGGTGACGACGGCTCCGCCGCGGGGCCCCAGCCGCTCGTGTGCGACCGCTGCGGCACGTCGGCCGGCTCCCTGGCCGACGGCCCACCACTCACCTGGACCCACTCCGTCGAGAACGGTGTCCGTCGCTACTTCTGTGAGACCTGCTCCCGGGAGAACCTCAGGTCGATCGAGGGACGCCTGGACTCGGACTGGTGGTGAGGCGCGGGCACCGGTCACCCTTGGTGCCCGCTGAGGCTCATGCCTCCGCCACCGACGCCTCGCCGTCCGCCGGGTCCTCCGGGAGGAACCCCGGCAGCCACTCCTCCAACTCCTCGCGCAGCCGCACCGTCGCCCCCAGCTGACACAGCACGCCGATCGTGCTCAGCGTCACCCGGTGGATCAGCAGGTACGCCGGCGGCAGGTTGAGCTGCTTGCCCAGCTGGTAGGCGGGGGAGCGCGGGTCTGCGATGCGGGCCGCCTGGCTGCGCATCCAGCCGCGCGTGAACGTGAACTCCTCGACCTCGGCCGGTTCGATGATCGGCAGCAGATAGTCCAGGACCGCGTCGGGATCCAGCTCTATGGTCTCCTTCACGAACCCCTCCGCGCACAGGAGCTCGTAGACCGCCTCGGCCTCCCCGTCGAGGGTCATCCGCAGGGACTCGCCGATGGTGGCCGGCAGACCGCCCGGGAGACGGTCGACCGTGCCGAAGTCCAGGACGCCCAGGCGCCAGTCGTCCTCACCGTCCGGGCCGCCGGGCAGCAGCCGGAAGTTGCCCGGGTGCGGATCGGCGTGCAGCAGGCCGGTGCGGGCGGGGCCGGAGAACAGGAAGCGGGCCAGGAGCTGGCCGGCCCGGTCGCGCTGCTCCTGGGAGCCGTCCGAGATGATCTCCGACAGGGGGATGCCGTCTATCCACTCCGTGATCAGGACCTGGTCGGACTGGTGCACCACCTGCGGCACGACCACGTCCGGGTCGTCCGCGAACTCCTCGGCGTGGGCCTGCTGGGCCTGGGCCTCCAGGCCGTAGTCCAGCTCCTCCGAGACGCGGTCCTTCAGCTCCGTGATCAGCGGCTTGATGTCCATGCCGGGGATCAGCGGGCCGAGCAGGCGGGAGAAGCGGCTCAGCTGGTTCAAATCGGACAGCAGGGCCTCGCCGGCGCCCGGGTACTGCACCTTGACCGCCACCTCGCGGCCGTCATGCCACACCCCCCGGTGCACCTGGCCGATCGAGGCCGCCGCGGCGGGCTTGTCCTCGAACTCCAGGAACAGCTCGTGCCAGCCCTCGCCCAGCCGCTCCTCGAGCACCGCGTGCACAGTGCGCGTCGGCATCGGCGGCGCCGACTCCTGGAGCTTGGTCAGCGCGGCCCGGTAGGGGCCGGCCACCTCCTCGGGCAGCGCGGACTCGAAGACGGACAGGGCCTGGCCGAACTTCATCGCGCCGCCCTTGAGCTCGCCGAGCACCTTGAACAGCTGGTCAGCGGTGCGCTGTTGGAGTTCGCGGCCGACGAGCTCCGCGGACTCGCCGACGATCCGCTTGCCGAATCCCCAGGTCGCCCGCCCGGCGATGCCGAGCGGGAGCGCGGCGAGCTTGGCGGTCCGGGTGACCGCCTTCCGGGGAAGATCAGACATGCGCCCTCCAAGTCCCAGCCGGCCGCTTCGCCGCTGCCTTACGGCACTGCGCCGACGGCCGTTGCACCGCCATTGTCTCGTGTGACTCCCCATCCTCCGAGGGGTGCTCCCCCTTTCCTCTCTCCGCTCCTCTCTCCGCCGCCCCGCACGGGCATGCCGGATGTGCCCAGACCGGCCGCGCATGCCAGTGGAGACCGGGCACGGAGACCTCCCAGCGCGCCCCGGCGCTCGACGGAACCCGGCCGTCCAGGAAGGCGAGCGCGTGGGCGGCGGCCAGTCCGGCCACCGTAGTGGCCAGCGTCAGGTCGCAGGGCCGCACCTGCCGCTGCCTGCCGGAGCGCCACTGGGCGACCAGCCGCGGCCAGGTCGGATCCCGGTCGGTGCGGCTCTCGTGCAGACACCTCGCGCAGCCCGTCTCCCCGGGCAGGACGAGCGGGCCGACCACCCCGGTCCCCTCCACGACCCCGGCGTACAGATGAGGTGTCCCGGAGGACATCAGCGGGTCGGCGGCCGAGGGGTCGGGCGCGTGCACGGCGACATCGTCGCGCGGGGCGACGATCACCAGCGAAAAGCCCGGGGCGCCGTCCTCCGGGACCGTCCGGGATGCCGCGCGGCGCGGCGGCCGGTCCGGGGCCGCCCTGCGCACGGCCCGGCGGGCCGACTCGTCCCTGCGGTCGCCGACGGCCTCCGCGGGCAGCCCGCCCGGCGCGACGTCCCACGGTTCCACACGGCCGCCGTCGCGCACGTCGACCTCTCCCACACCCGCCCCCGACAGCAGCGCCGCCAGCACGGCACCGACCCGGCCCGCGCCCTGCACCTGCACGCGCTGCGAGCGCCGGGCAGCCAGCCGGCGCATGGCGTCGCCCGGTGCCGAGGTGGTCAGGGACAGAGAAGCAAGGTCGGGACGCAGCCGGTCGAGGACCTCCTTCTTCTGACGCAGGGCGTCGGCAGCCGGCCCGCCGCCCCGTGCGTCGTCGAGGAGACCGGCCTCGGCGAGCCGCCGCACCAGCCCGTCGACATGGCCGTCGGGCAGATCCATCCGGCGTCCCTCCTCACGCAGCAGCTCCAGCCCCCGTGTGCCGTTCAGCAGATCCAGGAAGCTGCCCGTCGCCAGGTCCATCGGGCCGAGCGTCATCGCATGCGCCGGTGTCATCCCGAACTGCACGGTGTTGAGGTCGCGCCAGCCGCGCCTGAGCGCGGGTTTCACCATCGGATGCATGACAGGCCCCCGTATGCCTTGGATCGTCCCCGTATGTCGCGCGCCGAACCCGGTCACAGGCCGGCCTGGTCCCGGGCCGTGCCTGTCCGTCGCTTCGCCGACAAGAGCCAGCATGCCCAAACCCGTCGTCGTCTGCAGAAAGTTGTCCACAGGTGCGGGCATTCGTCGTACAAATCCGGCGACAGGTGGGGGTGTAGGGGCATCGAACCGTCTCGGAGCCGGGACTTCCCCGGGTACAGCGGGTAACGTCGGGGCGTGCCCGCCGACCCACTGCACCGCGCCGGAACTTCACAGCGCAGCACGACGAGCCAGCCGCCGAGCGGCTCGGGGGCGAGCGCGATCGAGGTCCGCAGGAGCGCCCGCCGACGCAGAACGGTCTCCGCGTACCGCGAGGGCGACCGCACCGTTGTGCTCATCCCCGCCCGGATGTCCGAGGCGGAGGAGCAGCGCTGGGTGAACGTCATGCTCGACAAGCTGGCCGCCCAGGAGAGCAAGCGGGCCTTCGGCGACACCCAGCTGGCCGAGCGGGCCCGACGCCTATCGGACCAGTACTTCGGCGGGCGGGCCCGGCCCGCTTCCGTGCGCTGGGTGACCAACCAGAACACGCGCTGGGGATCCTGCACCCCGTCCGAGGGCAGCATCCGCCTGTCCCACCGTCTCCAGGGCATGCCTGAGTACGTCGTCGACTACGTCCTCCTCCACGAACTCGCCCATCTGCTCGTCCCCGGACACGGACCCCGCTTCTGGGAGTTGCTGGAGGCCTATCCGCGCACGGAGCGGGCCCGGGGCTACCTCGAAGGCGTGGTCGCGGCCGAGCGGTTGCCCCATGTGCCCGGTGCGCGGGGTGAGCGCCCCGCGGACTGAGTGTCACGCGGGCCGAGCGACGGGCTGAGCGGCTGCGCCGGCACCTGCGCTGAGCACCCACGGCGAGCTCCGGGGTAAGTGACCGCTTTCCGCGAGAGAGCAGCCGATACGGCCGGGCACGGGTTCTGTACCGGGTCTGTACCGACCTCGTCCGGTGTCCGGTTTTGCCGTTAGCCTGGCGCGACGCAATCACGTTCTGGATGGGGGACGGTCGTTACGCATGGCCAGGGAATTCCAACGCGGCCACAAGGCCAGGATCAGTGACCTCACCGCGGGCACGGATCTGTACGTAGGCGTGCAGATCTCCGGCCCCGGGCTGAGCTTCGACATCAGCTGCTTCGGCCTCGACGCCGACGAACGGCTCTCGGACGACCGGTACTTCGTCTTCTACAACCAGCCGAAGACCCCGGAGGAGTCGATTCAGCTCCTGGGCGCCCAGGCGGGCGACACGGAGTCCTTCCGGGTGACGCTCGACCGGATCCCGCCCCAGATCCAGAAACTGTCCTTCACGGCGACGATCGACGGCGCCGGGCAGATGTCGCAGATCGCCCCCGGCTACATCCGCATCGTCGCGGGTGGCGAGGAAGTGGCCCGCTACCCCTTCGACGGCTCGGAGTTCTCCACCGAACGTGCCGTGATGCTCGGCGACTTCTACCTGAAGGACGTCTGGCGGTTCGCCGCCGTCGGACAGGGCTTCGACGGTGGTCTCGACGCGCTGCTGCAGAACTTCGGCGGAGAGGTGGCCGAGGAGGAGACGCCCGAGCCGCCCGCACCCGCCGCGCAGCAGCCGCAGGCCGGTAGCGCACCGGGCTTCGCACCGCCCGCGTTCGGCGTCCCCGGCACTCCGGAAGCCGCCCCCGCACCGGCAGCGCCCCCGGCCCCCACTCCGGCCCCGGCGCCCGCACCCCAGGTGCACGCCGCCCCGACCATCGTCGCGCCCATGAACACCCCGCCCGGCGGCGCACCGGTGCCGCCCCCGCCCCCGGCCCCGGCGCCCGCGCCGTACGGTCAGCCGGGCCAGCAGCAGCCGCCGTACGGCCAGGTCCCGGGCCAGACGGCCCCGCCGCCGCCCGGCTACGGCCAGCCCCAGGCAGCACCCCAGGCGCCCCATGCCCCCGCGCCGCCCCCGGGCTACGGCCAGCCCACACCGCCCCCGGGCTACGGCCAGCCCACCCCGCCCCCGGGCTACGGCCAGCAGCCGCCCTTCGGGCAGCAGCCCGGGCAAGCCCCCTACGGGGCGCCGCAGGGGGCGCCTCAAGGAGCACCGCAGGGCCCCGGTGTCGCCGCCGCGCTGCAGAAGTTCAAGGAGACCCCCACCGGGCAGCGCTGGACGCAGCAGAACAAGAAGCTCGTCCGCGTCGACCTCGGCATCGGAGGGCAGCCCGTGCTGGCCCGGCAGGGCAGCATGGTCCTCTACCAGGGCAAGGTCGACTTCAGCTACAAGGGCGCCGGCTTCGCCGGCCGGATCGTGGGCAACGCGACCGGTCAGGAGATGCAGCTGATGCGCTGCACCGGCCAGGGACAGGTGTTCCTCGCCGAGGACTCCACGATGCTGCACCCCATCGAGCTCCAGGGCGACGGCATCTGCGTCTCCGCCGAGAACGTCCTCGCCTTCGACGAGAGCCTCCAGTACGAAGTGCGCCGCATCGAGGGGCACGGCATCCCCGGGGGCGCGCTGTTCACCATGCAGTTCACGGGCACCGGCACGATCGTCGTGAAGACCCACGGCACGCCCGTGGTCCTGCCGGTCACGCCCACCACGTTCGCCGACTGCAACGCCGTGGTCGCCTGGTCGGCCGCCGCCCAGGTCGTCGTCTCCAGCCAGGTGCGGATGCGCCGCAACGCCTACCCGGGTGACACCGGGGAGAGCGTCAACCTCCAGTTCCGGGCAGCGCCAGGGAACTTCATCGTCGTCCAGCCGTACGAGGTCTGAGGGAGCCCGTCATGACACAGCAACTCGCGGGCCACGCCCCCGCACCCGTCACCGCCCGCATGGAGAACCACGGCAACCACATGCTGAAGGTCGCCATGCAGACCGGGAACGACCTCCTCGCGCGCGTGGGGTCGATGGTCGCCTACGAAGGGTTCGTGCAGTACGAGCCCAACCCGCCGGCCGTGCGCCAGATCGCCAAGGACTGGATGACCGGCGAGGGCGCGCCCCTGATGAAGTGCTCCGGCGACGGCCTGCTCTACCTCTCCGACTACGGGGCGAACGTCGTCGTGATCAACCTCAACGGCGACGGCATCTCCGTCAACGCCACCAACCTGCTCGCCTTCGACGCACACCTCACGTGGGGCGTCGAGCGGGTCAAGGGCCTGGCGAAGTTCGCCGGACAGGGCCTGTGGAACACCAGGATCTCCGGGCAGGGCTGGGTCGCGCTGACCTCCCGGGGCAAGCCCATCGTCGTCGACTGCGGAGGCGGCGAGGACGAGACGTACGTCGACCCCGACGCCCTGGTCGCCTGGTCCCCGAACCTCAAGGTGAAGGGCAAGCGCAGCTTCCGGGCACAGTCGCTGATCGGCCGCGGCAGCGGCGAGGCCTACCAGATGGCCTTCTCCGGTCAGGGCATCGTCGTCGTCCAGCCCAGCGAGGACAGCACCGACCGCCTCCGGGTCCGGGGCTGAGGGGGAACAACCAGCCATGCAGAGCCCGATTTTCGCCTACAACGAGCAGCAGACCCAGGACCGCTGGAGTCTGCAGAACAAGCAGATGCTGCGCGTCGCCCTGGAGGGCCACGACGACATCCTGGCCCGCAAGGGCACCATGGTCGCCTACCAGGGCCTCGTCGAGTTCGACGCCGAGTACCAGAGCAACAACCAGGCACGCTCGCGTGCGCACACCGGTGAGGGACTCGACCTGATGCGCTGCCACGGGCAGGGCACGGTCTACCTGGCCAACCTCAAGCAGCACGTCCACGTCATGGAGGTGGAGCAGGACGGCCTCACCGTCGACAGCAGCTACGTGCTGGCGATGGACTCCTCCCTGCACCACGAGGTCATCGCCGTCGACAGCCTCTACGGCATCTCCGGCTCCGGGAAGTACCAGCTCAACATCACCGGCCAGGGCAAGATCGCCCTGATGACCTCGGGCATGCCGCTGCTGATGCAGGTGACGCCCGACAAGTACGTCAACTGCGACGCCGACGCGATCGTCGCCTGGTCGACGAGCCTGCGGGTGCAGATGCAGGCCCAGACGCACTCCTCCGGGGTGTGGCGGCGCCGCGGCAGCACCGGCGAGGGCTGGGAGCTGAGCTTCATGGGCACCGGCTTCGCGCTCGTCCAGCCCAGCGAACTGCTGCCGCCGCAGAACGCCCAGATCGGCTCGGGCCTCGCCGCGCAGTACGGCATGGGCCAGCAGGGAGCACGCGGTCAGAACCAGGGCAACGTCTGGAACTGAGCAACCACGGACCAGGCAAGGTGTGAGGGGCGACCGCCCAGGCGGTCGCCCCTCACGCGTGTCTCAGGCCGCGAGCCTCGCGCGGGTCGCCTCCAGCAGGCGCACGACCGACTCGTCGGCCACCTCCGCCACCTCGTCGTACCCGAACCAGCGCACGTCGAGCGACTCGTCGCTGACCGCGTGCGCGGCGTCCGGGGGCGCCAGGACCGCGTACTGGACATCGAAGTGGCAGTGGCACGGCGGCGGGATCGGGTGCCGGTCCAGGCGCACCGGGCCGCCCGGCAGCAGCGAGAGCCCCGAGACGCCGGACTCCTCCGTCGCCTCACGCAGGGCCGCGGCCGCGAGGGAGCTGTCGCCCGGTTCGCAGTGGCCGCCCATCTGGAGCCACATCCGCAGCTTTCTGTGCAGGGTCAGCAGGACCCGCCCGGCCTCGGGGTCGATCACCAGGGCGCTCGCCGTGATGTGGCCGGCATGGCAGGCCTTCCAGAGGCCGTCCGGGTGCTGCGCCAGATGGTCGAGGTAGGCCTGGCGAAGGTCCGGCTGGTCCTCGTACTCCTTGAGCACGAGGACCGCGTCGTCGTACAGGCTCACTCGGCGTCGTCGCCCTTGTTGTCGCCCTCGCCCTCGTCCTTCTTCAGGTCGGGCTTGTTCAGGTCGGGCTTGTCCGCCGCCTCGCCGAGCATCTTGTCCAGCTCGGAGAAGTCGATCTGCTCGCGGTGCACGAAGCCGTCCGGGTCGTCCAGGTCGGTGGCCGTCGGCAGCATGTCCGGGTGGTGCCACAGGGCGTCCCTGCCGTCGACACCGCGCGCGTCGGTGAGCGAGGCCCACAGACGGGAGGCGTCACGCAGGCGGCGCGGGCGCAGCTCCAGGCCGATCAGCGTGGCGAACGTCTGCTCGGCCGGGCCGCCCGAGGCGCGGCGGCGGCGCAGCGTCTCGCGCAGGGCGTCGGCGGACGACAGACGGGGCTTCGCGGCGGCGTGGACCACCGCGTCGACCCAGCCCTCCACGAGCGCCAGAGCCGTCTCCAGACGCGCCAGGGCGGCCTTCTGCTCGGGCGTGTCCTCGGGCTGGAACATGCCCTGCTGGAGGGCCTCCTGGAGCTGCTCCGGGTTCTGCGGGTCGAACTGGCCGACGACGTCCTCCAGCTTGGCCGTGTCGACCTTGATCCCGCGGGCGTAGCCGTCGACCGCTCCGAACAGATGCGAGCGCAGCCACGGCACGTGCGCGAAGAGCCGCTGGTGGGCGGCCTCGCGCAGGGCGAGATACAGCCGCACCTCCTCCTGCGGGACGCTCAGGTCCTTGCCGAACGTCTCGATGTTCACCGGCAGCAGCGCGGCCTTGCCGGCCGGGCCCAGCGGCAGGCCGATGTCGGACGAGCCGACGACCTCGCCGGCGAGCACGCCGACGGCCTGCCCGATCTGCGTACCGAACATGGCGCCGCCCATCGAACGCATCATGCCGATCAGCGGGCCGGCCATGGCCTGCATCTCCTCCGGCAGGACGTCGCCCATGGCGGTGCCGACGCGCTCGGCGACCGGGTCGACGAGCTCCTTCCAGGCGGGCAGGGTCGCCTCGACCCACTCGGCGCGGCTCCAGGCCACGGCCGAGCCGGCACCGGACGGCAGCGACGTGGCGTCGTCGAGCCACAGGTCGGCGAGGCGGACGGCCTCCTCGACGGCCTTGCGCTCGGCGGGGCCGACGCTGGTGTCCTTGGTGCCGTCGGGACTGCCCTGGGAGACCGTCTGGCGGGCGATCTGCTTGGCCATGTCCCAGTTCACCGGGCCGCCCTCGTAGGAGAGCATCTGGCCCAGCTGCTGGAACGCGGCGCCCAGGTCGTTGGGGTTCAGGGAGCCGAACATGGCTGCGAACGGATTGTCCGCACCGGGGCCGCCGGGGCCGCCGCCAAATCCTCCGGCTCCGGGCAGGCCGCCGAAACCGAACGGATTGGCCGGTCCCTGACCACCACCGCTCTCCTGGTCCTTCTTCTTGCCCTCGTCGCCGTCGTCCGGCTCCTCCGGCGGAAGGCCGAATCCGAATGGGGTGTCACTCACGGGATTCCTCGGCTGGTAGGGCCGCCGGTTCTTTCCGGCGGCACGGCTGCCCGACAACACCACCCAGCGTAGACACCTGGGGCGGATCGGGCCTCGGTGCTTCGCCGACTGACAGCCTGCGGCAGGATGGATGCCACCTGGTACGCACGCGTCGCTCGCGCTCGTACTGAAGACAACCGCTGGAGACGCCCGGTGAGTTCCCCAGATCCGCAGGTTCGCGCAGCGCGAAACCAGTCAACCAGTTCCGCGAGCCCCGCGGCACGCGGACCCGTCGTCGCGGTCACCGGTGCCGCGTACGGCGTCGGCGCCCTGCTCACCGAGCAGCTCGCCGCGTCCGACGAGGTCAAGCAGGTCGTCGCCATCGACGAGCGGCGCGGCGAGTGCGCCACGGCGCAGTGGCACATCCTGGACGTACGGGATCCGGCCATCGCGGAGAAGCTGCGGGGCGCCGACGTGGTGGTGCACCTGGCGCTGGACCTCGACCTGGAGACCGACGCCGCCGCCCGAACGGCCTACAACGTACGGGGGACGCAGACCGTCCTGACGGCGGCCGCGGCGGCCGGGGTGCACCGGGTCGTGCTGTGCACCTCGGCGATGGTCTACGGGGCGCTGCCGGACAACGAGCTGCCGCTCTCCGAGGACGCGGAGCTGCGGGCCACGGCCGAGGCGACGGGCGTCGGCGACCTGCTGGAGATCGAGCGGCTGGCGCGGCGGGCGCCGCGGGCGCACCCGGGGCTGAACGTCACCGTGGTGCGGCCGGCGATCCTGGTCGGAGGCACGGACACCGCGCTGACCAGGTACTTCGAGTCTCCCCGGCTGCTCGTCGTCGCCGGGTCGCGGCCCGCGTGGCAGTTCTGCCATGTCGAGGACCTGTGCAGTGCGCTGGAGTACGCCGTCCTGGAGAAGGTCGACGGGGAACTGACCGTCGGGTGCGACGGGTGGCTGGAGCAGGAGGAGGTCGAGGAGCTCAGCGGCATCCGGCGGATGGAGCTGCCGTCGGCGGTCGCGCTGGGCGCGGCGGCGCGCCTGCACCGCATCGGGCTCACGCCGTCTCCGGCCGGGGACCTGGCGTACACGATGTACCCCTGGGTGGTCAGCGGCAGCCGGCTGCACGACGCGGGGTGGCGGCCGCGGTACACCAACGAGGAGGTGCTGGCGGAGCTCCTGGAAGAGGTCTCCGGCCGGCACACGGTGGCCGGGCGGCGACTGGGCCGCAAGGACGCGACGGCCGCGGGTGCCGCGGGAGCGACGGTGGCGCTGCTGGGCGCGGCCGCGGTGGTGCGGCGGGCACGGAAGGCCCGGCGGCGCATCTGACCCGCCCCGCCGGCCCGGCCTCTCCGCTCCCGTCGTAGGAGAGTCCAACGCGTACGCGCGCGTGCCGGTCGATAGCTCTATTCCGCGCTGTCGGTCGCGTACGGCACGATGGAGGCATGGCATCCACGATCGATCACCCGGGTGAGCAGGCCGCACAGGATCCGATCAGGCTGATCGGTATCCGGGACACGGCCCTGTCCGTGGACGAGGTGTTCCGGGCCGTCGGGGACGACGCGGCCGGCGGCACCGCGCTCTTCGTGGGCACCGTGCGGAACCACGACGGGGGTGCCGACGTGGCGGAGCTGGGGTATTCCTGCCACCCCAGTGCGGAGGCCGAGATGAGGCGGATCGCCGAGAAGGTCGTCGCCGGGTTCCCGGTGCGGGCGCTGGCGGCCGTGCACCGGGTGGGGGATCTCAGGGTCGGTGACCTCGCCGTGGTCGTCGCCGTCTCGTGTCCGCACCGAGGCGAGGCCTTCGAGGCCTGCCGGAAGCTGATCGACGACCTCAAGCACGAAGTGCCCATCTGGAAGCACCAGAAGTTCTCCGACGGCACCGAGGAGTGGGTGGGCGCCTGCTGAATCCGGGGCCTCGTCTTCCGGTTGCGTAACCGGACCCCTGGCGTGAGCGTTGTCACTGCGGATGGTTAATCTGCTGATCAGTCAGTTGCGGACACTCAAGGGGTTGGAGGTCGGCATGGCGGCGCTCGCCTGGTTGCTGATTCCGCTTGTGGCTGCGATCGGCGCGGGGCTCTGGGGCAGTTGGGCCAACCGGACTCGCAAGGTCCGTGGCGACGGCCCGGAGCTCATCGGTTACGCCCGCTTCTGCGAGGCCATGGAGAGGCCTCGGCAGGGTAGCTGACGGCCAGGAAAAGAGCAGGTCACAAGCGTGTGAGACCACAGGGCCGCCCCGGACGGGCGGCCCTGACGGTGCGCTGACAGGACCGTCCCGTACTGTCGAGTCATGCCACGCCGCACCGCGACGATGCTCGCCTCCACCCTGATGCTGATCGCGCTCCTTTGCGCGGGAGTGTTCATCCCCGTGCCGTATTCGGAGATGTCCCCGGGGCCGACGGTGAACACGCTGGGCGATCACGGCGGCGAGCCGGTGCTCCAGATCTCCGGGCGCAAGACATATGCGACCAGTGGCCATCTGAACATGACGACGGTCCGGGTCACCAGCGCCGACTACCGGATGAACCTGGTCGAGGCCGTCTACGGCTGGCTCGCGCACGACAACAAGGTGGTGCCGCACGAGACGCTCTACCCGGACGGCAAGACCGAGGAGCAGTCCACGCAGGAGAACGCCGAGGAGTTCAGCCAGTCCCAGGAGAGCGCCAAGGTCGCCGCGCTGAAGGAACTCGACGTCCCGGTGAAGTCGTGGGTCATTGTCTCGACGGTCGTCAAGGGATCCCCGGCCGAGGGCGAACTGCACGCCGGAGACGTGATCAAGGCCGTCGACGGTACGGCGGTGAAGGAGCCGGCCGACGTCGCGAAGCTCGTCACGAAGCACAAGCCGGGCCAGGACGTCCGCTTCACGATCGTGCCCGCCAAGGAGCAGGCCGCCGCGGAGAAGGAGAAGCGGACGCCGACGAAGACGCAGGACGTCACCATCACCACGACGACGTCGGACGACACCGGCGAGAAGCGGGCCATCGTGGGGATCTCCGCGGGGACCGACCACACGTTCCCGTTCACCATCGACATCAAGCTGGCCGACGTCGGCGGGCCGAGCGCCGGTCTGATGTTCGCGCTCGGCATCTACGACAAGCTCACGCCCGGCAGCCTGACCGGAGGCAGGTTCGTGGCCGGTACGGGGACGATCGACGACGAGGGCAAGGTCGGCCCCATCGGCGGCATCGAGATGAAGACCGTGGGCGCGCGGGCCAAGGGCGCGCAGTACTTCCTGACGCCCGCGGACAACTGCGCGGCCGCCGCCAAGGACACCCCCGAGGGCCTCACCCTCATCAAGGTGAAGACCATCGAGGACGCCCTCGGCGCTCTCAAGGACGTCCGCAGCGGCGACACGGCCGATCTGCCGAAGTGCGGTAAGTAGTCCGCCGGGCCGGAAGACCGGCCCGGGCCGCGCAGCCGCCCGGCTACTCCTCGAACGTCGCCGCCAGCGCCTCCGCCAGCCCCGGTACCAGGTCGGATCCGGTGAGGACCTCCGTCGGGGAGTCCTTCTCGCGCAGGCGCAGGGCCGACTCACGGGTGCCGTCCCGCAGGACCGCGACCGTCATACGGACCTCCTGACGGTCCGGGTGCTCCGCCACCCACTTCGTGAGCGCGGCCTCGTCCAGACCCTGCGGAACCTGGGCCTCCGCGGACGGTGGCAGCATCAGGCGCTCCACGGCGAGGGCGCAGCCGGTCACCGCGTCGGGCCAGGCGATGGTGGCCAGGAACTCGTCCAGCGGCTTGCCCGTTGGAACTTCGTCCTGCTCGATCGGGGTGAGGCCGGTGTTCTCCGATGCGTCGTCCAGACCGAGCCGGTCCGCGAGCGAGGGCTGTTCGGCCCGGAGGCGGGCGGTGTCGACGAGTGCGAAGAGGCGGGCGGACTGGTCCCAGCCGAGGCCGGAGACGTACTCGTCGATCTCGAGTACGGCCCGGGTGAGCGGGCTCGCCGCCATGGGAGTGTTGGACATGGTCACAATCCTGCCTCGTTCCCGGCCGGAATCGGGAACCGAGTAAACGGTGAGTAAGTTGCATAGGTGGGGGCCCGCGATCACGGGGGCCACGGACGGTCCGTGAAGACGCGGGCCTTACGAATCAACAGCGAACTTCGAGGTGCGCACCTTGGCTTTCCAGATGCCGGACCGCGGCGGAGGCCCGACAGGGCCGCGGATCAGAGTGGGCCGCCCGTCCCGGCGTGTCCGGACCTTGCTCATGACATTGGGCGTCCTGGCCGTCCTCGGCATGGTGTTCACCATGTTCGCGGGCTTTTGGACGGACTGGCTCTGGTACCGGTCGGTGAACTACTCGTCGGTCTTCACCACCACCCTGTGGACCAAGATCGGGCTCTTCTTCGTCTTCGGCCTGCTCATGGCCCTCGCGGTCGGGGTCAACATCTGGCTGGCGCACCGGCTGCGGCCGCCGCTGAGCGCGATGTCCATGGAGCAGCAGAACCTCGACCGCTACCGGATGGGCATCGCGCCCTACAAGAAGTGGCTGCTGCTCGGGATCACCGCCCTGGTGGGCCTGATCGCCGGCGCCTCCGCGTCCGGCCAGTGGCGGACGTGGCTGATGTGGGTCAACGGCGTGCCCTTCGGGCAGAAGGACCCCCAGTTCAAGCTGGACGTCTCCTTCTACGCCTTCGACCTGCCCTGGTACCGCTTCCTGCTCGGCTTCGGCTTCGCCGCCGCGATCCTGTCCGTGATCGCCGCCGCGCTCACGCACTACCTGTACGGCGGGCTGCGCGTCACCAGCCCCGGCGCCCGTGCCACGGCGGCGGCCACCGGGCACCTGTCGGTGCTCATCGGCGTCTTCGTGGCCCTGAAGGCGGTCGCCTACTGGCTCGACCGGTACGGACTCGCCGTGAAGTCCAGCGACTTCAGGGCGACCGACAACTGGACGGGCCTGAGGTACGTCGACGCCAACGCCTACCTGCCTGCCAAGACGATCCTGTTCTGCATCGCCGTCATCTGCGCGCTGCTGTTCTTCGCCACCCTGTGGCGGCGCACCTGGCAGCTGCCCGTGATCGGCTTCGGCCTGATGGTCCTCTCCGCGATCCTCATCGGAGGCCTCTACCCGGCGATCGTGCAGAAGTTCCAGGTCCAGCCGAACGAGCAGGCCAAGGAAGCGCCGTACGTCGAGAAGAACCTCGAAGCGACGCGCAAGGCCTACGGCATCGACGGCACCAAGGTCACCGACTACTCGGGCACGAGCAAGACCGAGGACAAGACCACGCTCCGCGACGACGTCGGTTCCACGGCGAGCATCCGGATCATGGACCCGAACATCGTCTCGCCGACGTTCCAGCAGCTCCAGCAGATCAGGAACTACTACGCGTTCCCGAACAACCTGGACGTCGACCGGTACACCAAGGACGGCAAGGACCAGGACACGGTCATCGGCCTGCGCGAGCTGAACCTGGCGGGCATCCCGAAGAAGAACTGGATCAACAACCACTTCCGTTACACCCACGGCTACGGAGTGGTCGCCGCCGAGGGCACCAACGCCGACGCGCAGGGACGCCCGGTCTTCACGGAGTCCGACCTGCCCTCCGAGGGCAACCTCGGCACGTACGAGCAGCGGGTCTACTACGGCGAGAAGACCACCACGTATTCGATCGTCGGCGGTCCCCAGAAGGAGATCGACTACTCCGACGACAACGGCGAGAAGACCACCAGCTACAAGGGCGACAGCGGGGTCAACCTCTCCAACCCGGTCAACCGGGCCGCGTACGCGGTGGCGTTCGGCGAGCCGCAGATCCTGTACTCCGGGGCCATCGGCGAGGGTTCGCGGATCCTGTACAACCGCACGCCCAAGGAGCGCGTCGAGGCGGTCGCCCCCTGGCTGACCATCGACGGCGACGCCTACCCGGCGGTGGTGAACGGCCGTATCCAGTGGATCGTCGACGCGTACACGACGACCAACGGATACCCGTACTCCTCGCGTACGACCCTCGGTGACACCACGGCCGACTCGCTGACCGCGACCAACGACAACCGCGCGGTGGTGGCCCAGCAGAACCAGGTCAACTACATCCGCAACTCGGTGAAGGCGACCGTCGACGCGTACACCGGCGAGGTCAAGCTCTACCAGTGGGACACCAAGGACCCGGTCCTGAAGACCTGGATGAAGGCCTTCCCGGACACGGTGAAGCCCAAGGGCGAGATCTCCAAGGACCTGATGGACCACCTGCGCTACCCGCAGGACCTGTTCAAGGTCCAGCGGGAGCTGCTCACGCGCTACCACGTGAGGGACGCGACGACGTTCCTCAGCGGCAGCGAGGTGTGGCAGGTGCCGGACGACCCGACGAACCGGTCGGGCAACGCGGTTCCGCCGTACTACCTGAGCATGAAGATGCCCGACCAGAAGGCGCAGGCGTTCTCGCTGACGACGACCTTCACGCCCAACGGCCGGGACAACCTCAGCGCGTTCATGGCGGTCGACGCCGAGGCGGGCGCCAGTGACTACGGCAAGATCAGAATCCTGAAACTGCCGACGAACACGACGGTCAACGGACCCAAGCAGGTCCAGAGCCAGTTCAACTCCCAAGAGGACATCGCCGAGTCGATCAGGCTCCTGAGAGGCGGCGACTCCGAAGTCGAGTACGGCAACCTGCTGACGGTGCCGCTCGACGGCGGACTGCTCTACGTGGAGCCGGTCTACGTACGCGGTGGTGGACTTAAGTACCCGCTGCTGCGCAAGGTGCTGGTCACCTACGGAGGCCAGACCGCCTTCGAGAACACGCTCGACGAGGCCCTCAACAAGGTCTTCGGAACGGACGGCGCGACCCCCGAGCCACCGGACGAGGGTGACACCACGACGCCACCGCCGACGTCCGACAACCCGACGGTCCAACAGGCTCTGCAGGACGCCCAGAAGGCGTTCGACGCGGGCCAGGAGGCCCTGAAGGAGAACGACTGGGAGGCGTACGGCCGGGCGCAGAAGGACCTCGAGGACGCTCTGCAGCGGGCCGAGGACGCGCAGGCCGAGGCCGGCCGCGGGGGCGCCGGGAGCGGCGAGAGCAAGCCCAGCGCGAGCCCGAGCGCCAAGCCGAGCGGCAGTCCGAGCCCGAAGCCGAGCAGCTAGGTCCTGGCCTGGTCAAATGCCCACTCCGCGCCGTGATACGGTTGTGAACACAACGGCGCGGGGTGGAGCAGCTCGGTAGCTCGCTGGGCTCATAACCCAGAGGTCGCAGGTTCAAATCCTGTCCCCGCTACTGAAATCGCGAAGTCCGAGTGACGGAGCGACCACGAAGGCCCGGATTCCACAACGGAATCCGGGCCTTCGTGATGTGTGAACGCATGTGCTGACGCAGGCTGCGGCCGCGCCGCCGGGGGGAGTTGGCAGATCTGTGTTTGACTTGTCTCTCTGTGGGCATGTCGACAAAACGCTGTAGTGACCTCACTGGCTGCGGTATACCAGGTGTACCCAGGTTGCAGGTGGTGCGACGATGGACGTTATGGGGGACAAGGCAACTCTGTTCGAGACAGGGCGTTTTGTGCAGCCTTCCAGCCGGGAGGACACCGAGACCCCGGACGAGACCGGGGAGATCGCCGACGAGGCGGCCGAGGAGCTGCGTCAGCGGCTCGCCGCGGAGGCCGGCGACGTCGAGGCGATGAGTGTCCTCGGGGCCATGCTGCTGCGCCGTGGTGATCTCGACGGTGCCGAATCCCATCTGCGTGCCGCCACCGCCGCGGGCGACCGGGCCGCCGCCAACAACCTCGGCGTCCTTCTCCATCAGCGCGGATACGCCGACGAGGCCGCCGGCTGGTGGCGGATCGCCGCGGTCGCCGGATCGGCGGCGGCCGCGCACGCCCTCGGACGGCACCACCGCGAGCGCGGCGACGAACCCGCCGCCGAGTACTGGCTGCGCCAGTCCGCGGAACAGGGACACACCCTGGGTGCGTACGCCCTCGCCGACCTGCTGGAGCACCGCGGCGACGCCGGGGCCGAGAAGTGGATGCGGGCCGCGGCCGAGCGCGGGCACCGGGAGGCCGCGTACCGCCTGGCCCGGGCGCTGGACCGGAAGGCGGCGCGGGACACCGGCGGTGACGACGGCGGCCAGGCGCCGGACGAGGTCGAGCAGTGGTACCGGCAGGCCGCCGCGCGCGGGCACCGGCGGGCGGCCCTGCACCTCGGGACGATCCTGGAGAAGCGCGGCGAGCTCAAGGAGGCCGGACGCTGGTACCTGACGTCCGCGAAGGACGGCGAGGCGCGGGCCGCCTGCGCGCTCGGGTTCCTGCTGCGCGACGCGGGCGACACCGAGAACGCGGCCGTGTGGTGGCTGCGGGCCGCCCAGGACGGCGACGGCAACGCGGCGAACGCGCTGGGCGCGCTGCACGCCGAGCGGGGCGAGACCCAGACCGCCGAGCGCTGGTACCGGGCCGCGATGGACGCGGGCGACGTGAACGGCGCCTACAACCTGGGGCTGCTCTGCGCCGAGCAGGGGCGGACCGCGCAGGCCGAGCAGTGGTACCGGCGCGCGGCCTACGCCGGGCACCGGGAGGCCGCGAACGCGCTGGCGATCCTGCTGCTGCGGGCCGGGGACGAGACCGGCGCCGAGCCGTGGTTCTCCAAGGCGGCTGAGGCCGGGAGCGTGGACGCCGCCTTCAACCTGGGCATCCTGCACGCCGGCCGGGGCGAGGAGCAGGCCGCGCTGCGCTGGTACGAGCGTGCCGCGGCCGCCGGGCACACCGAGGCGGCGCTCCAGGTCGGCATGGCCCGGCTGCGGGCCGGCGACGAGCAGGAGGCCGAGCGGCATCTGCGGTGTGCGGCCGGGGGCGGGAGCGCCGAGGCCGCGTACCGGCTGGCGACCGTGCTCGACGCGCGCCGGCCGCCGGAGCCCGCGCACGAGCTCGGGGAGCCGGTGCACCGGCGCAGCGAGTGCGAGGAGTGGTACGAGAGAGCGGCCTCGCAGGGGCACCGGCGGGCGCAGGTGCGGGTGGGCATGCTCGCCGCCGCCCGGGGGGATGTCGTCGAGGCGGCCCGGTGGTACCGGGAGGCGGCCGAGGCCGGGTCCCGCAACGGGGCGTTCAATCTCGGGCTGCTGCTGGCCCGGGAGGGGAGTGAGCCCGAGGCGGCGGTGTGGTGGACGCGGGCGGCTGACGCGGGGCACGGGCGGGCGGCGTTGCGGCTCGCCCTCGTCTACGCGCGTCGGGGGGAGCTGGCGGAGGGGCAGCGCTGGGCTGATCGGGCGGTGGCCCTGGGGCCGGCGTCCGTGGCGGAGCGGGCGGCCCGGCTGCGGGATGCGTTGCGGCAGGAGCTGTCGGCCTGATGCCGGGTTTCGCGACGACTTCCCGTAGCTGAGCGCGACTGCAGCTCGCGGCTCCAGCTAAGCGATTTGCATCCGTCCTCCGCGTTGACGTAACGTTGCATTCACCGACGCGGGGTGGAGCAGCTCGGTAGCTCGCTGGGCTCATAACCCAGAGGTCGCAGGTTCAAATCCTGTCCCCGCTACTGAAGGCCGAGGGCCGGAATCCGAAAGGGTTCCGGCCCTCGGTGCGTCTACCGGCGGTGGCCCGCCGCTTCCTCGTAGAAGTAAGGGCCTGTTCCGATACGGGAGGTGCGCGGGCAGAGTGAAGCCCCGGCACCCAGGGGTGCCGGGGCTTTCCGTGCGAAGACTAGGCGGCCGCGCAGTTCGGGCAGACGCCGCGGTACGTCACCTCGACGTCCGAGACCGTGAAGCCGAAGCGCTCCGAGTCGGGGAGGTCCGCCAGTGGGTTGCCGACCGGGTGGACGTCGCGGATCGCGCCGCACTGGGCGCAGACCAGGTGGTGGTGCGGCTGGTGGGCGTTCGGGTCGTACCGCTTGGCGCGCTGGTCCGTGGAGACCTCGAGCACCTCGCCGAGGGACACGAGCTCGCCGAGCGTGTTGTAGACGGTCGCCCGGGAGATCTCGGGCAGCTTGGCGACGGCCCGGGAGTGGACCTCGTCGGCCGTCAGGTGGACGTGTTCGCCGTCGAGGACCTCGGCCACAACGCGCCGCTGCGCGGTCATCCGCCATCCGCGTCCGCGCAGCCGTTCCAGAAGGTCACTCATGGCCACCAGCCTAACAGCAAGAGGGACCAGGTCGCGAACAGGTGTGGAGTTAGAGTTCCACCGGCTTTGGACAACGTCTAATTCGGGCGGGGATGCTCGCGGCAGGGGCGGTCCGGGCTCCTGTGAGGGGCCCGGGCCGCCCGTGTCGTCAGGCGGGAACCTGCTGGCGTGCCGGTGCCCAGCAGCGGATGATGTCGCGGACCGAGACGACGCCGGCGGGCTCGTCGCGGTCCAGCACGATGAGGTGACGGAAACCGCCGTGCGCCATGGCGCCGGCCGCCTCCTCCAGGGTCCAGGCCGGAGCGGCGAACACGACGTCGGTGGTGGTGTGGGCGTGGACGAGTTCCGTGTCCGGGTCCTGGCCCTGGCCCACGGAGATGAGGATGTCGCGTTCGGTGAGGATGCCGATGCCGCCGGCGTCGGGGTCGTGGACGATGGCCGCGCCGACCTTGCGGGCGGCCATCAGTGCAGCGGCCTGGCGGAGGGTGTGGGTCGGGCCGATGGTGAGGACGACGGTGCTCATGGCGTCGCGGACGAGCATGGATAGGCCTCCTGGGGGTGTCCCCGCCGTTTGTTCATGTTTTCACAAGTTCACAAGCGGGCGGACTCTCAGGGTGGCAGGCAAAGGGAGGGTCAACAAGGGGGCGCCCGGTAACAGGGGGCGCGCTCAGTGGTGGTGGTCGCGCACTCGCGGTGATCGCTCAGCGGCGGTGGCCACTCAGTAGCGCTGGTATTGAACGGCCGCTCCGGCGGAGTGTGGTGATGGCCCGCACCCCGCCGGAGAGCTGGGGGAGCCTGGTCGATGCCTGTCGTTATCGGTCGTTCGGCTGGCCTCGGGCGGCCCACAGACGGCCCGGATGATGCTCGTCCGGGAACACCCGGTCGGCCGTCGCAGCAGCCTGCCTACGTACTGCGTTCGCGCGACAGCCGCCGCCGGAGCTGATGACCATGATGGGTGACTCCTGTCGCCCCCCTGGATTGCCGTCCTCGCTCGTGCTCGTAGGGATGGTTTTGAACTTCCCTTGCGGTGGACTGCGTTGTTGCTCCGTTGCTCGCCGATGAGCTGCGCGATTGCCGTTGTTGTCTATCTTTATTGGTCATTGCCGGCCGCCCTCTGACGGCCGGGAGATGGCCCAGCTCCTTGCTCTGATCACCAGTTCAGAGCTCTGGCGTGTCCTCAGTTCGAAAGCTGAGGTAATAAGAATACGCCGAAGGGGTGTAATTTCTGAAGCGTCAGCTTTATATGCCAGGTCACGACTGAGGGCTAATCTAGCCTGCTTACATGCTATGGGCACTTTTCTTTGTACTGGTAATCGATGCTGTGACCCTTGCGGCAAGTGGAATGGTTGACATTACAGCATACGGGAATCCTCAAATTCCTTGGGCGTTCCTGCGTATCATCGTCGCCTTCGTTAATCTTGCTGCCGCCGTTGAGGTTCTCAGGGTACTACTCGGCACTGCCGCCCGGCGAAAGCCTTGGGAATTTCCCACCGTGCTTGTTGGGCAGGCGTCAGTGATTCCTATGTTCATCGTGCCAATCATGATGGAGGTAGAGAGTCTAGCTCACGATGCCATTGATATCTTCCTAACCGCTCTTTTTGCCTCGCTGCTTGCTGTGGCCATCGGGATCTCCTTCGGCGCCCTCGTTGCTTGGCCGAACTACCTACGGTCGGTGTGGGCAGTATTCATCGCCCTCCTTCCCCTTGCGAGTCTATTTCAATTCTGGTATCAGACCTTCTATCTGCCGACCCATGAGCGACCTACAGTGAATGTTGAAGCCGATCTTGAGGAGGTGCGGCGTCAAGGGAAGGTGAGTCACATGCGCGGCACAGTGACCATGGATAATGTAGGGAAAGCCACGCTGAGTACTCTAGGCTCCATCTACGCCGTAACCGGCCACGGCATGGATGCAGAGAAACGACCTATGGTGCGCGATGACGTGCGATTTTCTCTTGCGGCAAACCGCGTTCCGTGGGTGGATGGCAGTCCATACAAGGGCGTTTTGAAAGTTGGCAGATTGGTCCGGCCTGGGGGGCACCTATCCCCCGGCCAGAAGAACGCGACGTCGTTTGTATTTGACGTCCGAAATGACGCGCAACAGAAAGTTAGACTCACCATTCAACTTTCACTGCTGGTGCATTCGGGTGAGTTGGATTTCAATCCATGCCTAAAGGGCAAGGGATATGATCCGGATCTCCCAAGTTGCCTTGAAGCGGCGATCCCGGCCTCTAATATGTTCCGCGATATTCTGGGTGATAGGCCGGTGGCGCGCACCATTGTTACATTCTCCCCAGATGCATCCCCGAATCTTTTTACGAGATTTCAGATCTCCGACTGGGATCCAAAGGATAAGGGTCGAAAGCGTCGGGGTGCAGGCGCTGCGCAGGAAATCAATCCCTTTCTGGTCAGTCGAGGAGTAACCGTGAGTAGTGAGTACAGGCTGGACCCCTAAGAGCCCTTAGCGGTGATTCCTTCATGCCGCTACAGCCAACTAAATCGGCAGGATCGCAACCGTGGCTGATGGTGTCCCGGAGTCCTCATGTCACATTCGGGATGTGCCGCCGCAACGCGGTCGCTTTCGATGTTGTCGTTCATTCGCGTACCCTCCGGGCCGTGACGTGAACTACCGTGAACGGCGCTGAACGGGCCTAAATGAGGCGGAAACCGAGACGGAGGAGGCATGTGCTGACCAGCGCATCAGCCCTTCCGCGCCGCCTCGCCGCTGGGTGCGGCCGCCTCCAGTGTCGAGATCACGGCCGCAGGATCGCCGGTGTACGCGATGTGCGGTGCGTTCGACCCGAGAGGGACAAGCGGTTGCGGTACCGCTGAAGGTCGCTCTCGGAGAAGTAGATGGCGTTTGGATCATGCGCATGATCCTCATTGCGCTTGCTGATCCGTGACCAGAGTTCTTCATGGCTTGCTGCGAGATAGACCAGCATCGGTGTGGCGCCGGCGTCGGTCGCGATGGATCGCCACCGCGCACGGTCGTCCGGGGTCCAAACGGGCACAGGCGTACGAACCCGCGATCAGTGAGTGTGCGGGAAAGCGTTGTCTTGCCGGAGGCGGGAAGGCCGGCCATCAGGACGCAGAACGGTGGGCGTGGGGACATGGGGCTCGTCAGGGTCTCGAAGATCGCGGTCATCTCTTGTTCGGCTTCGGGCGTGATTGTGCCAGCCCTGCGAGCCGCAAGCAGTGTGCCCAAGCGGTCTTCGAGCACACTCGCGAGCGTGTCATCCATGACCGTCACGAGGAAACCTCCGATTCCGTCCGCCCCGTGCGACCGGGGCCTCCCAGGTCGACGCCGAAGACGTGGACTTCGTCGAGCGCGTGGTTCACGTCGTCCGGCAGGTGAAGCTCATCGCCGGGCGACAGGTGTTCGCACTGCCCAAGGGAGGCAAGACACGCACGGTCCCGTTGCCGGAGAGCGTCGCTCGGGCGCTTGAGGCACACATCGCGCAGTACCCGCCTGCCGCGGTGACGCTGCCGTGGAGGTCGGTCGACGGCTCACCGGCCACGGCAGCCGTGTTCTTCCGCAACGCTGAGGGGCGCCCGGTGATCCGCACCGTCTTCAACGAGAAGGCATGGCGGCCCGCTCTCGACACAGCGGGCGTCTCTCGGGGTCGGGAAAACGGCATGCACGCGCTGAGGCACTTCTACGCCTCCGTGCTGCTGGACGCGGTGAAGAGCATCAAGGCCCTGTCGGAGTACCTGGGGCACCATGATCCGGGCTTCACACTGCGGACGTATACGCACCTGATGCCGAGCAGCGAGAAGCGGACGCGGGAGGCAGTGAACCGGGCCTTTGAGGGCGGCCCGGACGCCGCTGACGGCCCCACGACGGCCCAGGCGGCTTGATCCTGGGGTAAATCCGCAGGTCAGACCGCGAACGCCCTCAGTAGCGCTGGTTGAGATACCCCAGCAACTCGTCGTGCAGCAGGCCGTTCGACGCGGCCGCGTTGCCGCTGTGCGGGCCCGGGCGGGAGTCGAGGCCGGTGAAGGTGCCGCCGGCCTCGGTGACGATGATCGCGTTGGCGGCCATGTCCCAGAGCGACAGCTCCGGCTCGGCGCACATGTCGACGGCGCCCTCGGCGACCAGCATGTACGGCCAGAAGTCGCCGTACGCGCGCGTGCGCCACACCTCGCGGGTGAGGTCCAGGAAGCCGTCGAGGCGGCCCTGCTCCTCCCAGCCGCTGAGCGAGGAGTACGCGAAGGAGGCGTCGGCCAGTTTCCCGACGCGCGAGACCTGGAGGCGGGACGCCTTCGTGAGGCTGCGGCCGGTGAACGCGCCGTAGCCCTTCGCGGCCCACCAGCGGCGGCCGAGGGCCGGGGCGGAGACCACGCCGACGACGGGCTCGAAACCGCCCTCGCCGGCTTCCATCAGGGAGATGAGGGTGGCCCAGACGGGGACGCCGCGTACGTAGTTCTTGGTGCCGTCGATGGGGTCGATCACCCAGCGGCGGGGGCCGGTTCCCTCGACCCCGTACTCCTCGCCGAGGATCGCGTCCCGGGGGCGGGCGCGGGCGAGTTGGCCGCGGATGAGTTCTTCGGCGGCCTTGTCCGCTTCGCTCACCGGGGTCATGTCCGGTTTGGTCTCGACCTTGAGGTCGAGGGCCTTGAACCGGTCCGTCGTCGCGGCGTCGGCGGCGTCGGCGAGGACGTGGGCGAGACGCAGGTCGTCGAGGTAGTCGGGCATGTAACGAACCTATCTGCCGAGGTGGGGGTGGGGCTACAGCGGGTTTGCGGGCGGGACGGTCGGCGGTACGACTGCCCGCAACCGGGACGATCGCACCCGCGCAGGTCGGCTCAAAGGCGACCCCGCGTGCTCTCGTGAACCCTTGACAGTGGTTTCGTGCGCGTCAAATCTGGGCGCAGAGCCGCTCGCCCCAAGGGGAGGCGATGATGCCTGCAGCGCGGGAATCTCTACTGGACGCCGCTTACACGGCGCTGGCGCGCCGGCCGTGGTCCGCCGTGCGGATGGTGGACGTGGCCGCGGCGGCCGGAGTGTCCCGGCAGACGCTGTACAACGAGTTCGGCAGCAAGGACGGGCTCGCCAGGGCGCTCGTGAGGCGAGAAGCCGACGGATACCTCGCGGGGGTCGACCGTGCGCTCACCGCGCACAGCGACCCGCGCGAGCGGCTCACCGCCACCGCCGAGTGGACCACTTCGGCGGCCCGCGAGAACGCCCTCGTCCGTGCCATGCTCACCGGCTGCTGGAGCGAACGGCTGCCGTCCCCGGCCCTGTCGGCCGTGCCCTCCACCTCCGCCGTACCGGCCCAGCGCCGCGCCGACGGCCCGCTGCCCTCACCCGGCGACTTCGTCAGCCTCGTCCGCGACCGTGCCGTCACGGTCCTGGCCGGGCCCGGCACCCCCAAGTCCGACACCGCCGACCTGGCCCGCTCCTGCGAACTCGCCGTCCGGCTCGCCCTGTCCTGCGTGGCCGCGCCCCCCGGCGAGGGCGGCGTCACCGAGCTGGTCCGCAGCGCCCTTCAGCGGCAGGCCGTATGACGGGATGTCAGTGCGTCGAACCCGACAACTGCAGCCCGATCACGCCGATGATGACGAGGCTGATCGACACGATCTTCAGCGTCGACACCAGGTCGCCCAGGAACACCATGCCGTAGATCGCCGTGCCCGCCGCGCCGATACCGGTCCACACGGCGTAGGCGGGACCCACGTCGAGCTTCTTCAGCGACAGGGTCAGCAGGCCGAAGCTGCCGAGGGCGAAGATGCAGAACGCGACCGTCGGCCAGAGCCGGGTGAAACCGTGCGACAGCTTCAGGCACACGGCGAAGCCGGTCTCCAGCAACCCCGCCACGATGACCAGCAGCCACGCCATGAGTCGTTCCTCCCGTATCCCACGTTCAGCGACCGCTTAGTCAGTTTGAGCTTGTTCGCCAGATTCTTCAGCGCCTGGTCGGTCTTGCATCCGGCTTGGTGCGATTATGCACTTACCGTCCGCACGCCATGACAAACAACGCGGAGGTCAGTCGCCTTCCTTGCGCTCCCGCGTGGCCAGCAGCCGCCGCAGCGAGTACAGCCGCGCCGGATCCGCGTGCCCCTCGGCCACCCACGCGTCCAGCGCGCAGTCCGGCTCGTCATGGCTGCACGCGCGCGGGCAGCCCTCGGTGCCCGGCTCCAGGTCGGGGAAGGCGTGGATGACCCGGGACGGGTCGACGTGGTTCAGGCCGAAGGACCGGATGCCCGGTGTGTCGATCACCCAGCCGTCGCTGCCCGCCAGCGGCAGCGCCAGTGCCGAGGTCGTGGTGTGCCGGCCACGGCCCGTCACCGCGTTCACATGCCCGGTCGTACGCCGCTGCTCCTGCGGCACCAGCGCGTTGACCAGGGTCGTCTTGCCGACACCGGAGTGGCCGACGAACGCGGTGATCTTGCCGTCGAGCTGCTCGCGTACGCGGGCGACGGCGGTGCCGTTCTGGAGTTCCTCGCGGCTGGTGACGACGTAGGGGATGTCGAGGTGGCCGTACAGCTCCAGCAGCTTCTCGGGCGGGGCGAGGTCCGACTTGGTCAGGACCAGCAGCGGGTCCAGGCCGCCGGCGTAGGCCGCGACCAGACAGCGGTCGATCAACCGGGGGCGGGGCTCCGGGTCGGCCAGGGCGGTGACGACGGCCAGCTGGTCGGCGTTGGCGACGACCACGCGCTCGTACGGGTCGTCGTCGTCCGCCGTGCGCCGCAGGACCGAGGTCCGCTCCTCGATGCGGACGATCCTCGCGAGCGTGTCCTTCTTGCCGGACATGTCGCCGACGAGCGCCACGCGGTCGCCGACCACGGCCGCCTTGCGGCCCAGTTCCCTGGCCTTCATCGCCATGACCACGCGGCCCTCGACGAGGCAGGTCAGGCGGCCCCGGTCGACGGTGAGGACGAGGCCCTCGGCGGCGTCCTCGTGCTTGGGCCGGATGTTCGTCCGGGGCCGGGTGTTCCGGCGGCCGGGACGGGTGCGGATGTCGTCCTCGTCGGTGTGCTTGCCGTAGCGGCGCATGACCTGATCCCCGCGTCCTATGCCCCGAGCATCCCGGTCCACAGGTCGGGGAAGTCGGGCAGGGTCTTGGCCGTCGTCGCCACGTTCTCGATCTGCACGCCCTCCACGGCGAGGCCGATGATCGCGCCGGCCGTGGCCATGCGGTGGTCGTCGTACGTGTGGAAGATCCCGCCGTGCAGCCGGCGCGGGCGGATGTGCAGACCGTCGGCGGTCTCCGTGACGTCACCGCCGAGTTCGTTGATCTCCTTGGTCAGCGCCGCCAGACGGTCCGTCTCGTGCAGCCGCAGGTGCGCCACGCCGCGCAGGGTCGACGGGGAGTCCGCGAGGGCCGCGACCGCCGCGATGCCCGGTGTCAGCTCGCCGACCTCGCTCAGGTCGACGTCGATGCCGTGGACCGAGCCGGAACCGGTGAACACGAGCCCGAACTCGGTCAGTTCGCAGGAGCCGCCCATCTCGGTGAAGATCTCGCGCAGCCGGTCACCGGGCTGGGTGGTGCGGGCCGGCCAGTCCGGGATGACGACCTTGCCGCCGGTCACCAGCGCCGCCGCCAGGAACGGCTGGGCGTTGGACAGGTCCGGCTCGATGACCAGGTCCCGGCCGAGCAGGGCGCCCGGCGTGACCCGCCAGACGTTCGGCTCGCCGCCCGACTCGGGCGTGTCCACCTGGGCGCCGACCGCGCGCAGCATGTCGACGGTCATGCGGATGTGCGGCATGGAGGGCAGCGTGGCGCCGGTGTGGCGGACCTCGACGCCCTGGTTGAAGCGCGGGCCGGACAGCAGCAGGGCGCTCACGAACTGGGACGAGGAGGACGCGTCGATGGCGACCGTGCCGCCGTCCAGGGCGCCGCTGCCGTGCACGGTCAACGGCAGCGCGCCACGGCCGTCGTCGTCGATCCGGGCACCGAGCTGACGCAGCGCGTCGATGACTCCGTTCAGGGGACGCTCGTACGAGCGGGGATCGCCGTCGAAGCGGACAGGACCGTCCGCGAGCGCGGCGACCGGCGGCAGGAAGCGCATCACCGTGCCGGCGTTGCCGACGTCGACCGCGGCCGGGCCGCGCAGGCCCGTGGGGAGCACCCGCCAGGCCTCACCGGTGCCGTCCGGGCCCACGCCCTCCTCGATCTCGATGCCCATGGCGCGCAGCGCGCCGGCCATCAGCAGGGTGTCGCGCGAGCGCAGGGGGCGGCGCAGCCAGCCCGGTTCGGAGGCGAGGGAGGCGAGGACCAGGGCGCGGTTGGTGACCGACTTGGACCCGGGCACGAGGACCGTCGCGTCGACGGCTCCGCTCGCGTGCGGGGCGGGCCAAAGGGCGGTGTCTGCGGTGTTCGGGGCCATGGCTTCACTTTATAAGGAGCAGTGGTTCGGGTGCGGCGTCGTGGGGGCCGGTCGGGCCCACGCGGCGGAGCCGCACATCGGCACAGCCCCCCGCGTCCCACAGGCCGGCCGGTCACAGGTCCAGCAGCCAGCGTCCCCCGCCGATCAGCGAGCACAGTGACACCGCATGGAACAGGAAGAACCACAATGCCGCCGGCACATGCGTCAGCCGCGACAACTGGTCCGCGTCCGAGTCCCCCGCCCCGCCCCGCGCCCGCTTGGCCTGGAGCTCGAACGCCGGACGCACCCCGCCGATCAGCAGGAACCACACCACCACGTACGCGAATGCCGCCTGGACCTGGGGCCCGGCCAGCCAGGACACCAGGACGAACAGGCCGCCGGTGACGATCATGGTGAGGGCGCCGTACGCGTTGCGGATCATCACGAGCATGGCCAGCAGCAGGGCCGTGGCCAGCCACAGCAGCAGCGTGATGCGACCGGCGCCCAGCAGGGCCGCGCCGCCGAGGCCCAGCAGGGGCGGGGCGGTGTAGCCGGAGGCCGCGGTGAGGATCATGCCGATGCCGTACGGCTTGCCGCGGCTGACGGTCAGGCCGCTGGTGTCCGAGTGCAGCCGTATGCCCGTGAGGGTGCGGCCGCTGAGCAGCGCCACGAGGCCGTGGCCGCCCTCGTGGGCGATGGTGATGGCGTTGCGGGAGACGCGCCACAGCCCGTGCGGGATCACCACGGCGAGCGCGGCCACCAGGGTCGCGATCACGACCCACAGGTCGGGGTCGGGCTGGGTGCCGGAGACCTCGTCCCAGAGGGAGGCGAGCGAGGCGGTTGCGGTGCTGTCCATGTGCGGCGATGGCTCCCTGGCGTCGTCTGGAATCTCGCAGTGTGGCACGGATGTGCGGACGGTATTTGAGACGCCGGCGTAGTGGGGATCGTTCCTGACGGCACGCGCGGGCAGCGGAGAAGGAGCCGTACCCGTCCTGGGTCGGCTCCTTCATGTGGGAGGTCTGCCGTCAGGCAGCGGTGAACGCAGTACGGTGCTCCAGCGCCCAGTCGGCGAAAGCCGTCGCCGGGCGGCCGGTGACCCGGGCGACCGTGTCCGTCACCGGGGCTGCGGTGCCGACCGAGGCCCTGTACGTGCCGAGGACGGAGTCGACGAGGCCGGGCACTCCGAACGCGCCGTACTGATCTTCCAGTTGGGCCCGAGCGGCATCGCCGACCAGGTCGACGACGGTGACCGGACGACCGATCGCCGCCGCGATCAGCTCGACCTGCCGGCGCTGCGTCATCGACTCCGGGCCGGTGAGCTCGTAGGTCGCGCCCTCGTGTCCGTCGGTCAGCAGGGCCTGGACGGCGACCGCCGCTATGTCCCGCTCGTGGATCGGGGAGACCGTGCTCTCGGCGTACGGGACGCGGACCTCACCGCCCTCGCGGATCGCGGGGGCCCACTGCAGCACATTGCTCGCGAAGGCGCCCGGCCGCAGCACCGTCCGGGCGAGACCGCTGTCCTCCACCGCCCGTTCGACCGACAGGTGCATGAGCCCGATCGGACCGGCGGTCTCACCGGGCTCGCTCACCGCGGCGGACGACAGCAGCACCACGTGCTTGACCCCGCAGGCCCTGGCGAGGTGCAGGAAGCCGGCGACGCCGGACGGGTTGGGGAACAGGAAGAGCTTCTCCACGCCCGACAGCGCGTCCCCGAACGAACCGGGGTCGTCCAGGTCCCCGGCGCGCACGTCGACGCCCGCGGGCAGTTCGGCGGTCTTCGGGTTCCGGGAGGTGGCCCGCACCGGGGCACCGGCCGCGAGCAGCAGCTCGACGACGTTGCGGCCGACGTTGCCGGTCGCGCCGGTCACCAGAATGGTCATGAGGTGGACTCCTACGTGGGGGAAATGAGGCGCTGGAGGAAATGAGGCGCTGGAGGAAACGGGGCGTACACGGCCGGCGCCGAGGCCGGCCGTGGGTCAGGTCCGGGCAGCGCCGAACCAGCGGTGGAGTGCTTCCGTGAGCGGCGTGCCGGACACCCAGCAGATGTAGCCGTCGGGGCGCACCAGCACGGCCTCGGCGCCGAGGCCGGGGAGCTCCGGTACCTCCACGGCGTCCACCCGGCCCGTCCAGGGCGCCGCCTCGGCGACGAGTGCCGTCCGCGTGGTCAGCAGGACGCCGTGCCCTTGGTGGAACAGTTCGCTGGCCCAGCGGCCGTCCGGCAGGGCGAAGTCGGTGAGCCGGGTGCCGACGGGCTCGTCGCTCCCGAGGTCATAGCGGATGGAGAGGCCGGAGATCGCCCCGCCGAGCAGGCGGTTGGCCTCCGGCAGCTTGATCAGCTGGGCGAAGATCTCCCTCAGCGCCTCGTGCTCGATGCCCTTCTGACCGAGGGCGACCTGGGCCCGGGTGTTCGTGAGGACGGCGGCGCCCACCGGGTGTCGTTCACCGTGGTAGGTGTCGAGCAGCCCTTCGGGGGCCCAGCCGGCGATCTCGGCGGCCAGTTTCCAGCCCAGGTTCATCGCGTCCTGGACGCCGGTGTTGAGTCCCTGTCCGCCGAGCGGCAGGTGGACGTGCGCGGCATCGCCGGCGAGGAAGGACCGTCCGACGCGGTACTGCTCCGCGAGGCGTGAGGCGTCGCTGAACCGGGAGGCCCAGCGCACCTCCTTGACCTCGGTGTCCGAGCCGTAGAACTCCTGGATCGCGGCGATGACCTCGTCCTCCGGCACCTTCGCGCGCTGGTCGTCGATCACCTGGTCGGCGATGCTGTAGAAGATCCGGTAGACGTTGTCCGACTCCGTGCCGATCGGGAAGATGTTCGCGAACGACCCGTCAGGACGCATCCGGGGGGAACCCTTGGTGTCCCAGGTGGTCGCGATCCCCTCACCGGCGATGCCCAGCACGACGTCGGAGACGGTGCCGAACCACCGCGCGTCCAGCCCGGGGAACTCGACCCCGAGGTGCTTGCGGACGAAGCTGCGGCCACCGTCGCAGCCCGCCAGATAGCGTGCCTCGATCCACTTCCCGCCGGTCCGGACGCGGACCCGCTCCTCGTCCTGCTCGATGCCGGTGACCTCCGAGTTCCACTGGACCCGAACTCCGAGTGAGGCGAGGTGCTCCTCCAGCACGCTCTCGACCTCGGCCTGCGGAATGGCCACCTGGTACGGGTAGCGGGAGTTCCAGCCGTCCAGCGTCAGCGGCACGGGCAGGTGCGCGAAGTGGGTGGTCTCCAAGCGGGCCCTGGCCTGCTCCTCCGCGCCGTCGAGCATGCCGCGCAAGGCCAGCATCTCCGCGGTGCGGGGGTGGAGGTTCAGGGCCCGGCTCTCGCCGGTCCGGCCGGGGCCCTTGTCGAGCAGGGCCACGTGTGCGCCGGCGAGGGCCAGCTCGTGGGCCAGCGTCAGACCGGTGGGTCCGGCGCCCACCACGATCACGTCAGCGTCCATTACGGGTTCCTCTCTGCCTTCCGGTTCCGAACAACGTTCTATCAGTGAACGACGTTCTTCCACAAGTACATCGTTCTCCGCAGGCCGTCGGAAGTTGGTCACGTTCTCCCGTGGGCCTGCGAGGACGCTGGGGCGCGACCGCGTCTACCGCGCGCCGCGCTGTTCCGCGGCTCGCGGCAGATGGGTCACCAGCTGTGGGTCGGGGCGAGGCCCCACGCGTCGAGCTCCGCCTCGACCAGCCCGTGTCCGACCGAGACGCCGGCGGACTGGAAGCCGATGGACACCGTCCCGCCGGCCCTGAGGACGAAACAGTTCATCCGGCCGGGAGGCCCCCCGGCGCCCGAGACCGTGCGGAAGAGGACACCCAGGGCCGGGCCGAAGACGTCCCTGGCCTCTGGCAGCATCTCGCCGGCGTTGGACAGCGCGGCGTCGGTCTGCGGATAGCCCGTGAGGTGCCGGCCGACCACCTCGGCGTACACCGCCTTGCTCAGCCGGCGGATGTGGGCCAGGTCGGTGTAACGCCCGCGCAGGCCGGCCAGCCGCAGCGTGGCGATCCCGACCATGTTGGAGGACTCCAGATCGTCCGGCCGCCGGAAGCTCACGGGCAGCCCGACCGTGAACGGCCCGCCCGACTCGGTGGTGCCCCGCGCGGCGCGCAGGATGTTCGCGGTCATGGCGAGCATCAGTCCCGTCACGCTGCCCCCGCCGCTCTCCGCCACCCGCTCGGCGTCGGCGGCCGTCACGGTGAAGGCGAGCCGGGAGCGGACGGGCGCCGGGGCCTCTTCCTGCCGGGAACGGCCGAGCAGCATCCGGGCCGCGGTGGCGGGTGCGTCGGCGACCTTGCCGCGCAGCCGGGAGAGCGCCAGCCGGGAGTACGTCCACACGCCTTCCGTCACCACGTCGGTGAGGTCGTCGACCAGCGACGGCTGCCCGGAGCGCCACTGTCGAGCGGTCTCCCGGGCGGCGAGTGTGGCCGCGCCGATGAGACCCTGGCCGTCGGTCAGCGCGTGCGAACCCACCAGGGACACCACGGAGGTGCCGTCGCCGATGTGCGCCGCGCTCAGCACCCAGCCGCGGCCCGCGTGGGCGTCGAGATCGACCCGGCAGGCGGCGTCGGCCCAGTCCATCACCTCCTCCGGGGCGATGGTCCGAGGCGAGACACGCAGGGCGGAGCAGTCGGTGTGCCGCTCCCAGACCGGACGGGCCAGCGGCAGCCGGGCCGTCCGCATCCGCCGGTTCAGCGGGCCTTGGGCCAGGTTGGCGTGGAATTTCCGCAACGCTTCGGGAGCCGGCCGGCCCTGCACCCGCCAGAGCAGCTGCACCGGGGGGTCGATCCTCAGCTGTTGCATCAGTACATCGCCTCCGGTGAAGCGCTGCGATCCGGCCGTGTTCATGTCGTCGTCCCCGTCTCCGGCGCGAGCCCGACCAGCGGGGCCAGCGTGCGCCCGGCCAGTGCGATGGCGTCCGGATCGTGCGCGTTGACGAGCATGTTGGCCATGAGCCCGTCGATGCCGTGGCACAGCACCCGTTCCTGGAGCTGCTCGGTGACCTCGGCCGGGGTGCCGACGAAGAACCGGTCGCTCGCCGCGGCCCGCTCGGAGTCCGTCAGTTCCGACACGTCCACGCCCGACCTGGCCAGCGCCTCCTCCAGCAGCTTGCGGGCCCGCTCGCCGTCCTCGTCGATGATCAGCGGCGTGGCGAAGCTGGTCTCCAGCGTCGCCGGATCCCGGCCGGCCTCGGCGCACCGCGTCCGCAGCGCCGCCATCTTCCGCGGCAGCTCGGAAGTGGTGCAGATGATGTTGAGGTGGTCGGCGTGCCGGGCGGCGAAGGCGAACGTCTTCTTCTCGCCCCCGCCTCCGATCAGCAGCGGCAGGTCCTCCCGGAGCCGAGGCTCGTTGATGGCACCCTCGGCGCGGAACCAGCGCCCCTCGACTCGCGGCCGCGCCCCGCGCAGCATCGGGACGACGACACCGAGCGCCTCCTCGAACCGGCCGAAACGCTCGGCGACGGTACCGAACTCGTAGCCGTACTCGCGGTGTTCCTGCTCATGCCAGCCGGCGCCGACGCCGAGCACGGCGCGCCCCTGGCTGATCACGTCGAGCGTGGTGACCATCTTGGCCAGCAGGGCGGGATTGCGGTAGCCGATGCCGGTCACCATGGTCGACAGCTGCACACGGCTGGTGGCCGCCGCCAGCGCCCCGAGCAGGGTGTACGCCTCCAGCATCGGGCCGTCGGGCGGCCCGATCAGCGGCGGCTGGTAGAAGTGGTCCATCGTCGTGACCAGGTCGAACCCGGCGTCCTCCGCGGCGCGCACCTGGTCGACCAGTGCGGGGAAGAGATCGGTGACCGTCTCCGTGTGATGGAAGTACGGGATGTGATAGCCGAGACGTATGCTCACGTGCTGGTCTCCTACCAGGTGACGGGAAGTTCCACGGGGCCGAAGAACTGGCCGAAGTACTTGTAGGGCAGGGCGCCGGGTTCCGCGGCGAGCCGCAGGTCCGGGACGCGGTGGAAGAGGCGGTCGAGGACCACCTGGAGCTCGGTGCGCACGATGTTCTGGCCGAGGCACTGGTGCGCCCCGTAGCCGAACGCGACATGCCGGGTGCCCGAGGCCCGCCGGATGTCGAAGCGGTCGGGGTCGGGGAAGGCGTCGGCGTCGCGGTTCGCCGGCAGGGTGGGAATGATGACCCCGTCGCCCGCGCGGATGCGTACGCCGCCGATCTCCACGTCCTCCAGGGCCAGCCTGAGCGGCCCGGTGTCGGTGATCGACAGGAAGCGCAGGAGCTCCTCGACCACGGCCGGCGTGCGGGCCGGATCGGTGGTGAGCTCTTTCAGCTGCTCCGGGTTGGCCAGCAGGGTGAGCACCGACAGCGAGATCATCGCGGCACTGGAGGCGTGTCCGGCGATCTGCAGGAGCTGCACGAGGCTGGCGAGTTCGAAACGGTCGGCGGCACCTTGCTGCTCCCGGCGGGACCGCTCGATCTGACGGCTGAGGAAGTCGTCGGCCGGATTCTCCTCCTTGGCCGCGATGACGCTGTCGAGGTGGGCGTGCAGGGCCTCGGCGGCGGCCCGCTGCTCGTCCTCCGTCCGGGCCTCGCGCAGCATCCTCTCGGTGTTGCGCTCGATGGCGTCGAGGTCGTCCGCCGGAACACCCAGGAACGCCTCGAGCACCAGTGTGGGGACGGGGCCCGCGAGGTGCGTGACGAGGTCGACCGGCCGGTCCGGCTGCTCCAGCATCCGGTCGATCGCCGTGTCGACGATGCGCTGGATCCGCGGCTTCATGGCGTTGATCTTGCGCACGGAGAACTCGCCGAGGACCGCGCGGCGGGCCTGGGAGTGCTCGGGTCCGTCCATGTTCACGAGGAACGGCGAGAAATAGGTCAGCGCCTTGAGTCCGCCCGGAGAAAGTTCGGGAAATCCGGGCCGAAGTTTCTCGGAACTGAAACGGGCATCGGAAAGCACCGCTCGGGCGTCTTCGTTCTTGGTGATGAGCCAGGCGCGGCGCCCGTCGGACATGCGGACCTGGTGCACCCGGCCGCCCGCCTCGTCCAGTTTCCGATACGTCTCCGGAACACTGAACGGGCAGGTGCGGAGTATGGGGAATTCCGGAGCAGCGTCCGCTGCGATCTCATTCATGACAATTCCCTTGGGTATGCCGAGGGGGGATGACATGAACGGTAGCGCGGTGAATTTTCCCTCAGGGTCAGACCAGAGTCAGCTCTTTGTCAATTCTGAATCCGGGAAACTGCAGGGAATCGGTGACGGAAAAGCCGGTCCCGGATTGCGGCTGCGGATGCCGGGGCGGGGCGGTCAGTCCGTGACGAACGTCGCCAGCCCGGAGATCAGCATGTCCAGGCCCAGTTCGAACCTGCCGTCGCTGTCGGTGTCCAGCATGACGTCCACGTTGCCGACGATGGACGGGAACCGGTCCGCGGGCAGGGACGCGAAGTAGTCGCGGACGGGATCGATCCAGTCGGCCAGGTCCTTGTTCGCCAGGCGCCAGCCCTCGTAGACATCGGCCGTCGTGTACAGGGTGAGCCGGTGCAGGGCCCAGGCCGCGATCTTCGGGGGGACGCCCACGTTCAGCAGCACCGACAGCAGCCGCTCGGTGATGGCCACGCCGATGGCGGTGGGCGGGAAGGCCGCGAAGTTGTAGAGGGCGATGTCGCCGTGGGCGGACAGTACGCGCTGCATCTTCGTGTAGTGCGCCTTGAGGTCCGCGTCCCACTGCCCGGTGACCTCCGGGACGCCGACCTCCTTCATCACCCGCTCCAGCACCAGGAGCAGCAGCTCCTCGCGGTTGCGTACGTGCGCGTAAAGGCTGGACGCGACCACGCCGAGGTCGCCGGCGATCCGGCGCATGGTGACCGCGCCGCTGCCCTCCGTGTCGACGACCGCGAGCGCGGCGTCGACGATCCGCTCCGCCGTGAGCGGAGCGCGCTGGGGAACCTCGGTCTTCCGGCGCACCTCCCATGGCGGAAGGGGTACCTCGGCGGAGTTCGACTTCTGACGCATCACGGAGACCTTACCGGTGAGGAGGCGCCCGAGGGCGCGGGGGCGGATCGGGGTTGGTTCAGATTTGGGTTGACGCCGAACATGATTCTATCGTAGAACAGTGTTCGTTTACAGGTAAGTGTTCGGCCAAAGGAAACGGTGTTTTTGCACCGTACGACGTTCATACGCAGTCGCCGTACGACGTTCATCGCGCATCACCGGCTGCCCTGCCGGCGGCACTGTCAGCTGTCCCGACCCCAGGAGGTCAGCATGTCCACCACTGAAATGCCGCAGGCCGTGGCCTTGCCGGACGGTCCTGCGTTCTCTGCCAGGCGCGCATGGGCGGCCGTCGGCATCATCCTCGTCGGCGAGGTCATGGATCTGCTCGACTCCTTGGTCACGACCATCGCCGGACCGACGATCACGCGTGACATGGGCGGCTCGCAGGAGTTCATCCAGTGGCTCGCGGCCGGCTACACCATCGCCATGGCCGCGGGACTGCTCATCGGCGGGCGGCTCGGCGACAAGTACGGGCGCAAGAACCTCTTCCTGACCGGCCTGGCCGGCTTCACCGTGACCTCGCTGGTCTCGGCGGTGGCGACCAACCCGGAGACCCTGATCACCGCCCGGGTCCTGCAGGGCCTGCTCGGTGCGCTGATGGTGCCGCAGGCGCTGGGCATCATCAGGAGTCTCTTCCCGCCGGACAAGGTCGGCATGGCCTTCGGGGTGACCGGGCCCGTGATGGCGTTGTCCGGTGTGGCCGGGCCGATCGTGGCGGGCTGGCTGGTCGACGCGGACTACTTCGGCTGGGGCTGGCGGATGATCTTCGCCGTCAACGTCCCGGTCGGTGTTCTGGCCCTGGTGGCCGGGCTCGTCCTGCTGCCCAGGTCGCAGCGTCAGCGGGACCTCGAGATCGACCTGGTGGGGGCGGTGATCGCCGCGGCCGGGATGGCCGCCGTGATCTTCCCGCTCGTGCAGGGGCGTGAGCTTGGCTGGCCCTGGTGGGCGTTCCTGCTGCTGGCCGCCGGCATCGGCACTCTCGCCGGATTCGTCCGCCACCAGTACCACCGGGCGGACAAGGGCCTGCCGACGCTCGTCCTTCCCTCACTGTTCAGGAAGAAGGCCTTCGTCTCCGGGCTGTTCATCGGCATCCTCTTCTTCAGCGTCATGATGGGCGGGGCGCTGCTGTTCGGCCTCTTCTTCCAGCTCGGTCTCGGGATGAGCCCGCTGAAGGCGGGCCTCGCCACGATCGCGCAGGCTGCGGGCATGCTGCTCGGGTTCGGGTTCTCCCAGGCGCTCGGTATGGCGCGACGGACCATGTTCATCGGGTTCACCGCCACCGCCGTCGGTCTGCTGGCCGCGCTGGGCACGATCGCCGTGCAGGACGACCCGGTGAACGCCTGGTGGCTCTCGCCCGCCCTCGCGGTGCTCGGTGTCGGTTCCGGGCTCGCCATCGCGCCGTTCTTCGACATCGTGCTCTCGGGCGTCGACGAGAGGGAGACCGGTTCCGCATCGGGCACCCTGACCTCCGCCCAGCAGGTGGGCAACGCGCTCGGTGCCTCCGTCCTCGGCACGGTCTTCTTCTCCGTCCTGAACGGGCGGCGCGGAGAGGGGGCGTCGGCGTTCACGGCGGCGACCTCGGCGGCTCTGCTGGTGGCTCTCGCGCTCGTCGCGGGCGCCGCGCTGTGCACCCGGTGGCTGCCCGAGCGGGCGGTACGGCACGCGGAGGAATGACGCCCCCCATAAGGGGCCCGGCCCGAGGGGGCCCTGCCCGCCGCAGCGAATGCACCTTCTCGTTACGGTGCGGTATTGGACGCGTTAAATCACGCCACACCGAATGAATTCAGCCACGCGGCAGGCTTCTCTGTGGCATTCGATACGTCATGATCGACGGTCTTCCGGCTCGGATGCCCGCGTGTTAGCGTGACGGGCGGAATTCCTGACGGAGCCCGTTTCGAACGATAGGTAAGAAAGCTCTTACCAGCACCTCGGAGTACCTGCCTGGTTCGCCGCGGTCGGCAATGGAGCCGCCGTGAGTTCCGACCGGCAAATCCTGGTCGACTTCTACGAGAAGAAGATCAGGACGTCTCCTGTCGCACATCCATGATCATGGGGGTAGATGGATGGAAAAGCGTACTGAGATATCGGAAAGTGACATACTCACGGTTGCTGCCGGCGGGGCCGATCGGCAGCGGTACCGCGGAGGAGTCGGCGTACTGCCGACGCGGCCCCTCCCGGTCTCGTTCCCGGCCTTCGACACCTGGCAGGTGCTCCTCGTCGAGAGCGAGCAGCGGCAGCAGGAACTGCTCAGACAGGCACTGGGCCGGCACGTGCACCAGGTGACCTGCGTCGACACGGGTGCCAAGGCGCTCGATGTCTACGACCAGGCGGACGTGGTGCTGCTGGGTCCCGACCTTCCCGACATCGACGGGCTGGAGGTGTGCCGGGCGATCCGGGTCAGCTGCGACATCCCGATCATCGTCATCACGGACCGCTCGTCCGAGTTGGACTGTGTGCTGGCCCTCCAGGCCGGGGCCGACGACTACGTGGTCCAGCCGTACGGATTCCGGGAACTCATGGCCCGGATAGACGCGGTGATGCGACGGGCGACACCACGCCGGCAGGGCGATCACGTCATCGAGCACGGCCCGTTGCGGATCGACACGCTCACTCGCGAAGTGCGGCTGGACAACCGGGTGATCCCGATGAGCCGCAAGGAATTCGACCTGCTCCACCTGCTCGCGGTGAATCCCGACAGTGTCGTCTCGCGCGAGCACATCATGCGCCAGGTCTGGGAGAACTCCTGGTCCCGCCGCACGATCGACACGCACGTCAGCAGTATCCGCCAGAAACTCGGCGGAAAATCCTGGATTCTGACCGTGCGCGGCGTCGGCTTCCGCATCGGGCGGGGCGTACCCATGATGTCGTAAAGAGAGAGAAAAAAGAAAGAAAAGAATTCACCGGCCGCCGCCGCAGCTCTCCCAGCTGCGGCGGCGGCCTTTTCATGCCCTGAGCTGCCCGTCTGACCTTTCCCTGACGTAAAGCTGAGTTGGGCGTGCGGAGACCTGACTGTTCCCTCCATTGGAAATGTAGAAGTTATGAAGTGGATTGAGTTGAGAGTGCGCCGAGCTCTGGTGAATAGTTCATTGCGTAATCCGATGCGCCGGACAGAACGGGAGGCACGACATGTTCACTGTGGTGAGCGTGGGCAGACTGGACGGGGATTGCAGCAAGGAGATAGCAGAGATCTTCGCCGACTTCGATGCGGTCACTGCGCCCCGGATATCCGGGCTGAAGCGTCGGCAGCTGTACGCCTACTACGACGTCCTCGTCCATATTCAGGACTTCACCGGAGAGAACGCCGGCGCGGCGGCCGACGAAACGGCGAAGGAATTCCGGGTGGCCGGACTCCGCGAGCGGCTGGCACCGCTGGTCACGGCCTACAACCCGACCGTGGCCGACGACCGTGCCGTCGCTTTCTACCACTGGGAGGGCGAGCCGCCGGTCGACAAGGAAACCGGCCTCCACAGCACGGTGATCGTGAACCGGGTCGCCGACGAGGTCGTCCCCGAGGTGGCCCGGCTCTTCGGCGAACTGGACGCCACGGACTTCCCGTACCGGATGGGCACCCGGCGCCGCCAGCTGTTCTCGTACCAGGGCGTCTACTTCCACATCCAGGACTTCCCGAGCGAGAACGGCACCGCCGTGATCGACCAGGCCTGGAAGGAGGCCGACCCGCGCTTCGTGAAGATCTGCGCGGACCTGGACCCGCTGGTGAAGAAGTACGCCCCCGAGCGCTGGCGCTCCACGGCCGACCAGATCGCCACCCGCTTCTACCACTGGGAGGCGGCGGAGTGAGCGCGCGACGAGTCGTCATCACCGGCGTCGAGGTCCTCGCCCCCGGCGGGGTCGGCGCCCGGAAGTTCTGGGAGCTGCTCACCGAGGGACGCACCGCGACCCGGGGCATCACCTTCTTCGACCCCTCACCGTTCCGCTCCCGCGTGGCCGCCGAGGTCGACTTCGACCCGTACGCGCACGGCCTGACCCCGCAGGAGATCCGGCGGATGGACCGGGCCGCCCAGTTCGCGGTGGTCGCCGCGCGCGGCGCCGTCGCCGACAGCGGCCTCGCCCTCGACGGGCTCGACCCCTACCGGATCGGCGTCACGGTCGGTACCGCCGTCGGCTCCACCATGAGCCTCGACGAGGACTACCGGATCGTCAGCGACGACGGCCGCCTCGACCTGGTCGACCACACCTACGCCGACCCGCACTTCTACAACTACTTCGTGCCGAGTTCCTTCGCGGCCGAGGTCGCCCGCGCCGTCGGCGCGCAGGGGCCGAGCAGCGTCGTGTCGGCGGGCTGCACCTCCGGGCTCGACTCGGTCGGTTATGCCGCCGAGCTGATCCGCGAGGGCACGGCCGACGTCGTGGTCGCCGGCGCCACCGATGCGCCGATCTCGCCCATCACCCTCGCCTGTTTCGACGCCATCAAGGCCACCACGCCACGCAACGACGAGCCGGAGCACGCCTCCCGGCCCTTCGACGGCACCCGCAACGGGTTCGTGCTCGGCGAGGGCGCCGCGGTGTTCGTCCTCGAGGAACTCGGGAGCGCGCGGCGCCGAGGCGCCCGTGTCTACGCGGAGATCGCGGGATACGCCACCCGAAGCAACGCGTACCACATGACGGGCCTGCGCGCCGACGGCGTGGAGATGGCCGAGGCGATCACCGTCGCCCTCGACGAGGCCCGGATGAACCCCACGGACATCGACTACATCAACGCGCACGGCTCGGGGACCAAGCAGAACGACCGCCACGAGACCGCCGCGTTCAAGCGCAGCCTGGGCGATCACGCGTACCGCACACCGGTGAGCTCCATCAAGTCCATGGTGGGGCACTCGCTGGGCGCGATCGGCTCCATCGAGATCGCCGCGTCGATCCTCGCGATCCGGAACAACGTCGTACCGCCCACGGCGAACCTGCACACCCCCGACCCCCAGTGCGACCTGGACTACGTGCCGCTCACCGCCCGCGATCAGCTCGTTGACGCCGTCCTAACGGTCGGCAGCGGCTTCGGCGGGTTCCAGAGCGCCATGGTGCTGGCCCAGCCCGAAAGGAGTGCGGCGTGACGGCCTCAGCGGTGGTGACCGGCCTGGGTGTGGCGGCGCCCAACGGACTCGGTGGCCAGGACTTCTGGAACGCCACCCTCGCCGGCAAGAGCGGCATCGGCCCGCTCACCAGTTTCGACGCCTCCGGGTACCCGGCGCGGCTCGCCGGCGAGATCGGCGACTTCACGGCCGAGGGACAGCTGCCCAGCAGGCTGATGCCCCAGACCGACCGGGTCACCCGGCTCTCCCTCGTCGCGGCGGACTGGGCGCTCGCCGACGCCGGCGTGCGGCCGGCCGAACTGCCCGAGTTCAGCATGGGCGTGAGCACCGCGAGTTCGGCGGGCGGGTTCGCGTTCAGCCAGCACGAGCTGAAGAACCTGTGGAGCAAGGGCAGCCAGTACGTCAGCGCGTACCAGTCGTTCGCCTGGTTCTACGCGGTCAACACCGGCCAGATCTCCATCCGCAACGGCATGAAGGGCCCCAGCGGCGTGGTCGTCACCGACCAGGCCGGCGGACTGGACGCGGTGGCCCAGGCCCGGCGCCAGATCCGCAAGGGCACCTCCCTGGTCGTCGCCGGCGCCGTGGACGCGCTGCTGTGCTCCTGGGGGTGGGCCGGACTGCACACCAGCGGCCGCCTCAGCACCGCCGAGGAGCCGACCCACGCCTACCTGCCCTTCGACGACCGGGCCGCCGGCCATGTGGCCGGTGAGGGCGGCGCCCTGCTCATCATGGAGTCGGGTGACTCCGCGAGGGCCCGCGGCGCCAGGGTGTACGGCGAGATCGCCGGGTACGCCGCCACCTTCGACGGACGCGAACCCGGCCTGCGCAAGGCCGTGGAGCTTGCCCTCGCGGATGCGGCCGTGACCGCCGCCGACGTGGACGTGGTGTTCGCCGACGCGGCGGCCGAGCCGGAGCTCGACCGCGTCGAAGCAGAGGCGATCGTCGAGGTCTTCGGGCCGCACGGCGTACCGGTCACCGCGCCGAAGACGATGACGGGACGGCTGTACGCCGGGGGCGCGGCGCTCGATCTCGCCACGGCCTTCCTGGCCCTGGGCGAGGACACCATCCCGCCGACGGTCCACACCGAGCCGGCCGAACGCCACGGCCTCGACCTGGTCGTCTCCCAGCCCCGCGCCGCCCGCCTGCGCACCGCGCTCGTCCTCGCCCGGGGCCACGGCGGCTTCAACTCGGCCATGGTCGTGCGCCGCTGAGCGCGCCGCCGCAAAACCCCACCGCACCCCCGATCCAGCCGTAGCAGGAACAAGCAGCAACAAGAAGGAAGGCTCCCCATGTCCCGCACCTTCACGCTCGACGACCTCAAGCGGATCCTCCTCGAAGGCTCCGGCGCCCCCGACGGCACCGGCCTCGAAGGGGACATCCTCGACGCCGACTTCGCCGACATCGGCTACGACTCGCTCGCCCTGCTGGAGACCGCCAGCCGCGTCGAGCGCGAGTACGGCATCGAGCTGGACGAGACCGTCGTGGGGGAGGCGAACACGCCCCGCGCCCTCCTCGACGCCATCTCCTCCCACCTGCTCGCTCAGGCCGCCTGACCACGCCACCGCGGAGCGGCGCCGCAGCGTGCCGGCGCAGCTCCGCACCACAGCTCGACACCGCAGCTCGAGACCACAGCGAAACTCGCAGGGAAAGAGGGGACATGACAGAGCAGAAGAGCCGGGTCGTCCTGGTGACGGGTGCCACCAGCGGCATCGGTCTGGCCGTCACCCGGCTGCTGGCCGGGCAGGGGCACCGGGTTTTCATAGGGTCCCGCACCGAGGACAAGGTCGTCACGACCGTCAAGCAGCTCCAGGAGGAGCAGCTCGACGTGGACGGGGTCGTCCTGGACGTGCGGTCCGTGGACTCGATCCGCGGATTCGTCCAGGCGGCCGTGGAGCGGTTCGGCACGGTCGACGCGCTCGTCAACAACGCGGGGATACCGGGCGGTGGAGTCACGGCCGACATCTCCGACGAACTGTGGGACGACATCGTCGACACCAACCTCAACAGCGTCTTCCGCCTGACCCGCGAGGTGCTGACCACGGGCGGGCTGCGGCACAAGGACTGGGGGCGCGTCATCAACATCGCCTCCACGGCCGGCAAGCAGGGCGTCGTCCTGGGTGCCCCGTACTCCGCGTCCAAGCACGGCGTCGTCGGTTTCACCAAGGCGCTGGGCAACGAACTGGCTCCCACCGGCATCACGGTCAACGCCGTCTGCCCGGGCTATGTCGAGACCCCGATGGCGGAGCACGTACGGCGGAACTACTCCCGCCTGTCCGGGGCCTCGGAGGCGGCGATCCTGGAGAAGTTCCAGGCCAAGATCCCGCTGGGCCGCTACTCCACCGCCGCGGAAGTGGCGGGCCTGGTCGGTTACCTGATGACCGACACGGCGGCGTCCATCACCGCCCAGGCCCTGAACGTCTGCGGCGGCCTCGGCAACTTCTGACCACCTACCGAGCGCGAAGGAGTCCACCATGCCGTCGGAGCTGCACGAGTCCAGTCACGAGATCAAGATCTCGGCCCCGGCCGAAACCGTCTACCGCATGCTCGCGCATGCCGAGGACTGGCCCCGTCTCTTCCCCCCGAACATCCACGTCGACCAGGTGGAGCGCGGCGAACGCGAGGAGCGCATCCGCATCTGGGCGACGGCCGGCGACACCGTCAAGAACTGGACGTCGCGCCGGACCCTCGACCCGGAGAACCTCCGCATCCGCTTCCGGCAGGAGGTCAGTACGCCCCCGGTGGCGGCGATGGGCGGCACCTGGCACATCGAGGCGCTCCCCTCCGGCGACGCGCTGGTGCGCCTCGACCACGACTACCAGGCGGTCGACGACGACAGCCTCGCCTGGCTCGACGACGTCGTGGACCGCAACTCCCGCTCCGAGCTCGAGTCGCTGAAGGTGACAGCCGAGTCCGACGGCGCTGCCGACGCGCTGACCTGCTCCTTCGAGGACACGGTCACGATCAGGGGCGCCGCCCGGGACGTGTACGACTTCATCGACCGTGCGGACCTGTGGACCGATCGCCTGCCGCACGTCCTCGCGGTGCGGCTGGAGGAACCGGCACCGGGGCTGCAGACGCTCGAGATGGACACCTTGTCCAAGGACGGCACCTCGCACACCACGAAGTCGTACCGCGTGTGCCTGCCGCACCACCGGATCGCCTACAAGCAGGTCACGCTGCCCGCCCTGATCACGCTGCACACCGGCCGCTGGACCATCACGCCGACCGAGGACGGCGTGACGGCCTCCTCGCAGCACACGTTCACGGTCGACACCGACAACATCGCGAAGGTCCTGGGCGCGGACGCGACCGTGCAGGACGCGATCGACTACGTCCGCACGGCGCTCAGCACCAACAGCATGGCGACCCTGGGCCTCGCCAAGGCGTTCGCCGAGGAGCGCGCCGGGGGCGACCGTCCATGACGGTGGCACAGCCGGCCGCCACGGCGGGCGTGCGCGGCATCACCCTCGACGCGGACGGCATCACCCTGTCCGGGTTGCTCGCCCTCCCGTCACAGGCTCCGTGCAGGGCGATGGTCGTCGCCCTGCACGGAGCCGGGATGAGCTCCTCGTACTTCCACGGGCCGTCCCACCCCGACACGTCGTTCCTCGACCTCGCCACGAGCCTCGGATTCGCGGCGGTGGCCGTGGACCGACCGGGCTACGGCCTGTCGGCCCGGCAGCTGCCCCAGGGGCAGGGGATCGCGGAACAGGCGGCGACGCTCAGCGCGGCCCTGCGCTTCCTGACGGCGCGGTTCGACACGGGCAGCGGCATCTTCCTCCTCGCCCACTCCTTCGGCGGCAAGCCGGCGCTGCGGATCGCCGCGGACGGCATGGTCCCGGAACTGCTCGGCCTCGACATCTCCGGCTGCGGCGGCGAGTACGCGGTGCCGTTGAGCGCCGGGGACACGCACGGGCGACGGAGCTGGCGGCTCAACTGGGGGCCGCTGCGGCTGTATCCGCCGGGGACGTTCCGGGCCAGCGGCAGCGTCGTCGCCTCGATTCCGCCGCGGGAGCTCGCGGACGCCGTCCGCTGGACGCAGGAGTTCGCGGGGTTCGCCGAGCGGATCCGGGTGCCGGTCCGGTTCACCTTCGCCGAGCACGAGGCCTGGTGGCAGCACGACCAGCAGGCGGTCGCCCGGCTTCGGTCCCGGCTGAGCTCGGCGCCCCGCGTGGTGACGGACCATCAGCCCGACGCCGGCCACAACATCAGCCTCGGCTGGACGGCCCGCGCCTACCACCTCAGAGCCCTCGGCTTCGCGGAGGAGTGCCTGCAGTGGCGGGAGTCGGAACGGAGCTCCGCGCTGCTGTCCTCCGACAGTGCCTGACACCGCCGGCGGGCTCCCCCGGACCGCCCGCCCCCGACCGCACGGACGACCCGATCGGACTCACGCGAGGAAAGCAGGACCGGACATGACGCAGGACATCGTCGGAGTGTGGCATCTGGACGCCTTCCACGACGTGGACGAGGACGGGCGACCCGTGGGCGAGGGCCCGCTGGGGCCGTCCCCCTCGGGCATGCTGATCTACACGCCCGACGGCCACGTCTCGGTGAGCATGATGCCCACCGCACCGGCTTCGGCACCGGGACCTTCGTACATGGGGTACGCGGGCGAGTGGCGGGCACAGGACGGGAAGGTCGTGCACCGCATCCGGATCTCGTCGCGCCCCGACTGGATCGGCATCGAGCAGTCGCGGGACGCCGAGCTCGACGGGGACGTCCTCACCGTCCGCGCCACCCGGGAGGTGGACGCGCGTCCGCAGCGGCGCGTCCTCGTGTGGCGCAGGGCCGAGCGGTCGGAGGGTGCCCGATGAGCGCCCTGGTGGACACGATCGCCGGGATGGCCGAGGACGCCGACCACCCGCTGCTGATGGCCCTGAGCATCTTCGCTCCCGGAGCGCTGCACCACACGGCCCCCGGTCCGCAGGAGGCGGCGGACGAGGGCCGAAGCGCCGCCACGGCGTCCGCGCACCTCGGACGGCTGGGCCTGGAGGGCACATGACCCCGGTCGCCGCCCCGCCCCGCGTGCTGCTCCTCGCGCACGATCTGCGCTCCCCGGGCACCGAGGACCTCGCGCGCACCGTGTCCGAGGTGCTGGCGCCGGCCGAACGCGAACACGTCCTGCGGAAACGGCTGGCCGCGGACCGGACCCGCTCGCTGATCGGGCGGTGGCTGGCCCGCCGGGCGGCCGCACGGATCGTCGGGGTGCCGTGGACGACCCTGTGCACCGGGCAGCGCCTCGGCGGGCAGCCGTATGTGGTGGGCAGGCCGCAGCTGTCGCTGAGCATCGCGCACAGCGGCCGGTACGCGCTGGCGGCCGCGGCTGCGGGGGCCCGGGTCGGAGTCGACACGGAGCAGGTGGCGCGCGTGACCCGGCTGCCCGACGACGCCTTCCTCGGACCTGGCGAGCGGGCGGCCCTGGACGCGGTGCCGCAGGACGAGGAGCGCCGGGCGGCGATGTGGGTGCTGAAGGAGGCGGCGGCCAAACTGACCGGCGAGGGTCTGCGCGCGGGCCTGCGGAGCATCGCCTTCGAGTGCCCGGGCGCCCGCTTCCCGCTGGTCGCGAGCACCCCCTATGCCGCGGCGCGGTTCAGAGCCTTCCGGCTCCCTGGCGGATACGTGGCCGCGGTGGGCGTGTCCGCGGGTGAACCGCCGAGGGAACCGGTGTTCGTCACACCGACCGGCCCAGTGCCCGCTGACCGTGGGGCCGCTCGTCCTCCTTCCGTAAAGTAGTGAAGGCCCTGGGTCACCAGTGGATGTGGCGCGACCAGCACCGTGCTGACCTCAGGCAGCCGTTTTCGCAGGTCGGAGGGGTGGTTTTCATATGTGCGGACGGTATGCGGCGAGTCGTCGGCCGGAGGATCTCGCAGGAATCTTCGAGATCGAGAAGTGGGAGCCCGAGGAGACTCTGGAGCCCGACTACAACGTGGCGCCCACCAAAGAGGTCTACGCCGTCCTCGACCGCCCCGTGAAAGACGCCGACGACCCGCGACCGGTTCGGCAGCTGCGCACGCTGAAGTGGGGCCTCGTCCCGTCCTGGTCGAAGACTCCCGAGGGCGGCGCCCGGATGATCAACGCCCGGGCGGAGACCGTCCACGAGAAGCCGTCCTACCGCCGCGCCTTCACCTCCCGGCGCTGCATCCTGCCCGCCGACGGCTACTACGAGTGGGTCACCGGCACGCAGGAGCGCGAGCTGGAGGTCGAGGGCAAGAAGAAGCGCCCCCGCAAGCAGCCCTACTTCGTGACCCCGGCCGACGGGTCGGTCTTCGCGATGGCCGGCCTGTACGAGTTCTGGCGGGACAGGACGCTGCCGGACGACCACCCGCAGGCCTGGTGGGTGACGTGCTCCGTCATCACCACCGAGGCCGAGTCGAGCCCGCTCGCGGTGTCCCCGGCGGACGGTCCGCGGGCCCTGGCCGAGATCCACCCCCGGATGCCGCTGATGCTGACGCCCGACCGCTGGGACGCCTGGCTGGACCCGTCCCGCACGGACCCCGACGACCTGCGCGAGCTGCTCGCCCCGCCGCCCGCCGGGCTGATGCGCGCCTACCCCGTCACCACGGCCGTCAGCAACGTCCGCAACAACGGCCCGGAGCTGCTGAAGGAGCTGGAAGGGCCCGAAGAGGGCACACTCTTCTGACGTGACCAACGTGACGAAAGGGTCCGACGCGACCACCGAGACCGTCGAGACCGAAGCCGGCCCCGCCCGCATCACCTGGCACAAGGCGAAGCAGGCCCGCCTCGTGCTCGCCGTCAGCCACGGTGCCGGCGGCGGCATCGAGGCCCGCGACCTGAAGGCCCTGGCCGCCGTCCTGCCCTCCCACGGCGTCACCGTGGCCCGGGTGGAGCAGCCCTGGCGGGTGGCCGGGAAGAAGCTCGCGCCCGCGCCCAAGACCCTGGACCTCGGCTGGCGGGGCATCTGGCCCGCGCTGGCCGGGCCCGGACTGCCGGTCGTGTCCGGCGGCCGCAGCGCCGGGGCCCGGGTCGCCTGCCGCACCGCCACCGAACTCGGCGCCCACGCTGTCCTCGCCCTCAGCTTCCCTCTGCACCCGCCCGGCAAGCCCGAGAAGTCCCGCGCCGCCGAGCTGCTGGGCTCCGGGGTGCCCACCCTGGTCGTCCAGGGCGGGAACGACCCCTTCGGGAAGCCCGCGGAGTTCCCCGACGGGCCCTATGAGCTCGTCGAGGTGCCGTACGGCGATCACGGCTTCGCCGTCCCCAAGCGCGCGGAGATCACGCAGGAGGAGGCAGTGGCGGTCATCACGGACGCGGTCGTGGAGTGGACCGGGTCACTCGGGTAAAGCTCCGGGAATGCCGGGGCGGCGAGCACTGTTGTGGGGGACGTACGTGCTGGAGACCAGCACCGACGCCGTAGGAGAGGGAGTCCGCCGCATGGGTTCGATCTACTGCCCGAGCCGCACCAGCCGCGCCGACCTGGACTGGACGGTGCTGCACGCGGCCAAGACCGCCCCCATTCGGGCGGCGGGCGGACCGGATCGTCGTCTATCCTCCGATTCGGGTGAGACCGGTCTCGGTCTCACGAGAACACTGGAGGAGGTGGGTCCGGTCACAGGGACCGACGCAGGGACCGAACACGGCCAGGCGGAGCAGCCCGAGGGCCAGGGCGGCACGGGCGCGGAGACGGCCGCGGAGCGCAACGCGCGCTTCGAGCGGGACGCGCTCGAGTTCCTCGACCAGATGTACTCGGCCGCGCTGCGCATGACGCGCAATCCGGCTGACGCCGAGGACCTGGTGCAGGAGACGTACGCCAAGGCGTACGCGTCCTTCCACCAGTTCCGCGAGGGCACCAATCTCAAGGCGTGGCTGTACAGGATCCTCACGAACACCTTCATCAACTCGTACCGCAAAAAGCAGCGGGAACCGCAGCGCTCGGCGGCCGAGGAGATCGAGGACTGGCAGCTCGCCCGCGCCGAGTCGCACATGTCGACGGGCTTGCGCTCCGCGGAGTCGCAGGCGCTCGACCACCTGCCCGACTCGGACGTGAAGGAAGCGCTCCAGGCGATCCCCGAGGAGTTCCGCATCGCCGTCTATCTGGCGGATGTCGAGGGCTTTGCGTACAAGGAGATCGCCGACATCATGGGGACACCCATCGGTACGGTGATGTCCCGGCTGCACCGGGGCCGCCGTCAGCTGCGCGGCATGCTGGAGGACTACGCCCGTGACCGCGGGATGGTCCCGGCCGGCGCCGGAGAGTCGAACGAAGCGAAAGGCTCGGGGTCATGAGCTGCGGAGAGCCGCACGAGACGGATTGCAGCGAAATCCTCGATCATCTCTACGAGTTCCTCGACCGTGAGATGCCGGACTCGGACTGCGTGAAGTTCGAGCACCACTTCGAGGAATGCTCGCCCTGTCTTGAGAAGTACGGGCTCGAACAGGCCGTGAAGAAGCTGGTCAAGCGCTGCTGCGGGCATGACGACGTGCCGGGCGACCTGCGCGACAAGGTCATGGGGCGGATCGAGCTGATCCGCTCCGGCCAGGCCGTCCCCGAGCAGGACATCACGGCCTCGCCGGCCACGCCGCAGGAGTCCTGACACTCCCGCGCTTTTCAACTACCCCTCTTCCGAGGGGGTAGTCACTCTCGAACGCATCACTCGAACGTGCTAATCCGCGGGTTATCGGCCCGCGGAGCCCCCCACCGCCGTCCTAGGCTCCGGGCCTGACGGACTTGGCCGGGGGAGGGCTCATGGAAGCGGTACCGGTGCGGGCACGTGTGTACGTGGCCTGTGTCGTCCTCGCCGCCCTTCTCTGTCTGCTGCCGCTGCCGGGCGTCCGCGCGCCCTGGTGGGCCGTGCTGCTGCTCGCCGCGCTGTACGCGGGCTGCGAGCGCGTCGCCCGGTCCCGGTTCGTCGGGATCTCCCATCCGGCCGGGACCTTCTATCCCGTGCTGCTCGCCGGTGCCTTCCTGCTGCCCGCGCCCGCCGCCGCCCTGGTGGCCGTGCCCGGTGCGCTGCTCTCGCATGTCGAGCAGCGGCCCGTGGCACTGCGGCGCGTCTGGCGGGCCGCCCAGCTCGTCCTCGGCGTGTGGGCCGCGGCCCGGGTGCACCGGGCGCTCGGCGGGCGGGACGCGGTCGTCGCGGGCGACGTCCCCTACGCGCTCGGTCCGGCCGGGGCGGCCGTGCTGGCGTTCTGCCTGGTGCTCGCGCTGCTGGACGGCGGGATCCTGGCCGTCGCCGAGCGGGTGCCGGTGCGGCGGGCCTGGCGGGGGCTCGTGGCGCGCTCCCTCGCGCCCATCGCCGTGCACGGGCTGGCCGGGCTGATGATGGCCGTGCTGTGGCGCAGCCCGTACGGTCCGGTGGCCGCGCTGCTCGTGCTGCTGCCGATGTGCGTCTCCTGGTGGGCCTTCGCGCAGTACCACCGGGAACGCGCCGCCCACCAGGCGACCATCCGGGCGCTGGTGCAGGCCGTCGACATCAAGGACGGGTACACCCGCGGGCACAGCGAGCGCGTCGGGCAGGCCTCCATGATGATCGCGCGCGAGCTGGGCATGGACGACGAGCGCGTCGAGGTGCTCCGGTTCGCCGGGATCCTGCACGACGTCGGCAAGCTGGGCGTCCCCACCCGGCTGCTCAGGAAGGACGGGCCGCTGACGCCCGAGGAGCGGCGGGTCATCGAGCTGCACCCCGAGTACGGGCACGAGATGGTGCGCGGCATCGGCTTCCTCGGGGAGGCCCGCGCCGCCGTACTGCACCACCACGAGCGGCTGGACGGCACCGGGTACCCCTACGGCCTGGTGGGCAGCCAGATCCCGGAATCCGCACGGGTCGTGGCCGTCGCGGACGCCTTCGACGCCATGACCTCCACGCGGAGTTACAGCAGGGCGCGGCCCGTCGCGGTCGCCCTGGCGGAGCTGAAGCGCTGCTCCGGCAGCCAGTTCGACCCGGTGATGGTCGCGGCCCTCGTGGAGGCCGTCGGCCGGGCGGGTTGGCGCCCCGCCGTGACCGCCGACGACGTCGGCCCCTCCCGGATTCCTCCGCCCGGCACACCGCTCTCCAGCCGGCCGGGAGCGCACCGGTGAGCGCGTACCGCCCGCCGCCGCTGTTCACCCTCGTCCATGGCTGTGCGGCCCTTCTCGCCGCCGGCTCCCTCGCCGTCACCCTCCACGACGGGCTGGAGGAGCGCCGGGTCGCCCTCGCCTTCGGCGTCCTCGTCACCGTCGGGGAGCTCGCCCGGCGCAACGGGGCGCAGGTCAGGGAGCCGGCGCCGCTCGGGGCCGCCGCGGCCCTGTCGTACGCGCTGCTCGGTGAGGCCGGGGGGCGGGCCACGCACCACGGCCTCGCCCAGGTCGTCGCCGTCGTGGTGGCGGCCTCGCTGCTCGGCAGCGTGCCGCACGTGGCGCGCGGGCAGGGGCCCACGCTCGACCACCTGGCGCGCCGGGTGCTCACGGTCGGGTTCGTCGCCGTGTGCTTCCAGCCGCCGTACAACCGGGGCACGTTCGACGACTGGGGCGGCCCGGCCTACGCGCTGCTGCTGCTCGCGCTGCTGTCCCTGACCGCGCTGTGCGACGCGGTGCTCGCCGCCGCGCTGGCCCACTCCCGCACCGGCTGGCCCTTCGGGCCGGTGCTGCGGGACGAGCTGCGGGCCGTGTGCGGCATCGGCTCCGCCGTCATCGCGACCGGGGCGGTGATGGCCCTGGCGGTCGCCGTGGTGGGGCTGTGGGCGCTGCCCGTGTTCTCCGTGCCGCTGCTGCTCGCCCAGATGTCGTTCCGGCGCTACGCCGCCGTCCGGGCGACCTACCGGCAGACCATCGCCTCCCTCGCACGGGCCACCGAGGTCGCCGGGTACACCCCCTGCGGGCACGCCCGCCGCGTCGCCGCGCTCAGCCAGGCGGTGGGGCGTGACCTCGGTCTCACCGAGCCCGAGCTGGCCGTGCTGGAGTACGCCGCGCTCATGCACGACATCGGCCAGCTGAGCCTCGTCGACCCGGTGCCCGCGGGCGCCACCGCCGGCCTGCCCGCCGCGGAACAGCGGCGGATCGCGCTGCTCGGCGGGGCCGTCGTACGGCAGACGGGTGTCGACGAGGCGGTCGCCGTGGTCGTGGAGCGGCAGGCCGACCCCTACGCCGAGCAGCCGCTCGCCGCGCGGATCGTCCGGGCCGTGAACGCGTACGAGGAGAAGTCCCGGGAAGGTGGCCTGGGCGGACCGCTGACGGCGCTGGAGGAACTCCGGCTCGCCACCGCCGGGGAGTACGCCCCGGAAGTGGTGGAATCGCTGGCCCGGGTACTGGCAAGAGGCAGTCTGACCTTGCCTCTGACTGGGTAACCCATGGGTAATGAGCGCCCCGGAGGCCGCACGTGGTTGGATGCGAAGAAGAAGGTGTCCGGGGGCTCGAAACACAGTTACGGCCAGCCCACCGCACGGAACTGGCAGGCGGGAATCGTGAGGATCTTCGGCAAGGGACGGCACCGGCCCTCCGCCTCCTGGCGGCAGGCCACAGACCGGGCGTTCACTCTCATCGGCGACGGCCGGTACGAGGACGCCGGCGCGTTGTTGACACGTGCCGCCGACCTGGAGCCCTGGCTGTCCGAGTCCTGGTTCAACCTCGCCCTGCTGCACAAGTTCCGGCACGACTGGGAGCAGGCGCGGGCGGCCGGCCTCAGGGCCGTGGCGCTGCTCGACCGGGACACCGGCGCTCCCGACTGGTGGAACGTCGGAATCGCCGCGACCGCCCTCCAGGACTGGCCGCTGGCCCGGCGTGCCTGGCAGGCCTACGGGCTGCGGGTGCCGGGGCCGGCCAACGACTCCGGTGAGCCCCTCGGCATGGACCTCGGCAGTGCGGCCGTACGGCTGTCCCCCGAGGGGGAGGCCGAGGTCGTGTGGGGGCGGCGGCTGGATCCCGCGCGGATCGAGGTGCTGTCCATTCCGCTGCCGTCGTCGGGGCGGCGCTGGGGTGAGGTCGTGCTCCACGACGGCGTGCCGCACGGGGAGCGGACCACGGCCGCGGGGCACACGTACCCGGTGTTCGACGAGATCGAGCTGTGGGCGCCCTCGCCGGTGCCGACATGGGTGGTGCTGCTGGAGGCCGCGACCGAAGCGGATCGGGACGCGCTGGAGCAGCTCGCCGGGGATGCCGGGTTCGCCGCGGAGGACTGGTCCTCTTCGGTGCGGTTGCTGTGCCGGATGTGCTCGGAGTCACGGATGCCGTCGGACGAGGGTGACGGGGAGCACCTCGATCCGCATGACCACAGTGAGCCGGGGCATCCCGGGCCGCTGGGGCACCGGACGGACGGGCAGCTGTGGGTTCCCGAGCGGGAGTGCGGGCTGGCGGCGCCGGCTTCGCTGGTTCGGGGGTTGCTGGACGGGTGGGTCGCTGACAGTCCGGATTCCCGGGACTGGCGGGACCTCGAAGAGGTCTGCTAGGCCCTGCGGCCCCCGTACCCTGTATCAGCATCCCAGCTTGGATCTGTTCAGGAAGGCGCACGTAACGTCATGGCTCAGCAGGACACCGATCAGCAGCGCGCGGGCGTGCTCCCCGTCGATGACGAGGGGTACGTGATCGACACGGAGGACTGCGAGGAGCGCGAGGCGGCCTGGCGGGAACGGGGGACCTCGCGGCCGATCACGGTGGTCGGGAACCCGGTGCTGCACAAGGAGTGCAAGGACGTCACCGACTTCGGCGACGAGTTCCAGCAGCTCGTGGCGGACATGTTCGCCTCACAGCGCACCGCCGAGGGTGTGGGCCTGGCCGCCAACCAGATCGGCGTCGACCTGAAGGTCTTCGTCTACGACTGCCCGGACGACGAGGGTGTCCGGCACACCGGCGTCGTCTGCAACCCCAAGCTCGTCGAACTGCCCGCCGAGAAGCGCCGGCTGGACGACAGCAACGAGGGCTGCCTGTCGGTGCCGACCGCGTACGCGCCGCTCGCCCGGCCCGACTACGCCGAGGTGACCGGGCAGGACGAGAAGGGCAACCCGATCAAGGTGCGCGGCACCGGATACTTCGCACGGTGTTTGCAGCACGAGACCGACCACCTGTACGGCTACCTGTACATCGACCGCCTCTCGAAGCGCGAACGCAAGGACGCGCTGCGGCAGATGGCCGAGAACGAGCCCCGGTACCCGGTCGTCGCGAACGACTGAGACCTCAGGATCACCAGGCGAACGGCGTCTGTTCGGGCTTCCCGCCCTGAACAGGCGCCGTTCGTCTGCGCCGTTCGCCTGTCCGTCGCACGTTCGATCGCTTCTGCTCTCCTGGTGATCCGGTACCAGTCACACACCGGGAGGTTCCCGGCACTGTGGGGTAGTGAATGGAGCAAATGCGTTCCCAGAACGGTCAGTTGTAGTGCTGAATGGAGGAGCGGGGTATGCAACGGCGCACGCCCGGCACGGAAGGAGGGGCGCCCGCGCCAACTGGCGGCTGAGAGGGGTTAGTTCGTGCATGCTTTGTCACACGGCACCACATCGACACCGACCACCATCGCAGTTCCACCGTCGCTCTCCCTTCCGGTGATCGAGGCGGCGTTTCCCCGGCAACTCCACCCGTATTGGCCGAAGTGCCAGGAGAAGACCCGGGCCTGGCTGCTCGAAAAGCGGCTCATGCCCGCGGACAAGGTGGCGGAATATGCCGACGGCCTGTGCTACACGGACCTCATGGCCGGGTACTACATCGGCGCCTCCGACGAGGTGATGCAGGCGATCGCGGACTACAGCGCCTGGTTCTTCGTCTGGGACGACCGCCACGACCGCGACATCGTGCACGGGCGCCCGGTGGCCTGGCGGCGGCTGCGGGACCGACTGCACTCGGCCCTCGACTCCCCCGGGGAGCACCTGCACCACGAGGACCCACTGGTCGCCGGGTTCGCGGACAGCGTGCTGCGGCTGTACGCCTTCCTGCCGGCGACCTGGAACCTCCGGTTCGCCCGGCACTTCCACGCGGTGATCGACGCGTACGACCGGGAGTACCACAACCGCACCCACGGAATCGTGCCCACGGTCGAGGAGTATCTCCGGCTGCGCCGGCTCACCTTCGCCCACTGGATCTGGACGGACCTGCTGGAGCCGGCCGCGGGATACGAACTCCCCGACACCGTACGCAAACACCCGGCATATCGGCGGGCCGCGCTGCTGAGTCAGGAGTTCGCCGCCTGGTACAACGACCTCTGCTCGCTTCCGAAGGAAATAGCAGGCGACGAGGTGCACAATCTCGGAATCAGTCTCATCACCCATGAGGGGCTGACGCTGGAACAGGCGGTCATCGAAGTCAGGCGCCGCGTCGAGCAATGCATCACGGAATTCCTCGACGTCGAACGGGCGGCATTACGGTTCGCCGACTCCCTCGCCGACGGCACCGTGCGGGGAAAGGAACTGAGCGCCGCCGTGCGGGCCTGTCTGAGCAATATGCGGAACTGGTTCAGTTCCGTCTACTGGTTCCATCACGAGTCCGGCCGGTACATGGTCGACAGCTGGGACGACCGGTCCACGCCCCCGTACGTCAACAACGAAGCGGCAGGTGAGAAATGACCGTCGAGTCTGTGAAGCCCGAAGCCCCTCTCGCTCCGGGCCTGCGTGAGCCGCCCCGGGCGGGCGGCGGTGTCCCCGTCCTGGGGCACGGCTGGAGGCTGGCGCGCGACCCGCTGGAGTTCATGTCCCGGCTGCGCGACCACGGCGACGTGGTCCGGCTGAGGCTCGGACCGAAGACGGTCTACGCCGTCACCACCCCGGCGCTCACCGGCGCCCTCGCGCTGAGCAACGACTTCATCATCGCCGGACCGCTGTGGGAGTCCCTGGAGGGCCTGCTCGGCAAGGAGGGCGTGGCCACGGCGAACGGCCCGCGCCACCGCCGCCAGCGGCGCACCATCCAGCCCGCCTTCCGGCTCGACGCCATCCCCGCCTACGGGCCGATCATGGAGGAGGAGGCACACGCGCTCACCGAGCGCTGGAAGCCCGGCGAGACCGTCGACTGCACCTCCGAGTCCTTCCGGGTGGCCGTGCGCATCGCGGCCCGCTGCCTGCTGCGCGGCGACTACATGGACGAGCGGGCGGAGCGGCTGTGCGTCGCGCTCGCCACCGTCTTCCGCGGGATGTACCGGCGGATGGTGGTGCCGCTCGGACCGCTCTACAAGCTGCCGCTCCCGGCCAACCGGGAATTCAACCGGGCATTGGCCGATTTACATCTCCTGGTGGACGAGATCGTCGCCGAGCGCCGCGCATCCGGTCAAAAGCCGGACGATTTGCTGACGGCATTGCTGGAGGCGACGGACGAGAATGGCGATCCCATCGGGGAACAGGAGATCCACGATCAGGTCGTCGCGATCCTCACTCCCGGCAGCGAAACCGTCGCCTCCACGATCATGTGGCTGTTGCATATGCTCGCGGAACACCCTGAACACGCGGACCGGGTGCGCGACGAAGTAGAAGCCGTCACCGGCGGGAGGCCGGTGGCATTCGAGGACGTCCGGGGACTCAGGCACACCAACAATGTCGTGGTCGAGGCCATGCGGTTGCGCCCCGCCGTCTGGATTCTCACGCGCCGGGCGGTGCGGGACACGGAACTCGGCGGATACCGGATTCCGGCGGGGGCGGACATCGTCTACAGCCCGTACGCGATCCAGCGCGACCCGAAGTCGTACGCCCGGCACCTGGAGTTCGACCCCGACCGCTGGCTTCCGGACCGGGTCAAGGACATCCCGAAGCACGCCATGAGTCCGTTCAGCGTGGGAAACCGCAAGTGCCCGAGCGACCACTTCTCGATGGCCCAGCTGACGCTGATCACGGCGGCGCTGGCCACCAGGTACCGCTTCGAGCAGGTGGCCGGCTCGAACGACGGCACGCGCGTCGGGATCACGCTGCGGCCGCACGACCTGCTGCTGCGGCCGGTGCCGAGGTGAGCGTGGGGGCGGGTCAGGCCGCTTCGGGGCCCCGGAAGGTCCGCCGGTAGGCGTTCGGCGTCGTGCCCACGGCCCGGACGAAGTGGTGGCGCAGCGTGGCCGCGTTGCCGAACCCTGTTCGACCGGCGATCGCGTCCATGGTCTCGTCCGTCGCTTCCAGCAGCCGCTGGGCCAGCAGGACACGCTGGCGCAGGATCCAGCGGTAGGGGGTCGTCCCGGTCTCCTGCTGGAAGCGACGGGCGAAGGTGCGCGGGGACATGTGGGCACGGGCGGCCAGCTGCTCGACGGTGACCTCCTCGTCGAGGTGGCGCTCCATCCACGCCAGCACCTCGCCGATCGTGTCGGCCTCGGAGTGCGGCAGCGGGCGCTCGATGTACTGGGCCTGGCCGCCGTCGCGGTGCGGCGGCACCACCATCCGCCGGGCGATCTTGTTGGCGACCTCGGAGCCCTGCTCCTTGCGCACCAGGTGGAGGCAGGCGTCGATCCCGGCGGCCGTGCCGGCGGAGGTGATCACCGGGTCCTCGTCGGCGTACAGCACGTCCGGCTCGACGGCCACCCGCGGGTACTGCCGGGCGAGGGCCTCCGCGTGCCGCCAGTGCGCGGCGCAGCGCCGGTCGTCCAGCAGCCCGGCCGCGGCCAGCACGAAGACGCCGGAGCAGACGCTGAGCACCCGGGCGCCGCGGTCGACGCCGCGCCGCAGGGCGTCCAGCAGCTCCGGCGGGAAGTCCCGGGACTCGTAGCAGTGCCCGGCGGGCACGGCGATCAGGTCGGCCGTCTCCAGCCGCTCCAGGCCGTGCTCGACGTGCAGGGAGAAGCCCGTGTTAGTGCGCAGGTGCGGGCCCTCGGCCGAGGCCACCGCGAAGTCGTAGACCGGCAGGCCGTCGTCGCTGCGGTCGGTGCCGAAGACCTCGCACACCACACCGAGTTCGAAGGGGTTCACGCCGTCGAGGAGGACGACGGCCACGTTCTGGAGCATGGCTCCAGTGTGCCTCGTCCGTGGCAGTAATTCGAGGGTCTACGGCAGTACTGCCACTGACGGTAAGGAGTCATCGGCGCGACAGTGGTGTCCATGGACACGAACCAGTCGCAGACACTCATCGCAATGATCTTCGTACTCGGGACGCTGGTCCTCCTGGTCCTCCCGTCAGTGATCGGTATCGTGCGCGACAGGCGCATCGACCGTCAGATCAGGCAGGCCCAGGAGACCCGCGAAGGTGTACCGGCTCAGAAGTCCTCGTCCAGGTCGACGGTGCCCTCCACCGCCACCTGGTACGCGGAGGGCCGCCGCTCGAAGAAGTTGGTCAGCTCCTGAACCCCCTGGAGCTCCATGAAGGAGAAGGGGTTCTCGGAGCCGTACACCGGAGCGAAGCCCAGGCGGGTGAGCCGCTGGTCGGCGACGCACTCCAGGTACTGCCGCATCGACTCGGTGTTCATGCCCGGGAGGCCGTCACCGCACAGGTCGCGCGCGAACTGCAGCTCGGCCTCGACGGCCTCGCGGAGCATGTCCGTCACCTCCTGCCGGAGCCGGTCGTCGAACAGCTCCGGCTCCTCCTTGCGGACGGTGTCGACCACGTCGAAGGCGAACGACATGTGCATCGTCTCGTCGCGGAACACCCAGTTGGTGCCGGTGGCCAGGCCGTGCAGCAGGCCCCGGCTGCGGAACCAGTACACGTAGGCGAAGGCACCGTAGAAGAACAGGCCCTCGATGCACGCGGCGAAGCAGATCAGGTTCAGCAGGAAACGGCGGCGGTCGGCCTGCGTCTGAAGCCGGTCGAGCTGGTCGACCGAGTCCATCCACTTGAAGCAGAACCCGGCCTTCTCGCGGATGGAGGGGATGTTCTCGACGGCCGCGAAGGCCGCCGCCCGGTCGTCGTGGTCGGGGAGGTAGGTGTCCAGGAGCGTCAGATAGAACTGGACGTGCACGGCCTCCTCGAAGAGCTGCCGGCTCAGGTACAGCCGGGCCTCGGGGGAGTTGATGTGCTTGTACAGCGTCAGCACCAGGTTGTTCGCGACGATCGAGTCGCCCGTCGCGAAGAAGGCGACCAGGCGGCCGATCAGGTGCTGCTCGGCGGGGGAGAGCTTGGCGAGGTCGGCGACGTCCGAGTGGAGGTCGACCTCCTCCACGGTCCAGGTGTTCTTGATGGCGTCCCGGTAGCGCTCGTAGAAGTCCGGGTAGCGCATGGGACGCAGGGTGAGCTCGAAGCCGGGGTCGAGAAGGTTCTGGGTGCTCATTACTGGCAGGCCTCGCAGGACTCGGGGTTTTCCAGGGAGCAGGCGACCGCTTCGGGATCCGGGGTGGCCTGCGCGGGGACGGTGGCCTGGGCGGCGCGGGCGATGCGGGTCGCCGGGCGCGAACGCAGGTAGTACGTGGTCTTCAGCCCGGACTTCCAGGCGTAGGCGTACATCGAGGAGAGCTTGCCGATGGTCGGCGTCTCCAGGAAGAGGTTCAGGGACTGGGACTGGTCCAGGAACGGGGTCCTGGCCGCCGCCATGTCGATCAGGCCGCGCTGCGGGATCTCCCACGCCGTGCGGTAGAGGGCGCGCACGTCCTCGGGGATCCAGGCGAAGCCCTGCACCGAGCCGTTCGCCTCGCGCAGGGCCTCCCGGCTGCGGGCGTCCCACACGCCGAGCCGCTTCAGCTCCTGCACCAGGTAGGAGTTGACCTGGAGGAACTCACCCGACAGCGTCTCGCGCTTGAACAGGTTGGACACCTGCGGCTCGATGCACTCGTACACGCCCGCGATGGAGGCGATGGTGGCCGTCGGCGCGATGGCGAGGAGCAGGGAGTTGCGCATGCCCGTCACGGCGACGCGCTCGCGCAGGGCGGCCCAGCGCTCCGGCCAGGTCAGCTCCACGTCGTAGTGGTCGGGGTGGAGCACGCCCTTGGCCGTACGGGTCTTCTCCCAGGCCGGCAACGGGCCGTTGCGCTCGGCGAGGTCGGCCGAGGCCTCGTAGGCGGCGAGCATCATGCGCTCGGCGATGCGGGTGGAGAGCCGCTTGGCCTCCGGCGAGTCGAAGGGCAGGCGCAGCTTGAAGAAGACGTCCTGCAGGCCCATGACCCCGAGGCCGACGGGACGCCACCGGGCGTTGGAACGGCCTGCCTGCTCGGTCGGGTAGAAGTTGATGTCCACGACCCGGTCGAGGAACGTGACGGCCGTGCGGACGGTCTCGTCCAGCCGCTCCCAGTCGATGTCCCCGCCGGCCTGGTCGACGAGCGCGCCGAGGTTGACCGACCCCAGGTTGCAGACCGCCGTCTCCCCGTCGCTGGTGACCTCCAGGATCTCCGTGCAGAGATTGGAGGAGTGGACGACGTGGCCCGGCTCGGCCGTCTGGTTGGCGGTGCGGTTGGCTGCGTCCTTGAAGGTCATCCAGCCGTTGCCGGTCTGCGCCAGGGTGCGCATCATGCGGCCGTACAACTCGCGGGCCGGCAGGGTCTTCTTCGCGAGACCCTTCGCCTCGGCCGCCCGGTACGCGGCGTCGAACTCCTCGCCCCACAGGTCGACCAGGTCGGGCACGTCCGAAGGGGAGAACAGCGACCACTGCGCGTCGGCGTTCACGCGCCGCATGAACTCGTCGGGCACCCAGTGGGCGAGGTTCAGGTTGTGCGTGCGGCGGGCGTCCTCGCCGGTGTTGTCGCGCAGCTCCAGGAACTCCTCGATGTCGGAGTGCCAGGTCTCCAGGTAGACCGCGGCGGCGCCCTTGCGGCGGCCTCCCTGGTTCACGGCGGCGACCGAGGCGTCGAGGGTCTTCAGGAACGGGACGATGCCGTTGGAGTGGCCGTTGGTGCCGCGGATCAGCGAACCGCGGGCACGGATACGGGAGTACGCGATGCCGATGCCGCCGGCGTGCTTCGACAGCCGCGCCACCTGGTGGTAGCGGTCGTAGATCGAGTCCAGCTCGTCCTTGGGGGAGTCGAGGAGGTAGCAGGACGACATCTGGGGGTGCCGCGTGCCGGAGTTGAAGAGGGTGGGGGAGGAGGGGAGGTAGTCGAGCCGGCTCATGAGCCCGTAGAGCGCGGCGACTTCGTCGACGGAGCGGCGGGTGTCGTCCTCGGCGAGTCCGGCGGCCACGCGCAGCATGAAGTGCTGGGGCGTCTCGATCACCTTGCGGCTGATCGGGTGCCGGAGCAGATAGCGGCTGTGCAGCGTGCGCAGGCCGAAGTAGCCGAAGCGGTCGTCGGCGGCCGTGTCGATCAGGGCGTCGAGACGGGCGGCGTGGAGGCGCACGAACTCGGCGGTCCGGTCGGCGATGAGACCCTCCCGGTGCCCGACGGCCACGGACTCGGTGAAGCACGTGACGCCCTGTGAGGCGGCCTCGGCGCGGATCCCGATCGTCAGCAGGCGCGCGGCCAGCCGGGAGTAGGCGGGATCCTCGGAGATGAGGCCGGCGGCCGCCTCGGTCGCCAGGTCGCGCAACTCCGACTCGTCGGCTCGCGCGGAGCGGCCGCGCAGCGCGGCGGCGGCGACCCGGCCGGGGTCGGCGTCGGGGAGGTCGGCGGTCAGCTCGGTCAGGGTCCGCAGCAGCGCGGCACCGGGACCGTCGTGCTCTTTTTCGGCGGCTGAGACCGGATCGGCTGGCGCGATGGTCACGTGGGGCTCTCCCTCGCTCGGCACGGGGGCCTCGCACAGGGCAGGGGGCAGCACGCGAGCGCACGCGGCGTCGCGTCCACCGGCCCATTCCACGAGGCCCGGACGTCAATGCGCACCGGCCGGACGGCCGGGCGCGCTGTCGGCAGGTCCTCGGACTGACTCCCATGCAGGCATGAAAAAGGCATGGGTACACCGTTGCGGGACAGTTCCGGATTCGCACCGGATTCCCCTGCGGCGACAGCGAGCATGAGCATACATCTTGTGCCGGGTGGCGAAAGCACCCCTAGATGTAGTGTCGCGACGGTTTCACAGCGTCAACTCGTAGGTGAGGAGAGTGATGTCGTCGAGCTCCGGAATCGGGTTCCAGTCGCGCTCCGGGACACGGACGAAGCCGAGACGTTCGTAGATGCGGTGGGCGGCGTGCATGGTGCGCTGTGTCGACAGGACGACGCGGACACAGCCGTCCGTCGCACGGGCGCGGTCGACGCAGGCGCGGACGAGGGCCTCTCCGGCGCCGCGGCCGCGGGCCTCGTGGGCGACGGCGAGCATCCGTATCTCGGCCTCCGAGGGGCGGGCGATGTCGGCCATGGGACCGCCGGCCGGGACGAAGGTGACGCCGCCGAGGATGGTGTCGTTCTCCGTGGCCACCAGGACCTCGGCGGCTGCCGCGCGCTTGGCCACGTCCTTCAGTTCGGCCAGGTACCAGTCGCTCTCGCCGAAAGCGAGGAGGCCGTCCTGGACGTAGGCCTGGGCGGTGATCTCGCCGAGGGTCTCGTATTCGCCGGGTTCCGCCTGTCGGATGAGGATGTCCATGGGGCCGAGTCTGCCGGAGGGCAGCCGTACCGGGCGCCGGGGTTTTCGGGTTGCGGGAGGTTCGTCGAGTGTTTCCATGGAAGTAGGTGCCGGCGTCCGAGGCCTCCGACCCGAGATGGCTCTCGGAAGGAGAACGCACGATGACGAGGGTTGTCCGTCACCCGCCAGGCAAGGAGCGGCCGCGTAACGCGCCGATGGCGACCCTGAATGTGAGACGGGCGGGGAACCACGTGCGCCGCGTCTTCCTGGGCTATTGGCACACGCTGACGATCCGTCTGGAGGCCCGTCGGGACACCACGCGTTCCAGGAAGTGGCGCAGGTGGTTCTCCTACACCAACGCGACCAGGATCGTCTGGTTGCTCGCCGCGCTCGCGGTCCTCGCCTGGTGCGGGGAGGGCCTGTGGATCCTGGCCACGGAGAAGACGACCTCGTTCGAGAAGTGGCGGAAGAACAACGAAGGGTTCGAAGCCGTCGTTCGTTTCGTCGGTCCGATCCTCACCGCCTCGATCGCCGCCGCGCTCTTCCTGTTCTTCTGGTACAGCTGGACCAAGCGGCGCTACCTCCGCAAGGCACGTAAGCATCCCCACAGACTGGTCCTCACCGCCGGGCCGGACATCGCTGAGATCGTGGGCCGCGAGGAGGTCGCCCAGGTCATCGCCCAGCGCCTGCGCAAGCGCGACACCCGCAGGCCCTATCTGCTCGTCGGCGGCGTCGGCACGGGGAAGACCGCCGTCCTGGTGCGGCTCACCGAACTCCTGGCCCGGCAGTCTGCCGTCCCCGTGCCCATCCGGCTGAGGGACGCGGACGGAGCCGACCTGAACTTCGAGCGCATGGCCAAGCAGCGCTTCTTCGAGGAGGCACCCCAGGGCATCCTGGCTCGCACCAAGAACGAGCGGGTCTGGCAGCAACTGCTCGCCGACGACAAGGTGGTCGTCATCGCCGACGGCCTGGAGGAGGCTGTTCTCGACGACAGCCTGCAGGAGGACCGGGACAACATCATCCGGCAGGCCATCGAGCGCGCCCACGAGGAGAAACTGCCACTCGTCATCGCGTCCCGGCCGCACAGTCCGCTGGAGACCACACCCGCCGCCATCGTCGAGCTGGAACCGCTCAGCGAGGAGGAAGCGTTGCACTTCGTCGAGGTGCGCGTACCGGACACGGACGAGCGCCGCATCGACTGGATCGTGGAGACGGCGGAGGTCACCGAATCGCCCATCTACCTGAAGATCGCTCGTGAACTGCACGACCGCGGCGCCCTGGAACGGGACCGTCCGCGCAACGACCCGCTCCGGCTGGACACCCGAAGCCTGGACCGCAGCACGCTGCGACTGTGGCTTCTCGAGACGTGGGAACGCGCCCTGTGGGACGGCCGGCTGCGCGACGACGTCTCGTTGGGCCCGCAGGAGCGTCGCGACACCATCGAGGTGGTCTCGGCACTCGCGTGCATCGGACTGCTCCAGGACAAGCTGGAGGTCGGCTTCGCGGAGCTGCTGGACCAGGACGTCCACCCCAATGCGGCGCGGCGGACGACGGCCCGCGCCGAGCACCTGTGGGGCAAGGCACGCGGCTTCGACCGGTACGGCAAGCGGGGGAACACCTTCACCGAGTGGCACCGGGAACAGATCTGGAACGCGCTCTGCGCCCGGCTGAGCGATGAGGAGAGCAAGCGACTGCGCGAGGGGAACATGGCTCAGTGCCACGCCACGCTCGCCCGCTTCGCGAGCAACGCGAACAGACTGAAGCTGGTGGAGGGGCAGGAGAAGAAGGTCCGCTTCCCGCACAGCATCATGCAGGCCTACTTCGGCTTCCGGATGCTGTATCACCAGGGGGAGTCCGATGCCGGAGAGCTGATCGAGCAGGCGCTGCGCCCGCCGGGTCCCAGCCGGGAGTTGCTCACCGCACTGGTGTTGCTGTCCCGTCGGCGGTGGGCCAGGGCCTCGGCGGAGGGAGGCAGTATCAAGGCCGAGGTCAAGAAGCAGATGAAGGAGTTGCGGCGGCAGGTTCCCGTGCACGGGCGGCCCATGGCCCAGCGGCTGTGCGCGGCCGCGAACCGCCGTACCGACGACCCGAAGGCCCTCGACCTCTACTCGGCGTCCCTCGAGATCGAGAGCGTGGAACGCAATCCGGGCCTGCTGGGCGACATCGTCGGCGCGGTGCACGGCCGCTGGGCCGCCATCAAGGGGGACCGGCGCTCTCTTGAGGACGCGAAGCTCGGACTGCTCAAGCAACTCGGCGCGGCACTGCGCGCGACCTCCGACAGGGTCGACACCACACCGCTGTACAACCAGCTCTTCGAGATGGGCAGAGCAGAGCCCTCGTACTCCATACGCCTGGCCGTCGCCCAGGAGTTCGGCGCCGGCGGCAATGCGGCGTTCGCCGTGATCCGTGAGCGCGTCGGTCATCTCCACCGCGACCCCATGCAGGAGTACGACGAGACGATCAGTGAGCTGAAAGCCTGGAGGACGAGCAGGTTCGAGGTGTGGGCCGCGGCCATGAGACAGGCGAGGAGCACCCGCGCGTCCTCACCGGCTGCGTCGTCCGAGCTCATCGAACAGTTGCAACGCCAACGGCAGGAGCTCAAACAGGAGTACCGCGAGCAACGGGTGCAACTGCTCCGGGAGTTCGTGATGCGGGCCTGGATGCTCCCCATGCTCCTGGGGTCCGTCGACGACTCCCACCGTGATGAGGCCCGGGAACGTCTCATCAAGTGGCTGGGGCACCTCGATCCGCGACGCACCGGCGGCAACCCCGACCTGCCGCTCGCGCTTGAGACCGCGCTGGCCCAGGGCTTCAAGTTCGCGGCCAACCGGCGCAAACGTCACCCCCACACCTATGCGGGCAGCCGCGACGATCTGATCCGGCAGGCGGAGACCGTGCTCCAGCAGTCCCGGTGCTGGTACGCACAGCTCAGCCTGCTCCAGGCGCTGTGTCTGTGGGAGCTTCCGGACAGCGCGGGCCACCGTGACCGGCACGGCGACTTGCTGGCAGGTCAGGACGACCACCACGACCGAACACGGAGGCCACCTGCGGTGATCGGCGGGACGACCGCCGTGCGGACGGTGGAACGCTGGCTTTCGATGGCCGGTACGGTGAACACGGCGCCCGGCCAGTCGGGGACGAACGGTGACTCACCGCGGCGGTACCTGCACCCGTTCGTCTCGGAGGCGGGCGATCTGGTGGCCCTGGCACTGGAGACCGGGCAACCCGAGCGCTTCATCTGGATCGACGAGAAGGGCGTCGCCGACACCATCGGCTCCCGCACCGGCAACCCCGGTGGATACCGCAAGCACAACCTGTGGATCCCGCCCTCGGTCGGCTGGAGCACCCTCGACGGGCGGGCCCAACGCCTGGTCGCCGACGTGCTGGTGATGCTGAACCTCGTCGAACGGGGCGGGCATCCGGACGAGGTCGAGGAGCGCATGGCCCGCGCGGAACAACCTGGCATGCCGCTCCCACCCTGCATCCGTACGGACCGTGAGCCGCTGCGGCCCGATTCGCGGGCCAGTACCTCGGCCCCGCCCCCGCCGGGCTCCACCTGTCTGCCCGACTGCAAGTTCCAGTTCTGCCCGTACCCGCCCCGAGGGGTGCTGCGAGGAGAGATCCGCGAGCCGTTCTGCCGCCAGCAGCAGGCCCTGCTGCCCGGACGCGTGCGCCGCTGCTTCCCCCGGATCCTGCGCAGAAAGACGCCTCCCTGGGTCGGCCTGCGCGTCGGGGAGCTGGACCGCTTCTGGCACGCGATGGCCGGACGCACGCGCGACTAAGGTGCCGGACGGATATGACAACGGGCCGCCGGTTTCTCACCGACGGCCCGTCATCACCTGCGACTCAGTGCGAGGTGCCCGCCGTCGCCGGCGGCAGCTCCACCTGGACACCGGGATCGCCCGCGTCCGCCGTGTAGTCCTCGGGCTTGGTCTCGTCGATGCCGTCGGGGGCCTTCAGGGCCCTCAGGACGAAGGTCAGGACGACGGTGACGACGACGTTCAGGACGAACGCCGTGAGGCCGATGTAGCCGATCTCGCCGATGCCCGGGATCTCCTTCGAGGAGCCGCCGAAGTGCTTCTGGGTCGGCGAGGCGACGCCGTACGCGGCGACCGTGCCGTAGACCATGCCGACGGCCCAGCCCGCGAGCAGCGCCCAGCGGTGGAACCAGCGGGTGAACAGGCCGCCGACCAGGGCCGGGAAGGTCTGGAGGATCCAGATGCCGCCCAGCAGCTGGAAGTTGATGGCGACCGTCTTGTCCATGGTGAGGACGAAGGCCAGCGCGCCCACCTTCACCAGCAGCGAGACCAGCTTGGAGACCTTGGTCTCCTGCGCCGGCGTGGCGTCGGGCTTGATGAAGTCCTTGTAGATGTTGCGGGTGAAGAGGTTCGCGGCCGCGATGGACATGATGGCCGCCGGGACCAGGGCCCCGATGCCGATCGCCGCGAAGGCCACGCCCGCGAACCAGTCCGGGAACATGGTCTCGAACAGCTGCGGGATCGCCAGCTGCCCGTTCTGCACCTTGATCCCGGCGGCGATCGCCATGAAGCCGAGCAGCGCGAGCAGCCCCAGCATCAGCGAGTACAGCGGCAGGATCGTGGTGTTGCGGCGGATCACGTCACGGCTCTTCGAGGACAGCGTGGCCGTGATCGAGTGCGGGTACATGAAGAGCGCCAGCGCGGAGCCCAGCGCCAGCGTGGCGTACGTCCACTGCCCCGCCTCCGCCGGCGCGAGCGCACCGCGCGGCGCTCCCGTCGCCGGATTGGTCTGGCTGAACGCCTCGCCCGCCTTGGCGAAGATGTCGTCGAAGCCGCCCAGCTTGATCGGGATGTAGATGATCGCCACCGCGATGACGATGTAGATCAGGGTGTCCTTCACGAACGCGATCAGCGCCGGCGCCCGCAGACCCGAGGAGTACGTGTACGCCGCCAGCACACCGAACGCGATCAGCAGGGGCAGGTCCTTGATGAACCAGTTGGTGTTCTCGCCGCCGCCGATGCCCATGACGTCCAGTACGGCCTGGATGCCGACCAGTTGGAGCGCGATGTACGGCATCGTGGCCAGGATGCCGGTCACGGCCACCGCCAGCGACAGGCCCTTCGAGCCGAACCGCCCGCGCACGAAGTCGGAGGTCGTCACGTACCCGTGCTTGTGCGAGACCGACCACAGGCGGGGCAGGAACGTGAAGATCAGCGGGTAGACGAGGATCGTGTAGGGCACCGCGAAGAAGCCGGCCGCGCCCGCCGCGTAGATCGCCGCCGGTACGGCCACGAAGGTGTACGCCGTGTACAGGTCGCCGCCGAGCAGGAACCAGGTGATCCAGGTGCCGAACGAGCGGCCGCCCAGGCCCCATTCGTCGAGGCTGTGCTCGTTCTCGGCCTTGCGCCAGCGCGCGGCCAGGAAGCCCATGACCGTGACGGCCAGGAAGAAGAAGATGAAGACGGCGAGTGCGACGCCGTTCACGCCGTCCTTCACTCCGACGCACCGCCCTTCGCGGCAGAGCGGGCGCGCTGGTCACGCTGCCACAGCTTGTAGGCGATCATCGTCAGTGCGGTGGAGATCAGCACCCATGCCATCTGGTACCAGTAGAAGAACGGGATCCCGATGAAGGCCGGGTCGGTCTTGGCGTACGAGCCGACCCACAGCATGGCCACGAAGGGCGCTATGAGGCAGAGGGCGATGACGACGCGCATCGGCGTCACCGTCGCCCCTCTGCTGGCTTCTGGGGCTTGCGACATCAGGCGGCTCCGTCCCCTCAGTGATCACCTGTGCAATGCGCAGGCAATCTAGGTCAGGGTGCGGCGGGAACGGAACCCCTCGTCCGCAATGCGGTACCCAAAAGAAACCGAGCTCAGCAGCAGTGGCACCGCCCGGCGCGCCCTACTCCTGCGGCCGCTTCAGACGCGCCACGAACTTGTACCGGTCCCCGCGGTACACCGACCGCACCCACTCCACCGGCTGCCCGTCCCGGTCCAGCGAGTGACGGGAGAGCATCAGCATCGGCAGGCCGACGTCCGTGCCGAGCAGGCCGGCCTCGCGCGGGGTGGCCAGCGAGGTCTCGATGGTCTCCTCGGCCTCCGCGAGATGGACGTCGTAGACCTCGGCGAGCGCGGTGTAGAGGGACGTGTACTTCGCCAGTGACCGGCGCAGCGCCGGGAAGCGCTTCGCGCTCAGGTGGGTGGTCTCGATGGCCATCGGCTCGCCGTTGGCCATGCGCAGCCGCTCGATGCGCAGCACCCGTCCGCCGGCCGTGATGTCGAGCAGCCCGGCGAGGCGGTCGTCGGCTGTGATGTAGCCGATGTCCAGGAGCTGCGAGGTGGGTTCGAGACCCTGGGCGCGCATGTCCTCGGTGTACGAGGTCAGTTGCAGCGCCTGCGAGACCTTGGGCTTGGCGACGAACGTGCCCTTGCCCTGGATGCGCTCCAGCCGGCCCTCGACGACCAGCTCCTGGAGCGCCTGGCGCACGGTCGTGCGCGAGGTGTCGAACTCGGTCGCCAGTGTGCGCTCGGGCGGCACCGGCGTGCCGGGCGCCTGGGTCTCGGTCATGTCGAGCAGGTGCTTCTTCAGGCGGTAGTACTTGGGCACGCGTGCGGTGCGGACGGGCGCCCCGCTCTCGTTCTCCGCACTGCTGATGTCGGTGCTCATGCTCCGCCTTCCCGGCTCCTGGCCGACACGATCTCACTTGTATACCGTCGGCGCCGCTTTTGGTCTAGTCCACAACTCGAAGTGGTCTACCTGGAGTATGCCGTGCCCGACCAGGTTTTCGCGGGGTTCTTACTTAAAGGTTCCTGCATATGTAGGTCGCATAACGGCTGGTCAGAGCCGATTCCGGACCCTTGACAGGCTTGCTGGTCTGGTCCAAGCTCCCCCTACTGGTCTACACCATTGGTCCAGGGTCCTGGCCCCACGAACGCGGGGAGCAGGGGGGTCGGTGGCATCCCTGAGGAGGGTGGCGTGAAGCGCAAGCTGATATCCGCGATCGGTATCGCGGGCATGATGTTCTCCATCGCGGCGTGCGGGGGCGAGGGCGGCAGCGGGGGTTCGGACAAGGGCGCGGACGCCAAGGAGCTGACCGTCTGGCTCACCGTCGACGCCCAGAACAACTGGCCGGAGCTGGTGAAGGCCGCCGACGCCGCCGTGCAGAAGAAGCACCCCGGGCTGAAGATCAACCACGAGTACTACGGCTGGCCCGACAAGAACGCCAAGCTCGACGCCGTCCTCGCCACCGACAAGGCCCCCGACGTGGTCGAGATGGGCAACACCGAGATGCTCGGCTACATGGTCAAGGGCGCCTTCGCCCCCCTCGACCCGGGCAAGTTCGACGGCTCGGACGCCTGGCTGGACGGACTCAAGGCCTCGGTGACCTATGAGGGCAAGACCTACGGCGTCCCGTACTACGCCGGCGGCCGCGTCGCCAACTGGCGCAAGGACGTGGCGGCCTCGGTCGGGGTCAAGACGCCCCCGAAGACGTACAAGGAGCTCACCGCCGCCCTGGACAAGATCCAGAAGAAGCAGGGCGACAAGTTCAGCGCCTGGTACCAGCCCACCCGCGACTGGTACGCGGCCATGTCCTTCGTCTACGACGCCGGCGGCGCCATCGCCACCGAGTCGGGCGGCCAGTGGAAGGCCTCCCTCTCCTCGCCCGAGTCCCTCAAGGGCTTGAAGGAGTTCAAGAACGTCGTCGACTCCTACATGCACGGCGACAAGACCAAGGACGAATCCGACCGCTACATCGTCTACGGCCAGGGCAAGTCCGCCATGATCTTCGCCGCCGCCTGGGAGGGCGCGACCGCCGAGGACCCGAAGAACGACAAGTCGGGCAAGCTCAAGGGCAACCTCGAGAACTTCGTGATGCCGGGCCCGTCCGGCAAGAACATGCCCGTCTTCCTGGGCGGCTCCGACCTCGCCGTGCCGGTGAAGTCCGACGCGCCGGCCCTGGCCGCCGAGTGGATCAACGCGTTCACCGGCTCCTCGGGCCAGAAGGGCCTGATGGCCAAGGGCAACCTGCCCAACAACAAGACCGACCTCGCGACGCTGAAGAGCGACCCGAAGACGGCGGTCCCCGCCACCGCGGCCGAGTCCAACTGGTTCGTCCCGATGGCCCCCGGCTGGGGCCAGGTCGAGAAGGCGCAGATCCTCCAGACCATGCTCCAGAGCATCGGCACCGGCAAGAAGTCGGTCGAGGCCGCCGCCAAGGAGGCGGACGCCGCGATCGACAAGGTCATCAACACCAAGTGACCTACGGGCGGGGCTCCCTTGTGGCGGAGCCCCGCCGTCGTCAAGACCTGAGGGACCGCCGAGGAGCGCGCGATGAGTGCCGCAGACACCACCACCCCTGCCAAGGTGCCGCCACCGCGGCAGGCACCGCCACCTCCCCCCGCCGAACTGCCCCGGGCGAACCGGCCGTCGGGCGGGACCGCGGTCCCCTGGCTGCTGCTCGCGCCCTGCCTGCTGATCCTGGCCCTGGTCATGGGCTATCCGCTGGCCCGTCTGGTCACTCTGTCCTTCCAGAAGTTCGGGCAGTCCCAGCTGTGGGGCTTCCAGCCGGCCGAGTCGGTCGGGTTCGACAACTTCGCGAAGGTGCTGGGCGACGGCGAGTTCTGGACCGTCGTCGTGCGCACGATCGTCTTCGCCGCCGGGGCCGTCGTCTTCACGATGGTGATCGGCATGGCGATCGCCCTGCTGCTCCAGCGGGTCTCCGGCTGGCTGAAGGTGCTCATCAACATCGTGCTGGTGGCCAGCTGGGGCATGCCCGTGATCGTGGCGACCACGGTCTTCAAGTGGCTCTTCGACTCGGACTACGGCGTCTTCAACGCGCTGCTCAGCAAGCTGCCCGGCGTCGAGATGATCGGCCACAACTGGTTCGCGAGCGGGCCCGAGGGCCTGGCCGTGATCATGCTGCTGGTGGTGTGGGGAGCCGTGCCGTTCGTGGTCATCACGCTCAGCGCGGGTCTCACCCAGGTGCCGAAGGAACTGGAGGAGGCGGCCCGCCTGGACGGCGCCGGCGCCTGGGGCGTCTTCCGCTACGTCACCCTGCCCGTCCTCAAGCCGATCATCGTGATGCTCACGACCCTGTCGGTCATCTGGGACATGGGCGTCTTTCCCCAGGTGTTCGTGATGCGCAACGGCCACCCCGAGCCGGAGTTCCAGGTCCTCAACACCTACTCCTACGACCGGGCCTTCGTGGTCAACGACTACGCCCAGGGCTCGGCCATCGCGCTGATCACCGTCCTGCTGCTGCTCGGCGTGGTCGCCGTCTACATGCGGCAGATGCTGAAGATCGGAGAGGTCGAATGAGCAGCACGCTGACCGGCCGCCGGGCGCCGAAGCTCTGGTGGAACGTCCTCGGCCTCCTGGTCTTCGTCACCGCGGGCTTCCCGCTCTACTGGATGCTCAACACGGCGTTCAAGCCCGCCAAGGACGCCATCGACCCGGACCCGAGCCTGCTGCCGACCGGCATCACCTTTGCCAACTTCGGCCGGGCGCTGGACATCGCCGACTTCTGGGGCCCGGTGGGCCGCAGCATGGTGGTGTCGCTGGCGGTGGTCGTCATCGGCATGGTCGTGGGGCTGCTGGCCGCGCTCGCCATCTCGCGCTTCGCCTTCCGGGGGCGCAAGATCGTGATCGTGGGCATCCTCGCCGTCCAGATGGTCCCGCTGGTCGCCATGATCATCCCGGTGTTCCTGCTGCTCAACGACCTGGGCCAGTACGACCGGCTGACGGGTCTCATCATCACGTACCTGACCTTCATCCTCCCGTTCACCGTGTGGACGCTGCGGGGCTTCATCGTCAACATCCCGAAGGAACTGGAGGAGGCCGCCATGGTCGACGGCTGCTCCCGCACGGGCGCCTTCCTCCGGGTCGTCTTCCCGCTCCTGGCCCCCGGCATGGTCGCCACCTCGGTCTACGGCTTCATCCAGGCCTGGAACGAGTACCTGTACGCCCTGATGCTGCTCAGCCAGAAGAACCAGACGGCGACCGTCTGGCTCGGCAACTTCACCACGAAGCACGGCACCGAATACGCCCCGATGATGGCCGGCGCCACGATGATGGCCGTGCCGATCGTCGCCCTCTTCCTCCTCGTCCAGCGCAAGATGGCCGCGGGCCTGACCGCGGGCGCCGTGAAGGGATGACCCCACCCCATGACGACACTCGCCGGCGGTACCGACACGCTCACCCGTGACGCCCTGACGGTCCTCCAGCCCGGCTTCACCGGAACCACCGCCCCCGACTGGCTGCTGCGCCGGCTCGGCGAGGGCCTCGCCTCCGTCGGCCTGTTCGGCCGCAACATCGCCTCGCCCGGCCAACTGGCCGCGCTGACCGCACAACTGCGGGCCGAGCGCGACGACGTCCTGGTCGCGATCGACGAGGAAGGCGGTGACGTGACGCGCCTGGAGGTGCGGACCGGCTCCTCCTTCCCGGGCAACCACGCCCTCGGCGCGGTGGACGACGTGGAGCTGACACGACAGGTCGCCCGCGAACTGGGCCGCCGCCTCGCGGCCTGCGGCGTGAACCTCAACTGGGCCCCGTCCGCCGACGTCAACTCCGACCCGCGCAACCCGGTGATCGGCGTCCGCTCCTTCGGCGCCGACACCGACCTGGCCGCCCGGCACACCGCCGCGTACGTGACGGGCCTGCAGTCGGCCGGAGTCGCCGCCTGCACCAAGCACTTCCCGGGCCACGGTGACACGGCCGTCGACTCCCACCACGCCCTCCCGCGCATCGACGTCCCCGAAGACGTGCTGACCGACCGTGAACTGACCCCGTTCCGCGCGGCCATCGCCGCCGGCAGCCGGGCCGTGATGAGCGCCCACATCCTGGTCCCGGCCCTGGACCCCGACCGCCCGGCCACCCTCTCCCGCCGCATCCTGACCGGGCTGCTGCGCGGCGACCTCGGCTACGACGGCCTCATCGTCACCGACGGCATGGAGATGCGGGCCATCGCGGGCACCTACGGCATCGAACGCGGCAGCGTCCTCGCCCTCGCCGCCGGTGCCGACGCGATCTGCGTGGGCGGCGGCCTGGCCGACGACGCGACCGTACGGCGCCTGCGCGACGCCCTGGTCGCGGCGGTCCGCACGGGCGAGCTGCCCGAGGAACGCCTGGCCGAGGCCGCGGACCGGGTCCGGGCCCTGGCCCGCTGGGCGAGCGCGGCCGGCCGCGCAGCCGGGGAGACCCACGGCAGCGAGATCGGCCTGCACGCCGCCCGCCGCGCCCTCACGGTCACCGTCGCCCCGGGCCTGGGGAGCCCGGAGACCTTCAAGCCCCTCACCGAACCGCCCTACGTCGCCGCCCTCACCCCCGTCGCCAACATCGCCGTGGGCGACGAGACCCCCTGGGGTATCGCCGCCGAACTCGTCCACCTCCTGCCGGGCACGGTGACGGGCAGCTTCGCGGCGGAGGACGGCAACGAGAGTGAGGCCGGTGCCGGTGAGAGCGCCGGACGGGCGGCCCTTGAGGCAGCCGGGCCGCGCCGCATCGTCGCGGTCGTCCGCGACGAACACCGCCATCCCTGGATGGCCTCCGCCCTCGACACCCTGCTGGCCGCCCGCCCCGACACCATCGTGGTCGAAATGGGCGTCCCCCAGGCCGCACCCCGCGGCGCCCTGCACATCGCCACCCACGGCGCGGCCCGCGTCTGCGGCCGGGCCGCGGCCGAGGTGATCGCCGGGGTGTAAGCCGGTCGGGTTGCAAGCTACTGGGTTGTGAAGCTGCTTCTGAATGTAGTACTTCTTATACATGAGCGAGCAGGTGCACAACAGGCTGGCCGTGGTGCGCGCCGAACGGAAGGTGTCGCGGCAGAGCCTGGCCGAGGCAGTGGGAGCCCACTACCAGACCATCGGTTACATCGAGCGGGGGCAGTACAACCCGAGCCTCGACCTGGCACTGAGGATCTCGAAGTTCTTCGGTCTGCCGGTCGAGGCCCTGTTCTCCCTCGAACCGTTCCGGCCGCTCACGGACGAGGTCTACGGGAGGAACCAGCCATGACGACGACACGCCTCACCCGCTACGACCGGAGCATGCTGCGGCTCATGAACGACCGCCGCGGCCAGGCCTGGTACGCCACGGCGGCACGCCGACGTCTGGCCGTCGCCGCGCACATCACTCTCACCGTGGCCATCGGCGCACTGATGACCCACTTTTTCCTCGCCAAGGGCGAACCACTGTGGCCCGTCGCCGCGATGGCGGTGCTGCTGCTGCCCTGGATGGTGGCGACCGGCGTCATCAACGGCGCCACCCGGGGCCTGCTGGAGCTGCGCGAACACGTACTGGACGAGCGGCAGTCGGCGGAACGCAGCCGCGTCCTGGCCCGGGCCCACCGCATGACGACCCTGCTCCTGGCCGCGGCGGCCATCGCCCTGCTGATCACGGGCGGTGCCGCCGGCGACGCCCCGAAGGCCTACGCCGCACCCCTCCTCATCGCTGTCCTCGTCGTCCACTGGGTCATGCCCCTGTGGGTGGCCGGCCTGCGGGCCCAGGACGAACCGGCCGACGAGGCCCCGGAGCCGGGGGCGCTCTAGGGTCTGTCGTTTGGATCAGGCCGCAGGAGATCGACGGTGCTGTTCAGCGCCGGTGAGCGGGGTCTGGTGCGTGCAGCTGCAAGGCGGAGGAGGGCGTCGACGCGATGGGGGCACCGCCCGCGCGAGCGAAGCCGAGCGTGGGGGAGTCGGCAACCGACGACAACGCGGCAGATGCGCGTGCCAGACCCCGCGTCTGCGGCGTGATCCAAACGACAGACCCTAGATGCCCTGCCACTCCGGCTTGTTGGCGTAGGTGTGGCGGAAGTAGTCCGCCAGCTTCAGCTTCGACGCGGCGGCCTCGTCGACCACGACGGTCGCATGCGGGTGGAGCTGGAGCGCGGACGCGGGGCACACCGCGGCGACCGGTCCCTCCACCGTCGCCGCGACCGCGTCCGCCTTGCCCTCGCCGGTGGCGAGCAGCACCAGGTGCCGGGCCTCCAGGATGGTGCCGATGCCCTGCGTGATCACGTGGTGCGGCACCTGGCCGATGTCGCCGTCGAAGAAGCGCGCGTTGTCGATCCGGGTCTGCTCGGTCAGCGTCTTGATCCGCGTCCGCGACGCCAGCGACGAACACGGCTCGTTGAACCCTATGTGCCCGTCGGTCCCGATCCCGAGCAGCTGAAGGTCCACGCCCCCGGCGTCCGCGAGCGCCTTGTCGTACGCCTCGCACGCGCCCTGCACGTCCTCGGCCGTGCCGTCCGGCCCCGTGAACTGGTCCATCCCGATGCCGAGCGGCTCCAGCACCTCACGCCTCAGCACCGAGCGGTACGACTCCGGATGGTCGGCGGGCAGCCCCACGTACTCGTCGAGCTGGGCTATCCGCGCCCGCGTGACGTCCACGGCGCCGGAGCGCACCTTGGCCGCCAGCGCCTCGTACACGGGCAGCGGCGTCGAGCCGGTCGCCACGCCGAGCAGGGCGCCGGGCTTGCGCCGGAGCAGCTGGGCCATGGCCTCGGCGATGAGCTCGCCGCCCGCCTTGGCGTCCGGAACGATGACAACTTCCACGCTGGGCCTGCCGATCTGAGGGGATGCTCAACTGGACCGGTCCCGGGGAGGGGCCGTGTGGTTTAGACCAATCTAGGGTCAATCTAACAGAGCGGGGGCGCCGCTCCCAGGGTGGATGCAGCCGGTCCCACAGGGGCAGCCAACCGGCACCGGCCAGCTCTCCGGCAGGTGAACAGCACCGGCCCCGCGTGGCCGTTCCGCGGTGCGGGGGAGTGGAATGGGAGCTGCATCCGCCCGCGCCCCCGGAGGGAGCCCCGCCATGACCGCCGCCGCCACACCGGACACCACCAGCGAGCGCCCGGGCCGGATCATGGCCCGGGAGATGGCGGAGCAGCCCGCCGTCCTGCGCCGGATCCTGACCGACGGCGCCCCGGCCATCCGGGACGTGGCACGGCGGATCGCCGCCCGCGCTCCCCGCTTCGTCCTGCTGACCGCCCGCGGCACCTCCGACAACGCCGCCCTCTACGCCAAGTACCTCCTGGAGATCCGGCTCGGCCTGCCCTGCGGGCTCACCTCGATGTCCACCACCACGGCCTACGGCGCCCGGCCCGACCTCACGGACGTCCTCGTCGTCACCGTCAGCCAGTCCGGCGGCTCTCCCGACCTGGTCGCCTCGACGCGGGCCGCCCGCGAAGCCGGTGCGATCACGCTCGCCGTCACCAACAACCCGGACTCGCCGCTCGCCGGCGTCTCCGAGTACCACATCGACATCATGGCCGGACCGGAGCAGGCCCTCCCCGCGACCAAGACGTACACCGCCTCCCTTCTCGCGCTCTACCTGTTCGTCGAGGGCCTGCGCGGCGGCGACGGCGCACCCGCGCACGTGCTGCCGGATCTCGCCGGGCACCTGCTCGCCCGGCAGGACGAGGTCCGCGCTCTCGCCGCCCGCTACCGCTTCGCCGAGCGCATGGTGATCACCTCGCGCGGCTACGGCTACCCCACGGCGAAGGAGGCCGCACTCAAGCTGATGGAGACCAGCTACATCCCGGCCCTCTCCTACTCCGGTGCCGACCTGCTGCACGGGCCGCTCGCCATGGTCGACAACGTCTCCCCGGTCATCGCCGTCGTCACCGACGGCAAGGGCGGCGAAGCGCTCCAGCCGGTCCTCGACCGGCTGCGCGGACGCGGTGCCGACCTGGTCGTCATCGGCCCCGGGCATCAGGTCGAGCAGGCGTCAGCCGGCTTCGTCCTGCCGACGGAGGACGTCGCCGAGGAGGTCCAGCCCGTCCTGGAGATCATTCCCCTCCAGCTCCTCGCCTACGAGGTCACCCTCGCCCGCGGCCAGGACCCGGACGCTCCCCGGGCGCTGGCGAAGGTGACGGAGACTCGTTGACTACCGGCCCACGACGCGCGTGAGCGACTCGTTGACTAGGTGAGCGAGCCCCCCGTCACATCCACCCAGCTCCCCGTGACCCAGCGCCCTGCGTCCGAGACCAGGAACGCCACCACGTCGGCGACTTCGGCCGGCTCTCCCACCCCGCCCAGCGCCGAATACGCCGCGGCCTTCGCCCAGCCGTCGGCACTGCCGTACAGCAGCGGGGCCGTGTTGTCCGTGTCGATGATCCCCGGCGCCACCGAGTTCACCGTGATGCCCCGAGGGCCCAGCACCTTGGACAGGTCCCGCGAGAGGACGTCCAGCGCGCCCTTCGTCATCGCGTATGCCATGTTGTCCGGCATCGCCGCAGTCCGGGCCAGCCCCGAGGAGATGTTGACGACCCGGCCGCCGTCCCGCAGCCGGCTCATGCCCTGCTGGAGTATGAAGAACGGTGCCTTCACGTTCACCGCGAAGACCTTGTCGTACTCCTGTTCGTCCAGCTCGTGGATCGGCCGCGTGTTGCCGATCCCCGCGTTGTTCACCAGGATGTCCAGCCCGTCCGCGTGCCGGTCGAACTCCGCCCACAGCGCCTCGGCATCCCCCGGCACGCCCAGCTCCACGCCCACCGCGAACGCCGAGCCGCCCGCCGCCTCGATCGCCGCGACCGTCTCCTTCGCCGCAGTCTCGTTCCTGTTGTAGTGCACCCCGACCCGCGCACCGTCGCGCCCCAGCCGCTCGGCGATCCCTCGCCCGATGCCCCTGCTCGCGCCCGTGACGAGTGCCGTCCTGCCCGTGAGCACGCCCATGGCGGCGCCCCCTTCTCTTTTTTCTAGCGGTCGCTACAGAAATGACCGTACCCCAGCCCGGCGACATTTCTCTAGTGCCCGCTATAAAATGCCCTCCATGGTGAACGACGACGGGACCGCGAGGGCCGAGAGGCACGGAACCGCGACGGGCGAGGGCGACGGAATCGCAACGGGCAAGGGCAAGGGGAGGCCCCGCGGCCGCCCCCGCTCCTTCGACCGCGAGACGGCGCTGGAGAAGGCGCTCCTGGCCTTCTGGGAGCACGGCTACGAGGCCACGTCCGTCTCCGACCTCACCCGCGTCATGGACATCGGCGCCCCCAGCCTCTACGCCGCATTCGGCGACAAGCGGTCCCTCTTCGAGGAGGTCGTCCAGGTCTACGGCACGAGGTACGGCTCGTTCGCCGACCGGGCGCTCGCCGAGGAGCCCAGCGCCCGGGACGCCGTCGAGCGCATGCTGCGCGAGGCCGCGACCGCGTACACGGAACCCGGCCACCCGCACGGCTGCCTCGTCGTCCACGCCGCAGCGAACTGCTCGACCCCCGAGGTCGAACAGTCGCTGCGGGACCGCCGCAACGCCAACATCGCCGCGTTCGAGAGCCGTATCAGAGCCGATGTCGCCGCCGGCGTGCTGCCCCCGGGTACCGACTGCGCCGCCCTGGCCCGGCACACCGGAGCGATGATCCAGGGCATGTCACAACAGGCGCGCGACGGGGCGAGCCGGGAGGAACTGGAGGCGGTCGCGGAAATTGCCATGTCCATCTGGCCCCGCACAGGAACCCACACGGGTTAGGCTGCCGGGAGGACGCCGGCGCGTCCGACCAGTCGCAGAATTAACAACAACGAACAGCCTCCAACGCATGGACACCCACAAGTGGTCTAGTCCACAATGCGTGATGAGAGCGCGTGTGCAGCGCGCACCAGCCTCCGCCTTCCCCGCACAGGAAGGCGGACAGAGGAACCGAGGCTCTCTGCCCTGACTGCCCCGGCTCCTCGTCCTTCGGCCGACCGGGACCGCACACCCCACGGCCGATGCTGCTCCGGGCTGCGGTGCCGGGAGGGTTGAGGGTCCCTCTCAGGCGCCGCGGCCCGCGGGTGTTCCAGGAGCCCGTACCTGTCCGGGCCCGTACATTTCAGAGCTGTACAAACCCCCGGGTACGCTCGCTCACGTGCCCTCCATGAACGAACTCGTACGCCAGCACACCGCCCTCGACGACACCGATCTCGAGTGGCTCCACCTGCTGGTCTCGGAGTGGCAGCTGCTCTCCGACCTCTCCTTCGCCGACCTGGTGCTGTGGGTCCCCACCAGCGACGGCACGCGGTACGTGTCCGTCGCGCAGATGCGGCCCAACACCGGTCCGACGTCCTACCAGGACGACATGGTGGGCCATCTCGTCCCGCGTGGCCGCCGTCCGATGCTGGACGCCGCCCACGACGAGGGCCGTATCGTGCGCGAGGGCGATCCCGAGTGGCGCGAGGAGGTCCCCGTCCGGGTCGAGTCGATCCCCGTACGGCGCGAGGGACGCGTCCTCGGTGTCATCGCCCGCAACACCAACCTCCTCACCGTGCGCACCCCCAGCCGCCTGGAGCTCACCTACCTGCAGAGCGCCTCCGACCTCGCGCAGATGATCGCGGCCGGCTCCTTCCCGTTCGCGAACCAGCAGCTCGACATGGATGCCTCGCCCCGGGTGGGCGACGGCCTGATCCGACTCGACGCCGACGGCATCGTCCAGTACGCCTCCCCGAACGCGCTGTCCGCCTACCACCGCCTCGGCCTCGCCTCCGACCTCGTCGGCCAGCACCTGGGCAAGACCACCGCCGAACTCGCCCCGACCCGGGGCCCGGTGGACGAGGCGCTCGCCAAGGTCGCCAGCGGCTGGGCGCCGCGCGAGTTCGAGATCGAGGCCACTGACGGGGTCATCCAGTTCCGCGCGATCCCCCTCAAACCCAAGGGCACCCGCATCGGCTCGCTGGTCCTGCTCCGTGACGTCACCGAACTGCGCCGCCGGGAACGCGAGTTGATCACCAAGGACGCGACGATCCGGGAGATCCACCACCGCGTCAAGAACAACCTCCAGACGGTGGCGGCCCTGCTCCGCCTCCAGGCCCGGCGCATCGAATCCGACCGCGGCCGCGAGGCTCTGGAGGAGGCGGTGCGGCGCGTCGGATCGATTGCGATCGTGCACGAGACGCTCTCCCAGAACCTGGACGAGCGCGTGGAGTTCGACGAGATCGCCGACCGCGTCCTGGCCATGGTCGCGGAGATCTCGCCGGGCAAGGTCACCGGCCGGCGCACCGGACGCTTCGGCATCCTCGACGCCGAGGTCGCCACCCCGCTGTCGATGGTGCTGACCGAGGTTCTGCAGAACGCGCTGGAGCACGGCTTCCGCGAGGGCGACACCGGCACGGTCGAGGTGTCGGCGGTCCGCGGCGGTACGTCCAAGGAGGCCCGGCTGCTGGTCACCGTCCAGGACGACGGCGTCGGCCTGCCGGAAGGCTTCGATCCGCAGACCGCGGGCAATCTCGGTCTCCAGATCGTACGGACCCTGGTGGAGGGCGAGTTGGGGGGAACCTTCGACATGGTCCCGGCCCCCGAGCGCGGCACCCGTGTGATCCTTGACATCCCGGTGCCGACGCGGAAGTAGAAGCGGCAACTGCCCAGGCCGGTGCCCGTCCCTCGCAAGGGGCCCCTCACAGCATTGAGCCCCGGGCCATCAAATGGCCCGGGGCTAAAGCTCGTTGCTGCTTAACTAAGCGCATCGGGGGAACTGCGCGCTGCGGCTCGGGGGCGGGAGATGCGTACTCGCTGTACGCGCCGCCAAGCTCAGGCTGTCAGCAGGGGTGGGTTGTCAGGCGGAGGCCTGACGGGCCCGGTTGCGGGCGGCGCGGCGCTTCATGGCGCGGCGCTCGTCCTCGCTGAGACCACCCCAGACGCCGGAGTCCTGACCGGACTCGAGCGCCCACTGCAGACACTGCTCGATCACCGGGCAGCGACGGCAGACGGCCTTGGCTTCCTCGATCTGCAGCAGCGCAGGACCGGTGTTGCCGATGGGGAAGAAGAGCTCGGGGTCTTCCTCGCGGCAAACGGCGTTGTGACGCCAGTCCATGGCTGCTACCTCTCCTTGGTATTACGTGCAGGGCTTGCTTGTGAATGTGAACGCTTTCACGAATCCCTCAACAAGTGAAGGGCCGACTGCCAGGTTCCCCGGCGAAGGTCCTGTGATTTGAAGAGGGGTTCTGGTGATCAGTGGAGGCCGGTGTTGCGGGCCGTCTCGATCGCCACGTAGAGACTCGCAAACCTCAGCGGCGGATACAACCCCTTCTGGAAAGTTTTTTTTGATTCTTCGGTGTCGACTAGGTCACAGCCGTACTTCCATGGGGTGGACCCTGGCCTAAACGTTCGAGTGAAAGGACTTTAGCCAGTTCTGCTCACACAATCACACGCAGTGCACGGCGTACGCCTGTGAACGTCACGCTTGTTCGCAGCCCCAGGTGGTCACCGTCCATCTGGAGGGGGAGCGGCACCTTCGATTGCAAGGTGAACTCGGTCAAATCGTGCAGAGAGGTCGCGTGCTTGCCACGGGGTCCGCGCTCGGGGGACGAAGTGAGCAACTGGGTGCCATACCGGGCAACCGCCGCCGTGGAGAGCCGGCTGAGACCGAAGAGATCGAGTCCGGTATCGAACGAGGCCTTAGGCGCCGCGTAGATCGGGCGATTCCCCAGAAACGTCCACGGGGAGGTGTTCGAGACTATGGACAGCACCAGATCGGTGACCGGATCCTCGCCGGCACGCTCCAGTGTGATCGTCCCGTGCCGGCGGTGCGGCTCGCCGAGGAGCTGGCGCACGACCTGGCGGACGTAAAGAGCGTGTGTGGATTTCCGGCCGCGCTCGCGGTGCTGTTCCACCCGGCCGACCACACCGGCGTCGAAGCCGAGTCCCGCGTTGAAGGTGAACCAGCGGGAGGGCACCGCCTCGTCCTCCGTGCCCGGGGTGCCGGAGGTCAGGCCCAGGCCGACGGTGCGCTCGCTGCCGTCGCGCAGGGCGTCCAGCAGAGCCCCAGTGGCTTCCACCGCGTCATTGGGCAGGCCCAGAGCGCGGGCGAAGACATTGGTGGAGCCGCCCGGGACCACGGCGAGGCCGGGGAGGTGCCCCGGGTCGGGACCGGCGTGCAGGAGGCCGTTGACCACCTCGTTGACCGTGCCGTCGCCGCCGAGGGCCACCACCAGGTCTATGTCGTCGCTCTCCGCCGCGTGCCGGCCCAAATCGCGCGCGTGGCCGCGGTACTCGGTGGTGACCGCTTCCAGCTTCATCTCGCTGGCGAGCGCGTGGATCAGTACGTCGCGTGTGCGCGCACTTGTGGTGGTTGCCGCCGGATTGACCACGAGGAGTGCACGCATGACTGGCAGCGTACCTACTGGGTGGTACCTGGCCCAGACCGAGGTAGGGATCAGGTAAGAGAGCTGGGGTGAACCTCGCCACGAGGGGCGCGTACGGCAGGGCTACTCTTCAGGGGTGAGCAGTGAGCAGACCCCCACCACCCCGGACATCACCGGCCCCCGCCCGCGGCGGCTGACGTACGCCGCGTTGCTGGCCGCGCTGGAAGGGCTCGCGCTGGTCGTCGGTGGCGTCTGGATGCTCGTTCTCGGTGTCACGGGTGAGCCGGACGACCGTCGGCAGGCCGTGACCGGGGGCATCACGCTCGTCGTGCTCGCGCTGCTGCCGCTGCTCGCCGCGCGCGGGCTGCTCGGCCGCCGCAGCTGGAGCCGCGGCCCGGCCGTCATCACCCAGCTCATGGCGCTGCCGGTGGCCTACAACCTGCTCCAGGCCGACAGCATGGCCATTCCGGCCGGGATCGCCCTCGCGGTCGTGGCCGTCGCGGCGCTCGTCCTGCTCGTGAACCCCGAGACGACCCGGGCCCTCGGGATCCGCGGGCCCGGCAACCCCGGCAACCCGGAGAAGTAGCCGTCACTCCTCGACGAGGAGCTTCTCCCGGAGCTGCGCCAGGGTGCGCGCCAGCAGCCGCGAGACGTGCATCTGCGAGATGCCGACCTCCTGCGCGATCTGCGACTGGGTCATGTTGCCGAAGAAGCGCAGCAGCAGGATCCGCTTCTCGCGCGGCGGGAGATCCTCCAGCAGCGGCTTGAGGGACTCCCGGTACTCCACGCCCTCCAGCGCCTCGTCCTCCGCGCCGAGGGTGTCCGCGACCGCCGGGGACTCGTCGTCGGTGTCGGGGACGTCCAGGGACAGCGTGGAATACGCGTTGGCGGACTCCAGGCCCTCCAGGACCTCCTCCTCCGAGATCGCCAGCTTCTCGGCGAGCTCGTGGACCGTGGGGGAGCGGCCGTGCAGCTGCGAGAGCTCGGCCGTGGCCGTGGTCAGCGACAGGCGCAGCTCCTGGAGGCGACGCGGGACGCGCACCGCCCAGCCCTTGTCGCGGAAGTGCCGCTTGATCTCGCCGACGACCGTCGGGGTCGCGTACGTGGAGAATTCCACGCCGCGGTCCGGGTCGAAGCGGTCGACCGACTTGATCAGCCCGATCGTGGCGACCTGGGTGAGGTCGTCCAGCGGCTCGCCGCGGTTGCGGAAGCGCCGCGCGAGATGCTCCACGAGCGGCAGGTGCATGCGGACCAGCTGATTGCGCAGCTCCGCGTACTCGGGACTGCCGCTGCTCAGGGTGCGCAGTTTGAGGAACATCTCGCGCGCCCCGCTGCGGTCCGGGGAGCCGTGCGACGCACCCTGTGTGTGGTGCGCGCGCGGCGCTGCGTCCTCGGAGTGTCGCTCGTGCTCGCTCATCGTCCCGCCCGTCGCCCTTCCCCGAGCCCTCGCCTCCCCCTCCACTCCCGGCTTCACGCGAGTGGGGGGACCCCCTTGGGCAGGGGATGCCGCGATCCCTCCGCCCGGAGGCGCGCTCCGCACGGCACCGTCCCGGTCCCGCAGCTCGCCGCTCGGGAGGACGGCCCCCGCGGAGTCGTCCTCGGGATGCGGGCGGGCCTGCTCGGGGATGCCGTCGATGCCGTCCGCCATGCGCCGGGTGCCGCCGGGCGCCGTGCCCGCGCCGGGGGCCGTGCCCTCGGCAGGCAGCTCTCGTGTGCCGCGCTCTTCGTCCCGCACCGGCCCGTCCTCGTTCCTCACGCCGGCCCGGGTCCCGCGCCGCGCTGTTTGTAGAGGCTGATCGAAACGGTTTTGTCCTTGTCCACGGCGGAGGAGACCTTGCCCGCGAGAGCGGACAGGACCGTCCAGGCGAAGGTGTCCCGCGAGGGGGCATGGCCATCCGTGGTCGGCGCCGAGACGGTGACCTCGAGCGAGTCGTCGACGAGGCGGAAGACACAGCTGAGTACGGAGCCGGGCACGGCCTGCTGAAGCAGGATCGCGCAGGCCTCGTCCACCGCGATGCGCAGGTCCTCGATCTCGTCGAGGGTGAAGTCCAAACGGGCCGCGAGACCGGCCGTGGCCGTACGCAGCACCGACAGGTAGGCACCCGCGGCCGGCAGCCGGACTTCCACGAAGTCCTGGGTCGCGGGCTCGCCTGCGATCTGGGACACCCTCACCTCCATGGTGGTACAAGCGTTTCAGGGCCGAGGGTCGCCCCCCGGGGTAACGCGATACGTGGTTCAGCGGTGACGCTATCGCGCTCTCAACGGTCCTGTCCCCGGGACCCCAACCCCTTGCCGTCACTCACAGTAAACCTGTGGATACGCTCCGTGTCTAGGGGGTTGGCGGGCCCAAATGGGAAGAGCGCGCGCCGGGTTGACGTACCCAGACGTCAGACGGTCGAACCGTCCGGCGCCGGGGTCCTGTCGAGTCACACCAGGACATGATCGACGAAGCACCAGCGCCAGGTCTCCCCGGGCTCATGGGTCCGCATCACGGGATGCCCCGACTCCTTGTGGTGCTCCGCCGCGTGCCGCCCCGGTGAGGAGTCGCAGCAGCCGACGTGACCGCAGCTCAGGCACAGCCGCAGTTGCACCGGATCCATGCCTTCGGCCAGGCACGCCGGACACGTCTCGCTGAGCGGGACGGGTTCGGGGTGCGGCAGCGCGTCGGCATGCGTGCACTGTTTCATGATTGCCAGGTTACGACGGTCGCGCCGAAGACCGCGTGGAAAAAAGAGGGCGGGCGAGAACGATGGACGTGATGCCACTGCTGTTGCTGGTGGCGGGCAGCGCCACGATAGCCGCGGTGGCCAGGCGCACACCGGTTCCGGCCCCGCTGCTGCTGGTGGCGGTCGGGCTGGCGGTCAGTTCCGTCCCCGGCGTGCCGGACTACACCCTCGACCCGCACGTCGTCCTGCCGCTCATCCTGCCCCCGCTGCTGCACACGGCCGCCACCGACAGCTCCTACCTGGACCTTCGGGCGCAGCTGCGGCCGGTCGCGCTGCTGTCCGTCGGGTACGTTCTGTTCGCGACCTTCGTCGTCGGCTGGGCCCTGTACATGCTCGTGCCGGACCTGCCGCTGACCGCGGCCCTGGTCTTCGGCGCGGTGGTGGCGCCGCCGGACGCGGTCGCGGCCACGGCCGTGGCCCGCCGGGTCGGGCTCCCGTCGCGGATCACCACGATCCTCCAGGGCGAGTCCCTGCTCAACGACGCCACCGCGATCACCGCCTACCGGGTGGCCCTGGCCGCCGCCGTCGGCGAGGGCGCGACCTGGGCCGGTGGCATCGGCGAGTTCCTGCTCGCGGCGGTCGGCGGTGTCGTGGCCGGGCTCGTGCTGATGGCGCCGATCCACTGGCTGCGCACGCACGTGAAGGAGGCGTTGTTCCAGAACACGCTCTCCCTGCTGACACCGTTCGTCGCCTACGCCGCCGCCGAGCAGGTGCATGCCTCGGGCGTTCTCGCGGTCGTGGTCGTCGCGCTCTTCCTGGGACACCGCGCGTGGGAGGTCGACTTCGCCACGCGGCTCCAGGAGGAGGCGGTGTGGAAGATGGTCGCCTTCGTCCTGGAGTCGGCGGTGTTCGCGCTGATCGGACTCCAGCTGCCGGTGGTGCTGAGAGGCCTCGGGGAGTACGAGGGGGTCTTGGCCGCCTGGTACGCGGTCGCCGTCTTTTTGGTGGTCGTCGCGGCCCGGTTCGTGTGGGTGTACCCGGCGACCTTCCTGCCGCGGCTGTCGGCCCGGATCCGGGAGCGGGAGGCGAGTCCGACCTGGAAGGGGCCGTTCGTGGTCGCGTGGGCCGGTATGCGGGGCGTGGTCTCGCTGGCCATCGCCTTCTCGATCCCGCTCACCCTGCACGACGGCGAGGAGCCCTTCCCGCACCGCAACCTCATCCTCTTCCTGACCTTCACGACGGTCATCGGGACGCTGGTCGTGCAGGGTCTCACCCTCCCCCCGCTGATCCGTCTGCTGAAGTTCCCCGCGCGGGACACACAGGCCGAGACGCTGGCCGAGGCCAACGCCCAGGCACAGGCCTCCCGGGCCGCCGAGCGGCGCCTGGACGAACTCCTCACCGACGAGCGCAACGCCCTGCCCGCCCCGCTCGCCGACCGGCTCCGCATCGTCCTGGAGCGCCGCCGCAACGCCGTCTGGGAACGGCTCGGGCAGGCCAACCCGGTCACCGGGGAGTCCGTCGACGACACCTACCGGCGGCTGTCGCGGGAGATGATCAGCGCCGAGCGCGAGGTGTTCGTCAAGCTCAGGGACGCCCGGTACATCGACGACGAGATGCTGCGGACGCTGCTGCGCAGGCTGGACCTGGAGGAGGCGGCGGCCTTCCGGGAGACGGCGTAGGACGGCGTAGCGGGCGTCATGGGAAGGGGCGGCCGGTGATCACGGCCGCCACCGTCGTCCCGCGCGGGAAGGCGCCTTCGCCGGCCAGGGCGACGAGTCCGTACAGCAGCTTCGCCACATACAGGCGTTCGACGGGCAGTCCGTGACGGCGCTCGAAGTCCGCGGCGAAGGCGTCGAGCTCGTCGGGCACGCGCGCGTAGCCGCCGAAGTGGAAGCGGTCGTCGAGGCTCCAGGTGCCGCGCGGGCCGCCGAAGGCCTGCTGCTGCAAGGAGGTGACGTCGTCGGTGAGGAAGCCGCCCTTGAGGACCGGGACACCGAGGGCACGCTGCCCAGGGGCGAGTCCGGCCGCCAGTCCTGCCAGCGTGCCACCGGTGCCGCAGGCCACGGCGACGACATCGGCCTCGTTGTGCAGCTCGGCGCCCAGCGCCCGGCAGCCGCGTACGGCCTGCGCGTTGCTGCCGCCCTCGGGGACGACGTACGCCTCCTCCGCGTCCGCCGCGCGCAGGATCGCGGCCAGGGTCCGCGGCTCGGACTTGCGGCGGTACGTCGCCCGGTCGACGAAGTGCAGCCGCATGCCGTCGGCCGTGCAGCGCCTCAGCGAGGGGTTGAGGGGCCGGCCGGCCAGCTCCTCGCCGCGTACGACGCCGACTGTGGGGATGCCGAGCAGCCGGCCGGCCGCGGCGGTGGCACGCAGGTGGTTGGAGTAGGCGCCCCCGAAGGTGATGACGGTACGGCCGGCAGCAGCGGCGAGATTCGGCGCCAGCTTGCGCCACTTGTTGCCGATCAGCTCCGGGTGGATCAGGTCGTCCCGCTTCAGCACCAGCCGGACGCCGTGGCGCTCGAACCTGCTGTCCACGACCTCCTGCACCGGCGAGGGCAGCCGGGGACGCAGTACGGCGGATCCGGGGGTGTCGGGGCTGGTCACGGGGTCATTGTCACCCGGGAGCGGGGGAGGGGGACTCAGGAGCGGGGGAGGGGGACTCGGGGCTGACGCCTTCCCGCGAGCCCGGGCCGGGCTGCGGCTTCCCGGACCGGCGGCGGCCGCGTACGAGGTCGATGAGTGACGGGCCGCCCCGCAGGCACCAGAGGGCGATCACCGGGTCGCAGATCGCGCAGCCCAGGGAGGAGGTGTGGGCGAAGGGGATGATCGGGTTCCCCTTGATGTGGTGGACGATGTCCCACGCCGTGTGCAGCAGCCAGCCGACGCCGATCCACGTCCACGACTCCAGACCGCGGAAGGCGACGTAGGTGAGCAGCGCGGTGAAGGGGAACTCCCAGCCGCCCATGCCGCCGCCGCTGAGGTACGCCGCACCGGCGCCGCCGACCATGAGCGCGTTCAGGTGCCGCCGGTGCGGTTCGCGCACGAGGGACATCAACAGGGCGTAGAGGATGCCGACGCCGATCGGCGCGATGTATTGCATGGAGGGGCCGTTTCTGGAGGCGGTGGAAGGAGCGGATCACCACGCTAGGTCCGGTTCCGCACACTCCCCAGCGGCATTACCGACAGGTTCCCACGGGTTGTCGCCAGCCGTCGGAGACCGGCCGGGCCTCCCGCGACCCGGCGGGAAAGCGGGCCCCCTGCCCAGTCATACGAAGATCCATTCCCGCTCTTTCGGGTAATAGCACCACGGCGCCGTGTGCGAAAGGCTGGGGCGTGCACATCGATGCCCGAGGCCTATGGGCGTCGGTCACAACCGGGAGGGCATTTCTCTATGTCGGTAGGCGAAGAGGTCCGCACGGAGCAGACCAAGCCGCAGCAGAGTCTCGGCACGGCGGCCGCGCGGAACCTGGCCACCACGACCAAGTCCGTGCCGCAGATGCAGGAGATCAGCTCCCGCTGGCTGCTGCGGATGCTGCCCTGGGTCGATATCCAGGGTGGTACGTACCGGGTGAACCGGCGGCTGACGTTCGCCGTGGGCGACGGCCGGCTGACGTTCGTGAAGACCGGCGACCGCGTCGAGGTCATCCCCGCGGAGCTGGGTGAACTGCCGGCGCTGCGGTCGTACGAGGACGAGGAGGTCCTCTTCGAGGTCGCCCGGCGCTGCGAGCAGCGGGAGATCGCCGCGGGCGAGGTGATCGCCTCGTTCGGCAGCCCCTCCGACGAGGTGTACCTGCTGGCGCACGGCCGGGTGGAGAAGGTCGGCACCGGCCCGTACGGGGACGACGAGTCCCTCGGGGTCCTCGCCGACGGCGCCTACTTCGGTGACGACGCGCTGCTGAACGAGGACGCGATCTGGGAGTACACGGCCCGTGCTCTCACCACGTGCACCGTCCTGGTCCTGCCCCGCGTGGAGTTCGCGCAGATCGCCGAGCGCTCGGACACGCTGCGCGAACACCTCGAGCAGCGCCGCTCGATCCCCTCGCAGCGCTCCAACAAGTACGGCGAGAAGGAGATCGACCTCGCCGCCGGCCACTCCGGCGAGCCCGACATCCCGCACACCTTCGTCGACTACGAGGCCAGGCCCCGTGAGTACGAACTGAGCGTCGCCCAGACCGTCCTGCGGATCCACACGCGCGTGGCCGACCTCTACAACCAGCCCATGAACCAGACCGAGCAGCAGATCCGGCTGACGGTCGAGGCGCTCAAGGAGCGCCAGGAGCACGAGCTCATCAACAACCGCGACTTCGGTCTCCTGCACAACTGCGAGTACGACCAGCGGATCCAGCCGCACGACGGCGTGCCCGGCCCGGACGACCTGGACGAACTGCTCAGCAGGCGCCGCGGCACCAAACTGCTCCTCGCCCACCCGCGCGCGATCGCCGCGTTCGGCCGTGAGCTCAACAAGCGAGGGCTCGTCCCCGAGACCATCGACATGGCCGGCAACCGCATCCCCACCTGGCGCGGCGTGCCGATCTACCCGTGCAACAAGATCCCGGTGACCTCCGAGCGGACGACGTCGATCATCGCCATGCGTACCGGCGAGAGCGACCAGGGCGTCATCGGCCTGCGGGCCTCCGGCATCCCGGACGAGATCGAGCCGAGCCTGTCGGTGCGCTTCATGGGCATCAACGAACAGGCCATCATCAAGTACCTGGTCACGGCCTACTACTCGGCCGCGGTGCTGGTACCGGACGCGCTCGGCGTCCTGGAGAACGTCGAGATCGGCCGCTGGCAGTGACGCTTCCGGTACGCCGGCCGTGTCCGCGCCCGGCAGCGCGGGTACACCCTCGGGGTAAACGCCCAGCGGCAGCGGAAGAGCCACCGTCCGCTCAGTCTCCGAGGCGGTCCCATGGGTGAGTCCCTCACGGAGTCCAGGACGGAGACGACGCTGCCCGCCCCCGGTGGGCAGCGCGGTGCCGAGCCCGGGCGTGCGGCCGGGGCGCCGGAAAGGCGGGGGCCCATCGGGACACAGCGGGACGGCCGGCCCGGACCGGCCGAGGAGCACGAGGCGGTCCTGCTCCTGGAACGGGCCCGGGCGGAGGTCGACCCGGTCCTGCGGGACGCTCTCTGCTCGCTGCCCGGGCCGATGCGCCGCGTCGCGCTCTACCACTTCGGCTGGGAGCAGGCGGACGGCACACCGGCCGAGGGCGGCTCGGGCAAGGCGATCCGGCCCGCGCTCGTCCTCGCCGCGGCGGCCGCCCTCGGCGGACCCGAGGCACGCGCGGCGGCGGTGCGGGCGGCCGCGGCCGTGGAGCTGGTCCACAACTTCACGTTGCTGCACGACGACGTGATGGACCGGGACACCACCCGGCGGCACCGGCCCACCGCGTGGACGGTGTTCGGCGACCCCGACGCGGTCCTCGCCGGGGACGCCCTCCAGGCGCTGGCCATGCGGCTGCTCGCCGAGGACCCGCATCCGGCGGCCCGGGCCGCCACCGCCCGGCTCGCGGACTGTGTGGTCGAACTGTGCGCGGGACAGCACGCGGACACGGCCATGGAGCGGCTCGGTCCCGACGAGGTCTCGCTCGACGAGGTGCTCGCCATGGCGGAGGCCAAGACGGGCGCGCTGCTGGGGAGCGCCTGTGCGATCGGCGGGCTGTACGCGGGCGCCGGGGACGCGGACGTGGCGGCGCTGGACGCGTTCGGCCGGGAGGCCGGGCTCGCCTTCCAGCTCATCGACGACGTCATCGGCATATGGGGCGACCCGCGCCGCACCGGCAAGCCCGTCGGCGCGGACCTGGCCGCACGCAAGAAGTCCCTGCCGGTCGTGGCGGCCTTCGCGTCCGGCACGCCGGCGGCCGCGGAACTCGCCGAACTGTACGCACGACCCAGCGAGACGGAGGACCTCGATCACATCGCGCTGACCGTGGAGCGGGCGGGCGGCCGTGACTGGGCACAGAACCAGGCGGCCGACCGGATGGCCCTGGCGATGCAGCAACTGGCCCGCGCGGTGCCGGACCCGGAGGCGGCGGGCGGTCTGCTGGCCCTCGCCGAGTTCGTGACACGGCGCAGCAGTTGACGGTCGGCGGTGCGGACATCGGCCGCCGGCGACGGCCGGCGGTGCGGCGACCGGCCGTCGGCGGCACCTGACGGACCTTCGGATGACCGAAGGGCCAGGAACCCCGGAGCGCCGGGGCCGTGCGGCTCCTGACTCCGTACGGCCCCCGGGCCTCCGGCCAGGCGGGTCCCGCACTGCCCCACGGTGTGCGGGGCCCGCCCCCTACTGCCGTCGATGACCGGCGGTTTGGGTAGGCGTTCGATGAAATCCCGCCAAGCTCCCGCCCCATTGGCCGAGGCGGGTCCCGACTCCCCTACGATCAACGCCCGTCGGACGACTGAAGGGGCGGGAACATGGGTGTGGCGATCCGGACGGCGGGCGTGGCGGACCGGGAGCTGGTGGTCCGGCTGCTGGACGAGGCGTTCCAGGACGACCCCGTGAGCGGCTGGGTCTTCCCCGGGGCGGAGGACCGTCGTGCCAACCACCCCGGGCTCATGGCCGCCTTCACCGACATCGTGCTCGAGGCCGGGCGCATCGACCTCGCCGAGGACGGTTCGGCCTGTGCGCTGTGGCTGTCCATGCCGGCCGACGACCATGACGGCGACGCCGAGGACGACGGCCCGGCCCAGGTGCGTCAGGCCGTCGACCCGGACAACGAACGCATCGAGGCGATCGGCCGGCTGACCGCCGCCATCCATCCCTCCGGGCGGGCCCACGAGTACCTGTGGATGATCGGCGTGGTCCCCGGCCGCCAGGGCGAGGGTCTCGGCACGGCGCTCATCGAGTCGGTCCTCGACCGTTGCGACCGTGAGGGGCTGCCCGCCTACCTCGAAGCGAGCAGCGCCCGCAGCCGCAAGTTGTACGAGCGCCTCGGCTTCGAGCTCGCCGGCCCGGTGCTCGACCTCCCGGATGGCGGCCCGGCCATGTGGCCGATGTGGCGCGAGCCCCGCACCGCCGAGACCACGTCCTGATCGTCGTCCACCGACGCCCGGCCCGGTCCGACCCCGTGGCCTGACCGGCGACGTGGCCCGACCGCCCTTTGGCCTTACTGGCCCTGACCCCTCCGGCCATCCGGCCGCCGCCTTCGGCCTGCCCTACCCCTCCGGCAGCACCGCCGCCACGATCTTCTCCACCAGCCCCTCCGGCACGCTCACCCCGGGCAGTACGCCCTCCAGGACACCCGGCAGGGTCAAATGCTCCAGGAGCAGGCCGAGCATGGCCAGGTACAGCACGGCGACGGACTCGTCGCCGCCGGGCAGGCCGGCCGTGCGGTGGAACTCCATGGCCTCCTCCAGGTCACCTCGCACCGACCTGGTGTAAGAGGCGAGCAGCTCGGGACGCCGGGTGGCCTCGAGGCGCAGTTCCATGAGGGCCAGATAGCCCGTGCGGTCGCGGGTCGCGCGGGCCATGAGGTCGTACATGAAGGCCGTGACCAGTGAGCGGTCCTTGGGGCGGGTCATCAGCTCGGCGACCACGTCGGGGTCGGGCGCGAGTCGTACGTGCAGCCGGGTGTCGATCTGGCGCAGCAGGTCGCCGCGGTCCGTGAAGTAGTTGGAGGCCGTGCCCACGGGCACGCCGGCCTCCGCGTCCACCGCGCGGAACGTCAGCCCGCGCGCTCCCTCGCGCGCGAGCACCTCGACGCCGGCGTCGACGAGCGCGGCCCGGCGCCCGGGATTGCTGACCATGCGGAGTCCCTTCTCCCACTTTCCGCGGTTCGCGGATAACGCCTTGCAACCACTACATCAGAAGTACTACAACTGAAGTCGTTGTAGCGGCAGCCTACGAAAAGAGACCGGCTTGCGAAAGCTCACGTACTTCATCGCCTGTTCGATCGACGGCTTCATCGGGGACCCGGACGGCGACGCGACGTCGATGCTCCGCTTCGTCGACGAGGAGTTCCTCGCCTTCCTGAAGTCGGAGTATCCGGAGACCGCGGCTACCCAGGGCCGCCGGGCCCTCGGCTTCGACGACGTGCCGAACAAGCGGTTCGACACCGTCGTCCAGGGCCGCGGCAGCTACGAGCTCGCCCTGAAGGAGGGCATCACCAGCCCCTATGCCCACCTGCGCGAGTACGTCGCCTCCAGCACGCTGAAGGAGTCGCCCGACCCGAACGTCGAGATCATCGCGGACGACGTCGTCGGAAAGGTCCGCGAACTGAAGGCCGAGGACGGCGATCTCGGCATCTACCTGTGCGGCGGCTCCAAGCTCGCGGGCGAACTGCGCGACGAGATCGACGAGCTCGTGATCAAGACCTACCCGCTCGTGTACGGCACGGGCATGCCGATGTTCGGCTCCGGATTCGCGATCTCGGACTTCACGCTCGAGTCGGTGCGCACGTTCGGCAACGGGCTGCTGGTGCGCACGTACAGCAGGAAGCGCTGAGCCGCCGACCGGCCTACCCTGAGGACATGGGCAGCGAAGGGCATGTCTGTCCGACCTGCGGACAGCCAGTGGAAACGGTCGTCCGGCGCCACAAGACGCTGGGCGCGTGGGTCCCCCTGTGGGTGGCGGGCCCCTGTCGCAACCCCGAGTGCGGGGCCTACGAAGCGCAAGACGCCGAGGGTGATCGGGCGGGCGAGACCACCCGGACCGCCGAACCGCCCCCGTCCGCCGAGAGCACCGCCTCACCTGCGACGACCCCGCGCGAAGACGCACCCGGAGAAACCGTCGTGGAAAATTCCTGAGTTCGTGTCGAGAATCCCGGCCCGGCTCCGACGTCCCGTGTGAGAGCCGCCCACCAGGGCGGTGAGAGCCGAAGGAGCGGACTGATGAAGTACCTGGTCATGGTGCAGGGCACACAGGCGGACTACGAGGCCATGCGCGGCAGGGCGTCGGCGAACTCCCCGGCGTGGAGCGAGGAGGAGCTCCAGGCCATGTTCGCCTACATGGGCGCCATCAACGACGACCTCTCCGAGACGGGCGAATTCGTCGACGGGCAGGGCCTGGCCGAGCCGGCGCAGACGCGGCACGTCACCCTCGGTGACGACGGCAAGGCGGTGATCACCGACGGCCCGTACAGCGAGACCAAGGAGCTGCTGGCCGGCTACTGGGTCCTGGAGTGCGAGAGCCTGGAGCGGGTCACCGAGATCGCCGAGCGCGTCGCCCGGTGCCCCCAGCCGGCCGGTGCCCCCGACTACCCGGTCGTGATCCGTCCGATCATGGACGGCTCCGGGGACATCTGAGAGCCCGGATACGCCGACGGGCGCGCCGGTGAGGAGCACACCCGAGATCGAGGACCTGCTGCGCCGTGACGCGCCGCAGGTCCTCGGTGCGCTGGTCAGGCGGTACGGGCACTTCGACGCCGCCGAGGACGCCGTACAGGAGGCGCTGCTCGCGGCGGCAGGGCAGTGGCCCTCGGCGGGTGTGCCCGGCAATCCGCGCGGCTGGCTGATCAAGGTCGCCTCCCGGCGGCTGACCGACGCCCTGCGCGGCGAGGAGGCCCGGCGGCAGCGCGAGGAGCGGGCGGCGGCTCTGGCGCCCCGGGACGCCTTCACCGCCCCGCCGCCCGGGGAGCGGGCCCCCCGCGAGGACGACACCCTCTCGCTGCTCTTCCTGTGCTGCCATCCGGACCTGACGCCGCCCGCCCAGATCGCGCTCACCCTGCGCGCCGTCGGCGGTCTCACCACGGCGGAGATCGCCCGCGCGTATCTGGTGCCCGAGGCGACGATGGCCCAGCGGATCAGCCGGGCCAAGCAGAAGGTGCGGGGCGTGCGCTTCGGCCGCCCGGAGCTCTGGCAACAGCGGCTGCCGTCCGTCCTCCAGACCCTCTACCTGATCTTCAACGAGGGCTACACGGCCACCTCCGGAGCCGCCCTCCAGCGCCGGGACCTCGCCGGGGAGGCCGTACGTCTCACCCGCACGGTCCACCGGCTGCTCCCCGACGACTGCGAGGTGGCCGGCCTGCTCGCGCTGATGCTGCTCACCGACGCCCGCCGCGACGCGCGCAGCGGACCGCACGGCGAGTTGATCCCCCTCGACGAACAGGACCGGGACCGCTGGGACAAGGCCGCCATCGAGGAGGGCGTCGCGCTGGTCACCGGGGCGCTGTCCCGGGGCCGGCCCGGGCCGTACCAGCTGCGTGCCGCGATCGCGGCAGTCCACGACGAGGCGCCCTCGCCCGAGGCGACGGACTGGGCCGAGATCCTGGGCCTGTACGACGTCCTCGTCCGTCTGGTCCCCGGCCCGGTCGAACGCCTCAACCGCGCGGTCGCCGTCGCCATGGTCCACGGCCCGCACGCAGGTCTTGCCGAACTGGATGCTCTCGCAGCCGAGTCGAAGGGCCACCGTCTGGACGCCGTACGAGGTCACCTCCTGGAGCGCGCGGGCGAGCGCGAAGCCGCTCGTGCCGCTTACGAGTCGGCGGCCGCGCAGACTCTCAGCCTGCCCGAACAGCGCTATCTCCAGGCCCGGGCGGCGCGGTTGCCCGACTAGCGTGTGAGGCATGGACATGGCGGGGGAGCGGCGGCGCCGGGTGTGGCGCCGGGTGGTGATCGTGTGGGTGTTGGTCGTGGTCGTCGCGGGCGGGCTGACGCTGTGGATGCAGGACTCGACCCAGCCTCGGGGGCCGTACGTCTGGGAGAACGCGAACCCCGACGAGACACCGGACCTGCCGCCCTGCCCGACGCCCGAGGACGGCGGGGACGTCCTGTGCGCGTACGTCGAAGCGGATTAGCCGCGCAGCCCGCCCGTCTGCGGATCCCGGGTCGTCAGGCAGTACGTGCCGCCCGCCGGGTCGCGCATCACCGTCCAGCCCGAGAAACCGGCCACGAACACCGCCCCGAGCTCCTCGTGCCGCGCCCGGGTCGCCTCGACGTCCGCGCAGGCGAGGTCGAGGTGGGCGGAGGCCGGGCGTTCCTCGTCGAGGCGTTGCAGGAGCAGGCGTACCGGCAGGCCGGGCGGCGGCTCGACAACGTGGAACTCCGGGAGGGAACCGGGCCGTGACGTCCAGTCGGCCAGCAGCCCGCTCCAGAAGGCGACTTCGGCGTCGTAGGCGGACGGCGGCACGTCCACGCACACCTGGTCGAGACGGCTGCCCCGCACCACTCCCGGCCGCGACGATTGCCCGCGCCAAGGGTCCGCGCAGAACAACTGCCCGCCGGGCGACCGCAGCACGACGAGCGACCCGAGGTCGGCCACCACGCTCGCGCCGAGCCGCGTCGCCGAGCCGGCGAACTCCCTCACGTCGTCCACACAGAAGTCGAGATGGGCACCGCCGGCCCCCGAGCGCACCGCCTGGGCCTTCAGGCAGGCGTCGGCGTCGTGCGGGACCAATGTGACGAACTCGGCCTGTACTCCGCGCAGTTCGGAAAGCCGGGTGTCCGTGACCGCCGTCCAGAACGTGCAGGCGGTGTCGAACGCCTCGCGCGGGCGGTCGATGAAGGCGAACGTCCAGCCGATCCTCATGGGCGCGATCGTACAAGTGCGACGCCACCGCCACCCGCGTGAACCTTGACCAGCCTTTGCCTCGCCGTTCCCCGCCTATTGGCCTGCACTTGTTTGCATTCAGGAATGGACCACATCACGTTCCTCGTGGCGGTCGTCATCGTGACGGCGCTCGCCTTCGACTTCACCAACGGATTTCACGACACGGCGAACGCGATGGCCACGTCCATCGCCACCGGCGCACTCGCTCCCCGTACGGCGGTCCTGATCAGCGGTGTCCTCAACGTCGTCGGTGCCTTTCTGTCCACCGAGGTCGCCAAGACCATCTCGGGCGGCATCGTCGACGACACCCTCGTCACCCCCGGCATGATCTTCGCGGGCCTGGTCGGGGCGATCCTGTGGAACCTGCTGACCTGGCTGGTCGGACTGCCGTCGAGTTCCTCGCACGCCCTGTTCGGCGGGCTGATCGGGGCCGTGTGGGTCGGGGCGGGCAGCCACGGGGTCAACTTCGACAAGGTCGTCGAGAAGGTGCTGGTGCCGGCGGTGGCCTCGCCGGTCGTGGCCGGTCTCGCCGCGCTGCTGGCCACGTACCTCGCCTACCGGCTCACCGACCGCGCCCGCAAGGACACCGTGACCAAGGGCTTCCGGATCGGTCAGATCGCCTCGGCCTCGCTGGTCTCCCTCGCCCACGGCACGAACGACGCACAGAAGACGATGGGCGTCATCACCCTCACCCTGATCTCGGCCGGCGCACTCGGCCACGACGCCGGACCGCCGCTGTGGGTGATCGCGTCCGCGGGCATCGCCATCGGCCTTGGCACGTATCTCGGCGGGTGGCGCATCATCCGCACCATGGGCAAGGGCCTCACCGAGATCCAGTCGCCGCAGGGCTTCGCCGCCGAGACCGCGTCCACGGCCGTCATCCTGACGTCCGCGCACCTCGGTTTCGCCCTGTCCACCACCCAGGTCGCCTCGGGCAGCATCCTCGGCGCGGGCCTCGGCCGCAGGCTCGCGGAGGTCCGCTGGGGCGTCGCGGGCCGCATGGCGGTCGCGTGGCTGATCACGCTGCCCGCCGCCGCGCTGGTCGGCGGCCTGGCCGCGAGCGTGGTGCAGAGCGGCGGCGACCTCGGTACGGCGGTCGTCGCCCTGGTCGGCGCGGCCCTCGCCGCGGGCATCGTGGTCGTCTCCCGCCGCAACCCGGTGCACGCGCACAACGTCAACGACGCGCACAAGGTCACGATCCGTACCGAGCCGCCCGCCAAGGTCGGCACGGCCGCCTGAACGAAGGGGAGTCGGCATGCAACTGGACTGGACCGCACTCGGCCAGGTCACCGCGGTGAGCATCGGCGTCACCGTGGCCGTGGTCGTCGTCTTCGCCCTCGGCGTCCTCGGCCTCGCCCAACTGGAGGGCGCCCGCGAACAGCACGGCCGCACCTCCGCCCTGGGCGTCACCCAGGCGGCGCTGTGCTTCCTCGCCTGCGCGGCCGTGGTGGCGTACGGGATCTTTTTGATCGTCCCGCAGTTCCACTGACCGTGTCAGTTACCCGCGTACTGCGAGAAGGTCCCCGCATCCTCCTTGCACAGCGCGTCGGTCAGGTTCGGGCACAGCTTCAGCTTCATCTTCTTCGCTGTGCCGAGGTTGTTGTCGAAGACCGCGCACGCACCGGAACTCGACGCCGGTCCCGGGCACGACCATGGTGCGGCCGACAGGTGGTTCGACTCGAAGCCGGCCTCGACAACGCGGTGGTCCGTGTGGCCGTGGACGTCGCCGGGGCGGAGCACGTCGATCTCGTACGCGAACCGCCGGGCCACGTGGAGCAGCACCGTGGCCACGTCGCCCGTCAGCAGCGGCACGTCGACGGCGGTACCTTCGACGCGCAGGAGGGCGATGCCGTCACTGTCCATGACGGGCCAGCCGTTCTCGGACCGCCGGCCGGGCCACGCGCTCGGGTCGGGAGCGGATGCGGCAGCGGTGGGAGCAGTCGCGAGGAGGGCTCCTGCCGCGAGACCAGCGGCTAAGCCGAGAGTCTGACGGCGGGTGAGTATGTGAGCGGTGTCGCTCAACGTGTGTGTCCTTTCCGGTAGCGGCGGTAGGCAAGGACCGCCAACGTCACCAGGCAGCCGGTCAACACGGCCGCACAGGTGAACAGGAGTGGATTGACCCAGGCGCTCACGAGTTCCTTCCGCTCACCGTTGTCCCAGTAGCAGGTGGCGTGCAGCGGAAGAACTCCGTCCTCATAGCGGTCGAAGCGGACGATGGGGCGCCTGTCGAAGAAGTCGGGACAGGTATGCGAGGGGAAGGCGAAGTGGACCTGGGACCATCCGAGCAGGTAGCAGAGGGTTCCCGTGGCGGTGGATGCCTTGATCAGACTGACAAGGCGTCGGCCCTTCCGGAGGCGTACGAAGGCCAGACCGAAGCCGACGAAGAGCACCGCCAGGATCCAGGAATCCATCAGGCCGAACTGTCCGCGAACAGCCTGGCGTGAGTGTGAAAGGACCATGGCGGCTCCTCCGGTCTGCTGTTCGAGGAAGATGCGTCCGACATTGACGAGCGGATCGTCGGTGGACGTGAGGATGTAGAACGCGGCGTCCACCGCCGTGGCCTGCGAGGTGCCGAACCGCTTGGCAAGGTAGTCCCTGAAGCGGGTTATCCCGCCGGTCTTCTCGTAGTGCTCGCGCACGGCGGTGTTTATGGGCACACCGGACCGCATCTTCTCGGCCAGGAGGAACCCGTCGGCGTCCTCGGCCTCCGGCCCACCCGCTGAGCACCTTCGCCTGGACCACCCCGCCGTCCGTGGGCAGGCCCATGTTCTCTTTCCGTGTCGCCGCCCCAGTACCCCTTGCATAACAGGCTGTGGCGGATGATCTTGGCGAGGGTGCCGTCCCCGAAGCTCGCCACGACGGACTGAGCTCTAACCCGACACCTTGCCGTAGGCGGCGTTGACCCATTTTTGGGCAGCAAGGACACGGTGCTGGGGCAGTCGGCGAGGGCCGGAGATGGGCATGTCCAGCCGCTGATCTGCCAGTTGACTGTGTGACAGCTGTGAATCGTGAGTGAGGTTCCAGTGTGCGCGCCGACTTCGGGTGGCTGATTCCCTTCGCCAACCTCTGGCCGGACGAACAAGACCGCACCCGATCCGTCAGGGACGCCGTGCTCGGCGGCCTGCGGACCGGGTGCGGTCAGGGAGACACTGCATGCAAAAAGTGCAGGTCAAAGGGCTTGAGACAAGATCAGGCCTTCTTGGTCTCCCAGAAGATCTTGTCGATCTGGGCGATGTAGTCCAGCGCCTTCTGGCCGGTCGCCGGGTCGGTCGAACCCTTGGCGGCCGAGAGGGCCTTGAGGGTGTCGTTGACCAGCTGGTGCAGCTCGGGGTACTTCTCGAAGTGCGGCGGCTTGAAGTAGTCGCTCCACAGCACGGACACGTGGTGCTTCGCGAGCTCCGCGCGCTGCTCCTTGATGGTGGTGGCACGCGCCTGGAAGTGCGGGTCGTCGTTGCCGGCCATCTTCTCCTGGATGGCCTTCACCGACTCCGCCTCGATGCGGGCCTGGGCAGGGTCGTACACACCGCAGGGAAGGTCGCAGTGTGCGCTGACCTTGACCTTGGGGGCAAACAGGCGGGAAAGCATGGAGCATTCCTTCCTCGTGATCGTCTTCTCACAGGGGACATTACTCCGTGGGGGAGCGGTTTTCGCGAGTGCCCCCATGGGCTTAGGACAAAAGTCCGGGGTGAGACTGAGACTGGTGGACGAAGAACCGGGGAGGTGCCGGGTGATGCCGGAGCTGTCGCAGGAGTCCGAGCGGGGGAGGTCGGCGCCCTTCGGGGTGGCCGAGGTGACCGGTCCGTCCATGGTGCCCACTCTGTACCACGGGGACCGGCTCCTGGTGCACTACGGAGCCCGGATCAAGCCCGGTGACGTCGTCGTGCTGCGGCATCCCTTCCAGCAGGACCTGCTGGTCGTCAAGCGGGTCGCCCAGCGGCGCGAGAACGGCTGGTGGGTGCTCGGGGACAACACGTACGCCGGCGGCGACAGCACCGACTACGGCGTCGTGCCCGACGACCTGGTGCTGGGGCGGGTCCGGTTCCGCTACCGGCCGCGCAGGCCCGGCCCGCGTTCCCCCTGGGCGCTGCTGGGCTGGGCGCTGTCGGCCGCCAGGCCCGTGCTCTCGGGCAGGTCGGGCCGGGCCGCTTCGAGGCGTTTGCGGGCGCGGTAGGCCGCGACGTTGGCGCGGGTGGCGCAACGGTCGGAGCAGTAGCGCCGGGAGCGGTTGGTGGAGGTGTCCAGGTAGGCGTTGCGGCAGGGCGCGGCCTCGCACAGGCCGAGCCGGTCCACGCCGTACTCGGTCAGGTGGAACGCCAGGCCCATCGCCGCGATCGCCGCGTAGCCCGCGGTCGCGTTGGACGGGTGGTCCGCCAGGTGCATGTGCCACAGGGGACGGCCGTCGTCGTCGCGGAAGTCGTGCCCGGAGATCTGCGGGCTCACCGGGAACTCCAGCAGCAGCGAGTTCAGCAGGTCCACGGCGAGCGTCTCGTCGCCCGTGTCGGCCGCCTCGAAGACCGCGCGCAGCCGGCCCCGGACCGAGCGGAAGCGGGTGACGTCCGCGTCGGTGGTGCGGCGGGCCGCCGACTGGTTGGCGCCGAACAGCTCGCGGACCGCCTCGACCGACGTCAGGGTGTCCTTGCCCCGGGCCGGTTCCTCCGTGTTGACGAGGCGCACGGCATAGTCCGAGTAATAGGCCAGTTCCACTTGTAGTCCTTACGGAGGGGCTTTATTGTCGTGAGCGCGCACTTGTAACAGCTGATGGTGCTTCCAGGGTATTACGAGGGAGGGGCTCGATGACGGACGCGGACATCACCACGGCCACCGCCGACTGGCAGGCGTGGCAGCAGAGCTGGGACCGGCAGCAGGAGTGGTACCTGCCCGACCGCGAGGAACGCTTCCGGATCATGCTCGACATGGTCGAGGCCCTCGTGGGCACCGCCCCGCGCGTACTCGACCTCGCCTGCGGCACCGGCAGCATCACCGCCCGGCTGCTCGCCCGGTTCCCGGAGGCCACCAGCACCGGCGTCGACCTCGACCCGGCGCTCCTCGCCATCGCCCGGGGCACCTTCGCGGGCGACGAGCGGGTCCGCTTCGTCACCGCCGACCTCAAGGACCCCGACTGGCCGGCGGAGCTGCCGTACGACTCGTACGACGCCGTCCTGACCGCGACGGCCCTGCACTGGCTGCACCGGGAACCCCTCGCGGACCTCTACGGCCAGGTCGCGGGAGTGGTCCGCGACGGCGGTGTCTTCATGAACGCGGACCACATGATCGACGAGACGACACCCCGGATCAACGCCGCGGAGCAGGCGCAGCGGCACGACCGCATGGAACAGGCCAAGCGGGACGGCGTCCTCGACTGGTCGCAGTGGTGGCAGCTCGCCGCCAAGGACCCGGTCCTCGCGGAGCCCACGGCCCGGCGCTACGAGATCTACGGCGACCACGCCGACGGCGACATGCCGTCGGTGGCGTGGCACGCGCGCGTGCTGCGCGAGAAGGGGTTCGCCGAGGCCAGGCCGGTGTGGTGCTCGCCCTCGGACACCCTGCTGCTCGCCCTGAAGTAGCACGCCGAAGGGGGCGGTACGGAGTTCCCGTACCGCCCCCTCGGTGGGTGTGGCGTCAGAGCACCTTGGACAGGAACGACTTCGTCCGCTCGTGCTGCGGGTTCGTCAGCACCTCGCGCGGGTGACCGGATTCGACCACCACGCCGCCGTCCATGAAGACCAGACTGTCGCCCACCTCGCGGGCGAAGCCCATCTCGTGCGTGACGACGATCATCGTCATGCCGGACTCGGCGAGGTCGCGCATGACGTCCAGGACGTCACCGACCAGCTCCGGGTCGAGCGCCGACGTCGGCTCGTCGAACAGCATCAGCTTCGGGTCCATGGCGAGGGCCCGGGCGATGGCGACGCGCTGCTGCTGGCCGCCGGAGAGCTGCGTGGGGTAGCTGCCCGCTTTGTCGGCCAGGCCGACCCGGTCCAGGAGCTCCAGGGCCCGCTGCCGGGCCTGGCTCCTGCTCACGCCCTTGACCTGGACCGGTGCCTCCATGACGTTCTCCACGGCCGTCATGTGCGGGAACAGGTTGAAGCGCTGGAAGACCATGCCGATGTCCCGGCGCTTGAGGGCGACCTCGCTGTCCTTCAGCTCGTAGAGCTTGTCGCCCTTCTGGCGGTAGCCCACCAGCTCCCCGTCCACGTACAGGCGGCCGGCGTTGATCTTCTCCAGGTGGTTGATGCACCTGAGGAAGGTCGACTTGCCGGAGCCGGAGGGGCCGATGAGGCAGAACACCTCGCCGGTCTTCACCTCCAGGTCGATGCCCCTGAGGACTTCCAGGGGGCCGAAGGACTTGTGGACGCCTTCGGCCTTGACCATGGCGTTCATGCGGTGCCTCCCGTCGACGCCGAGCGGTTGGACAGGGACAGCAGGTTCGCCTTGATCTTCTGGAACGGGGTGGCCGGGAGGGACCGGCTCGAACCACGCGCGTAGTACCGCTCCAGGTAGTACTGGCCGATGCTGAAGACCGAGGTCAGCAGCAGGTACCAGGCCGCCGCCAGGAACAGCATCTCGGCGGGGGCGCCGGAGGTCTGTCCGATGTCCTGGGCCACGCGGAACAACTCGGAGTACTGGACGACCGAGACCAGCGAGGTCGTCTTCAGCATGTTGATGACCTCGTTGCCCGTCGGCGGCACGATCACGCGCATCGCCTGCGGGATGACGATCCGGCGCAGCGTCTTGGAGTGGCTCATGCCCAGCGCGTGCGAGGCCTCCGTCTGGCCCTCGTCGACGGAGAGCAGACCGGCACGGCAGATCTCCGCCATGTACGCGGCCTCGTTGAGGCCGAGGCCCAGCAGCGCCGTCAGGAACGGGGTCATGAAGTCCGACCACTCGTCCTTGTAGAACGGCCCGAGGTTGATGTACTCGAAGACCAGGCCCAGGTTGAACCAGACCACCAGCTGCACGAGGACCGGCGTACCGCGGAAGAACCAGATGTAGAACCACGAGATCGCCGAGGTCACCGGGTTCTTCGACAGGCGCATCACGGCCAGCATGATGCCGCCGACGATGCCGATCACCATGGACAGGACGGTGATCAGGATGGTCCTGCCGACGCCTTGCAGGACACGGTCGTCGAAGAAGTAGTCCGGGATCGCGCCCCAGTTGATCTTGCCCTGGGAGAACGCGTAGACGACCCCGACCAGCAGGCCGATGGCGACGACGGCGGAAACGTACCGCCCGTAGTGCCGGACCGGGATGGCCTTGATGGCCTCCGGTCCGGCCGGGGGCGTGTCGGACGGCCCCGACGTCTTGTCGATGTCAACAGTCACGGGTGTTGCCTTTCAGTGCCGCTGCGTCGCGTCACTTGCCGCCGGCGTTGATGGTGGCTTCCTGCACGGCGCCGTCCGTCACGCCCCACTTCTTGAGGATCTTCTCGTACTCGCCGTTCTTGATGATCGCGTCCATCGCGGCCTTGAGGGCGTCGCGCAGCTGCGTCTGGTTCTTGGCGACCGCGATGCCGTACGGAGCGGCCTCGACCTGCTCGCCGACCAGCTGGAAGTCCTTGCCGCCACCGGAGGTCTTCACGGCGTACGCGGCGACCGGGAAGTCGGACGAGCCGGCGTCGGCACCGCCGGCGCGCAGGCGGGTCTGGGCCTGCTGGTCGTTGTCGAAGGGCTCGATGGCGATCTTCTTGCCGGCCGGGCACTTCTTCGACTCGGCGTTGGCGAGCTCCTCGGAGACCGTGCCGCGCTGGAGCACGATCTTCTTGCCGCACAGGTCGGACCAGTTCTTGATGCCCTGGTCGTCGCCCTTCTTGGTGTAGATCGAGACACCGGCGGTGAAGTAGTCCACGAAGTCGACGCCCTCGCCGACCTTCTTGCCGGTCTTGGAGTCGATGCCCTCCTGGCGCTCCTTGGAGTCGGTCATCGCGGACATCGCGACGTCGTACCGCTTGGAGCGCAGGCCCGTGAGCAGCGTGTCGAAGGTGCCGTTCTCGAACTGGAAGTCGACACCGAGCTGCTTGCCCATGGCGGCGGCGAGGTCCGGGTCGATGCCGACGACCTTGCCGGAGCTGTCCTTGAACTCGACCGGGGCGTAAGCGATGTCCGAGCCGACCTTGATGACGCCCTTGTCACGGATCGACTGGGGCAGCTTGTCCGCGAGCGGGGCAGCGGCCGTCGCGTTGTCCGACCCGGCGTCCTTGGTCTGGTCACCGCATCCGGTGAGCATCAGCGCGCCTGCGACCGCGATCGCACCGACCGCTGCTAGCCGGGAGTGCGCGGCGGTCGTACGACGGGTGGAGCTTGCGGTCATGGTGGGTTCCTCCGGCGGATGGGTGGAGTTGCCGATGGGGCGGAGCGCTGCCGATGGGTTCGGCAGTGCCTGGACTGCCGACGGTTCGGCAGTGCCGTGGACTGCCGGCGGTGCCGGCAGTGCCGTGGGTCGACGAGAACACACGTCTTCGAGTGTCGCGACCTCGTGTGATTACGGCATCTTGCCATTCGGACTGCGCCATTCTGGGGGCCAGCCATGTCAAAATCGGATAACGGGCGACCCCCGAACCGCACCACTCCGGTACATCACGGCCGGACCTTCTGCGGGAATCATTCCTTCCGGCAGGAAGATCTTCGGTATGTCCCGGGTATCCGATACGGGGCCCGAGGGATTCGCCGACGTATGAGTGGTTACCCAGGGTTTGTCCAGACCTTGTCCCGATATTGGACGAAGAATCAGGGCGCCCGTGTGTGACCTTCGCGTTATGGACTCGTCGTCGGTGCCGTCCGTCCGGTAAGAAGGGTCTTTACACCCCTCATCCGGGGCTCAGGGCGCGTGTGCGGCGCGCCCATCGCGTATGCGCCCGTACGTAGCACGTACACAGCACGACCACGGCCGTACGCGGTCCCGCCCACGCCTCACCAGGAGTGGCCACCCTCAGACCAATGAAGATTTAAGGGGTAAAACGAAGTGGCAGCGGAGATCGTCAATCCTCGCAGCGAAAGCACGACGGACCATACGGGCAACGAGGGCGGTGCGGAGCCCCTCGACTCCTTCGATCCGGCGTTCGCGCTCCACCGCGGCGGCAAGATGGCCGTGCAGGCCACGGTGCCGGTCCGTGACAAGGACGACCTGTCCCTGGCGTACACGCCCGGCGTCGCGAAGGTGTGCAGCGCGATCGCGGAGCAGCCGGAGCTCGTGCACGACTACACGTGGAAGTCGTCGGTCGTGGCCGTCGTGACGGACGGTACGGCCGTGCTGGGGCTCGGTGACATCGGGCCCGAGGCCTCCCTCCCGGTGATGGAGGGCAAGGCGATTCTGTTCAAGCAGTTCGGCGGCGTGGACGCGGTCCCGATCGCGCTGAACTGCACGGACGTCGACGAGATCGTCGAGACGGTGGTGCGGCTCGCGCCCTCGTTCGGCGGAGTCAATCTGGAGGACATCTCGGCGCCGCGGTGCTTCGAGATCGAGCGGAAGCTCCAGGAGCGCCTGGACATCCCCGTCTTCCACGACGACCAGCACGGTACGGCGGTGGTGACGCTGGCGGCCCTGCGGAACGCCGCGCGGCTGAGCAAGCGGGCGCTGGGGGAGCTGCGGGCCGTCATCTCCGGCGCCGGTGCGGCGGGTGTCGCGATCGCGAAGATGCTGGTCGAGGCCGGGATCGGGGATGTCGCGGTGGCCGACCGCAAGGGTGTCGTGTCGGCGGACCGGGACGATCTGACGCCGGTGAAGCGGGAGCTGGCCGGGTTCACGAACAAGGCGGGCATCAGCGGGTCGCTGGAGGTCGCGCTGGCCGGAGCCGATGTGTTCATCGGGGTGTCCGGCGGGACGGTGGCGGAGGACGCGGTGGCGTCGATGGCCGAGGGGGCGTTCGTTTTCGCCATGGCGAATCCGAACCCTGAGGTGCACCCCGAGATCGCGCACAAGTACGCGGCCGTGGTGGCTACCGGGCGGTCGGACTTCCCGAACCAGATCAACAACGTGCTGGCGTTCCCGGGGATCTTCGCGGGTGCCTTGCAGGTGCGGGCGTCGCGGATCACGGAGGGGATGAAGCTGGCCGCCGCGGAGGCGCTGGCGGGTGTGGTCGGGGACGACCTCGCGGCCGACTACGTCATCCCGTCTCCGTTCGACGAGCGGGTCGCGCCGGCGGTGACGGCTGCGGTGGCGGCTGCTGCCCGGGCCGAGGGTGTGGCTCGGCGGTGACGCGGTAGCGCGTGGCGCGTTGCGCGGTGATGTGAGTGGCCCCGTCCGGGAATGGGCGGGGTCATTTCTTTGGGTGCGGCTGTCCGGGTGGTGTGCGGCTGTCCGGGTGGTGCGGGTGCCTCCGGTGGTGGGGCGGGTGCCTGCGGCGGTGGGGCGGGGTGCCTGCGGCGGCCTGTGGCTGCTTCGGTGGGGGTGCGCGGCTGCGCCTTACGCCGGGTGGTGGGGCGGGGCCGCGTCGGGGGGTGTCCGTCCTCGGAACGGCGCGATGGGGTTGCGTACCGACTGACTCCCCGTTGACGCGCCAACCGCTGCGGGCGGACACCCCCCGACACGTCCCCTTCTCGCCGTCGGCGGGTGCGCGTGCGTCTCGGCCCGTCCGGGCTGTGCACCGGTGCTGAGCGTGTGGCAAGAGGGTGTGTCTCACAGGGGTTGGTGGTTCCGTGCAGTTGGTCCGGAACCTATCGTCGAGGTCATGTTCGCTGTCTACGCCGCTCGAATCGACCGCGACCAGCCACTGGCCGGCCTGGAGTTGGGAGAGCGTCCGGCTCCCGAGGCCCGCCCCGGCTGGAGCACCGTCACGGTCAAGGCCGCCTCCCTCAACCATCACGACCTGTGGTCCCTGCGCGGCGTCGGCCTCGCAGAGGACAAGCTGCCGATGATCCTCGGCTGTGACGCCGCCGGTGTCGACGAGGACGGCAACGAGGTCGTCCTTCACTCGGTGATCGGACAGAGCGGGCACGGGGTCGGCCCGAAGGAACCCCGTTCCATCCTCACCGAGCGCTACCAGGGCACCTTCGCCGAGCAGGTCGCCGTCCCGACCTGGAACCTCCTGCCCAAGCCCAAGGAACTCTCCTTCGAGGAGGCCGCCTGTCTGCCCACGGCGTGGCTTACCGCGTACCGGATGCTGTTCACCAACGCCGGCGTCCGGCCCGGTGACTCCGTGCTCGTGCAGGGCGCCGGCGGTGGTGTCGCCACGGCCGCCATCGTGCTGGGGAAGGCGGCGGGGCTCCGGGTCTTCGCCACGAGCCGGGACGAGGCCAAGCGGAAGCGGGCCGTGGAGCTGGGGGCCGTGGAGGCTCTGGAGTCGGGGGCGCGGTTGCCGCAGCGGGTGGACGCGGTGATCGAGACCGTCGGCGCCGCCACCTGGTCGCACTCCGTCAAGTCGCTGAAGCCCGGCGGCACGCTGGTGATTTCCGGTGCCACCAGTGGCGACCGGCCCCCGCATGCCGAACTCACCCGGATCTTCTTCCTGGAGCTCAAGGTCGTCGGGTCCACGATGGGCACCAAGGACGAGCTGGAGGATCTGCTCGCGTTCTGCGCCGCCACCGGAGTGCGGCCCGTCATCGACGAGGTGCTGCCGATGGACCGTGCGCGGGAAGGCTTCGAACGGCTGGCGTCCGGTGAGCAGTTCGGGAAGGTCGTGCTCACCAATCCGTAGTTGCTGCTGAACTGAAATGTGCTGACGGCCGGTCCGGGTTCGGGCCGGCCGTTGGTTTGTCAACTGGGGTTGACGGGAGAGTGCTGTCAACGTAGGTTGACGTCATGACCGAAGCAACCGATCTGGCCGAGCGTGCGGGCGACCGTGATCCACGGGTCGGCCTGCGGGCCGTCGCCGCCCTGCGCAGACTGCTGGAGCAGCTGGAAGCCGTACAGGTGCGCAATGCGCGCCACCAGGGCTGGTCGTGGCAGGAGATCGCCACCGAACTCGGTGTGAGCAGGCAGGCCGTGCACAAGAAGTACGGGAGGCATTGATGTTCGAGCGGTTCACCAAGGACGCCCGGAGCGTGGTCAAGGGCGCGTTCGCTCATGTGGAGGGCGGGGGTGGCGGGCAGGTCGTGGAGCCGGAGCACCTGTTGCTCGCGCTGCTCGATCGGGAGGGCAGTCGCGGCTCGTTCGCGCTCGCAGCTCTCGGGCTCGCCGAGCGGAGGGAGTCCGTGCGGCAGGCGCTGGGGGCGGCGCGGCGGCGGGCCGGGCTGTCGCAGGCGGAGACCGACGCGCTCGCCGGGCTCGGGATCGATGTGGAGGAGATCGTCGCCCGTGTCGAGGAGGTGCACGGGGCCGGTGCCATGGCCGGTGACCGGAAGGACAAGGGGTGGTGGTCGGGGCGGGCCTCCTTCGGGCGCGGAGCCAAGGACGTTCTGGAGCGCTCCTTGCGGGTCGCCCTCGCCCAGCGGGACCGGTATATCGGGGACGAGCACATCCTGCTCGCCCTGACTATGCGTCCCGGCGTGCCGGCCGAGGTCCTCGCCGACCACGGGGTGACGTACGAGTCCCTGGTGCGGGTGCTGTACGGGGGCGGCGGCGAGGCCAAGGCCGGGTGAGGGCGGGGATCCGGCCGCTTACTTCTTCGGGGCGCGCAGCAGGGCTCCTATGTGGGCCGCCGCCGTCGACAGATGGCGGCGGGCGTCGCGCAGTTGGTCGGGGGTGACGCCGTGGTCGCGGGCCGCGTCGCGGATGTCGTCCCGGAAGCGGTCGAGCAGGCGGTCAAGGTCGCGGGCGGGGTCGCCGGTGGAATCCGTGGCGTCCTCGTGGGCCCAGGCGGGTTCGTAGGAGGCCGGGAAGTCCTCGGCGGGCTGTGAGGGAGTCGGCTGTGGGGTCGGCTTGCCGGTGCCGGTCCAGTCGAAGCCGAAGTCCTTGCCGTAGTCCTTGCCGAACTCGCCGACCTCCTTGGCCAGTTCGCTCAGGCCCTCGCGCAGTCCCGTGGGCCAGTCGCCGCGGGAGAAGTGGTCCTGGACCTGCTCCTGGACCCGGCGTGCGATGCGCTGCACCTGCTCCTGGGCCTGGGCACGGGCCTGTTCCTGGGCCTCCTTCGCCTGGCGGCGGGCGCGCTGGGCGTCCTCGCGGGCGCGGCGGCTCTCGTCCTTGGCGCGGCGCGCCTGTTCCTTCCACTCCTGCCTGGCGCGCCGCATCTCCTCCTTGGCGACGCGCCAGGCCTCCTTGTCGCCGTACTGCCCGAAGTCCCCGAAGGGGGCGTCCTCCGTGCCACGGGGCCTGGTGCCGGTCTCCCGGCGGGCCTCGGTCGCCGCGGCGCGCATCTCGCGGCGCAGGTCGCCGGCGGCCCCGCGCACGTCGGCGCGGATCTCCGCCGCCAGTTCCGCGACGGACTCCCGGATCTCCAGCTCCAGGTCGGCCAGCTCGCCGCTGCGGTCGGCCAGTTCGGCGCGGCCCGCGTCCGTGATCGAGTAGACCTTGCGGCCGCCCTCGGTGGTGTGGGTGACCAGGCCCTCGGCCTCCAGCTTGGCGAGGCGCGGGTAGACCGTGCCCGCCGACGGTGCGTACAGCCCCTGGAAACGCTCCTCGAGGAGGCGGATCACCTCGTAACCGTGTCGGGGGGCCTCGTCCAGCAGCTTCAGCAGGTAGAGGCGGAGGCGGCCGTGGGCGAAGACGGGGGGCATGTCAGAGCACCTTCTTGTCGGTCGTACCGTCGGCCGGGGTGCCGGCGTCGGCGGCGCCCCGGCCGGAGACGGAATTGTCTCCCGAGCCGGCCTGCGGGTCGTCCTGCGGGTCGGCCGGCGAGGTGCCGGTGCCGGTGCCGGTGCCGGGCCGGGTGTCCCACGGTTCCTCGGGCTCGTCCTCCCTGGAGGGGCGGCGCAGCAGGGCGATCGAGCCGGAGACCGTCGTCGCTCGCAGCTTGCCCGTGCCCGCGCCCAGACGGCCCGTGATCTTGTGGGCGCCCCACTGGCCGTGCACCCGCAGCCCGTCGAAGGCGTTGGAGATGGCGCCGCTCGCCGTATTGGCCTCGACCTCCGCGTCCGCCGGGTACGGCAGCCGGATCGCGATCTCGCCCGAGACGCTGGTCAGCCGCACGTCCGTGGGGCCCTCCGGGTCGAGGTCGACGATCATGGAGCCGCTGACCGAATCGGCCCGCACGGAGGAGCCGGAGCCCTCGACCACAGTGAGGTCGCCCGAGACGGAGTTGAACCGGAGGTCGCCGGTCACGTCCTGGGCCTCCACATTCCCGGAGACCGTGTCGGCGCGGACCGGGCCGGAGAGGCCCACGAGGGTCGTGTCGCCCGTGACGCCCTTCACCGCCGTCGGTCCCTCGATCCCGGAGATCACGGCTGCCGCGCCGACGACCCCCACCTCCACCCGGGTGGAGGCCGGGACGGCCAGGGAGACCACCGCGCTGCGGCGCCAGCCCTTGCGGTCCAGCCACTTGAGGAAGCCCTTCCAGGGCAGATCCTCGTAGGCCACCGTCAGGGTGCCGCCCTGCCGGGTCACGACCAGGGGTGGTCCCTCGATCTCGGAGACCTCCAGGCGGGCGGAACCTTCGTCGGTGCTCACCACGTTCACCGTTCCGTTGACGAGGCGTACGTGCAGCTCGCTCACGGGCTCGTCGAAGGTGAGTTTCCTCGGCTCCGCGACAGACCACTCGGACATGGGCAGACCTCCCCGGCGTGACGCGCCATATCGCGTCTTCTGTCAATCACGATATATCGTGGTGGGGGAAAGTCAAGACACTCGTTCTGGGGACGTCGAGGCGTACAAAAGTGCTCGAAGTGCAGTGATTCGCCCTAGCGTGTGATCATGCCGACGGAAGCCGACCGCACCGGTCCCGCCACTGGGGCGCTGCTGCTGTGCCGCGCGGTGCCCGGGGCCGTCGCCCCCGTCGCCCACCTGCTGCGGGAGCGTATGCAGCTCACCCGGGCGGGCGACGAATGGAGTGTTCTCGTCCCCGAGGGCGGACCCTGGCGCGATGCCGGCGAGCCCGTCGACCGCGTGGTCACCGGCTGGGCCACGGCCCTCGCCGTTGGCGCGCCCTGGCCCGTTCTCGCCCTGTGGTGGGACGCCGACCACGCGGGCTTCACGCTCGCGTCCGGCTTCCGCCGCCCGGTGGGATTCGTCTGGCTCGCGAGCGGCCTCCCGGCGGGGGAGGAGGAGGCGATGCGCACCTTCGCCGCGCGCATGGGCCTCGACCCCGTCCTGGACCTCCAGACCCTCGACCAGCTGACGCAGCCCGACTCCCGCGCCGACGCCCGCACCCGTCTGCGCGGCCTGCTGGCGGTCCTCGCGCGCGTGGGCGTCTCGCTGCCCCCGGAACTCGCCCCCGGCGAGCCCGCCGATCGCCTCCGGGAAGCGGCCGCGCTCCAGCCGGACAGCCTCCCGGTCGAATGGCCGGGCTGGCGCGAGGCCGTCGCGGAGCGCGACACCGTCGACCACAGCCGCCTGGGCCCCTGGATGCCCTGGACCGGCGGCCCCAGGGCCCGTGCCCTGGCCCTCGCCCAGCTGGCGGTGGGCGTCCCGCTCATCGCGTGGGGGCTCCGGCGTCCCAGCGGCGGCTGGGGCTGGGCCACAGCCGGAGCGCTGCTCATGGCCCATGGCGCCCTGGGTCTGGCCTACGCCGTCACGCACCCGCGCGACTGATCACCGGACGGCGCGAATCCAGGATCCCGCGCGACCTTGGCGCCCCGGCCCGGCTCCTGCGGGGCTTGGGCGTGCTGGTTCCGGGTTCTGCGGGGCTCGGGCGTTTCGGCCCGGCTCCCGTGCGGCTCGGGCGTGCAGGTTCCGGTTCTTGCGGACTCAGGCGCCCCGGCCCGGCTCCCGTGCGGTTCGGCGTGCCGGTTCCGGGCCCTGCGGGGCTCGGGCGTTCCGGCCCTAGCTCCCACGGGGTCCGGCGGCACGGCCCCGGCTCTCGTGCGGCTGGGGAGGGCCCGTTTCGGGCCCCGGGGGGCTCTGGCGGCCTGGCCCTTGCTCCCACGGGGTCTGGCGCCCCGGCCCGGCTCCTGCGGGGCTTGGGCGTGCTGGTTCCGGCTCCTGCGGGGCTCGGGCGTTCCGGTCCCGGCTCTCGTGTGGCTCGGGCGTGCTGGTTCCGGCTCCTGCGGGGCTCGGGCGTTCCGGCCCTAGCTCCCACGGGGCCCGGCGGCCCGGTCCCGGCTGCTGCGCGGCTCGGGCGTTCCGGTTCGGGCTCCCCGGGCTCCCACAGGGCTCCGGCGGCCCGGCCCCGCTCCGACGTCCACGACCCGGCTCTGCCACGCCCGCCACGCCAGCCCGGCTCCGCCACGCCCGGCTCCGCCAAGCCGGCCCCGGCTCCGCCACGCCCGGCTCCGCCAAGTCGGCCCCGGCTCCGCCACGCCCGGCTCCCAGCCCGGCTCCGCCACGCCGCCAGCCGGCCAAGCTCCGCCCGGCCCCGGTGGGTCCCCCGCTCGTCTACTCGTCGTCCTCGTCGTCCAGCCGTGCCAGCCACGTGGCCAGTCGCTCCACCGGCACCTCGAAGTCGGGGTTGAGATCGACGAATGTCCGCAGCTGCTCGGCCAGCCACTCGAAGGTGACCTCCTCCTCGCCGCGCCGCTTCTCCAGTTCCTCGATGCCACGGTCCGTGAAGTACATGCCGTCAAGGATATGTGCGCGCAAACGGCCGGGCCGCACCCCCGAAGCGGGGATGCGGCCCGGTCACACAGGACGCGCGAGGGCGCTTACGCGTCGAACACCTCACGCACCAGCTGCTCCTGCTCGGCCTGGTGCCGCTTCGCGGAACCGACCGCCGGGGACGAGCTGTGCGGGCGCGAGATGCGGCGCAGGCGCTCGCCGTGCGGGACGTCCGCGCCGACCGCCAGGTCCAGGTGGTCGATCAGGTTGAGCGCGATGAACGGCCAGGCACCCTGGTTCGCCGGCTCCTCCTGGGCCCACAGGTACTTCTCGGCGTTCGGGTACTTCTTGATCTCCGCCTGGAGCTCGGTACCCGGCAGCGGGTACAGGCGCTCGATGCGGATGATCGCCGTGTCCGTAACGCCGCGCTTCTGACGCTCGGCCTCCAGGTCGTAGTAGACCTTGCCGGCGCAGAAGACGACCTTCTTGACCGCGGCCGCGTCCACCGACGGGTCGCCGATGACCGGCTGGAACTGGCCGGTCGTGAACTCCTCCGCCTTCGAGGCCGCCGCCTTCAGGCGCAGCATCGACTTCGGCGTGAAGACCACCAGCGGCTTGTGGTGCGGGTTGTGCACCTGCCACCGCAGGAGGTGGAAGTAGTTCGACGGCGACGTCGGCATGGCGACCGTCATGTTGTTCTGGGCGCACATCTGGAGGAAGCGCTCCGGGCGGGCCGAGGAGTGGTCCGGGCCCTGGCCCTCGTAGCCGTGCGGCAGGAGCAGGACGACGCCGGAGGTCTGGGCCCACTTCTGCTCGGCCGACGAGATGAACTCGTCCACGACCGTCTGCGCGCCGTTGACGAAGTCGCCGAACTGCGCCTCCCACATCACGAGCGCCTCGGGGCGGGCCAGCGAGTAGCCGTACTCGAAGCCCATCGCCGCGTACTCGGAGAGGAGCGAGTTGTAGACGTTGAGCCGCGCCTGGTCCTCGGAGAGGTACTGCAGCGGCGTGTACTCGTCGCCCGTGCTGCGGTCGATGATGACCGCGTGGCGCTGGCCGAACGTACCGCGCTGCGAGTCCTGGCCGGCCAGACGGACCGGGACGCCCTCCAGGAGGAGGGAGCCGACGGCGAGGGTCTCGCCCATGCCCCAGTCGATCGTGCCGTCCTCGACCATCGACGCCCGGCGCTGGAGCTGCGGCAGCAGGCGCGGGTGGACGGTGATGTGGTCGGGGATGTTGACCTGGGACTCGGCGATCCGCTTGACGACCTCCGAGGTCACCGCGGTGTTCACGGCGACCGGGAACTCGGCCTGCGGGTCGGAGGGCTCCACGGCGGACGGCTGCGAGGTGGCCTCGCGGACCTCCGTGAAGACCTTCTCCAGCTGGCCCTGGTAGTCCTGGAGCGCCTGCTCGGCCTCTTCCAGGGTGATGTCGCCGCGACCGATGAGGGACTCGGTGTAGAGCTTGCGCACCGAGCGCTTCTTGTCGATCAGGTCGTACATCAGCGGCTGGGTGAAGGCCGGGTTGTCCGACTCGTTGTGACCGCGGCGGCGGTAGCAGATGAGGTCGATCACCACGTCCTTGTTGAACGCCTGGCGGAACTCGAAGGCCAGGCGGGCCACGCGGACCACGGCCTCCGGGTCGTCGCCGTTCACGTGGAAGATCGGGGCCTCGATCATCCTCGCCACGTCCGTCGCATACATCGACGAGCGCGAGGACTCGGGGGCCGCGGTGAAGCCGACCTGGTTGTTGATGACGATGTGGACCGTGCCGCCGGTGCGGTAGCCGCGCAGCTGCGACATGTTCAGGGTCTCGGCCACCACGCCCTGGCCCGCGAAGGCCGCGTCGCCGTGGATCGCCACCGGCAGGACCGTGAAGTCCGTGCCGCCCTTGCCGATGATGTCCTGCTTGGCGCGGGAGACGCCCTCCAGGACCGGGTCGACGGCTTCGAGGTGCGACGGGTTCGCGACCAGGGAGACCTTGATCTGCTCGCCGTCCAGACCCGTGAAGGTGCCCTCGGCGCCCAGGTGGTACTTCACGTCACCGGAGCCGTGCATCGACTTCGGGTCGAGGTTGCCCTCGAACTCGCGGAAGATCTGGGCGTACGACTTGCCGACGATGTTGGCCAGGACGTTCAGCCGGCCGCGGTGGGCCATGCCGACGACGACCTCGTCCAGGCGGGACTCGGCGGCCGAGTCCAGCACCGCGTCGAGCAGCGGGATGACGGACTCGCCGCCCTCCAGGGAGAAGCGCTTCTGGCCGACGTACTTCGTCTGCAGGAAGGTCTCGAAGGCCTCCGCCGCGTTCAGGCGGCGCAGGATGCGCAGCTGCTCCTCGCGCTCCGGCTTGGAGTGCGGGCGCTCCACCCGGTCCTGGATCCACTTGCGCTGCTTCGGGTCCTGGATGTGCATGAACTCGATGCCGGTGGTGCGGCAGTACGAGTCGCGCAGGACGCCGAGGATGTCGCGCAGCTTCATCATCGACTTGCCGGCGAAGCCGCCGACGGCGAACTCGCGCTCCAGGTCCCACAGGGTGAGCCCGTGCTCGGTGATGTCCAGGTCGGGGTGCTTGCGCTGCTGGTACTCCAGCGGGTCGGTGTCGGCCATGACGTGGCCGCGGACCCGGTAGGAGTGGATCAGCTCGAAGACACGGGCGGCCTTCGTGACGTCGTCGTCGTGGCTGGCGTCGATGTCCTTGAGCCAGCGGACCGGCTCGTAGGGGATGCGCAGCGCCTCGAAGATCTCGTCGTAGAAGTTGTTCTCGCCGAGCAGGAGGTTCGCGACCTGGCGGAGGAACTCGCCGGAGGCGGCGCCCTGGATCACCCGGTGGTCGTAGGTCGACGTGAGCGTCATGACCTTCGAGATGCCGAGCTTGTTCAGGGTGTCCTGGGAGGTGCCCTGGAACTCCGCCGGGTAGTCCATGGAGCCGACGCCCATGATCACGGACTGGCCGGGCATCAGACGCGGCACCGAGTGGACCGTGCCGAGGCCGCCGGGGTTGGTCAGGGAGACCGTGACCCCGGAGAAGTCGTCCATCGTCAGCTTGCCGTCGCGGGCGCGGCGGACGATGTCCTCGTAGGCCTGCCAGAACTCGAAGAAGTTCAGCGTCTCGGCCTTCTTGATCGCCGCGACGACCAGCTGGCGGTCGCCGTTCGGCTTGACCAGGTCGATGGCGAGGCCGAGGTTGACGTGGTCCGGCTTGACCAGGGTCGGCTTGCCGTCCACCTTCGCGAACGAGTAGTTCATCGCCGGCATCGCCTTGATGGCCTGGACCATCGCGTAGCCGATGAGGTGCGTGAAGGAGATCTTCCCGCCACGCGCCCGCTTGAGGTGGTTGTTGATGACGATGCGGTTGTCGAACAGCAGCTTCACCGGGACCGCGCGCACGGACGTGGCCGTGGGCAGCTCCAGGGAGGCGTCCATGTTCTTCGCGACCGCGGCGGCGGGACCGCGCAGCACGACCTGCTCGGGGCCCGAGGGGGCCTCGGCGGCGGGCTCGGCCTTCGGCTTCGCGGCGGCGGGCTTGGCGGCCGGGGCGGCCTTCGCCGGAGCCGGTGCCTGGGCCTGGGCCTGGGCGGGAGCCTGAGCCGGTGCCTGCGCGGCGGGCTTCGCCTGGGCGGGAGCCGGCGCGGCGGCCGCGGGCTTCGGGGCCGCCGGGGCGGGGGCCGCGGCCTGGGCGGGTGCGGCAGGGGCCGCCGGCTGAGCGGTGGTCCCCGCGGCCCCCGCGGCCGCGGTACCCGCCGGAGCCGAGGCGGCAGCCGCCCCCGGCTTGTAGTCGGCGAAGAAGTCCCACCAGGCTCGGTCTACCGAATTCGGGTCCTGGAGGTACTGCTGATAGATCTCGTCGACGAGCCACTCGTTGGCACCGAACGACGCAGCAGGGTTCTTCCCCGCTTGGTCGGTGTCGGTCGAGATGCTCGAGTTACTGGGGGACTGTGGCGACACGGCGGCAACCGCCCTCTTCCGCTTCACAAGATGATGGACAGCGGGAATCAAGGCTACGCCCCCTGGACCGGGTAGGTCAGGTCGGGCCCGTTCAACGTCGCGCAAGTCACATCTTGAACTGTGTTTCGGGGCTTGAAATGGCGGGAAACAAGCGTGGTTCCGCTTAAAGAGGGAAGGGCGCGGCAGGGCCTCGTGCGCCGACGGCGCGGGCCTGTGCCTGATCACACGTGTCCGTCAGTGCGGACGCCCGTGGATCTTGTGGCTCCGCTTCGAACTTTACGTCAACTTGGCAGAGATGGAAGTCCCGGAAGAGTGACAAGAATCCGGCAACCACGCTCGGATTCGGCCACTCCGATCCGCCCGCCGTGCAGATCCACCGCCCAGCGCGCGATGGCCAGCCCGAGACCCGTACCGCCGTCGCTCCCTGGCCCCTGCGGCCGTTTGACGTTGCCGCGGTTGAACCGCTCGAAGACGCGGTGCCACTCGGACTTCGGAATACCGGGGCCCTCGTCCAGGACTTCCAGCTCCAGCGACTCCGGCAGCGCGCCGCGCCGCGCCTTGACCGTCACACGGCCGTGCGGCGGGCTGTGCTTGACCGCGTTGTCGATGAGGTTGGCCACGACCTGGTGGATGCGCTCCGGGTCGGCGTGCGCGGTCAACTCCGGCGGGTGGACGTCGAGGTGCAGATGGACGTCCGTACGGGTGTGACTGCCCGAGCCGGTGGCGATGCCCGCGCGCACGGAGGCGACCATGTTGGCCTCCTTCAGTACGCCGGACAGATACGGCCACACCTCGAACCGCCGCTGTTTCAGCGGTACGACGCCGTTGTCCAGGCGGGACAGGTCCAGCAGCGTCTCCACCAGCCGGCCGAGCCGCTCGGTCTGCTTCAGCGCCGTGCGCATCGTCTCCGGGTCGGCCTGCGTGACGCCGTCGACGATGTTCTCCAGCACCGCGCGCAGGCCGGCGATGGGTGTGCGCAGCTCGTGCGAGACGTTCGCCACGAGTTCCTTGCGCTGGCTGTCCTGCGCCTCCAGCTCGTCGGCCATGGCGTTGATCGTCACGGCCAGGTCGCCCAGCTCGTCACGGCGGTTCTCCCGCGTCCGGCGGGTGTAGTCGCCCTGCGAGATCGAACGGGCCACGGCCGTCATCTCGTCCAGCGGCGCGGTGAGCGAATGGGCCACGAACTGCGTAATGAGCAGTGTGGCGATCATCGAGAAGACCGTGATGAAGCGCAGCTCCGTCTTCGTGTGCACCGCGATCACCGACAGGCCCGTGGTGATCAGCACCGAGATGACGACCAGCGCGCCCAGCTTGGTCTTGATCGAGAACGGGCTCACCCCGCCCCAGGGTTCCGGCTCCCCGGGGTTTCTCCGTGCGGCCGGCCCGCCGCTCATGGCGTCGGGGTCTCCAGGGCGTAGCCCACGCCGTGCACCGTACGGATCCGCTCGGCGCCGATCTTCCGGCGCAGCGCCTTGATGTGGCTGTCGACGGTCCGGGTACCGGAGGCGTCCGCCCAGTCCCAGACCTCGGCCAGCAGCTGCTCGCGGGAGAGCACCGCGCGCGGGGTGTTCGCCAGGCACACCAGCAGGTCGAACTCGGTCGGCGTGAGGTGGACATCCTCACTCCGCACCCGGACTCGGCGCTGCGCGTGGTCGATCTCCAGTTCGCCGAGGCGCAGGATGCCGCTGCGCGGCGTCGCGGCGGCCAGCGCGGCCCGCTCCACGCGGCGCAGCAGCACGTGCACGCGCGCCGCCAGTTCCCGCATCGAGAACGGCTTCGTCATGTAGTCGTCGGCGCCGACGCCGAGCCCGACCAGCATGTCGGTCTCGTCGTCGCGTGCGGTGAGCATCAGCACCGGCACCGGGCGGGCGGCCTGCACGCGCCGGCAGACCTCCAGACCGTCGAAGCCGGGCAGCATGATGTCGAGGATCAGCAGGTCGGGCTGCCAGGCCTCGGCCGTGTCGACGGCGGCCGGACCGTCACCCGCTGTTTGCACGAGGAATCCCTCGGCTCGCAGGCGGGTCGCGATGGCATCCACGATCGTGGCGTCGTCCTCGACGACGAGAACCCGGCGCTGTGCGCCCGGTGTAGCCGTCGCCGAACCGTTGTGGGAGGTGTGTGTCTGCTCCATCGCCCGCCCCTGGGGTGTGCTTTCCGGAATCAGTGGGGTGATTCCTCGGTCTGCGCATGGTTGCGATTGACGCTTGAATGATCGGCGTCAGAGGAGCAGCGTACGGGGAGTCAGCACACCTTTGCTATCCAGGGCTGATGCCGAGGTGCACGACGTCCGGAACGCCCCGGGCAACCGGGATCTCTTCGGTACGCACCTGTTGGAACCCGACATTCCGCAGGGTTTCTTCGAATTCCGGTGAGGGCTGGGCGGACCAGACGGCGAGCACCCCGCCGGGCCTCAACACCCGTACGCAGCTTGCCAGTCCGGCCTCTCCATAGAGAATTTCGTTGCCCTCCGTGACGGTCCAGCCGGGGCCGTTGTCGATGTCGAGGCACAGGGCGTCGTACGTGGCGGATGTCTCATTGACGTAGGCCACGAGATCGGCTTCGACGATTTCCGTGCGGGGGTCGGCGAGGGCCTCGGCGGAGAACGCGCGGAGCGGGCCGTCGAGGTGCCACTCGACAATCGCGTGCTCGCGTTCCACGACCGTGATCCCTCCCCAGCGCGGGTTCGCCGCCGCGTGGGCGAGGGAGAAGCCGACGCCGAGTCCGCCGATCAGCACGTCCGGGCGGTCCCGGCCCGCCAGGGCGTCCAGGGCCGCGTCGACCAGCCGCCGCTCGGAGCGGCCGTCGGAGGTGTCCATCAGGAAGCAGCCGTTCGCGATGATCTCCAGCCGGTCGCCGTGCCGTCGCAGCACGACCTCGCCGTGCGGGCCCTCGCGACGGTCCAGCACGAGGGGGATGTCGTTCGAGGTGGGCATCCGAGCATCCTGGCAGGTGAGGGGCGTCCGGCGCCAAGCAATACGGAGAGGCCGGCCGGGGACGCGGCACGCTGCTGTCAGGTTGCTGTGAATCGGCTCTCGCGTGGCGCCGGTCACAGACAGGGGGCAAAGGTGCGCGAAGGGTGGGGCATGACGGAAGGAGCGCCCGCCGTGGATCGCACCGCGCCGGCCGACGAGACGGCCACGCCGACGCCGACGGGCGCGCCCGTTTCCGACGTGACGGCGCTGCTGGACGGGGTGCCGCGGCAGCGGGCCGGCGGCCCGCTGCCGTGCGGGACCGTGGGCCCGGACGGGCGAGAGTCCGCCGCGGTGGAGAAGCCCCGGCCTCGGCTTCGGGCGCCGCGGGTGTGGCGGCTGCTCCCCACTCCCACGGGCACGCCGTTCACGTTCGGGTACGGGATCGTCCTCTGCCTGACCTCGCTGTTCTCCGCGTACGCGGACCCCGCGCTGGTGCACGCCCTGCTCCAGGGCTCCAGTACGGATGTGGCGCACCTGGTGCGGACGCCGGAGCTGGTGCTGGTCGGCAGCGCGCTGTGGCTCGCGGGCGGGGTGGCCTCGCCGTTCGCGATCGGGTTCGTGCTCGTGCTGACCGCGCTGGAACGGCGGATCGGCGGCCTGCGCACGGCCGGTGTCTTCCTGCTCGGGCACGTCCTCGCCACCCTGGCGACCGAGGTGCCGGTCGGGCTCGCGGTGCTGGCCGGGCAGCTTCCCGAGAGTTCGCTGCACCGGCTCGACTACGGCGTCAGCTTCGGTGTCGCCGCCGGCACCGGCGCCCTGGCCGGACTGCTGCCTCTCTGGCTGCGTGTGCCGCTGCTGGCCGGCTTCGGCGGGATGCTGCTCCAGGACCTGCTCGCCCTCACCGACCCGATGACGAACTGGGGGCATCTGATCGCCCTGGCCATCGGTGTCGCGACCTGGCCGGTGCTGCGGCGGTGGCGGGGGAGGCGCACCGGCCCGATCGGACCGGCCCGGGGCTGAACCCGAGGCCGTTCAGGTCCGTGGTTCGTGCTTCGCGCTGGTGAGCGGGGCCACGACTTCCCAGCCCAGCGCCTCGTAGAGCCCTCGCCCCGCGGGCGTACCGGCGAGGACGCCGGTCCGTGCCCCTTGCCGGGCGGCGGCGCTCTGCAGCGTCCGCATGACGAAGCTGCCGAGACCCCTGCGGCGATGCCCGGGGGCCGTCTCGATCTGGTCGGCGACGGCGGTGGCGCCGGTCGGGGCCATCTGGCCGCGCGCTGCGAGCGAACCGTCCGGGGCGGCCACCATCACTCGCGTCACTCCGCCGCGCGACCAGCTGCGCAGCCGGTAGCCGTCGGGCACGTCCGGAGCGCCGTGGTCTGTCAGCGGGACCCTCATCAGATAACCGGGCTCGGGGTCGATCCACCAGCTGTCGTCCAGCCAGCCGGCGACCACCGACGGGTCCCGGAACGCCTTCAGCCACACGCCGGCCCCGGTCACCGCGCCGGCCACCTTCCGGACGGACGTCTCGTCGAGGTCGTCGCCGGTCGCGCCGAACACATGCCGTGTGACGTGGCCGTTCGCCCCCACGTCGATCGTGCAGCCCCACGGCTCGGTCACGGGCGGAGCGGCCCCGCGCGACACGATCCACCCGTCCACCCACGCCTGCACGGTCCTGTCCACGCCGCCCCCTGGTAATAGGCACTAGCCGAATTGATCTGTTACGCCGCTGACTCTACGACCCCGATCGCCCCTGGCGTCACGGTCGATCGCTCACAGCGAACGGCGGGTGGGGAACATCCGGCGACTCCCGTGCATTGAGTCGGCATAGCTCAACTTGACTGCCGAAGGGGAGATCATGGCTTCGACGTCCACACCGCTCACCCTGCCCGTGCTGCCGCTCGACGACGAGGTCGTCCTGCCCGGAATGGTGGTCCCGCTGGACCTGAGCGACTCCGAGGTCCGTGCCGCGGTGGAGGCCGCACAGGCCGCTGCTCGGACAACGCCCGGAAAGCCCCGGGTACTCCTGGTGCCACGCATCGACGGCACGTACGCCGGCACCGGTGTCCTCGGCACCGTCGAGCAGGTGGGCCGGCTGGCCGACGGCGATCCGGGCGCGCTGATCCGCGGCCGGGGCCGGGTGAGGATCGGTGCGGGGACCACGGGTCCCGGCGCGGCCCTCTGGGTCGAGGGCACCCGCGTCGACGAATCCGTCCCGGAGCCGCTGCCCGGGCAGGTCGCCGAACTGGTCAAGGAATACAAGGCCCTCGCCACCGCCTGGCTGCGCAAGCGCGGTGCCTGGCAGGTCGTCGACCGGGTGCAGGCCATCGACGACGTCTCGGCGCTCGCCGACAACTCCGGCTACTCGCCCTTCCTGACCACCGATCAGAAGGTCGAGCTGCTGGAGACCGCCGACCCGGTCGCCCGGCTGAAGCTCGCCACCCAGCAGCTGCGCGACCACCTCGCCGAGCAGGACGTGGCCGAGTCCATCGCCAAGGACGTCCAGGAGGGCGTCGACAAGCAGCAGCGCGAGTTCCTGCTGCGGCGTCAGCTCGAAGCGGTCCGCAAGGAGCTGCGCGAGCTGAACGGCGAGCAGGAGGGAGAGGAGTCCGACGACTACCGCTCCCGGGTGGAGGCCGCCGACCTGCCCGAGAAGGTCCGGGAGGCCGCGCTCAAGGAGGTCGACAAGCTGGAGCGGTCCTCCGACCAGTCGCCCGAGGGCTCGTGGATCCGCACCTGGCTCGACACGGTGCTGGAGATGCCGTGGAACGAGCGCACCGAGGACGCGTACGACATCCAGGGCGCCCAGGCCATCCTCGACGCCGAGCACTCCGGCCTTCAGGACGTGAAGGAGCGGATCACCGAGTACCTGGCCGTGCGCAAGCGGCGTACCGAGCGGGGGCTGGGCGTGGTCGGCGGGCGGCGCGGCGGTGCCGTGCTCGCGCTCGTCGGACCGCCCGGCGTCGGCAAGACCAGCCTGGGCGAGTCCGTCGCCCACGCGATGGGGCGGAAGTTCGTGCGCGTCGCCCTCGGCGGCGTCCGTGACGAGGCCGAGATCCGCGGCCACCGGCGTACGTACGTCGGTGCCCTGCCCGGCCGGGTCGTCCGCGCCATCAAGGAGGCCGGGTCGATGAACCCGGTCGTGCTGCTCGACGAGATCGACAAGGTGGGCTCGGACTTCCGGGGCGACCCGGCCGCGGCCCTGCTCGAAGTGCTCGACCCGGCGCAGAACCACACCTTCCGGGACCACTACCTGGAGGTCGAGCTGGACCTCTCGGACGTGGTCTTCCTCGCGACCGCCAACGTCCTGGAGGCGATCCCGGAGGCGCTGGCCGACCGGATGGAGATCGTCCGCCTGGACGGTTACACCGAGGACGAGAAGGTCGTCATCGCCCGCGACCACCTGCTCCCGCGTCAGCTGGAGCGGGCCGGGCTCGCCGAGGAAGAGGTGGCCATCGACGAGGGCGCGCTGCGCAAGCTCGCCGGTGAGTACACGCGCGAGGCGGGCGTGCGCAACCTGGAGCGGTCGATCGCACGGCTGCTGCGCAAGGTCGCGGCCCAGCACGAACTGGGTGAGCGGGAGCTGCCGTTCACCGTCCGGGACGAGGACCTGCGCTCTCTGATCGGACGGCCGCACCACGTGCCCGAGTCCGCCCAGGACCCGGCCGAGCGCCGCACGTCGGTGCCGGGCGTGGCGACGGGCCTCGCGGTGACGGGCGCCGGCGGTGACGTGCTGTACGTCGAGGCGTCGCTGGCCGACCCGGAGACGGGCGCGGCCGGGCTGACCCTGACCGGTCAGCTGGGGGACGTGATGAAGGAGTCCGCGCAGATCGCGCTGAGCTTCCTGCGCTCCCGCGGTGCCGAGCTGGAACTGCCGGTGGGTGATCTGAAGGACCGGGGCGTGCACATCCACTTCCCGGCGGGCGCGGTCCCCAAGGACGGCCCGAGCGCCGGCGTCACGATGACCACGGCCCTCGCCTCGCTGTTGTCCGGCCGTCTGGTCCGCACGGACGTGGCGATGACGGGCGAGGTCTCGCTGACCGGGCGGGTCCTGCCGATCGGCGGCGTGAAGCAGAAGCTGCTGGCGGCCCACCGCGCCGGGGTCACCACCGTGATCATCCCCAAGCGCAACGAGCCCGACCTGGACGACGTCCCGGCGGAGGTGCTGGACAAGCTCGACGTCCACGCCGTCACCGACGTCCGCCAGGTCCTGGAGCTGGCGCTCGCGCCCGCCACCGCGGACGCGGCGCCGGAGGTTCCGGTGGCCGCGTGACGGAGGCCACCGGATGAGGGAAGGCCCGGGTCCCGTGAGGGAGGCCCGGGCCTTCACCGTGTGGCGGCCCTGTGGACGCGCACCCCGTGACCTGCGGAATACTTGCCGAGCTGCGGCGATGGCCGCAGGTGGCGGAAAATGCAGGTACCGGGCGACAACCGAGGCAGGGCTCACGTGCACGAGGACGGCAACGACGACGGACACCGGGACGCCTCCCTGGCCGGAACCGGTGTGGATCAGCCTGCCTTTCTGGCGCTGGAGCGGGAGCTGACCGTGCTCCTGCGGAGGGCCCGGGCCAGCCAGGGCGAGATGGCCCGGGAGGTCCACCCCGACCTGGAGTCGTCCGCGTACGGCCTGCTCGTACGGCTGGACGAGTGCGGCAAGCAGCGGGCCACCGAGCTCGCCGCCTACATCGGCGTCGGCAAGGCCACGATGTCCCGCCAGTTGCGCGCCCTGGAGGAACTCGGCCTGGTCGCCCGCGAGCCCGACCCCGCCGACGGACGCGCCTGGCTCGTCGCCCTCACCCAGGAGGGCCACGACCGGGTCCGCCGGGTGCGCGAGGCCCGCCGCGCCCGGTACGCCGGCCGTCTGGCCGACTGGGACACGCGCGAGGTCACGGAGCTGGCCCGGCTGCTGCACCAGCTGAACCGGGGCATGGAGAAGTAGCCCCCGGTTCGGGTTTTTCAGGACTCCGCTTTTTCAGAACTCGACGTACACGACCGTCGCGTCGTCGTGCGTCTTGCTCCGGCCCAGGAACGATCCGGCCGAATCCGTCCGCTCCAACGTCCGCACCCGGTCCACCAGCGCCTGCGGACCCTCCTTGCGCAGGAGGCGGAAGCAGTCCGTCCAGTCGCCCTCCCCGAACCGCTCCACCCAGCGGGCCGCCCCGTCCGTCAGGGCGGCCAGGGCGCGGACCTCGCACCGGGGCAGGGTGCCGGTCACCGCTCGCCGGGCCACCGAGGGATCGGCCGCCGCCGTGAAGAAGCCGCCCTCCTTGTTGCGGAGCGTGGAGTCCACCAGCGCGTCCGTGGCCAGGGCCGAGCGGGGGAGGAGAGCCAGCCGGTCGTCCAGGAAGGGCGTCACCACGCTGTCCTGGGACTCCACGAGGAGAGCCGAGTCCGACAGGACCAGGTACTCCACCGTCTCCGGGGACCAGCGGGCCACGACCACCGTGGCCTGCGGTGTTCTGGGGTGAGAAAGGTCACAGGTTGACGCGTGCGCCTCAGCGGTACGCGCGATGGCGCGGGACAAGGCGTCGACCAGGGGAACATCCGGGAGTGAAACGGTCAGTTCGGTCAGGGCTCCACCGAGGCGTGCGGTGAACCAGGGGACGGAATGCAGACAGCCCGTCCCGCCCCTCGGCGGTGTGACCCCGTCCAGGACGACGACCGAACCACCCTGTCCGGAGGCCGGTAGTCCGACACTGGCGAAGTCCTCGTTGGGGCGGTCCGCGTCTCCCGGCTCCGAGGCGAGTTCAGTACGCATCCAGCCAGTCTGCACGAGCCCTTCACAAGGTCCGCAAAACGCTGGCAATGGTTGCCGGACTGGTGCGGTCATACAGGTCAGACGCCCCGTTTGGGATGGAATGCTTTGTTCCGGGAAGGCGTGGTGGCGAATACTGCCACCGCCCGCGCACGGCGTCCAACCGGCCTGCCGAACAAGGCCGCTGCAAGGGCCAGCGGAACTTGCTCCCCAACTCTCCTCCGGGGTTCACTCCTTCGGGTGGCGGGTCAGGTGATGCACGTGCGCTGCCCACCGGCGCTGGGAGGGTCGGGAAGTGTACCTGGAGTACGCACCAGTTGACGGAGCGTCATCCGGGCCCATGAGTTCACGAGTCAGGAATGCGAGCACCGGTGCAGAAGACGCGGCCTCGTCGCCCAGGCAAGCAGACGGCCCCCGTTCAGGGCGCTGAGCCGACGCCCCCCACCGGCAAGGGCCGCCCCACCCATGTACGCAACCGGCTCATCGTGGCCGTGGCCGTGGTCGCAGCTGCCATCGCCGGTGCGGGCACCCCGTCCGTCCTCGCCGCCTCCGGGCAACTCCACGACTCCCAGAAGCTGGTGACGCTCGCCGAGCAGACGCAGGGCGCCCTCGTCCTGGCGCACTCCCTCGCCGACGAGCGCGACGACGTCACCTCCTACATCGCGGCCGGCCGCCCCAAGTCCAAGGCGCCTTCCGAGCAGCGCAGCGCCCGCGTGGACCGGCAGGTCGAGGAGTTGCGGAGCGACACCGACACGCCCGCCTCGCTCCGTTCCGACCTCGACGACATCGCGGCCGTGCGCCGGGCGGCGCTCACCGGCAAGAGCAGCGCTCTCGAAGCGCACCAGGCGTACTCCACCGCCATCACCGAGCTCCACCGGCTCGCCGAGCAGCTGGCGCAGCAGACGCCGCCCCGCGCGGGTGCGGGCGGACAGGCCCTGGCCGAACTGGACTCCGCCGTCCAGCAGGCCGCCGCGGCCCGGGGGCTGCTGCTCGCCGCCTTCAGCGTGCCGCGCGGCACCGAGACGGCCATCGACCCGGTCACCGGCCTGCCGACCGAGACCTCCTCGGACGCCGACGCCCGGCAGCGCGACGCACTGAGCGCCGCCGCCCAGCAGGCCCGGCTGCGCTCCGACGCCGCCCTGGCCGACTTCCGCGACACCGCGCCCAAGGCGGCCCGTACCTCGTTCGACAACACGGTCACCGGCACCGAGGTCAACTCCGCCGAGAAGTACCTCGCCACCCTCACCGACCAGCCGACGCTGTCCGGCAGCGAGCTCTCCACCAACACCAAGAGGCTGGACGCGGCCCTCTCCGCCCGGGTCGACCTGATGCGCGGCGTGGAGTCCGCCCTCTACGACCGCCGCACCAAGGACCTGGAGGCGCTGCGCGACGACGACGTCACCGCGCTGGAGATCCGCATCGCCGTCCTCGGCGCCCTGATGCTGCTCGCCGTCGGCGTCGCCACGGGCATGGCCCGCAGCCTCACACGCCCCCTCGCCGTGCTGCGCCTCGGCTCGAAGCGGCTGGCCGAGGCGGAGGTCCCCACGGCCGAGGAACCCGTCAAGTTCACCGGCCGCAACGACGAGTTCGCCCAGGTCGTCCGCTCCGTCAACGCCCTGCACGCGCACGCAGTCGCGCTCAACGAGCGGATCTCCACGCTGGAGTCCGACCGCAAGCACCTCGTCGGGCAGCGCCAGAAGATGGCCGACGCGCGCGAGGAACTGCGCGGCGAACTCGCCGAGTCCGCCGCCCAGCTGGAGCGGCTGCGCACGGCCATCGGCGGCACCTTCGTCAACCTCGCGCTGCGCACGCTCGGCCTGGTCGAGCGGCAACTGGCCGTCATCGAGAACCTGGAGGAGCGCGAGCAGGACCCGGACCGCCTCGCCACGCTGTTCAAGCTCGACCACTTCGCCACGGTCATGCGCCGGCACAGCGAGAACCTCCTCGTCCTCGCCGGCACCGAGCACGTCCAGCACGCCGCCGGGCCCGTGCCCCTCGTGGACGTCGTCCGCGCGGCGGTCAGCGAGATCGAGCGGTACGAGCGGGTCCGGATCGCCGCGCTGCCGCCGCACGCGCACATCGCCGGGTTCGCCGCCGACGACCTGTCCCACCTGCTGGCCGAACTCCTGGAGAACGCCACCTCGTTCTCGCCGCCCGACCTGCCCGTCGAGATCTCCGGCTGGCTGCTGGAGAACGGCGAGGTCATGCTCTCCGTCCAGGACGAGGGCATCGGCATGGCCGAGGACCGGCTGGAGCGCCTCAACGCCCGCCTCGCCGACTTCGACCCGGAGGCGCCGTACGACCAGGAGGGCGAGGACGGTCTCGGCCTCGGCCTGTACGTCGTGGCCCGCCTCGCCCACCGGCACGGTGTGCGCGTGCAGCTCCGCGAGCAGAAGCAGGGCGGTGTCGCGGCGGTCGTCGTCCTGCCCCGGACCCTGCTGGCGGCGGCTCCGGCCGCGGCCGTCCCGGCCTCCGGCCCGCTCTCCGGCACCGGCCACACCGTCGCGTTCCCCGGCGCCGACGCCGAGGCCAACTCCAACGTCCTGCACGGCCGCGCGAGCCACGGGGACCCGTTGGTGTCGCTGGCGGAGAAGGCGGTACTGCGCGAGGAGGCGGCGGCGGAGTCCGCGGACCATGCCGAGGCTGCCGGGCATCCGGAACCGGCACAGGCGGCGGAGCCGGCCGCACCCGCGGCAGAGGTGACGGCACCGGCGGAAACCCCCGCCGAGACCACGATGGAGCTGCTGGCCCCGATCCCGCAGGACGAGCCGGCCCCGGAGGAGCACGCGCCCGCGGCAGCCGACGGCGAATCCGCCCCACAGGGGCCACCCGCACCCGAGGCCGAAACCCGCACGGGGGGTGCGGGTGGCAACGAACACGCCGAAGGCGAAGCCGAGGCGGAACACGAACGCGCACCTGACGACGAAGAGGACCGCGTCACCGACAAGGGCCTCCCCAAGCGCACGCCCAAGATCACCGCTCCGACCACCGCCCCGCGCCAGCGCAGCGGCTCCGTCGACGCCGAAGCCCTCCGCCGCCGCCTCGGCGGCTTCCGCCAGGGCGCCCAGGCCGGCTACCGCGACGTGGAGGCGGAAATCGCCGAACGGACGGCCTCGCACAAGCGGCCGGCCACCGGCGCGACAGAACCAGCTGAATCCGAAGAAGCCACGGGGGGCACAGTCGAGGAGGCAAGCAGTTGACCGCTCCCAGTACCTTCGGACTGATCGGACTGAGCAGTGAGGCCCGCAACCTGCACTGGCTGCTGACCAACCTCGTCGAGGAGGTACCCGGCATCCTCTCGGTCGCGGTCGTCTCGTCCGACGGACTGCTCCTGCTGTCCTCCGACGACCACCGCAACAAGGAGGCGCGGGAGGCTCTCCAGGCCCGCGGGGGCAAGAAGACCGGCCCGCGCGGCTCCGCCGCCGACCTGGCCACCATCGTCTCCGGCATCGGCAGCCTCACCATCGGCGCCGCCAAGCTGATGGACTTCGGCGGGGTCCGGCACACGATGGTCGCGATGGACGAGGGCAGCCTGTTCGTGATGTCCATCAGCGACGGCTCGCTGCTCGGCGTCCACGGCTCCGCGGACTGCGACATGAGCGTGGTCGCCTACCACATGGCCCTGTTCGTGGGCCGCGCCGGCCACGTCCTGACGCCCGAACTCCGCAGCGAACTCCGCAAATCCCTGGAGGATTCCCAGACGACGGGGAGTGTCCGATGAGCAGTACGCCGAAACAGCACCTCCCGGTCCGCGGCGGTGACCGCAAACCCGCCCGGGTCCGCCCCTACTCGCTCACCGGCGGCCGCACCCGCTTCGGTCACGTCCTCCTCGTGGAGACGTTCGTGGCGAGCACGGCCGCGCTCGACGCCCCCGAGGAGCGCAAGGAACTGACGAACGGCCACCTCTCCACCCGCGTGATGCCGGAGCTGCGGGCCATCGTCGAACTGTGCCGCCGCATGCGTACGGTGGCCGAGATCGCCGCGCTGCTGAAGATGCCGCTCGGCGTGGTCCGCGTGCTCCTCAGCGACCTCGCGGACCAGGGAAAGATCCGTGTGTACGGGACGGGCACCGGCCATGGCACGGGCCGCCCGGACCGAGCTCTGCTGGAAAGGGTGCTGAGTGGACTCCGTCGTCTCTGACGCCGCTCACGGCGTCGCTGGTTCATCCCCGTTCGCCCAGCCGGGCGAGAGCATGCACGCCTGGGAGACGGACCGCACCCGTGCCCCCATCGCCACGAAGATCGTGGTGGCGGGCGGCTTCGGCGTGGGCAAGACCACGCTGGTCACCGCCGTCTCGGAGATCACGCCCCTGCAGACCGAGGCGCTGATGACCGAGGCGAGCGAGGCCACCGACGACCTCACCGCCACGCCGGGCAAGACCACCACCACCGTCGCCATGGACTTCGGGCGCATCACGCTCGACGACGACCTGGTGCTCTACCTGTTCGGCACGCCGGGCCAGCAGCGGTTCTGGTTCATGTGGGACGACATCGTGCGCGGCGCGATCGGCGCGGTCGTCCTGGCCGACACCCGCCGTCTGAAGGACTGCTTCCCGGTCCTGGACTACTTCGAGAGCTCCGGACTGCCGTACGTGGTCGCGGTCAACCACTTCGACGGCAGCGAGCTGTTCGAGCCGGAGGATGTGCGGGAGGCCTTGACCATCCCGCAACACATACCTGTCATGATCATGGACGCGCGTCGCCGGATCTCCGTGATCGAGACCCTCCTGGCCCTGGTGGGCCACGCGCTCGACGAAACCCCCGAGTAGAGGACAACCCCGCATGCGGAAGATACTCGTCGTCGGAGCCGGTCAGTCCGGGCTCCAGATAGCTCTCGGCCTCCAGTCGCAGGGGTACGAGGTCACCCTGATGTCCAACCGGACGGCGGACGAGATCCGCACCGGCCGGGTCATGTCGACGCAGTGCATGTTCCACACCGCCCTGCAGCACGAACGCGATCTCCAGCTGAACTTCTGGGAGTCCCAGGCCCCGAAGATCGAAGGACTCGGCGTCTCGGTCGCCGCCCCCGGCTCCTGGGCCGAGGGCCCCGCGGCCCGTGCGATCGACTGGCTGGGCAGGCTCGACGGGTACGCGCAGTCGATCGACCAGCGGGTGAAGATGGCCGGCTGGATGGAGACCTTCGCCCAGCGCGGCGGGCAGCTCGTCATCCACGGCGCGGCCGTCGGCGACCTCGACTACTTCTCCCGCACCTACGACCTGGTGCTCGTCGCGGCCGGCAAGGGCGAGCTTGTGCAGATGTTCGGCCGCGACGCCGAGCGCTCCCCCTACAGCGAGCCGCAGCGCGCGCTGGCCGTGTCGTACGTCCACGGACTGGGCCCGCGCCCCGAGCACCCCGACACCGAAGGGGTCCGCTGCAACCTCGTGCCGGGCGTCGGCGAACTGTTCGTGATGCCCTGCCTGACCACCTCCGGCCGCGCCGACATCCTGTTCTGGGAAGGCATACCCGGCGGCCCGCTCGACGTCTTCAACGGCGTCAAGGACCCCGCGGAGCACCTCTCCCTGACCCTGGAACTCATGGAGCGGTACGTCCCCTGGGAGTACGCGCGGGCCACCAGGGTCGAGCTGACCGACGCGGGCGGCACGCTGGCCGGCCGCTACGCCCCCACCGTCCGCAACCCGATCGGCCGTCTCCCCGGCGGCGGGCTCGTGCTGGGCGTGGCGGACGTCGTCGTGGCGAACGACCCGATCACAGGCCAGGGCTCCAACTCCGCGTCCAAGTGCGCGGCGGCCTACCTCTCCTCGATCGTCGAGCGCGGCGACAAGCCGTTCGACGAGGAGTGGATGCGGGCCACCTTCGACCGCTACTGGGCCACCGCGCAGCACGTCACCAAGTGGACCAACGCGATGCTCGCGCCCCCGCCGGAGCACATCCTGAACCTGATCGGCGCCGCCGGTGAACTCCAGCCGGTCGCCGACCGGTTCGCCAACGGCTTCAACGACCCGGCCGACTTCGAGAACTTCTTCTACGACCCGGAGAAGACGCAGGCCTACCTCGTCGAGGTGTCCGGCGCGGGCGCGGCGTAGTCCGTGTCGTCGGTGGTATCGGCCGGGTTCGCGTTGTCCATGTAGCCCTCGTAGCCCTCGTCCGGCCCGTCCGTGGCCCACTCGGGGAGCTCCGGTGGCTCGTAGCGCCGCAGGGGCTTCCCGTCCGGGTCCGGGCGTACGGCGCCCAGGACCGGGTTGGCCGCGATCGGTGACACCTTCACCTTCGCACCGGGGCGGGGCGCCTGTACGACCATGCCGTCGCCGAGGTACAGCGCCACGTGCGTGGCCTGAGGGAAGTACACGACCAGGTCCCCCGGCCGCAGCTCCGGGAGCGGGATCCGCTTCAGCCGCTTCCACTGCTCCTGGCTGGTCCGGGGGATGGGTGTCCCGGCCTCCGTCCAGGCCTGCCAGGTCAGGCCCGAGCAGTCGTACGACTTCGGGCCCTCCGTGCCCCATGCGTAGGGCTTGCCGAGCTGCCGCACGGCGTGTCTCACGGCGCGGTCGCCCTCGGCCGACGGTGTGCGGATGCGGACGCTGCTGCCATTGCTGTCGTCGTCGCCGTCGCCATTGCTGTCGTCGTCGCCGCCGTTGCCGACGCTGCCTAGCGCGCCGGACGCGATGAACTTGTTCTGCGCCTCGGTGATGCCCTTCTTCTCGAACTCGGCGAGGGCGGTGAGCTGGTCGCGGCTGAGGGAGGCGAGCAGTTCCTCGACGTCGTGGAGCCGCTCGCGGACCTCGTCCCGTTCCTTCTTCCGCCGCTCGGTGAGGGCGAGCTGATCGTCCAGGGCCTTGCGGGCCTTGCGGGCCAGGTCCCGGGCCTTGCGTTCGTTGCCGGTCAGCCGGCCGACGGTGTCGGCCCGCTTCCGCGCCAGCCGGCCGATCACATGGCCCTGGTCGATCGCGTGCTGCGGGTCGCGGGCCAGGAGCAGGCGTACGTACGGGGAGATGTCGGTGCTGCTCTGGTACTGCTGCCGGGCCAGCCGGCCGGCCGCGCCCCGGCTGTCGTGCAGGGAGAGCCGGGTGCGGGCGAGGGCGCGGTCCAGGCGGTCGGTCTCGGCGCGCTGCTTCTTCAGCTTCTCCTCGGTGGCGTTGTAGGCCTCGGTGGCCTGCTCGGCCTCCCGGTACAGCTTCTGAAGGTCCGTCAGGAGAGCGGCGACGGAGGTGGGGTCCTTCCCGAGGCCGGGTTCCGGTTCAGGGGCCGCCGTGGCAGGGGCCTGGGCCAGGACGGTTGTTGCTGCCACCGCGGCCGTGCAGACCAGGCGCAGAAGGCTTCCTGACATGCCATCACCTCCGTTGCGGGGCGGCCTGTTCGCCGCCGGACACCGTGAGGATCAGGGGTGTGCGCGAGGTGCGCGCGGTGAGTGTGCGCGGTTCGGCGCAACGGGGTCACCCGTCGGCGTCGTCCCGCTTGCCGGGCGGCGTGGCGTCTGGCTTCGACCAGGGCCAGTTGAGCCGGCGGGTCGGTGCGCCCTCGGGGGCGTACTCGTACTTCCAGCGCCGGGTCAGTCCGACCCTGCCCTCCGACCGGGGCACGCGGCGGTAGACCAGGACGGTGGGCTGGCCGCCGGCGGGGTCCGGGACGGGGATGCGGTACGTCCTGGGCGGGTGTCCGGTGATGCCGAGCAGGACGGGCAGGACCCTGCCGTCCATGGGGCCGCCCTCGAAGGGGGTGTCTTCGCTCTTCACGGGATCAGTGTCGGACATCCTCGGCGAGGGCCCGGACCAGGGCGTCGGTCTGCGGGTCGCGGCGGGCGGTCACCGACAGCATGGCCACGAACTGCTCGACGAGCCAGTCGCGCAGCTCCTCGGCGGGGGGTTGCTTGTCCTCGTCGAGCCAGATGAGCGACGAGGCCTCGACGGCGGTGATCCACATCCGGACGGTCATCCGCAGGCGCGGGCCGGGCTCGGTGACCTCCAGGTGCCGGAAGATGTGCTCCGCGGCGGCGCGGCGTACGCCGTCGACGATGGCCGTCGTGCGTGAGGTCTCGACGACGCTGCCGCCCTGGAGGAGGGCGCTGAAGCCGGCGTCGTGCTCGTCGACGAAGGCCATGTAGCGGTCGAGGGCGCGGGACAGGCGGGGGAGCAGGGGGCCCTCGCGGGGTTCGTCGAAGCAGTGCTGGAGCTCGTCGGCGGCGGAGCGGAGGGCGGCCTCGTACAGCTGCTGCTTGCCGCCCGGGAAGTACCGGTAGACCAGGGGCCGCGACACCCCCGCCGCCTCCGCCACGTCGTCCAGGGACACGTCCTCCGGGGCGCGGTGCGCGAAGAGCGACAGCGCGGCGGTGAGCAGCTGACTGCGACGTTCCTCGACGCTGAGGCGCCGGTAGGCGGGGGTGGGGGCGGTTGGTGTCATGACCGGCAGCGTAACCGGGGGCGCGGGGGTGGGGTGCCTGCGGCGGCCTGTGGCTGTTTTGTGGGGGTGCGCGTAGCGCCTACCGGGGTGCGGTGGGTCGGGGCCGCGCCGGGGGGTGTCCGTCCTCGGAACGGCGCGATGGGGTTGCGTACCGACTCACCGTCCGTTGACGCGCCAACCGCTGCGGGCGGACACCCCCCGACACGTCCCCTTCGCGCCGTGCGCGGGTGCTAGCGGGCGTCCACGTGCTGGAAGTCGACGGCCGTGATCCGGGCGGTCTTGGCGGTCAGTTCCGCCAGGCCCTGGCCCTCGAACGTGTCGGTGATGAGGGCGCCCCGCGTGGCTCCGAGAGCGGACTGTTCGTCGTTGGGGACGAGAGCCGCGATGGAGCGGTAGGACTCCTTCAGCAGGGATTCCTGCTTGTGGGCGGCCGGGAACAGGGCGAGGACGCCGCCGTCGGCGGTCCGCAGGGCGTACACGCTCGGGTCGGCCGGGGGCTTGGTGAAGAACTTCTCGGTGGCCTTGCCGTCGGCCGCGCCCTCGGTGCTGCTCCGCTTGTAGGTCTCCTTGGCGTTCTCGACCGGCTGGCTGGAGGCCAGGGCCTTGCCCTCCTTCTTGCCGCCGGTCTCGAGGAAGTCCTCGTAGGCGGCGCCGATCTCGGAGGGGGCCAGCTTGCCGACCTTGGTGTCGGGGTCGACGGCCTCGGCCAGGCCGTGACGGTCGACGGCGAGCTTCGGCAGGGGCTCGCCGCTGTCGGCCCACAGGGACAGCACCATCTTGTAGGTCCCGCCGACCTTGTCGAAGACCAGCAGCACGCTGTTCTCGCTGTCGTCACTGGACTTGGCCCGGACGGCGAACCAGGTGGCCGTGCCCTTCTCGGGGATGACGTACTCGCGGTCCTGGTAGGAGAAGGGCTTGGCGTAGGCCTGCTGCTCCTTCTTCGGCCAGGTCTCGAAGAGCGTGTAGGTGGCCTTGTCCATCGCGTAGACCTGACCCGCCTCGACCGTCCCCAGGAGCTTGTCGTCCTGCGCCGCGTTGGCCTTGTTGTTGACCTCCTCGTAGCGGTCGGCGATCTTCTTGGCGGCGGCCCGGGTGACCACGCCCTGCGGGGTGTCGTCGGCGCCCGGGTCCGAGGCGGCCTGGCCGCCGCACGCGGTCAGGGAGAGAGCGGTCGTGGCCCCGAGGGCGGCGAGCCGTACGAGGCGGGTGTGGGGGGACATGGGGTGGTGATCTCCTTGAGGCCACGGAGGGTGACGAGTTCAAGGAGGACAGTAGTCACCCCGCATGGACATGACGGGGCCGGGGTTCGTTCCTAGGCGAGCAGCCCCGACGACTTCCACAGCCGCCGCCCGACGCCCCGCAACACCCCGATGTCGTCGAGGAAGTCCGTCAGCCGCTTGGACCCGTTCTGCATGACCTCGCGGCGATGCCCGCTCGCCCGTACCTGCGCGAGAGCCTCCCGCTTGTCCAGGCCCACGTTCGTGTAGACCTCGGGGTTCACGAACGCCACCGAGAACACCCGGGCGAACTCACCGGAGGTGATGCGGGTGAACTCCTGGGACCACTTGGGGGCCGTCACCATCTGGCGGCGGAGTTCCTCGCGGGCGTAACGGACGTGGCGGGCCTCCTCCACCACGTGGATGCGGGTGACGCCGCGGATGAGGGGCTGGACCCGCTCGTCGGGGAACGTCAGCCGCTGCATCCAGTCGAGGACCTCCTCGCCGAGGAGCGTCGCCGTGAAGGAACCCGGGGTGGTGGAGATGGTCTTGAACAGGCGCCCCAGGTGCTGGTGGACGCGGCTGACCGGGTACCAGGGAGTGTCGCCGTGGGATATCAGCCGGGCGAACATCTTGGAGTGCCGGCACTCGTCCTCGATCTCGGTGAGCGCGTAGCGCACGTGCGCGCTCGTCGCCGCCTTGTCGTAGATGTGCCGGACCAGGAGCTGCATCAGGATGATCTCGAACCAGATGCCGAGGGAGGCCAGCGCCGCCGCCTCGTGCTGGGAGAGGAGGATGCGCTGCTCCTCGCTCATCCGCTTCCAGAGCGGCGTGTCGTAGAGCGACACCAGCTCCGGCGGCCAGAACCACTTGCCCTCCTCGAAGGGCGCGTCCCAGTCCAGTTCCTCGTCCGGGTCGAAGGAGTGCTTGGCGGAGGAGTCGAGCAGCCGCTGGGCCACCTGCTCCCGGTCCTTCAGCAGGCCCAGGGCATCGCGCAGGCCGTCGAGCGCGTCGGCTTCCGTCAGGGTCGTCATGGCTGCCCACCTCGTTGTGCACACGTCACTGTCCCCCTTATGAGACTGCCTGTCAGCAAGCCCGTCAATCCCCTGGACGCCACTTGTCGGCCAGGGCCTGTCGTTCGGATCAGGTCGCAGGGAATCGGCGGCACCTCTTCGCCGCAGATGCGCGTGCCAGACCCCGCGTCTGCGATCTGATCCAAACGACAGGCCCTAGCGGGCCTCGAGCACCGCCTTCATCACCGCCCGGGCGATCGGCGCCGCGTCGCCGCCGCCGCTGATGTCCCCGCGCTCCGCCTCCGCCTCCTCCACGACCACCGCGACCGCCACCCGCGGCGCCAGATCACCGTCGCCCTGGGCCCAGGAGACGAACCAGGCGTACGGCGTACCCGAGTTGCCGAGGCCGTGCTGTGCGGTGCCGGTCTTGCCGCCGACCCTGGCGCCGCGGATCGCGGCCCGGCGTCCCGTGCCGTCCTCGACCACCTCCCGCATCAGCGCGCGCAGCCGGACCGCGGTCGAGGGGTACATCACCTGGCGGGCCGCGCGTGGGCCGGCTGCCGCGAGGGTGCTGCCGCCCGGTCGTGTCGTGCGCTCCACCAGGTACGGCTCCCGTAGCTGACCGCCGTTGGCGACGGCCGCCGCGACCATCGCCATCTGGAGCGGTGTGGCACGGGTGTTGTACTGGCCGATCGACGACAGGGCGAGCTGGGCCCTGTCGAGCGAGGTGTCGAAGGTGGAGCGGGCCACCGGGAAGGGAATCCGCAGCGCCGGGTCGTTGAAGCCGAAGGCCTGGGCCGTGGCCGTCATGTCCGTCGCGCCCACCTCCACGCCGAGCTTGGCGAACACCGTGTTGCAGGAGAGGGTGAAGGCCTCGCGCAGGGAGGCGTCCCGGCAGCCGCGGGACGCGTTCGTCAGGCGGGTCCGCGTCCCGGGCGGGGTGTACGGGTCGGGGGAGTCCGTCGGCGCGTCGAGAGCCCTGACCACGCCGGCGTCCAGCGCGGCGGCCGCGGTGACGACCTTGAACGTCGAGCCCGGCGGATACGTCTGCCGCACCGCCCGGTTGAGCATCGGGCGGTCCCGGTCGGCGTTCAGCCGCGTCCACGCCCTGGCCGCCGCCGCTCCGTTGCCGGACAGCGGCTGGGGGTCGTAGGACGGGGCGGACACCAGGGCCAGAATCCGGCCGGTCGACGGCTCCAGTGCCGCCACCGCGCCCTTGCGCCCGGCGAGTCCCTCGTACGCCGCCCGTTGCGCGGCCGGGTCGATGGTCGTCACGACGTCGCCGCCGCGGCTGCGTGCGCGTGTGAAGTCGTTCCACAGCGGGAACGGCGCGAGCAGCGGGTCCGTGCCGGACAGGATGCCGTCCTCGGCCTTCTCCAGGAGCGTCGTTCCGTACAGCTGGGAGGCGAAACCCGTGACCGGCGCGTACAACGGTCCCTCGGCGTAGGTCCGTTCGTAGCGCAGGTGCTCGCGGGTGTCCTTCGAGCCGGTGACGGGCCGGCCGCCGACCAGGATGTCACCGCGCGGCTGCCCGTAACGGACGATCTCGGAGCGGCGGTTGGCGGGGTTCCCGTCGTATGCCGGGGCCTGGACGACCTGGACGCGGGCGGCGTTCAGCAGCAGCGCCACCAGCAGCAGGGCGCAGAAGACGCCGGCGTGCCGGATGTGCCGCGTCATGGGGTGTCCGGCCCGTCGGACTGACGGCGTGCCGAGTCGCTGATCCGCACCAGCAGCGCCACGATCGCCCAGTTGGTCACCACCGACGAGCCGCCCTGCGCCAGGAACGGCATCGCCAGGCCGGTCAGCGGGATCAGGCCGGTCACCCCGCCCGCGATCACGAACACCTGGAGCGCCACGAGCGAGGCGAGGCCGACGGCGAGCAGCCGCCCGAAGGGCTCGCGCAGGGCGAGGCCGGCCCGGTAACCGCGCTCCACCAGCAGGCCGTAGAGGAGGAAGATCGCGGACAGGCCCGCCAGGCCGAGCTCCTCGCCCGCCGTGGCCAGGATGAAGTCCGACTTCACGGCGAAGCCGATGAGGACCGAGTGACCGAGCCCGAGGCCGGTGCCGAGCACGCCGCCCTCCGCGAAGGCGAACAGGGACTGGGCCAGCTGGTTCGCGCCCTCACCCGCCTCGATCGAGGCGAACGGGTGCAGCCACGTGTCGATCCTGCCGTGCACGTGCGGCTCCAGCCGGCCGACGGCGACCGCCCCCAGCGCGGCCAGCAGCAGACCGACCGCGATCCAGCCGGTGCGGCCGGTGGCGACGTAGAGCAGGACGACGAACAGGCCGAAGAAGAGCAGCGAGGTCCCGAGGTCCCGCTCCAGGACCAGGACGCCGACGCTCACCAGCCAGACGGCGACGATCGGGCCGAGGACCCGGCCGGTGGGCAACTGGAGCTTCCAGACGCGGCGGCCGGTGTAGGCGAGGGCGTTGCGGTTCGCGGCCAGGTACGCGGCGAAGAACACCGCCAGCAGCACCTTCGCGAACTCGCCCGGCTGGATGGAGAACCCGGCGATCCGGATCCAGAGGCGGGCGCCGTTCACCGCCGGGAACAGGATCGGCAGCGTGAGCAGCACCAGCGCGGCGACGACACAGACGTACGTGTAGCGCTGGAGCACCCGGTGGTCCCGCAGCAGCAGGACGACCAGGATGAACAGCGTCACGCCCAGCGTCGACCAGATCAGCTGGGCCGGTGCCGCCCGGTCGCCCGGGGTCTCCAGATCGAGCCGGTAGATGAGCACCAGGCCGAGCCCGTTGAGCAGCACGCCGATCGGCAGGAGGAGCGGGTCGGCGTGCGGGGCCCGCAGGCGCACGGCGAGATGCGCCAGCAGCGCGAGCACGCCGAGCCCGGCGCCGTAACCGGCGGCACCGGGCGGGAGGGCGTCGTGCCGGGCGAGGCCCACCGCGCAGTAGCCGTACACGGACAGCAGTACGGCCAGGACGATGAGGGCGAGTTCGATGCCACGGCGCCGGGGGAGGCGGCGGACGGCGGGCGTGGGCGGGTCCGCCGTCGCCACGATGATTCCGGCCTTGCTCATGTCCGGAATCTAACCAAATGAGAGGTGTGGCGGGCTTCGGATTGCACGATTGTCAGCACCGGCGTGGCTTGCGGTCGATGGGGTCGATGAAGCGGGCCGAGCCCCACGCCCAGGTGCCGTCCGTCAGCAGGTACCAGGTGCGATTGCCCTGCACGCTCTCGCCTTCCCACTTGCAGAAGATGGAGACGACGTCGCCCCGGTGGGCGAACCGGATGATCTGTGAGCCGCGGTTGGGCGCGCTGCGCAGCGCCAGGGTGCTCGCCGTGACGACGCCTCTGGTGGTGCGTGGGTCGCGGTGGTGATCGCCGTTGCCGCCGCCGCCGTTCGGGTCGTGGTTGCCGTTGCCGCCGCCGCCGTTCGGGTCGTGGTTGCCGTTGCCGCCGCCGCCGTTCCAGTCCTGGTTGCCGTTGCCGCCACCGTTCCAGTCGTCGTTGCCGGCGGTGGAGGTGCCGGAGGACGGGTCGCCCCCCGTGCCCCAGTCGTCGTCCGCGACGGCGGGGGTGACGGCTGCCGTGGCCGCGAGGATGCCGGCGGCGGCTGCTATGGAGAGGCGGCTGGTGAGTGAGGAGCGCAAGGACATGGGGGTTGCCTCCATGTGGAGCAGAGGGTGTCAAAGCTGACTAACCGCCACATTAGGAGCGCCCGATGACCCCCGCCCGTCACACTGGTCCATAGGGGGAGCGCCCTACCGCTCCTCCTGCGCCGCCAGTGTCAGCGTCGCCACCGCCCCGCCGTCCGGCGCGTTCGCGAACTCCAGCCGCGCACCGAGCACCTCGGCCTGTCCCAGCGCGATGGTCAGACCGAGCCCATGTCCTCTCGCCCCGCCCTCCGTCCGGAACCGCTGCGGCCCGTGCGCCACCAGGTACTCCGGAAAACCGTCCCCGTGGTCCCGGACGGTGACCACCGGCCCGTCCACGGTCAGCACGACCGGCCCCCGCCCGTGCTTGTGCGCGTTGGCCACGAGATTCCCCAGCACCCGCTCCAGCCGCCGCCGGTCCGTCTCCACGGCCACGTCCCGTACGACTCTGACCTCCGTGCCTCTCCCCGCGCCCCGCACCGCCCGCTCGGCCAGCGGCCCCAAGTGCTCGGTGTCCAGCTCCAGCCGCTCCCGGCCGGTGTCCAGCCGGGAGATCTCCAGCAGGTCCTCGGTGAGGGTGCGCAGGGCCGCCACCCGGTCCCGCACCAGCTCGGTCGGACGCCCGGGCGGCAGCAGTTCGGCCGCCGCGTGCAGCCCGGTCAGCGGCGTGCGCAGTTCGTGCGCCACGTCCGCGGTGAACCGCTGCTCGGCGAGCAGCTTGCCCTGCAACGACGACGCCATGGAGTCCAGCGCGGCGGCGACCGCGGCCACCTCGTCCTGCGGGCGGGCCGGGGCCTTCTTCCGGGGGTCGGTCCGGAGGTCGGTCCGGGAGTCCGTCCGCGGGCCCGTACGGGGGTCGTTCACGCGCGCGTCCAGGTCGCCCGCGCTGATCCGCCGGGCCACCAGCGCGGTGGTGTGCAGCCGCCGCGTCACCCGCGTCACCGCGAACGCGCCGACCAGTAGCGTCGCCCCGATCGCCAGCCCCGACGACCACAGGATCGCCCGGTCCAGGCCCGCGATGGTGCGGGCCTGCTGCGAGTAGTCGACCGCCACGGCCAGGGCCCGGTCGCCGTCGGCGGGCCCCGCCGCCCACATCGTGGGGCGCCCCGCGAAGTCGGCGACCATCGTGCCGCGGTCCCCGGCGACCGCCAGGTTCCGCAGCGACGGGGGCAGGCCCGGGGGATCCACCCCGGCGCCACGCTTGAGCGAGTCCCCGGCCTCGTACCGCTCCGTCGCCTGCGTCAGCCGTTGCAAGGCCTGGTCGCGGGCCTGGCCGACGGTCTGGTTCGTCACCTGCACGTGCACCAGGACGCCGAGCAGGGCGGCCAGCGCGCAGCACATCACGGTGATGAAGGCGGCGGCCTTCGCGGCGAGCGTCCCGGACCACTGGGGAAGCACGGGTCTCATCCGGTGCTCGCCGAGGGAGAGACGGTGGGGGAGGCGGTGGGGGAGGCGGACGGGGAGCCGGAGGGCGTGACGGAGGGTGCGCCGGAGGGGTGCGGGGAGGGCTGCAGGGAGTGCTTCCGCGGGCCGGTGCGCAGCATCTCGTCCTGGGTGAGGAGCATGGCCCGCTGGTCCCGGTCCCAGGTCCACTGGAGGCGGTACTCGTAGCCCGCCACCTCGGACGGCGAGCGGATGACGAGGGAACGGCCGGCCAGCTCGACGCCGCTCAGCGCGTCCTCCCAGGCCATCACCTGCACGAGCCGGTGCTTCTCCACGGTGTAGACGCGCACCGCGGTGGTCTTGCCGGGCAGCAGCCGGAAGCCCAGCGTCAGGTCGTCGCGCCCGTCGCCGGTCAGGTCCCGGTAGTACGGCCTGAGGACCGGGCACCGTCCGTGCTCCGGGCCCTTGCCGCAGTCGGCCATCCGGCGGTTCGTGTCGCGGTAGGGCGCCTTGTCGCCGGCGTAGTCGCCCGGGCTCGCGGCGATCTCGGCCCGGACGACCCGGACCGGGTCCACCCGGCGGACGTCGTCGCCGGGCACCGTGACGCCCTTGACCACCTCGGTGTTCACCTCGCCGATCTCGAAGGCCGGGCTGGACGCCGGCGTCAGCTCGGGCCAGAGCCGGGCCGGCCCGACGGCCGTCGGCGTCGCCCCCGCCCCCTCCAACCCGCCGGCGTCCCCGCAGCCCACGGCGCCCACGAGCAGGAGAGCGGCGCCGGCGACACACCGGGCGACTCTTCCGGGCTTGTGGCGGCGGCTCCGGAAGCGGCCGGGAAGGCTGCGGACGCGGCTGACGGGCACTGCACTCCTGCGGTTCGAGGCTGATCACACGGCTCGGACCGACCGTCGGCCCCGTACACCTTATTCGTGCGGAAGTCCCATTTGCGCGCGAGGGAGTCCGTTTGCCGCCCTACTCGGTGAGCTCCTCCAGCAGCCGGGCCGTCGCCAGCCCGGCCCGCAGGTACTCGACGAACAGTTCGTTGTGCAGCGCCCAGGGTGAACGGCGGTCCCGGATCAGCCGGATCGCCGCGTCGGCGGAGCTGCCCCGCCGCATCAGCGCATGCGCGACGACGAGGCCGGAGCGGTTGTACCCGTGGTAACAGCGGACGAGGACCTTGCGGCCCTCGTCCAGCGCCTCGCACGCGGCCTCGGCGAGCCGGATCACACCGGCGAGCTGCGTCCCGTCGAGCGGCCCGTCGGGGATGGGCCAGACGTGGTGCGGGACGTCCGGATCGGGCCCGTGCCCCGGCAGCCGCAGCAGCGTCTGCACGAGGTCGAACTCGTCCCGTACGACGGCGAACTCCGCATGGCCCAGGGCCCCGGCGTACTCGTGGCCGCCCATCCACAACCCGGGGACGACCTCGTCCCAGGGACTCTCCGGAGCCGGCACATCGGATTTCCTGCGGGTACGCAACGGCGCCTCCCCAGCATCACCGCCCGAGGGCCTGCCCGGCGGGCCCAACTCTTCTCAAAGGTAACCGGGTTCTTGCCCCCACAGCACCCCGCCTGTTCCCATGGTCTGGGGTGATGGTGCATGGACGGACTGCGCGTCATACCGACCTGGCGGCACGGTCAGGAACGGCTGTACGTCTGCCTCCCGGACGGCAGGAACATCGCCTGGTACGACCGCGAGGCGGGCCGGGTCAACCTGCTGGGCGAGGACCGCGAGGATGACGTGCTCCGGGCCCTCGGGCCCTTCATCACCGGCCAGGTGACGGTGGGACCGCCCCCGGTGCCGACCCCCGCCGAGCTCGCCCGGCTGACCCTCCACCCCGACGACGACTTGGCCCCCAACCGCCCCGGCGAGGCCCTCCTGGTCGCCCTCGACCGCGACCCCGGCCCCGCTCGCCGGCTGCGCCCCGACCCGCGCCGCCGGGCCCTGGAGGCGGAGCAGACGGTCGGGGACGCCCTGGACCGCTTGGACGGCGCCGGCTGGCACGCCGTGCACTCCGTGCCGCTCCCCGGCGGCAGCCGCATCCACCACCTGCTGATCGGCCCCGGCGGGCTGTACGCCCTGCACACCCTGTACGCGCGCAAGCAGCGGGTGACGGTCGCCGACCCCATGGTCACCTTGGGCCGCCGCGAACCCACCGCCCTGCTCCGCCGCGTCCGCGCCGACGCCGACCGGGCCTCCTACGCCCTGACGGCGGAGGTCCGCCCCGTCCTCGCCCTGGTCGGCCCGACGGCCGTGTCGGTCCCGGCCGCACCGCGCGAGGTCCGCGTCGTCACGGACCTGGAGGTGCAGGGCCTGGCCCGTCAGGGCGGCGTCCTGAAGCCGGCGGACGTGGAGGCCCTGCACGCGATGGCACGGGACCGCGGCACCTGGACGCGGGTGTGAGGGCGTGCCGCCTGACTGAGAGCGTGCGAGGCCCGCAGAGCTAGGGCAGCCGGCCCGCGCTGCCCGGGGTGAGGAGCGGGGCGAGCAGATCGCCGTAGTCCTGCACCCGTGCCGCGATGTCGGTGGCGTGGAAGTCCAGCCGGCCGGGCGAGCCGCACTCCTCGACCTCCTCCCAGGTCACGGGCGCGGAGACGGTCGGCTCGGGGCGGGCCCGGAGGGTGTAGGGGGTCGCCGTGGTCTTGCGCGCGGCGTTCTGGCTCCAGTCGACGAAGACCTTCCCGGGGCGCAGGTTCCTGGTCATCCGGTGCAGCGCGAGCCGGGGCATGGTCTTCTCCGCCTCGACGGCCAGCGCCTTGGCGTACTCGGACACCCGCTCGGAGGACGCCCCGCGCACCGCGGCGAGCAGGTGCAGCCCCTTGGACCCGGAGGTCTTGGCGTAGGCCTCGATGCCGTCCGCCGCGAGCCGTTCCCGCAGCCACAGCGCGACCTCGCAGCACTGCACGATGCTCGCGGGCGTCCCCGGATCCAGGTCGAAGACGATCCGGTCCGCCTCCTCCGGCGCGCCGACGAGCCACTGGTGGGTGTGGAACTCCGTGACCAGGTTGGCCGCCCACATCAGGCTCGGCAGGTCCTGCACCAGGACCATCCGCGAGGGCCCCTCGACCCGTGGCACCTCGGCGGTGGTGACCCAGTCGGGCGTACCCGGCGGGACGTTCTTCGTGAAGAACACCTGCCCGTCCGGCCCGTCCGGATACCGCAGGAAGGACACCGCCCGGTCACGCAGGTGGGGCAGCAGGACCTCGGCGACGGTCGCGTAGTAGTGCAGTACCTCGCCCTTGGTGAAGCCGGTGGCGGGATACAGCACCTTCTCCAGATTGCTGAGCGCGAGCCGTCGCCCCTCCACCACTGTGATAGGCGCCATACGATAAGAATCTCACGCGAATCGTGACAAACACTCCCGAGAGTGACCGGAAGGGTGCTGCACGTGAGATCCATATGGAACGGCGCCATCTCGTTCGGCCTGGTCAGCATTCCGATCAAGCTGGTGAACGCCACCGAGAGCCACTCGATCTCCTTCCGCCAGATCCACACCGAGGACGGCGGCCGCATCCGCTATCGCAAGTTCTGTGAGCTGGAGGACCGCGAGGTCACTCAGGGGGAGATCGGCAAGGGCTACGAGGACGCGGACGGCTCGATCATCCCGATCACCGACGAGGACCTGTCCAGCCTGCCGATCCCGACGGCCAAGACGATCGAGATCGTCGCCTTCGTCCCGGCCGACCGGATCGATCCGCTCCAGATGGACGCCGCGTACTACCTCCAGGCGAGCGGCGCCCCGGCGGCGAAGCCGTACACCCTGCTGCGGGAGGCGCTCAAGCGCAGCAACAAGGTGGCGATCGCGAAGTTCGCGCTGCGGGGCCGGGAACGCCTGGGCATGCTCCGGGTGGTCGGCGAGGCCATCGCGATGCACGGCCTGCTGTGGCCGGACGAGGTCCGCGCCCCCGAGGGCGTGGCCCCCGACACGAACGTCACGGTCCGGGACCAGGAACTGGATCTGGCCGACGCCCTGATGGACACCCTGGGCGAGGTCGACCTGGAGGATCTGCACGACGAGTACCGCGAGGCGGTGGAGGAGGTCATCGCCGCGAAGGCCGCCGGCGAGGCCCCGCCGCAGGCTCCCGAGCCGGCCGCGGGCGGCAAGGTCCTCGACCTCATGGCCGCCCTGGAGAACAGCGTCCGCGCGGCCCGCGAGTCCCGGGGCGAGGAGGCCGGCGAGCACGCCGAGGTCAAGTCGCTCCCGCAGCGCAAGACGGCCCGTGCGGCACCCAAGCAGACCGGCGGCAAGAAGTCGGCGTCCACCGCGAAGAAGACGGCGGCCAAGAAGACCACGGCCTCCGCGAAGAAGTCGACCGCCAAGTCGGGCCAGGGCACGAAGAAGACGGCGTCGAAGAGCACGGCGAAAAAGACGACCACGAAGAAGCCGACCCCCCGCAAACGCCCGGCCTGACCCGCGGGGCCCCTCGGACCTGGACGCCCTTCGGGTCGAGTGCCATGCCGGCCCAACGCCACGATGTCCGACCGGGAACGCTTTCCGGACCTGGGCGCTCAGTGATGCTCGGAGACGAGCACCGCACGAGTCCCGGGCTCCAGCGCCTGGAAGACATGCGGGACATCGGCCGGATAGCAGATGTAGTCGCCCGGGTGGAGTTCCACCGGCTCGTCGGCCATGCCCACCAGGGCCCGGCCCGAGCTGATCACGACGTGCTCGACGACTCCGGGCGAGTGCGGCGCCGATGAGCGCTGCGGCCCCGGCTCGGCGGCGACGCTGTAGACGTCACGCCGGGCCCCGGGCGGGGAGGCGGCGAGGAGCGTGGCTCGGTAGTCGCTCTGCTCGGAGCCGACGGCCGGTCCTTCCCCCGCCCGGATCACCTGCACCTGCGGCCGCGGCACGGCCACCAGCCGCGAGAAGGGGATCTCCAGGGCCACGCAGAGTGCCCACAGCGTCTCCAGGCTGGGATTCCCGGTGCCCGACTCCAGCTGGGAGAGCGTGGATTTGGCGAGCCCCGCCCGGCGGGCGACCTCGGTGAGGGACAGCCCCGCCCGGACGCGTTCCGCCCGCAGTGACGCGGCGATCACTTCGATCGGGGGCTTGGGGGCGGGTCCTGCGTCGGACATGGCGTGTTCGCTCCAGAGGTCATTCGTTCGTCTTGACGAACATCATAAGCCATGTTCACTATAAAAATCATGCGTTCGTTTTGGAGAACTCGGGGCGGTCGAACACCTAAGGGCCGACCACCGAAAGGCCGGCCACCGAACCGCCGGACACCGAACGGCCGGACACCGTGGGGCCAGACACCGAAAGGCCGGGCACCGTGGGGCCGAATACCGGATGGCCCGCTGTTCCGCGACATCGCGCTGGTCTGCCTGGCGGTAGGCGTGATCGGCCTGTCCTACGGCGCCGTCGCGGTCACGTCCGGGTTCGCCTGGTGGTTCCCGGTCCTGACGGGCGTGCTCGTCCTCGCGGCCTCGTCCGAGTTCCTGTTCGTCGGGATCATCGCCGCCGGCGGCAGCCCGATCGCCGCGCTGCTGGCCGGGCTGCTCGTCAACGCACGCCATCTGCCGTTCGGTCTGGCGGTGCACGACGTCCTCGGGCGGGGCCGACGCGGAGTGCTCGGCACGCATCTCATGAACGACGAGACGGTCGTCTTCGCCCTCGCCCAGGACGAGCCGGAACGCAAACGGGCCGCGTACTGGCTCTGCGGCCTGGGCATCCTGATCTGCTGGCCCGCCGGCGCCGCGCTGGGCGCACTGCTCGGCAGCACCGTGCGGGACACCGGCGCACTCGGCCTGGACGCCATGTTCCCCGCGGTGATCCTGGCGCTGATCCTGCCCGCGCTGAAGGACAGGCCCCTGCGGCGCACGGTCCTGGCCGCCGCGGCCCTGGCCCTGACCCTCACCCCGTTCCTCCCGGCGGGCCTGCCGGTCCTGCTGGCCCTGGCCGCCCTGCCCCTGTTCACCGTCAGGACGAGGAAGGAGACCACACGGTGAGCGACACCGCCATACCCCTACCGCCGACGCTGGCGGCGATGCTCGCCCTGGCGGCCGGCACGTTCCTGCTCCGCCTCTCCGGACCGGCTCTGCGCGCGAGATACACGCTCCCGGAGCACGCCGAAAAACTGCTGGAGGTATCGGCGGTCCTCCTGCTCGCCGCTCTGGCCGCCACGTCAGCCCTCACCGACGACCATGCCTTCACCGGCCCCGCCCGACCGCTCGGGGTCCTGGCCGGCGGGGTGCTCGCCTGGCTCAGGGCCCCGTTTCTCGCGGTCGTACTGGCGGCGGCGGGCACGACCGCCTTGCTGCGACTGGCGGGAGTTCCGTGACCCTCCTTCGGCGGACCCGGACCCGAACCCGGACCCTCAGGCCACGCGCCGCCCCTCCTGCCCGGACTCGCCCTCGTCCTCCTCCTCGTCCGGCAGATGGACGTCGTCGACGGCGATGTTGACCTCGACGACCTCCAGCCCGGTCATCCGCTCCACCGCGTTGATGACGTTGGTCCGGATGTCCGCGGCGGTGTCGGCGATGGCGGCGCCGTACTCGACGACCACGTCGAGATCGACGGCGGCCTGGCGTTCACCGACCTCCACCTTCACGCCCTGGGTGACCCCACTGCCCCCGCCTGGCACGCGCTGCCGCACGGCCCCGAAGGCCCTGGTCATCCCTCCGCCGAGGTTGTGCACCTCGGGGATCTCCCGGGCCGCCATGCCCGCGATCTTCGCCACGACCGTGTCCGCGATCGCGGTGCTTCCCCGGGTCTCCGGGGGAGCGGCGCCGTCTCCTCTGCGGCCCTGCGGTGTCGTGCCCGCGTCCTGTTTTCCCGTCCCAGTAGCGGTGTTTCTGCGCTGTGTGGTCTCCGTCATGACCGTCACCTCGATGATCGGTGCGGGGGTATGAGCAGCGTCGTTCGTATCCACCCGTATCCACCGTAGAACACTGGTGCATATGGGGCGAAAGTGCAGAAATCCCCGGACGGGTGCTCACCCCAACAGGGAATCGACATGGCGTTGGAGGACGGCCGACGCCGTCTCGGGGGAGTGATGGCCCGCGAGGACGTGAACGGTGAGGCCGTCGGCGACGGCGAGGAGCGTATGCGCCTCCAGGGCGGCGTCGAGATGCTGCGGGATCTCCTTGGTGTCCTGGCCGTAGCGGATGAGCCACACGACGAGATCATGGAGCTTGCCGTACGTCTCATGCAGGACGGCGGCGAGCCTCTCGCTGGCGGGAGCATGACCGACGAAGGCCAGCCACACATGCGCCTGAGCCCTCGACTCCTCGTCCAGCAGGGCGAGTTCGGCCAGGGTGTGCGACAGCAGGGTGGCCGCGGCCTGCGGTGTGGAGGTGGCTGCGATGCGCCGGCCGGCGCGTTCGCTGACGCGCTGTGAGATGTGCTCCAGCGCGAAGAGCAGCATGTCCTCCTTGGTGCGGAAGCACCGTTGCACGGCCCCCATGGATACGTCCGCCTCGGCGGCGACGTCCCGGAGGCTGACGGCCTCCATCCCGGAACGCGCGATCAGAGCGCACACCGCCTCCGCGATCCGCAGCCGCCGCTCCTCGTAATCCACCTGCTTGGGCACGCGCCGCCCCTCTCCGGGCCTCCCTTTCCGATGCACTTGCATCATAACCGCCGACCACTGCACGATGTGATGCGACCGCATCGAAAAACTCCCGAAGGGACCCGCCATGCCGAAGCGGCAGCAGCCCAACACCTCGGAGACCACGTCAGGCCAGGGCCTGCTCTGGCTCTTCGGCGCCATCCTGTCCGTCCAGGGCTTCGGCTCCGCCATTACGGAGGCAGGCTGGAACACGAGCTTCGGCGTCGCCGGCCTCCTCCGCGCAGCGCACGTCCCCGAATGGGGCACCCTCCTGGTCGGCTGCGCGGGTGCGGCCCTACTGGCGACGGCGGCACGCCGCCACTACACGCAGAGCCGGGCCAGTCGGCGTCCTTGAGCGGCTCGGCCGGAATGCCTTGCTGGAACGAAGTACCCGCTGCCGACGCCGGGCAGCGACGCCTCACCGATCACTCAGGAGAGTGTGGTGGGTGTCCGTTCGCGGGTGGGTCTGAGCTGGGGCTTTGGCAGAACTCACATAGGCCTCCGTCCCTCCGAAACAGTGCCGCTCCGCCGCCCTGGTCTGCTGCAGCGCCACGCGTTTTCTCGTCACTCCACAGCGCGGCCGATGACTTTGTGGCTCCCGGCCGGTCCAAGCTCGTGACACCTCAGGAAAGGACACAGCCATGTCGGAGCTTCTGGTCGACTTCATCACCTCCCTCGACGGCCACGCATCGGGAGAGGGATGGCCCGGGTTCTGGGGCCTCGAGGGCCCGGAGTACCTCGCATGGCTCGGCGAGCAGCCCGAGGCCACCTACCTGATGGGGGCGAACACCTACCGCCTGATGTCGGGCTTCGCCGCAGGCGAGGTCCCGAGTGGCCAAGACGAGTTCAGGCCCGAAGAAGAGGCGTCCGTCGACGAGCTCACGCAAGCGTCCAAGGTGGTGTTCTCCTCCTCACTCGAGGAGCCACTGACGTGGGCCAACTCCACGCTCGTCCGCGACGACGCCGTCGAGGCGGTCCGCACCATGAAGTCGAGTGGCTCGGGGCTCCTCAGCACGATCGGCAGCCTCAGCCTGTGCCGGTCCCTGCTACGAGCCGGACTCGTCGACCGCTTCCGGGTCGTGATGTTCCCGGTGATCACCGGGGCCACGGGCGAAGAACGCATCTACGACGGCTATCCGGACGTCGCCCTCGAGATGATCGAGCACCGCACCTTCGACGGCCGCATCCAACTGGTCGAGTACAAGCCCCGAGTGCTCGAGCACCCGCCGCTCGGCGCCCCTGCGTGACGTCGCCGGCGGACGCGGAGCAAGACCTAATAGGGGGCGAACGGCCAACGTCAGGACGCCGTACCGGCTCACAGGGACGATGAGCCGCCGGCGGACCTGGAGGCGGCGTGCACGTGGCTCGCGGCCCACTGGCTTCCGCTCTCGGCTCTCGAGCGGATGGGCCCGTACTAGGCGCCCCGACGGGGCACCACTCACCCTGATCGTGTTGGGTGTCTATCGCGACCAGCGGGAAACAACGACAAAGAGCGGGAGTCAGTGAGACTGACTCCCGCTCTGTCATGTCGGCATCCGCCCTGGTCAGCGTGTGATTTCTACTGATCTTCGGCGAGTGCCCCCGGCAGGATTCGAACCTGCGCACACGGCTCCGGAGGCCGCCTCGGTCCCAGACGTGTGCGCAGGTCACCGCCCTCTGGCTGATCGATTGGCGGTTGCTCGTCCACAGATAGTCCACGGGGTGTGGCTGGTGGCATCACCGCTTTGTAAGGGCGGACGTGATCGCTGGCGGGGATGCCCAGGTCACTCCGGATGCAGCTGGAGCTCAGGTCAAGGAGTCATCTCGACTGCGGCGAGCCGTCGTTGACCGTGGTTGACCGCACAATGTGGCACGGGTGTGGCACGCGCTGAGCGGCCACGAGTCTAGAAGGCGCACCGCTAGTTCGCCCGTCGTGTTCGCTAACACCCAGCAATCCGCCGCCATAGAGCTGGCCAAGCGAGTGATCCAACGTGCTGATCTCCTAGTCCAGGCGCTCGCCTACCAGCCACGGATGCGGCAAGTACTTACAAGAGGGTGGTTCACTTCGGCGCGAGCAGCGAGCAGCGTTGCGAAAAAGAACAGCGATCAAGTTTGAGCCATTACCCACATTCTCCGAAAGTGGTTTTCGCGCCACCTAACGAAATTGCACGCGTTGACAATGGCTAGTCACCGCTATCCACCTTGACACTGGATAGCCAATTGTCGATCGATCCATGGTGATTCATGTAGATAAACTGCATCACTTCGGCCAGCTCTTGAAACAAGACAGTAGTTAACCCTGTTTCTTTTTCTATGGAATCCATGTGTCCGAGTAGAGCTAATTGCACAGCCCCTGCAAACCGCTCCTCTCTAGACGCCCATCCTCCATCCCTCTCGAAGTTATGGTAAGCGTTTCTCACCCATTGATCAAACTGAGCGGGAGGGGTGGCGTCCTCGTTAAGCAGCCCCACCTTGAGGAGAAAACCATACGCGGAGGCAGCCGCCCAGCTACGAGCCCCCTTTACTGCATCTTCGCGGCCCATCTCTCTGTAGGTTCGTTCCAGCATACGAGCGTGCGAGAGTTGGTGCGTAACGCATCGCATCCGTGCCTGCCATGTGATCCGGCGTGCCGCAGCAGAATCAAGTCGATTGCTCGTGCTGAATTTGATTCGGATCGCGTCATCTTGAGATACGAGCAGTTCGAACGGACTTAGTTGAGCTTGCGGGAGCGCATACCACCCGACATCTCTGGAAACGTCCCAGAGGCATATAATGACGGTATCGGCGGTATTCGTCCACCGCATGGCATGTCCACGTGGAACGCGAAGAGAGGGAAGGGACTTAACTTCTTTGGATTTCCCGATAAATCCGCGCCCTTTAACTTGGACCCAAATTCGCGAATCGTCCATTTCGCCCTGCCAAGATGTTTGTACTAGCAGGTCTTCACCGTAGTCGTTATGAATGGTGTCAACAGCTGCACCGATCTTGATCCACTCGCTGCTAACTGCGGATACAGCGAGAGAAGCAATTTCGTGATTCCGTGGCCTGTTTGTCATGGCCCCCCCCAGGAGTCGGCAAGTCTGATGGGACGGTAGCAGCTAGGTCTGACAACGGTCGCCAGGCGTCTTCGGTGCGACAGCCGCGTTACGTTGGCCCGCACCACGGCGCATGCAGTTTCAGAGCCCTAACCAGTCACCTGGACACCTGAGTCCCAACCTTCAGCCGGCGCGGCCGAGTTGCCAACGGAGGCGGCGTAGACCTCTTCGTCGCGAAGCAACTTGGGTGGGATTGCTGCCTTGGGCTGGGGGGCTCCCACCTGGATGGATGGTTCGCAGGCGTCCGCGCTTGTTCGCGGGTGTGCGTCGGCGTTGTCACGCAGTTAGACACTCAGGAGGGCCACCATTCGCCTCAGCCGGTTGCGTGAGGGCGCTGGCGATCGGGTTTACCCGTAGGCGGTACCGTGCCTCCTCGCTGTCCTGCCTGGGTCGCGTGGCGTGCATGGGCGAGGTTGCTGCGGCTGATCAAAGTGTCGGGGTGGGTGTTGCCCAACGCCTGTTCACTTTGAGCAACGGTGAGCTCATACAAAACGATTGCCTGGTCCCGTTGGCCAGCCTTGAAGTAGGCGCCGGCCAGGTTGTTGCGCGTAGTCAGTGTGTGCGGGTGGGTCTCCCCGAGGACTTGCTCGCGTTGAAGGAGGGCGGTCTCAAACAGAGGGATGGCCCGCTCCAAGTCTCCCGCTGACTCATAAGCGCTCGCGAGGTTGCTACGGCTGAGCAGGGTATAGGGATGCATGTTGCCCAAAACCTGCTCGCTTTGGGCAACGACTGTCTCAAACAGCGGGATGGCTCGGGCCAGGTCGCCACTATCAAAGTGCGCGCTGGCGAGGTTGTTGCGGCTGATCAGGGTGTCGGGGTGAGCATTTCCCAGGACTTCCACGCGTTGAACAAGTGTCGCCTCGTACAAAGGCAGGGCCCGCTCAAAGACCCCCGCTGCATCGTAAGCAGTGGCGAGGTTGTTGCGGCCGTTTAGGGTGTCTGGATGGGTTTCTCCCAAGACTTGTTCCCATTGGGCGACGACGCTCTCCAGGAGGGGGATGGATCGATCGAAGTCACCTGATTCTTTATAAGCGAAGGCGAGGTTGTTTTTACTGATCAGGGTGTCAGGGTGAGCATCTCCCAGGACTTGTACACGCTGAGTCAGGGTGGTCTCAAACAGAGGGATGGCCCGCGCCAAATTTCCCGACCCTTGATATGCGTGGGCCAGATTATTCCGGCTTTGCAAGGTGTGAGGGTGGGTGGCGCCCAGGACGCGCTCGCGATCTGCCAACGTGATCTCGTAGAGGGATGTGGCGCGCTTCAGGTCACCATTAGCCTCGTACGCATGCGCAAGGTTGTTGCGACTGTAGAGCGTCTGGGGGTGCGCATAACCAAGAATCTGCTCGTGCTTAGCCACCGAATCCTCGAACAAGGGGATGGCCCGCCCTAGATCCCCTACTGCCTCATAAGCGTAGGCTAGATTGTTTTGGCTGGTCAGAGTCGAGGGGTGTTCGTCACCTAGCGTTTCTTTTCGCTGAGATAAGGTGGTCTCAAATAAAGCAATAGCCCGCTTCCATTCTCCCACCGCAGAGTAGGCGTATGCAAGGCTATTGCGATTGGCTAGGGTTGCGGGGTGAGTTTCCCCCAGGACCTGCTCTCGTTGAGTAAGAGTTTTTTCATTCAGGCTGATCGCGCGGCGAAGATGCCCGGCGACGTGATAGGCATAGGCAAGATTTCCCCGACTGGCCAGGGTGTAGGGGTCGTTGTCGCCTAGAACCTCTTCACATCGGGCAAGCATGGCCTCATGAAGAGGGATGGCGCGTGCGTCCTGACACTGCTCATGTAGATGAGTGATGACAGGTTGGTAGAACTTGGGAGGTTGCTTGGAAGCGTAGCCAGCAGGAGTACTGGAAGCGAGAGCAATCACGTGCTCGATAAGCTGCTCCCATTGCTCCAAAGGCGCCGCCTCGTCGACACTATCTGGGTACAGGAGGCGGCCTACTACATGTTCGGCCTCACGTCTCCCACGCGGCGGGACATCGTGCGATCCGGCTTTACGCAACACAGCTTGGACTAGGCGGTGGACGCTGAGGGCCTGGCGGTCGGCGCTGTGGGAGATCATGTTGTACGCGTGCAGAGCGCCCAAGGCCTCGCCGAGTGTGCGCGGATCGGGGCAGAGGGGGGCGAGCAGGCTGCGGGGGATGTCGTCGGGTGCCAGCCAGGCCATGGCGCTGAGGAGGGTGATGGCCTGCGAGTTGCGTTGTTTGATGGCGGCCAGAGTGTGGTGCCAGACGCGGGCGATGGTGCGTTCGGGATCGATCCCTCCCACAGCTGTGTCCATTACGTCGCTCAGCATCTCCCGGTAGTCGGCCAGCGAGGTGCCGGTCTCGAAGAGGTAGGCGCCAGCTTGTTCGAGTGCCAGGGGAAGGTGGCCGAGGTCAGCTGCAAGGGCTGCAGCGTCCTGGCGCTGTGTAGGCGTGGGGCTGTGACTTTCTCCCAAAGCGAGGGTGCACAGCAGTGCGATGGCTGCCTCGGGGGCGAGCAGGCCCAGGGACATGGTGGGAGCGATGGCGTGCCATCCGGTCGCGGTGCGGCTGGTGGCCAGGTGATGCCCGTCCGGAAGGGCTCCGAGGTAGTGGCGCAGATCGTCTGGGCGATCGACATTATCGAAGACGAGCAGCCAGCCAGGATGCCATTGCAGCCAAAGGATCGCCCACGCTGCACGCTCATGTACGCCTGTGGTGGCGGCCCACTGCGGGCACAGTCGGGTGGTGAGGCTGGCGAGGCTGGCGATGATCTGCTCGGTGCTCGCGGCGTTGATCCACCACACCAGCCTGTACGTGTGCCGGTGAGCGTGGGCGTAGTGCAGGGCGAGGGTGCTCTTGCCAATACCGCCCAGCCCGTGGATGGCCCGCGTACCGGACACCTGGATGACGGCAGCTTCACCCTCGGCTGCCAGGAGGCGGCGCAGCTCGGTGAGTTCGCTCTCTCGTCCGACGAACACGCCGGATGCCGAATTGGGGAGGTTTCCGGACCCCGGTGGCGCTTCCGTCTCCTTAGCCCAGCCCACGGCCTCGGCTGGCAGCATCACCACCTGGGTACCGTCGCCGGTAATTGCCACACCTACATCGCCACCCACCGCCATGGACCGCAGCCCGAGTGCCTGCGGACCGCCTCCCTGGGGCATCGCGCTGTCCGTCATAGGTTGACCCTTGTGTTGTCCCCGGTGACGGCCGTCCCGATCGTCTTGGCGGCGATGGACCGCTCACCCGACGCCGTCACATGTACCGTCTCACTGGCCGCAGGCAACATGCGGGCCAGCTCCGCCAGCAGCTCGGCATCGTCACGCAGAGCACGCTTGATGTGCTGACGCAGAGCCGCCGCGGCGTCCTCATCGTCCGGTGCTTCGGCCGCGTCTTGGACGGCGACCTCCAGTTGCACCCGCCCCTGGTCGTCACGCCGGCGCCATACTGCCTGCAAAATCCGCCGACCCAGGTTTGCTGTGGCGTCCGCAGCCGCACTTTCCATCCGGGTGAACACAGCCACGCCGTACGCGCCGACAGCGGTGGTCAGATACGGCCCCGCCTGCTCTACCAACTGCACTATGTCCGCATTCACCTGATCCCCCAGACATAGGGTTCTGAAAGGAACCAGCGTAGAAAACAGCTGGCACCCGTAAGACCAAAACGCGCAAACCGTCCACAGCAGGTACAGCACCCCCAACCGAGAACTGAGAAGTGGGAGCGTTCGGCCGGTGACCTGGAGCTTCGATGCCTAGTGAGGTGCCCAGTAACTCGGCACAGGCACCTTCGTTGACCGCGGCTGACCGCTGCATCTGGCATGGCAGTGACACGGACCTCAGCCGTCGACAGCCAACCACGACGGTGGGTGCGCCGGCCGACTAGGCACGCGTATGCCTCGCTGCACCCCCACCGGCTTCGCCACGCTGCCGCTCCCGTCGACCAGAGCAAGTCGCGACGGCCGTCCCGTAGCAACGTTGCCTGAGCCCTCAGCGTGGCCGAGGCCCAGAGGTGCGTCCCGACGGACGCCGACAGCGCCTTGAGGAACCGACAGACGCTGTCCTCAAACTGGGCTGGCCTCGTGGGGTGATGTTCCAGAGGAACTAGAGACTTCTGGAACCTGTGAATGCTAGCATCGCAGAATGACGCTGGAATCCGAACTTGAAATTTATCGACAGCGAATCACTACCGACTCGTACCCAATGTCAATTAGCGAGATCGCGAATCTTTACCGCGATGGGGAGATGGATATCCATCCGGAATTTCAGCGCATCTTCCGGTGGTCTGGCACCCAGAGGACCAAACTGATTGAGAGTGTTCTGCTGGGCATCCCTCTGCCGAGCCTATTTGTTGCTCAGAACGAGGAGGGCGTTTGGGATGTAGTGGACGGAGTGCAGAGGCTGTCCACGATTTTTCAGTTCATGGGAATTCTCCGAGATGATGAAGGTGAGCTCGTCGAGCCTTTTGTTTGCGAGGCGGCACCATTCTTGACCAGCCTCGAAGGGGTCGCTTACGAATCCTTTGAAGGGGCGGAGAAGGCGCTAACGCGCGCTCAGCAGCTCGACTTTAAAAGGTCCCGCGTCGACGTAAAGATCATTAAGCGCGAGAGTGATAATCGAGCGAAGTATGACCTCTTTCAACGCCTGAATTCTTACGGCAGCATCGCGACCCCCCAGGAACTTCGAAACTGCCTCCTTGTAAGCCTCAGCAGGACCCACTTCGATTGGCTCCAGGATCTAGCGTCATCGAAGGATTTCAAGGACGTGCTGACCCTACCGGAAAGGCTCATCAAAGAGCAGTATCACCTGGAGCTCGCTCTGCGATTTATTACATTGCGCTCACTGCCTGAAGAGCAAATCTCCAGTATCGGAAATATCGGGGATTTCCTTTCCGCGGAGATTCTTTCCATCGTTGAGAAGAGCTACGCTGAGCTCCGGGCAGAGAAGGAAGCGTTCGATATTTGCTTCAGAACGCTGAACGATGCTCTCGGGAGTGACGCGATGCGCAAGTTGAACCCCGACACGGGGCGTACGGAGGGTGCCTTTTCCTCTACTGCATTTGAGGCGCTTGCTCTTGGTTTGGGGCACTACGCCCCTGACCTTACATTTACATCGGAAGACGTGCAGCGGGCCCGCGAGACGCTATGGAATGACCCAGGATTCGCGCCCGGACACGCGACTGGGCAACGAGCCGATCAGCGGATGAAGAGAACCATTCCTTACGGGCGTCGACTCTTTTCTGCCTGACTGGGGGATTCGTGGATCCGACGCGATTCATCGAGGGCATCGACCGTCAGCTAGCGCGAAGAAAGGTCGAGCTCTCCAACCTGAGCATTATGGTCTCGGAACAGAACCCCGATCCTCACCGACTAAGCTGTATTGCGAGGTCTGCTGTAGTCCTCGCATACGCCCACTGGGAAGGTTTCGTTAAGCGAGGAAGTGGCGACTACGTTAAATTTATCAGCAGCGCAAGTGTCAAAGTTGCTGACCTCAAATTCCCGTTTCAAGCTGCATATGTACTCTCGACTTTCAAGAGAGCCTCAAACAGTGTTAAGACGAGGTACCTGGGTGAGCTTTTGCAAGAAATTGACGCTCGGCGTGCAGAAGTTTTCGCGGTATCCCCAGATAAATGCATAGACACTGAGAGTAATCTCTCCTCCAGTGTCTTTAAAGAGATCGTTCAGGGTATCGGGTTGGATATTCTCCCGCTCTATGAAACCCGTAGCGTATTCATTGACCAAAGAATTGTCTTGGCGCGGAATCAGGTTGCTCATGGAGAACTGGTCAGCTTCGATGCGGAAGACGTCAGGGATCGCATTGATGGCGTTCGACTTCTGATAGACACTTATGCAGACCAGCTGAAAAATGCAGCTTCGGCGAATGCTTATTTGAAGATTTGATTCCCCCGTCCGGACTTGCCTGTAGGGGCAGTATCACGGCGGTGTAGCGATTTTGGCCGGTAGCTGCTTTGGCGCGAGTGGCCATGGCCCCGTAAGCTTTCGGCGCGTCGGGCAGTCTGTGAACCTGCCCGGGTAAAGCACGACGCTGGGGCCATGATCTTCGAGGCTCGCGCCAAAGTGGCTGGCTAAAATCGCGGAGCCGACCGCCCCAGGCAGGATGTACACAGGCGGCTGATTGCTGTGCGCGGGGCACGGGCGCCGGCCGGGCTGGAGCGGGGCGGAGACAGGAGCGCAGGCCCGGCCGGGGGTCGGGCCCCGCGCGGTGAGCGGAGCGAGCCGCACTTGAACCCGTGAAGAAGGTTGTTACTCAGTAGTGGCTGTGATGCGCCACAAGGGAGCGTCGTACTGCTCCGGACGGCTGTGAATGAGCAGTTGGCGCAGGTCCTCGCGCAAGGAGCCGTTGAGGTTCAGGGCCTCAGTGATGCGGCGGAAGGTCGTGTGGGTGACTCCGCGGCCCCGGGCCTCGGCTTCGAACTGGTCGAGCTGGGACAGCACGGCCTCTGGGTTGAGCTGTACCGGTGGCTGGTCCTTGAGCCACGCGGCCTTGTTGCGCTCGTAGTCGATTTCCGAGTAGCCGCAGATTTCGCGGCTATGTGCCTCGACCTCGTCCAGGGTGGCGGTCGTCAGGATGGCGCGGGCCAACTGGTTGCGGGTCAGCGCCTCGTCCAGGTTGACCTCATGGACCGTCGGTCCTTCGCCGGTGAGGGGGACCGGGAGGCCGGCGTCTCGCATCTCGCAGGTGCCGCGTACGCCTCGGGCAGTCGCAGCGAGCATCCCGGTCGCCTCGGAGGGGTGCCACTCCAGGGTCGAGCTGATCGGCTCGACATCCTTCGCGGTGAGCGTGTGGACGAGTGGGCCCAGTATGCCGCGCAGTTCGTCGAGAGGAAGTTCGCCATCGAGGCCGGGGCCCGCCACCAACAGGCGGACGGGCGCGTTCACCTGGCAGCACGCGGCGAGTGTGACGGCGTCGGCGAGGGGGCTCTTCAGTGTCGGCTCATCGCCGCGGGCGAGGATGTCTCCGCCCACGTCCAGGAGATCGATTGAGGCCGGTGACAAGTGGTCCACCAACTCTTGGAGTTGGCGCGTGACGCCCTCGCCCCCATGGCGCGGATCGATCAGCGCGAACGTGTGCCGGAGCTCTGCTGCAAGTCGGGGGAGAGTCGAGCCTGCCGGAGCGATCGGGCGAGCTTCGGCCGGCACTGCCCAGACTGCTGGAGTGAAGGGCTGGAGGCCGGTGAAGTTGTGCGGTCCTCGGGGACCCGGAACCGGGTCGACAAGGAGGCGGTCCCACGCGTACGTGAGGATCACCACCTGGTCCTCGTCGCCGTAGAGGGCGGCGTGAATCATTGCGGCGGCGACTGCGTCGCCCCCTCCTCCTGCTGCGACGATCAACCGCGTCATGCGTCTCAGCCTACGGGGTGGGGGGTTGACCACTCACCCTATAGTGGCTAAAGGCCATAGCCACTTATATCGAGAAGCAGGCCTCAGCTCGGTAGCGGGGTGCCCGACTACTCGCCTGGGGCTCGCCTTGGGTGAGGAGGACTGATGCCGCAGATCGAGGAGGCTCAGCCGAAGTATCTCCAGATCGCGCACTACATCCGTGATCAGATTCTTCGGGGGGACCTGCGACCGGGAGACGAGGTGCCGTCCGAACGGCAGTTGGCAGCGGACTGGAAGGTCTCCCGGCCCACGGCCGCACGGTCGTTGGAGGCGCTGAGCCATCAAGGGCTCGTCGAGAAGCGCCAGGGGTCGGGCACATACGTGCGCAGCCTCGAAGTCAACCGGCGGGCCCGTGAGTTGTACGGGCGCGCTCGGCAGACCGGGAAGATCTACACACCGGGCGAGTACGCCGTGATCACCTCTGCCGGTTGGCTGGAGGCGCCAGACCACGTGGCTGAGGCCCTGGGCTTGGTCAAGGACCGTCGGGCGGTGCACCGGCGGCGGGTGACCAACAACCAGGACGGGCCGATCACACTGTCCACGTCCTGGTTCGCTCCGGATGTCGGTCAGCGTGCGCCGAAGCTTCTGGAGCCGGGGCGGATTCAAGAGGGGACGCTGCTGTACGTCGAGAACATGACCGGACGGCAGGGGAGTTACGCGGAAGATCGCATGTGTGCGCGGGCGGCCACGGAGGAAGAGGCCGAGAACCTTCAACTTCCGGCCGGCTCCGCCGTGCTGATCGTGCACCATGTGGTCTTCGACCTCCAGGACCGGCCGTTGGAGTTCGCTGAGGCCACCTACTCGCCGCATCGCTGGGCGTTCGAGCAGGGTTACCCCCTCACCTGAGGGGGCCAGTTGCAGCGAATCGCTTGCGCCGCCAAGTGGCTAATGCCACCATCCAGAAAGTGGCTAAGGCCACTTCATTGGGAGGAGGCGCGGTGCGACGAGTCAGCGGCCGGATCAGGGCACGCACTTACCTTGCCGGGGTTGCCGGGGGCGCGGTTGGAAGCGCGTCGGCTCGCGAACGACCCTGGCGCTTGCCACCGCCGCCGACCGTACCCGCGTCACATCAAAGCGGCGCTGCCTCGACTGCGACGGTAGCGGCAGGAAGTGAGCACCGGATGGCTTACATGATCGACCGCTACCCGTCTGAGGAATCACCGCGTCTCGGTGCGATGACCTTGCACCCTGTCGCTGAGTCTGTGCCGCGGGCTCGGCGCTGGTTCCGCAAGTTCATCGCCCCGTACAACCCGGCCTGCTCCGTCGACGATTGTGCGCTGATGATCTCGGAGCTGGTGACCAACGCGATCGCTTACGGCCGGTCGGACGAACCCTGGCTCGTACGGGTCGAGTGGTTCCGTGAGGGGACCTCGCTCCGGGTCGACGTGCACAACCCCGGCTTTCCGGCGAACGTGCGGCTGAGGCATCCCGACGCCAACGACTCCCACGGGCGTGGACTGCTCCTGGTCGATTCGCTGGCCGAGTCGTGGCACGCCGCACCGAGCCGCTTCGGCGGAACCGTCGTCTCCTTCGTGGTGGCCGATGCCTGGCCCGGAAGGTAAGAGTTCGCTCCGCTTCTACTTCGACAATCGGAGATTCGCTAGTCTGGTTGACCAGTCGACTTGGCCAATCCCGACGGGCGGCGTTCATGGCGTATGAAGTGGAGCCACCGAAGTACGTGCGCCTCGCGCAGACGATCCAGCGCCGTATCGAGGATGGCACGTACCCGCCCGGCACGCGGGTGCCCAGTGAGAACCAACTGGTGCAGGCCTTCGGGATGTCCCGGCCGACCGTTGTCCGGGCGCTGGAGCTGCTGAAGCGTGACGGCTGGGTGGAGTCCCGGCAGGGGTTCGGCACGATCGTGCGCGGTCGCCCGGCTGTCGTCGAGCAGAAGGACCGCCGGGGGAGTGAGACGCTCGCGCGCGACGAGTCGCAAACGGCAGGGCGGTTGGTCGAAGTCGGCTACGTCCCCGTTCCGGTGCGGGTCGCCTCTGCCCTCGGGTTGCCCAAGCGGGCCGAGATTCTCATGCGCCGCTTCCTTTTGGAGGAGGGCGGCGAACCGGTGGAGCTGGTGTCGTCCTACTTCCCCGCCGGCCTGGTCGAGGGCACTGAGCTGGAGAGCGCCGATGCGCTGTCGGGTGGCATCCGCGCATACCTGGAGACGCGTAAGAAGGTCCGCTTCGACCATGTGACGGAACGGGTTTCGGCCCGTCTGCCCGAGCGCGCCGAAGCGGAGCTTCTGGATCTCCCTGAGGGCGTTCCGGTCCTCAGTGTCCTGGTCGTCGCGTGTGATGCTTCCGGGCAGGCGCTGCAGGTCTCCGATGTGCTGCTTCCTGCCGACCGGCAGGAACTGGAAGACACCTACCGTCTCAACTGAGCCCGCATCGCGGCAAGTTCACCGTCGACTACTTTGATTCACGCTTGACAAGTCAACTTGGCATCTCTAGCTTCGAACTTGCTAAATCAACTTGTCAGGTGGCAGGTTGATCGACTCAGGAGGAGAAATCTGTGCGTGTGATCCGTATTGACGCTTCGACCGCCACCATCCTGCTCACCGAAGCGCCGGCGCCGAAGGTGCGCGACCGGCAGACCGGTGAGATTGCCAAGGACGCCGTGAGTGGTGAGGCGCTGATGACCGTCGGCGTCGTCTACATCGACGAGGGTGAGTCGTCGCTGCTCCAGGTCACCGTCCCCGAGAGCGGTGTGACGGACGGACTGACCGTCGGGGCCCCGGTTTCGCTGCCGGGGCTCATCGCCCGGCCGTGGGAAAGCGTGTTCAACGGGCAGCAGCGGCACGGTATCGCCTACCGGGCGACCGCCATTGCTCCTGGCGCCTTCCCGATGGAGCAGGCGGGCTGATCGTCGTGACCGACCTGGTGACGTGGGCCGAGCTGGGCGGGTCGCTTGCTGCGATAGGCGGCGCGGTCTACGCCCGGCATGCCCATCCGGCGGCGTACTGGTCCACGGTCGGGCTGCCCGTCTCGGTGGCCCGGCTGCTGGCCTCGTACACCTCCACCATGGACGCGTGCGGCCTGACGATCGAGCCGCCCCGGTGGCGGGCCCTGGCCGTCAAGGCCACGACTCGCCGTGAGGTCCGACCTGTGCCTCCCCGCCGGGGCATGATCCGGCCCACCTCGACCGGCCTGCGGCTCCGGCTGCGGCTGGCTCCGGGCCAGGAACCGGCGGACGTGGCGGCCTCGGCAGAACGGCTCCGGCACGCCTGGGGCGTTCACGCCGTGTACGTGCGGGACGTCAAGCCCGGTGTCGTGGAACTGCGGCTCGTCGGCTTCGACGTCTTACGCAAGGTGCGGATGCCTCGCCGGACCGATGCCGGTCCGCTCCGCGTGCCGGTGGCTCTGCGGGAGGACGCAACCGCCTTCGTGCGGGACTACCGGGCCGTACCTCACGAACTCGTGCTCGGCGCCACGCTGTCCGGCAAATCCATGTTCCTGCGGAACCTGCTCGCCGGGCTGGCCGCTCAGCCGGTGGTCCTGGTCGGGATCGACTGCAAGCGCGGGGTGGAGCTGGCGCCGTTCGCTCCCCGGCTCTCTGCGCTGGCGACCGACCCGCAGCAGGCGTCCGAGCTGCTGCCCGTGCTCGTCAAGGAAATGGAGGACCGATACGACCTGATCAAAGCGCGGCAGGGCATCGCGCCTGGCACCCCGGATGAGCTGATCACCTCGGACGTCTGGGGCCTGCCGGAGGACGAACGTCCGGCTCCCATCGTGCTGTTCGTAGACGAAGTGGCAGAACTCTTCCTCGTCGCGACCAGGAAGGAGGAAGAGCGGCGGGACGAGATGGTCACCCAGCTCATCCGGCTCGCCCAGCTTGGCCGGGCGGCCGGCATCTATCTGGAGGTATGCGGGTAGCGCTTCGGGGCCGAGCTGGGCAAGGGAGCGACCATGCTCCGGGCTCAGCTCACGGGCCGGATCTGCCATCGGGTGAACGACGAAGCGTCCGCGAAGATGGCGCTCGGTGACATCGCCCCTGAGGCTGTCTCGGCCTCCTGCGCCATCGCCGCAGAGTTGCCCGGCCTCGCCGTCGTCGGCGACACCTCCGGCGGCTGGTCCCGCATCCGCACCCCTCACCTGTCCCTCGCCGACGCTGCGGCCACCTGCCGCGAGACGGCGCACCTCGCCCCGGACGTTCCGGCGCTCGCGCCCTTCCGGCCCTACGCGCCTCCCGTGCCGGTGAAGGAGTCCGGCCCTCTGGCCACTCCTCAGCCGATCACCGAGTAGCCAACCTGCTTCCACGGTCGGCGCGGCCGTCCTGCGCCAAGTCCCTACCCCCCCCATGCCCGGAACTGGAAGGAGTGGCCATGCGCGCCCTGCCCGTCCGCGTGGACGCCGTGCTCGTGCAAGCCGTGATCGCCGCCGCGCTGTCCTTCGCTCACCTGCATGACCTGGCGCTCGCTGCCGGACAGGACGGCTGGAAGGCGTGGGCCTATCCGATCTCCGTCGACCTGCTGTTGGTCGCTGCCTGGCGACGCCTGCGCTCCGGTGAGTCGAAAACGTCCGGGTGGTGCTGGTTCCTCGTCGCACTGATGGCGTCCCTGGGCGCCAACGTCGCCACCGCCGGTCTGCTCGACCTGGAGAACGTACCGGCCTGGCTCCGCATCCTCGTCGCTGGCTGGCCCGCGGTCGCCTTCCTCGGCGGCACGCTGCTCGCTCACGGAGCAGTGAATCCCAGCGCGGATCGGGCGACGGCACCGGAACCGCCTTCGACAGCACAGGCGCCGGAACCGACCGCCGCAGATGTCGAGCCGCTCACGGCAGCGCCCGAACTGCCTGCCGCCGCGCCGGAGTCAGCTTCATTTCCTCCTTCCTCGGTACCGCCCGCGCTCGTCACTCTCGCCCGGAAGGTCGCCAACGAACACCGCGCCCGGACCGGAACCGACATCGACACCTCGACCCTTCGCGCCCGGCTCGGTGTCCCGATGCCGCTCGCCGAAGCCATCACCACCCAACTCACCTGACCCGGAGGAATCTCCCCCTTGCGCCCGTCCACGCTCCGCGCGCTGAAGCGCGCCGCCGAGCTGACCCGACAGAACCGCCTGACCGAAGCCGTGCTGATCGCCGAGCCGGTGATCCTCGCCGCCGACAGCTACGAGGGCGACGAGATCTTGCGCTGGCTGGCCGACCACGTCACCGACTTCACCGGCGAGACCGACAAGGAGATGCCCTGATGTCCGCCAACCGCCGTTTCCGCCGCGTCGTCCGCATCGGCCCCGTCCAGGTCGCCACGTACTACGACGGCCGGGGCCGCGAGAAGCACACCGCCGCCTGCACGGCTCCGCGCTACGGCTTCGCCACCGACTACGACAGCCGCGCCGCCGCCGAGCTGGCCGCGCGCACCCACCGCTGCCGCGTCCGCTGAGGAGTTCCCGTGACCGTCTCGCTGCCGCTCGTCTTCGTCTTGGGGGTCATCGTCTGGGCCGCGATCAAGTTCCTCGGCATCCGCCTCTGGGTCGCCGTCGTGATCGCGCTGTTCGGCTTCTGGCTCTCGCACACCATCCTCGCCCCGGCCATCGAGTCCGGCACCCGCTCCGGGGTCGACGTCGTCAACGGCACCCACGAATGACACCCCGACTGACAAGGAGTCCCGCGATGTTCCGCCCCAAGCTGCCCGACACCCCGCACGTCCCGAGCATCACCACCCACATCCCGCAGGATTACGCCCCGGCTCCCTCCGCCGGCCGCTCGGTCGCCCCGTTCGTCGGGGTGGGCGCCGGTGCGGTCGCCGCCGTGGTCGTCGTCGGCGTCGTCCTCACCGCGCTCCTGGCAGCGGTCGCCGTCTCGGTCGTGTCCGTGGCCATCGCCGCCGTGGTCCTGCGCTCCCTCGTCACCGGCGCCAACAGGCGCTGACTGGCCGCCGGGGCGGCAAACGCCGCCAAGCATCCCGCCGCCCCGGGGCCGTCCCTCCCAACCGCCGAAAGGAAGACCCATCATCACCCGGCAGACTCCGCCCCTGCTGGCGGAACTCTCCATGCTGGCCTCCCTCGGCACCATGCCCGAGCTGGCCCGCCAACTCTCCGGCCTGGGTGGGTGCACGAACCCCGTGCGCCTCGACGGCCACCGCACCGAGTACGCGGTCGACCGGACAACCGGAGAGATCGGGCGCGTCCTCCACCACCTCGACTCGGCCTCCCTGCCCGCCGGAAGTCTCCTCGTCCGCTGCAACAACCGTCGCGCCACCCGCTGCGCGGCCTGTGCGGAGGTCTACCGCCGAGACACCTTCCACCTGATCACCGCCGGACTCCGCGGCGGCAAGGGCACCGCCGAACAGGTCGGCACACACCCACGCGTCTTCGCCACCCTCACTGCACCGAGCTTCGGCCCAGTCCACAACCGCCCCTCCAGCGGGCAGCCCTGCCGCTGCGGTGCCCGGCACAACGACACAGACCCGGCCCTCGGTACGCCCCTCGACCCGGACACGTACGACTACGAAGCGGCCGTGCTCTGGAACGCCCACGCCGGAGCCCTCTGGCGGCGCTTTTCGATCTACCTGCGCCGTGAGATCGCCAAGCGCGCCGGACTCACCCAGCGCGCGTTTCGGCATCACGCACGGGTCTCCTTCGCCAAGGTCGCCGAGTACCAGAAGCGGGGCGCCGTCCACTTCCACGCGGTCATCCGCCTCGACGGCCCGGAGGGCGGCGACACGGCCCCTCCGGCCTGGGCGTCCGCCGAGCTGCTGACCGACGCCATCCATGCCGCAGTCACCGCCACACGCGTCAACGGACCGAACATCGACGGCCGCGCCCACACCTTCACCTTCGGCCGCCAACTCGACGTACGCACTATCCGCTCCGCCGACTTCGACGTCGGCCAGGAACTGACCGACCGGGCCGTCGCCGCGTACATCGCCAAGTACGCCACCAAAGGAGCCGAGACAGCGACCGGCACCCTGGACCGGCCGATCCGCTTCCTCGCTGAGCTGGCACAGGCCCGGATCACCGACCACGCCCGGCGCATGATCCGGACGGCCTGGACCCTCGGCGCACGCAAGGACCTCGAACACCTCCGCCTGCGCGCCTGGGCCCACATGCTCGGCTTCCGCGGCCACTTCTCCGCCAAGTCCCGCCGCTACTCCACCACCCTCGGCGCCCTCCGCGACGCCCGCGCCGAATGGCGTCGCGCACAAGCCGCCAGGTCCGCTCCCCATGACGGCGAAACCACGCTCGTCCTCGCCCACTGGGTCTTCGCCGGAACCGGCCTCAGCACCGGTGAAGCCTGGCTGGCCTCCTCCCTCGAACCCGCCCCTGGAACGGAAGGAGAACCGACATGGACGCCCGTCACGACGAGCTGATGACTCTTCGCCAAGTCCTGGACGAGCTCGGCGGTGTCTCCCGTCAGACGTTCTACCGCTGGCGAGAACTGGGGTACGGGCCGGCCGCATTCAAGCTGCCCAACGGAGAGCTGCGGGTTTGGCGGAGTCACTTCAACACATGGCTGCGGCAGCTGGAGGAGGCGGCGTGAAGTCTCTCGATGTGAAGGTCTGGGGCGTACGCAAGAGGGACACCAGAACGCCCTCTTACGGCGTCCGCTGGTCCGTCGCGGGCGGCGTTTTCTCGGAGTCCTTCCGCACCAAGGCGCTCGCCGACCACTACCGCACGAAGCTCATGCGTGCCATGCGCGACGGCGAGGAGTTCGACACGGAGTCGGGGCTCCCGGCCTCGATGGAAGAGAAGAAGTCGGCCGTGTCGTGGTACGCCTTCGCTCTCAGGTACCTCGCCATGAAATGGCCTCATGCCGCCCCCAACACACGGGACGGCATCAATGAAGCCCTCACGAGCGTGACGCTGGAACTCCTTGACGAGCGCGCCGGACGACCATCCGACGAGGAGATCCGCAGAGCATTACGCAACTGGGCCTTTGTGCTGCCGGGGCCCGATGACCGGGAAGTCCCGGACGACGTGCGGAACGTTCTCCACTGGGTGTCCAAGGCATCCCGGCCGCTCGCCGATCTCGCTGAAGCGGCCACGGCTCGCACGGTCCTCGACTCGCTGAAGCTCAAGCTCGACGGCACGGCGGCAGCGGCGGAGACCGTGCGGCGCAAGCGTCGGACGCTCGTCAACGCCGCGAATTACGCCGTCGACCTGGGGGAGCTGCGCGAGAACCCCATCACGGCTGTCCGCTGGCAGAAGCCGAAGGTGTCCAACCAGGTCGACCCGCGGGTTGTCGCCAATCCGGAGCAGGCACGGAACCTCCTGGCGGCGGTTTCCTACGTGGGCGGGTATCGGCGTGCTCGTGGTCGTCGCCTCGTGGGTCTGTCGCTGCCATGTACTTCGGTGGCCTGCGGCCGGCGGAAGCGGTCGGCCTCGTCGAGACGGACCTGAAGCTTCCCGAGCAGGGCTGGGGCTCGGCGCTGCTCCACCGGACCCGCCCGTCCGTCGGCAAGCAGTGGACTGACTCGGGGGAGACCCATGACGACCGCGGGCTGAAGAACCGGCCGACCGAGGACGTGAGGCGGGTGCCGATCCCGCCTCACCTCGTGGCCGTGCTCCGCGAGCACCTGGCCACCTTCGGCACGGCGGACGACGGGCGGCTGTTCTTCAGTGAGAAGGGCTCGGTCGTCCCGTCCTCGACCTACTACCGCGTGTGGCAGGAAGCTCGGCTCCTCGCGCTTCCGCCGGCCGTCGCGGCCTCGCCGCTCGCGAGTCGGCCGTACGACCTCCGGCACTCGGCGCTGTCGACGTGGCTCAACGCCGGGGTCGACCCGACAGAGGTGGCCGGGCGCGCCGGCAACAGTGTCGAGGTCCTGCTGACTCGCTACGCGAAGTGCCTCGACGGACGGCAGGACGTCGCCAACCGCCGCATCGAGGACCTGCTCCGCGAGTACGAGTGAGATAACCCGTACCCATACTGAGGCCCCAGGCATGCCGCCTGGGGCTTCCGCCTTGACCGCTTCCCCAAACACCGAGCCCACGCCGAGATATGGTGGGCTACGTGAGCGACTACTGGGGCTGCCCAGAGTGTGGGCACTTGACCCTCCGTCTTGAGGACAAGGACGGCCACTGCGATGTGGCCACATGCGAGTACGACCAGTGCGGCTACTTCGATGAAGGCGTCCCCGAGTAACTATCGGGCCTCGCAATTCCGAGCAGCCGCGCTGTTACAGGTCGATCGCCTCTGTAAGGATTATTCGTGACCTCGTATGTCTGCCCCAGTTGTGACGTTGACTTTGGCTACCCGCAGGGCCTGGCCATCCATCAGGAGCTTGGCTGCGAGTGGGGCGACGACGGGACCGATGGCGACGCCAAGTACTGCTGCGGCATGATCTATGAGGATGGCGAGTCCACCTGTCGCAGCTGCGGGGAGCCGCTGTAGCTCTGCCCCGCTCAGCCGGATAGCTTCACTCATTCACATGGAGCCTTTCCAGCGTCGTGACCGCATAGGTCCACCGATTGGGCGTGAATCGCTCCTGCACGCCTGCGCGTGCCTGGCGTGATCGCTGACATGCTCGAAGAGGAGCTGGAGGTGCTCTCGCGGACGGCGGCCGAGCACCTCGCCTTGCCGTTCTCACCGGGCTTCTGCGGCGTAGGCGTGGTGGAGCTGGGGCCAGTCCGTCATGCCAGCGATCTAAGCACTCGGGTAGCGCGGAGTTCACGGTTGGGGCCGTGCCAGCTGCCTGCCTTGAAGGCAAGCCAGGCCCAGCGACGGAAGAGGTCAGGGACCTGCGGCGATGCTCCAAGATCCCGTCCACGCCTCGTCCACGGACCCCGACACACGCCCGCTCCGGGCGGCACACGCCTGCACATACGCGAAGACCCCGTCCTCAGCGTTTGCGCTGGTGGCGGGGTCTTTAGGCACCTTCTTCGAGGTGCCCCCGGCAGGATTCGAACCTGCGCACACGGCTCCGGAGGCCGTTGCTCTATCCCCTGAGCTACGGGGGCGTGTCGGTCGCGTTGCTCGCGGCGACGGGTAGAACACTACCAGCTCCCTCGGCGTGGTCATGAACGGGTTTCCGCTGTCGGGGGCGGGGTTGTGGGTCGCCCGGTCGGGGTGGAAGTGGGGAAAACCCGGACGCGGTGGCCGGGGCCGACCTACTCTCGAGTTGTGCCAGGCGCGTCGGGCCGGGTGCTTGTTGTGGACGACAACAAGGTCATCCGGCAGTTGATCAGGGTCAACCTTGAGCTGGAGGGGCTTGAGGTCGTGACCGCGGCCGATGGTGCCGAGTGTCTTGATGTCGTTCATCAGGTGCGGCCCGATGCAGTGACCCTCGACGTCGCCATGCCCCGGCTGGACGGGATCCGGACCGCCGCTCGCCTGCGAGCCGATCCGCGTACCCGTGACGTGCCCCTCGCGATCATCAGTGCCTGTACCCAGTACGAGGTCGAGGCCGGGCTCGAAGTGGGCGTCGACGCCTTCCTCGCCAAGCCCTTCGAGCCCGCTGAACTCGTCGGGATGGTGCGGCAGTTGATCGAGCGGGAGCGGAGTGAGGGCAGGCCTGGGTCCGGTGCTGCCGGAGGCGGCGGTGCGCCCGCTTACGGGTCCGTCCTCGGTGCCGGGGAGGCCGAGCGGGCCGGGAGCGCCGGCGGGTGATCCACAGGCCGCGTATGGATCGCCGGCCCATGGCTGTGCACGACGGCCGTGCACTGCAGCTGCCACGGTCCTCACGCCCCGCGTCCACATCCCGGACCCTCCTCGAAACCGGCTCGCCTCCCCACCCCCCTCCTCCCATACGCTTGTCCCCGTGACCCCCGTCGAGCTCTCCCGCACCGTGCTGCACGCCGTGCGTCGCGCTGTCGACGAGGGTGAGCTCAGCGTGACCGTGCCGGAGCGGGCCGTGGTCACTCCGCCGGGGCCGGGGGGCTGTGGCGACTACGCCACCAGCATCGCCCTCCAGCTGGCCGGCGCGGCAGGGCAGCCGCCGCGGCGCGTGGCCGAGATCCTCAGGGCACGGCTCGCGGGTGAGGCCTTCATCGGCGATGTCGTCGTCACGGGGCCCGGTTTTCTCAACTTCAGGCTGGAACGCGACGCCTCCGCACTCCTCGTCGACGAGATCCTCCGGCGTGGGCGGCGGTACGGCCATGCCGAGGGGTTCAGCGGGACCATCGTCCGGCTCCGGTGCCCGGCAGAGGTCCGTGCCGTCGTCGTCACTGACGCCCTGGCCCGCGTGCTGCGCAGCCAAGGTCACTTCGTCCGCGTCGTGTGCGACGGTCGGCCCGCGCCGGAGTGGGAGGCCGTCCTCGGAGTCGACGGCAGCCATTCAGGCAGTCGTCCGCGTCCGGGTGGCCATCCCACAAGCCTCTCCACGAGCCTCTCCGCAGGACCAGGACCAGGACCAGGACCAGGACCAGGACCAGGACCAGGTCCAAGCCCCCGCTCCCTCCCCGACCTCGACCTCACCATCCACCCCGCCCCCGCCCCAGCCAACCCCCTGCCCCTCGGCCGCGACGCCGGCCGCTGGGCACTGCTGTACCCGGCCGGCCACCACCGGCCCCGGATCCCCGGTGATCACCTGGTCCACCGCGAGGCCAACCCTCTCTTCCGCGTCCGGTACGCCCACGCCCGCACCCGGGCACTCCTGCGCAACGCCGCCGACCTGGGCTTCCACCCCGAGCCCGGCCCCGTGAGCGACGCGGAGGCACTGCTCGCCGCACTCGGCGACCACCCCCGCATCCTCACCACGACGGCCACCCACCGCGGCCCCGACCGCCTGGCCCGGCACCTCGTCACCGTCGCCGACGCCACGCTGCCCCTGCTCCCCGCCGTGCTGCCCCTCGGCGACGAGAAACCCTCGGCCGCCCACCGTGCCCGGCTCGCCCTCGCCGAAGCCGCCGGGGCGGTGCTGGCCGGTGGCCTGTCCCTGCTCGGCATCGACGCACCCGACCACCTCTGAAAGAGCACGCAGAATGAGCCGTTCAGCCCACCCCGCCGGGCCCCGTCACGCCGACGTCCTCCCCGAGAGCCACTACTCGGCCCCGCCCACGGACCTGAACGCCCTGGACCCCAAGATCTGGGCGCAGACCGTGACGCGTGACGAGCACGGTGTCGCCACCGTCGGGGGGATCTCCGTCACACAGCTCGCCGAGGAGTTCGGCACCCCGGCCTACTTCCTCGACGAGGCCGACTTCCGGGCCCGCGCGCGTGCGTGGCGCACCGCGTTCGGCGCCGACGCCGACGTCTACTACGCCGGCAAGGCGTTCCTCTCCCGTGCCGTCGTGCGCTGGCTGCACGAGGAAGGGCTGAACGTCGACGTCTGCTCCGGCGGCGAGCTGGCCACCGCCCTCTCCGCCGGCATGCCCGCCGACCGCATCGCCTTCCACGGCAACAACAAGTCCGTCGACGAGATCACCAGGGCCGTCGAGGCCGGTGTGGGGCACATCGTGCTCGACTCCTTCCAGGAGATCGCCCGCGTCGCCCACATCGCGCAGAGCCTCGGGAAGCGGCAGAAGGTCCTGATCCGGATCACCGTCGGTGTCGAGGCCCACACCCACGAGTTCATCGCCACGGCCCACGAGGACCAGAAGTTCGGCATCCCCCTGGCCGGCGGGCAGGCCGCCGAGGCGGTACGCCGGGCCCTCCAGCTCGACGGGCTCGAACTCGTCGGCCTCCACAGCCACATCGGTTCGCAGATCTTCGACATGTCCGGGTTCGAGGTCGCCGCCCACCGGGTCGTCTCGCTGCTCAAGGACGTCCGCGACGAGCACGGCGTCGAGCTGCCCGAGATCGACCTCGGCGGCGGGCTCGGGATCGCGTACACGAGTGACGACGACCCGCGCGAGCCGCACGAGATCGCCAAGGCGCTTCAAGAGATCGTCAGCCGTGAGTGCGAGGCCGCCAAGCTGCGCACGCCGCGCATCTCCGTCGAGCCGGGCCGCGCCATCGTCGGCCCGACCGCCTTCACGCTCTACGAGGTCGGCACCATCAAGCCCCTCGACGGGCTGCGGACGTACGTCTCGGTCGACGGCGGCATGTCGGACAACATCCGCACCGCGCTGTACGACGCCGAGTACAGCGTCGCGCTGGTCTCCCGCACCTCCGACGCCGAGCCGATGCTCGCCCGGGTCGTCGGCAAGCACTGCGAGAGCGGGGACATCGTCGTCAAGGACGCGTTCCTGCCCGCCGACCTGGCACCGGGTGACCTCATCGCCGTACCGGCCACGGGCGCCTACTGCCGGTCCATGGCCAGCAACTACAACCACGTGCTGCGGCCGCCCGTCGTCAGCGTGCGGGACGGCGAGGCCCGGGTGATCGTCCGCCGTGAGACGGAGGAGGACCTGCTGCGTCTCGACGTCGGCTGAGCGAGAAGCCGACGGGCTCGGGGCGGAAGATCTCCTGTCTTCCGCCCCCGTACAAATGAAATAAACATCTCACGATCCGGACCGGGGGCAGAAACTCCCGTCCGGTGAGTGAGACTGGTTCCACCGTAGAAGGTAATGAGGAAACGAGGTCGGATGATGCGTACGCGTCCGCTGAAGGTGGCGCTGCTGGGCTGTGGAGTGGTCGGCTCAGAGGTGGCGCGCATCATGACGACGCACGCCGACGACCTCACGGCCCGGATCGGGGCCCCGGTGGAGCTGGCGGGTGTGGCCGTGCGGCGGCCCGACAGGGTCAGGGAAGGCATCGACCCGGCCCTCGTCACCACCGACGCCACCGCCCTCGTCAAACGCGGCGACATCGACGTCGTCGTGGAGGTGATCGGCGGGATCGAGCCGGCGCGGACCCTCATCACCACGGCCTTCGAGCACGGCGCCTCCGTCGTCTCCGCCAACAAGGCGCTGCTCGCCCAGGACGGGGCGGCCCTGCACGCCGTCGCCGACGAGCACGGCAAGGACCTCTACTACGAGGCCGCCGTCGCCGGTGCCATCCCGCTGATCCGGCCGCTGCGCGAGTCCCTCGCCGGCGACAAGATCAACCGGGTGATGGGCATCGTCAACGGCACGACGAACTTCATCCTCGACAAGATGGACTCGACCGGGGCCGGCTACCAGGAGGCCCTCGACGAGGCCACCGCCCTGGGGTACGCCGAGGCCGACCCGACCGCCGACGTCGAGGGCTTCGACGCCGCCGCCAAGGCCGCCATCCTCGCCGGTATCGCGTTCCACACGCGCGTGCGCCTCGACGACGTCTACCGCGAGGGCATGACCGAGGTCACCGCCGCCGATTTCGCCTCCGCCAACGCGATGGGCTGCACCATCAAGCTGCTCGCCATCTGCGAGCGGGCCGCGGACGGGGCGTCCGTCACCGCGCGCGTGCATCCCGCGATGATCCCGCTGAGCCACCCGCTGGCCTCCGTGCGCGGCGCCTACAACGCCGTGTTCGTCGAGTCCGACGCCGCCGGGCAGCTCATGTTCTACGGCCCCGGAGCGGGCGGTTCCCCGACGGCCTCGGCCGTGCTCGGCGACCTCGTCGCCGTCTGCCGCAACCGTCTCAGCGACGCGACCGGACCGGGTGAGTCCGCCTACGCCGCCCTGCCGGTGTCACCGATGGGCGACGTGGTCACGCGCTACCACATCAGCCTCGACGTGGCCGACAAACCGGGTGTTCTCGCCCAGGTGGCGACCGTCTTCGCCGAGCACGGTGTCTCGATCGATACGGTTCGCCAGCAGGGGAAGGACGGCGAGGCGTCCCTCGTCGTCGTCACGCACCGTGCGTCCGACGCGGCCCTCACGGGGACCGTCGAGGCGTTGCGCAAGCTCGACACCGTGCGTGGTGTCGCCAGCATCATGCGGGTTGAAGGAGAGTAACCAGCAATGACCCACCAGTGGCGCGGAATCATCGAGGAGTACCGGGACCGCCTTCCGGTATCCGACAGCACGCCGGTCGTGACGCTCCGTGAGGGCGGTACGCCGCTCGTGCCCGCGCAGGTGCTCTCCGAGCGCACGGGCTGCGAGGTCCACCTCAAGGTGGAGGGCGCGAATCCGACCGGGTCCTTCAAGGACCGCGGTATGACCATGGCCATCACCAGGGCCAAGGAGGAGGGCGCGAAGGCCGTCATCTGCGCCTCCACCGGCAACACGTCGGCCTCCGCCGCCGCGTACGCCGTGCGGGCCGGGATGGTCTGTGCCGTGCTCGTGCCGCAGGGCAAGATCGCGCTCGGCAAGATGGGCCAGGCCCTCGTGCACGGCGCGAAGATCCTCCAGGTCGACGGCAACTTCGACGACTGCCTCACGCTCGCGCGCGGCCTGAGCGACAACTACCCCGTGGCGCTGGTCAATTCGGTCAACCCGGTACGTATCGAGGGCCAGAAGACCGCCGCGTTCGAGATCGTGGACATGCTGGGCGACGCGCCCGACATCCACGTCCTGCCGGTGGGCAACGCGGGCAACATCACGGCCTATTGGAAGGGCTACAAGGAGTACGCCGCCGACGGCGTCGCCACCCGCAGCCCCCGCATGTGGGGCTTCCAGGCCTCCGGCAGTGCCCCGATCGTGCGCGGCGAGATCGTCAAGGACCCGTCGACCATCGCCACCGCCATCCGCATCGGCAACCCGGCCTCCTGGCAGTACGCGCTCGCCGCGCGGGACGAGTCCGGCGGGTTCATCGACGAGGTGACGGACCGTGAGATCCTGCGCGCCTACCGGCTGTTGGCCTCGCAGGAGGGTGTCTTCGTCGAGCCCGCGTCCGCCGCGTCCGTCGCCGGTCTGCTGAAGGCCGCCGAGCAGGGCAAGGTCGACCCGGGGCAGCGGATCGTGTGCACCGTCACGGGCAACGGGCTGAAGGACCCCGACTGGGCCGTCGCCGGTGCCCCGCAGCCCGTCACCGTGCCCGTCGACTCGGCGGCCGCCGCGGAGCGCCTCGGACTGGTCTGACGTGCGCCGACGCCTCGAGCGCCGGTGTAACGCTCGACACGGTCCGGCGTAAGACGGCGCTTGCCGGGGGAGGTTCCCTACGGGGGGTGCACAGGGGGCTTACGACACGCATCGTGCGCCTCCTGTGCGCCCTATGTCGCCACAGAACCTTCCTTCGATAGGCTGTACTGAACCCGCCCGCCGCATATGCCGCGGAGCTGCGCCGTCTCCGCGGCCCCCAGGGTTCTCGTACGCCATCGAATGTCCGTCCCACGTCATTCGACAATCACGCAGCTCAAGGAGAGTCATCGAGCGATGGCCGGTCCAGCGTTCCGCGCCGCCGCCGTCCGGGTGCGCGTCCCCGCCACCAGCGCCAACCTCGGCCCGGGCTTCGACGCCCTCGGCCTCGCGCTGGGGTTGTACGACGACGTGGTCGTCCGGGTGGCCGACTCCGGGCTGCACATCGACATCGCGGGTGAGGGCAGCGAGACACTCCCGCGCGACGAGCGGCACCTTCTCGTACGTTCCCTGCGCACCGCCTTCGATCTGCTGGGCGGGCAGCCGCGCGGCCTGGAGATCGTCTGCGCCAACCGCATTCCGCACGGCCGGGGCCTGGGCTCCTCCTCGGCCGCCATCTGTGCCGGCATCGTCGCCGCCCGGGCCGTGACCATAGGCGCCGAGGCCAAGCTCGACGACACCGCGCTGCTGGAACTCGCCACCGAGATCGAGGGCCACCCCGACAACGTCGCCGCATGTCTGCTGGGCGGCTTCACGCTCTCCTGGATGGAGGGCGGCGCGGCCCGGGCGATCAGGATGGAGCCTGCCGATTCCATCGTTCCGGTGGTTTTCGTACCCGGAAAGCCGGTGCTCACCGAAACCGCGCGCGGCCTGCTGCCGCGCTCCGTGCCGCACGTCGACGCGGCCACCAACGCGGGCCGTGCCGCCCTGCTCGTCGAGGCCATGACACGGCGCCCCGAGCTGCTGCTGCCCGCCACCGAGGACCGTCTGCACCAGGAGTACCGCGCCCCGGCCATGCCCGAGAGCGCGGCGCTGGTGGAGCGGCTGCGGGCCGAGGGCGTCCCCGCGGTCATCTCCGGCGCCGGCCCGACGGTCATGGCGCTGGCCGACGCGGGCACCGCCGACAAGGTGGAGGCCCTGGCGGGTGCCGACTGGGCCGCCAATCGCCTGAGTCTCGATCCGCAGGGCGCGATCGTCCTGCCGCTCGCGACCTCCAGTGACATCTGAAAGCGCACGGTTGCCGGATTTCGAGAGGGGGAATGTTTGTTGGATCCGGTAGTGTTAACCTCAAGTCTGCACCCGACCCCACCACGGCGAGGTGCCTCGTGTCCCCGTCCGGGACAGACATTCTTCCGGGAGCCCCCCAAGCCGCACTGTGTTCCGTACGTCGGACCGTACGCCGTACACGGACACTGAGCGGGGCGCAGGGCACGCTCCGGAACCGGTGCGACCACGCCGCGTGACACTGACACTGGGTGCCACGGCATATGGAAGCGCCAATCACCAGATTCCTCCGCCGCTGAGGCGGACCACCGCCCCGGCACGGTTCACACCACACGGACCGAAGCCGGACAGCACAACCGGTCGCCGAGCCAGACAGGCCGACGTCCGCTCCAGGGAAGGACCCTTCGTGAGCGACACCACCGATCTGATGGGCGCACGTGTCGAGGAGACCGCTGCCGCGCCCGCCACGGACGCCTCCGCGCCTGCCACCGGTGCCGGCTCCCGGCGGCGCCGCGGTACCGGCCTCGAGGGCATGGTGCTGGCCGAGCTGCAACAGGTCGCATCCGGCCTCGGTATCAGGGGCACCGCGCGTATGCGCAAGAGCCAGCTGATCGAGGTCATCAAGGAGGCGCAGGCGTCCGGCGGCGCCGCTCCGGCCGCGAAGGCCGAGGCCCCCGCCGAGACCAAGCCGAAGCGCCGCGCCACCTCCCGGACCCGTACGGGGGACAACGCCGAGAAGGCGGAGAAGAAGGCGGACGCGAAGCAGGCCTCCGAGGTCCCCGCCGAGAAGGCCGACAAGGCCGAGAAGGCCGTGGCCCAGCAGCAGATCGAGATCCCCGGCCAGCCTGCCAGTGACGACGCGCCCTCCGAGCGCCGCCGTCGCCGGGCCACCGCCGACGCCGGGTCCCCGGCCGGCGCTCCGGAGACGGTCGCCGCCGAGGCGAAGAACGAGGCGAAGAACGAGTCCAAGGGCGAGTCGCAGCCGCAGCAGCAGTCCCAGAACGACGCCAAGTCCGACGCTGACGGTGGCGAAGGCCGTCGTCGCGACCGCCGTGACCGCGGCCGGGACCGGGACCGCGACCGCCGTGGCAACAAGGGCGACGACCAGCAGGGCGGCCAGCGCGGCCAGCAGAACCAGCAGCAGGGCGGCGGCCGCCAGGACCGTGACCGTCAGCGGGCCGATGAGGACGGGGACGACTTCGAGGGCGGCCGGCGTGGCCGTCGCGGGCGTTACCGCGACCGCCGGGGCCGTCGTGGCCGCGACGACATCGCCGCCGAGCCGCAGATCGCCGAGGACGACGTCCTGATCCCCGTCGCGGGCATCCTGGACATCCTCGACAACTACGCCTTCATCCGCACGTCCGGCTACCTGCCCGGCCCGAACGACGTGTACGTCTCCCTCGCCCAGGTCCGCAAGAACGGCCTGCGCAAGGGTGACCACATCACCGGTGCGGTCCGTCAGCCGAAGGAAGGCGAGCGCCGCGAGAAGTTCAACGCGCTGGTGCGCCTGGACTCCGTCAACGGCATGGCGCCCGAACACGGCCGTGGCCGCCCGGAGTTCAACAAGCTGACGCCGCTGTACCCGCAGGACCGCCTCCGTCTGGAGACGGACCCGGGCGTCCTCACCACCCGCATCATCGACCTGGTCTCGCCCATCGGTAAGGGGCAGCGCGGTCTGATCGTGGCCCCGCCGAAGACCGGCAAGACCATGATCATGCAGGCGATCGCCAACGCGATCACGCACAACAACCCCGAGTGCCACCTGATGGTCGTCCTCGTCGACGAGCGTCCGGAAGAGGTCACTGACATGCAGCGGTCGGTGAAGGGCGAGGTCATCTCCTCGACCTTCGACCGCCCGGCCGAGGACCACACGACGGTCGCGGAGCTCGCCATCGAGCGTGCCAAGCGGCTGGTGGAGCTGGGTCACGACGTGGTCGTGCTGCTCGACTCGATCACGCGTCTGGGCCGTGCGTACAACCTCGCCGCCCCGGCCTCCGGCCGCATCCTGTCCGGTGGTGTCGACTCGACGGCGCTGTACCCGCCGAAGCGCTTCTTCGGTGCCGCCCGGAACATCGAGGACGGCGGCTCGCTGACCATCCTCGCCACCGCCCTGGTGGACACCGGGTCCCGCATGGACGAGGTGATCTTCGAGGAGTTCAAGGGCACGGGCAACGCCGAGCTCAAGCTCGACCGGAAGCTCGCCGACAAGCGCATCTTCCCGGCGGTGGACGTCGACGCGTCCGGCACCCGTAAGGAAGAGATCCTGCTCGCCAGCGACGAACTGTCCATCGTCTGGAAGCTGCGCCGGGTGCTGCACGCCCTCGACCAGCAGCAGGCGGTCGAACTGCTCCTCGACAAGATGAAGCAGACGAAGTCGAACGCCGAGTTCCTGATGCAGATCCAGAAGACCACTCCGACGCCGGGCAACGGCGACTGAGGTAAGCACTGCGTAAGAGGGCCGCTCCCGGAAACGGGGGCGGCCCTCTGTCGTGCTCTGTGCGGGTAGGATCACGCTCTCTTCGAACATGTGATCCCGAGGGGGGACATTCGTGGGTAGAACCATGCCTGGGGGCGGTCGGCACAGACGCCGGATACGCATCGCCCTTCCCGTCGCCGCGGCCGGTGTGGCCGCCGCCGTGGCCGCCGCGCTGATGACGACGTCCGCCGGCGCGGCCACGCCGCTGCCGCAGCCGACGGTCGAGCCCGCCACCAGCTCGCCGTCGCTCGCAGAGCTGGAGAAGCGCGTCGCGGGGGCCATGGCCGGTGACGACGTCGCGGGCAAGACGAGCAAGGCGTCGCTGAGCGCGAGCTCGGACACGAGCCCTTCCTCCATCGACCCGAAGATCATCGGTGGCAGCGAGACGACCATCACCTCGGCCCCGTGGATGGCGCAGCTGCACTACTACGACGACCGGGGCACCTCGACCACCAGCGACGACATCGGCTTCTTCTGCGGCGGCGCCGTCGTCGCGCCGACGAAGATCCTCACCGCCGCGCACTGCGTCAAGGGCTACGACTGGCACGCCAACGGCGCGATCGTCACCGGCACCTCCCAGCTGCCCTCGGCCGACGGCACCGACCTGCACGGCGGCACCGTCACCGGCGTCTGGCGGCAGTGGAACCACCCGTCGTACAACGCGACGACCATCGACAACGACATCGCGGTGCTCACCCTGCCCGTCCCGGTGAAGGCCACGCCGATCCGCATGGCGACGTCCGGCGACACCACGTCGTACGCGGCCGGCACCAGCGCCAAGGTCTACGGCTGGGGCCGCACCAGCTCCACCAGCGACGACATCTCCGAGACGCTGAAGACGGCCACGCTGCCCGTCCAGTCCGACACCACCTGCGCCGGCGCGTACGGCAGCGACTTCGTCAAGGGCCACATGGTCTGCGCGGGCAATCCCGCCACCGGCAGCGACGCCGGCACCACCACCGCCTGCAACGGCGACTCCGGCGGCCCACTGGTCGTCAACAACCGCATCGTCGGGGTCGTCTCCTGGGGCGTGACGGACTGCGTCGCCAAGGGCGCCTACAGCGTCTTCAGCAAGGTCAGCACCTACGTCGGCGCCGCCTACCCGCGCCTCGACGACACCAACATCAGTGGCGACCACAAGGCCGACCTGTGGGTGCGCAACGCCTCCACCAAGACGGGCTACTCCAAGGACTCCAAGGGCACGTCCTTCGCCGCCCGCGAGTCCTGGGGCAACTGGAACGGCTTCAACACCGTCCTCCAGACGGACTTCGACCGGGACGGCTACGAGGACCTGGTCTACCGGCGAAGCAGCGACGGCGACGTCTTCTGGACCCACTACGTGATCTCCACGGGCACCTGGTCCACCAAGCAGATCGCCGACAACTGGAAGACCCGCACCCGCATCATCACCCCCGGTGACGTCACCGGCGACTACCTGCCCGACCTGCTCTCGGTCGACTCGGCGGGCGTGATGTGGATCTACCCGGGCAAGGGCAACGGCACCTTCTCGCCCCGCGTCAAGGTGAGCTCCGGCTGGAACCAGTACAACTCCGTGCGCGGCCACGGCGACTTCACCGGCGACGGCAAGACCGACCTGATCGCCCGCAGCTCGTCGGGCAGCTACATGTACCTCTACAAGGGCACCGGCAAGGCCGGCTCGGGCGCCTTCTCGGCCCGGATCAAGGTGCGCACCTGGAGCGGCTACAACGCCTTCGACGCCACCGGTGACATCACCGGCGACGGCAAGGCCGACTTCCTGGCCCGGACCCCCGGCGGGACGCTCTACCTGTACCCGGGCACCGGCAAGGCGACCAGCGAGATCTTCGCCACAAGGATCTCTGTCGGTACCGATTTCAAGCAGTACGACATCTTCGGCTGAAACCGCAGGTGAGCGAGGTACCCCTCGCTGACACGAACACACACTGTGCCCACCGCCCCACGCGGTGGGCACAGTCCGTTGTGCAACCCTTTCCCGAGTTTCTCCGTCTGACCAGGCGGAGCGACGATGGTGCCAGGAGGCAGTCCCCGACCGATCACGCCTGGTACTGACCGCAGGGGGTAACCGACCGTAGACGAGCTGAGGAGCACATGTCTGCCGAGAGCACGCCGGGTCCGGGCATACCGGGCGATACCGGCACCACCGGGCCGCGCCACCGCGCCAAGGGTCACCGCCGCAAGCCCCGTAAGCGCCACAAGGGCCTGATGGTGACGGCCTGGACCGCCGCGGGGATCGTCGTCCTGGGGGGCGCCGGGGCGGGGTACGTGTACTTCAAGCTCAACGGCAACCTCAAGAGCGTCGACATCGACCAGGCCCTCGGCACGGACCGGCCCAAGAAGGCCGACAACGGCTCGGAGAACATCCTCGTCCTCGGCTCCGACACCCGCGCCGGCGGCAACAAGAAGCTCGGCGGCGGCACCGACGACGGCAGCGCCCGCTCGGACACCGCGATGATCGTGCACGTCTACAAGGGCCACAAGAAGGCCAGCGTGGTCTCCATCCCGCGCGACACCCTCATCGACCGGCCCGCGTGCACGGACACCAAGGGCAAGCAGTACCCCGCCGCGAACGGCGTGATGTTCAACTCCGCGTACTCCACCGGCGGAGCGGCCTGCGCCGTGAAGACCGTCGAGTCGATCACCGACCTGCGCATGGACCACTACCTGGAGGTCGACTTCGCCGGCTTCCAGAGGCTCATCGACGACCTCGGCGGCGTAGAGGTCACCACGACCAAGAGCATCGACGACCCCGACAGCCACCTGAAGCTGAAGGCCGGCACCCACAGACTCGACGGCGAACAGGCCCTCGGCCTGGTCCGTACCCGGCACGGCGTCGGCGACGGCTCCGACCTCGGCCGCATCCAGCTCCAGCAGGCCTTCATCAAGGCCCTGGTCAACCAGGTCAAGGACGTCGGCGTCTTCACGAACCCGAAGAAGCTGCTCGACCTCGCGGAGACCGCGACCAAGACGGTGACGACCGACTCCGACCTCGGCTCGGTCAACAAGCTCGCGTCCTTCGCGGGCGGCCTCAAGGGCATCACCCCGTCCAACATGCACATGGTCACGATGCCGGTGGCCTACGACCCGGCCGACCCCAACCGGGTCCTGCTCCAGAAGAAGAAGGCCGACCAGATCTGGAAGGCCCTGGAGGACGACAAGCCGATCCCGAAGAGCGCGACGAAGGGCACGGCGACGGGTGAGGCCAAGGGTGTCGTGAGCGGCCGGTAAGCGGCGCGGGGAACAAACGACGGCAACCCCCGGTTTTGGGGGATGGCCCCAGTCCTGGCAGACTGGTACGTCGGCCCCGGTTCACGCTCCCGCACCCCGCGGCAGCGACCCGGCGCCCTCCCGAAACCTAGGAGACACCTTGAAGCGCGACATCCACCCCGCGTACGTCGAGACGCAGGTCAGCTGCACCTGCGGCGCGTCGTTCACCACCCGCAGCACCATCGAGTCCGGCGCGATCCGTGCCGATGTCTGCTCCGAGTGCCACCCGTTCTACACGGGCAAGCAGAAGATCCTCGACACCGGTGGCCGCGTGGCCCGCTTCGAGGCCCGCTTCGGCAAGGCCGCCGGCTCCAAGAAGTAGCGAGCCCCATTTCGCCGGTCCGCGGACGCGCCCCCTCACCGGGCGCTCCGGGACCGGCGTTTTTGGTCGCCCGCCCCTTCACCCACGTCAGTACACAGGAGCCAAGATGTTCGAGGCCGTCGAGGAACTCGTCGCCGAGCACGCCGACCTGGAGAAGAAGCTCGCCGACCCGTCGGTCCACGCCGACCAGGCCAACGCGCGCAGGATGAACAAGCGTTACGCCGAGCTCACCCCGATCATCGCCACGTACCGCTCCTGGACGCAGACGGGCGACGACATCGAGACCGCGCGCGAATTCGCCGCCGACGACCCCGACTTCGTGGCCGAGGTCAAGGAGCTGGAGCAGCGGCGCGAGGAGCTGACCGAGAAGCTGCGCCTGCTCCTCGTCCCGCGCGATCCCAGCGACGACAAGGACGTCATCCTCGAGATCAAGGCGGGCGCGGGCGGCGACGAGTCGGCCCTGTTCGCCGGCGACCTGTTGCGCATGTACCTGCGGTACGCCGAACGCGTCGGCTGGAAGACCGAGATCATCGACGCCACCGAGTCCGAGCTGGGCGGCTACAAGGACGTCCAGGTCGCCGTGAAGACGAAGGGCGGCCAGGGCGCGACGGAGCCCGGGCAGGGCGTGTGGGCCCGCCTGAAGTACGAGGGCGGCGTGCACCGCGTGCAGCGCGTCCCCGCCACCGAGTCCCAGGGCCGTATCCACACCTCCGCCGCCGGTGTCCTCGTCACGCCCGAGGCCGAGGAGGTCGACGTGGAGATCAACCCCAACGACCTCCGCATCGACGTCTACCGCTCCTCCGGGCCTGGCGGACAGTCCGTCAACACCACCGACTCCGCCGTGCGCATCACGCACCTCCCGACCGGAGTGGTCGCCTCCTGCCAGAACGAGAAGAGCCAGTTGCAGAACAAGGAGCAGGCACTGCGTATCCTGCGCTCCAGGCTGCTCGCCATGGCACAGGAGGAGGCGGAGAGGGAGGCCGCCGACGCCCGCCGCAGCCAGGTCCGCACCGTCGACCGCTCCGAGAAGATCCGTACGTACAACTACCCGGAGAACCGCATCTCGGACCACCGTGTCGGCTTCAAGGCGTACAACCTGGACCAGGTCCTGGACGGCGACCTCGACGCGGTGATCCAGGCCTGTGTCGACGCGGACTCGGCCGCCAAGCTGGCAGCCGCGTAAGGACACGTAGGACACTTGAGTACCGGAGGACTTGCGTGAATCTGCTGCTCGCGGAGGTGGCCCAGGCCACCCAGCGGCTCGCCGACGCCGGCGTGCCCTCGCCGCGCACCGACGCGGAGGAACTCGCCGCGTTCGTGCACGGCGTCAAGCGCGGCGAGCTGCACTCAGTCAAGGACTCCGACTTCGACGCCCGCTACTGGGAGGTCATCGCCCGCCGCGAGGCCCGCGAGCCGCTCCAGCACATCACCGGGCGCGCCTACTTCCGCTACCTGGAACTCCAGGTCGGCCCCGGGGTGTTCGTGCCCCGGCCCGAGACGGAGTCCGTGGTCGGCTGGGCCATAGACGCCGTACGGGCCATGGACGTCGTCGAGCCGTGCATCGTCGACCTGTGCACCGGCTCCGGCGCCATCGCGCTCGCCCTCGCCCAGGAGGTGCCGCGCTCGCGCGTGCACGCCGTGGAGCTGTCCGAGGACGCCCTCAGGTGGACCCGCAAGAACGTGGAGGGGTCCAGGGTCGAGCTGCGCCAGGGAGACGCCCTGACGGCCTTCCCGGACCTCGACGGCCAGGTCGACCTGGTCATCACCAACCCGCCGTACATCCCGCTCACCGAGTGGGAGTACGTCGCCCCCGAGGCGCGGGACTACGACCCTGACCTGGCCCTGTTCTCCGGCGAGGACGGCCTGGACCTCATCCGGGGCCTGGAGCGCACCGCGCACCGGCTGCTGCGCCCCGGCGGCGTCGTGGTCGTGGAGCACGCCGACACCCAGGGCGGCCAGGTGCCGTGGATCTTCGCCGAGGACCGCGGCTGGACCGACGCCGCCGACCACCCGGACCTGAACAACCGCCCGCGTTTCGCCACGGCCCGCAAGGCGCTGCCGTGAGCACACCGGGCACACCGCAGTCTTCGTGGACTTCATCCCAGCAGCACGTGTACGAGGAGGCCAGCTAAAGATGGCACGGCGATACGACACCAATGACGCGACCGACCGTGTGACCGGTCTGCGTGAGGCAGCGTCCGCCGTCCGCCGTGGCGAGCTCGTGGTGCTGCCGACGGACACGGTGTACGGCATCGGCGCCGACGCGTTCTCCTCGGAGGCGGTCGCCGACCTGCTGGAGGCCAAGGGCCGGGGCCGCAACATGCCCACGCCCGTCCTCATCGGCTCCCCGAACACGCTGCACGGGCTCGTCACGGACTTCTCGGAGCTGGCCTGGGAGCTGGTCGACGCCTTCTGGCCGGGCGCGCTGACGCTCGTCGCCAAGCACCAGCCGTCCCTGCAGTGGGACCTGGGCGACACCCGTGGCACGGTCGCCGTGCGCATGCCGCTGCACCCCGTCGCCATCGAGCTGCTGACGGAGGTGGGCCCGATGGCCGTCTCCTCCGCCAACCTGACCGGCCACCCGGCGCCGGAGGACTGCGACGCCGCGCAGGAGATGCTCGGCGACTCCGTCTCCGTCTACCTCGACGGCGGCCCGACCCCCGGCAACGTCCCGTCGTCGATCGTCGACGTGACCCGTGAGGTGCCGCTGCTGCTGCGCGCCGGCGCGCTCTCCGCGGAAGAGCTGCGAAAGGTAGTACCCGACCTCGAGGTGGCGAATTGACGGCCCCTGGAGCGGGGCGTGGCATAGGCAACGGGGAAAGCGCGGCGGAGATCACGACGACGTTCGTGGGGCTTCCGCGCGACAGCTTCCGCATCCTCCACGTCAGTACCGGCAACGTGTGCCGCTCGCCCATCACCGAGCGGCTGACCCGCCATTTCGTGCGGGAGCGGCTCGGGATCCTGGGCGGCGGGCTGATCGTGGAGAGCGCGGGCACCTGGGGTCACGAGGGCGCCCCCATGGAGGCCAACGCGGAGACCGTGCTGGCCGACTTCGGCGCGGACGCCTCCGGCTTCACCGGGCGCGAACTCCTCGACGAGCACGTGATCCGCGCCGACCTGGTGCTGACCGCCACCCGGGACCACCGGGCGCAGGTCATCTCCATGGGGCACTCGGCGGGCCTGCGGACCTTCACGCTCAAGGAGTTCACCCGTCTGGTGAAGGCCATCGACCCGACGACCCTGCCGCCCCTGGAGGAGGGCGTGGTCATCCGCGCGCGTGCGCTGGTGCGTGCCGCGGCGGCTCTACGCGGGTGGCTGCTGGCCCCGAACGCCGAGGCGGACGAGGTGTACGACCCGTACGGGGCGCCCCTGACGTTCTTCCGGTCCATCGGCGACGAGATACACCAGGCACTCGATCCGGTCGTCACGGCCCTCACGGGCGTCCCCGCAAAGACGTAACGACCGCGCGCCCCGGGGGCCCCGGGCCTACATTGGACGTACGTCACCGTCGACGCCGCCCGGAGCCCACCATGACGGTCACCCCTGCCATCGAGGCCGACCTCCTGCGCCGCCAGGACCCCGAACTCGCCGACATCCTGCTCGGCGAGCGGGAGCGGCAGGCGACGACGCTCCAGCTGATCGCCGCCGAGAACTTCAGCTCGCAGGCCGTCCTGGCCGCCCTCGGCTCGCCCCTCGCCAACAAGTACGCCGAGGGTTACCCCGGAGCGCGGCACCACGGTGGCTGCGAGTTCGCCGACGTCGCCGAGCGCGTGGCCGTGGAGCGGGCCAGGGCGCTGTTCGGCGCCGAGCACGCCAACGTCCAGTCCCACTCCGGCTCTTCGGCCGTCCTGGCCGCCTACGCCGCCCTGCTGCGCCCCGGCGACACCGTCCTCGCCCTCGGCCTGCCGTACGGCGGTCATCTCACGCACGGGTCGCCGGCGAACTTCTCCGGCCGCTGGTTCGACTTCGTCGGATACGGCGTGGAGGCCGAGTCAGGGCTGATGGACCACGAGCAGGTGCGCACCCTGGCGCGTACGCGTCGCCCCAAGGCGATCGTGTGCGGCTCGATCGCCTACCCCCGGCACATCGACTACGCCTTCTTCCGCGAGGTCGCCGACGAGGTGGGCGCCTACCTCGTCGCGGACGCCGCGCATCCCATCGGGCTGGTCGCCGGGGGAGCGGCGCCGAACCCGGTGCCGTACGCGGACATCGTCTGTGCCACGACTCACAAGGTGCTGCGGGGCCCGCGCGGCGGCATGATCCTGTGCCGCGCGGAGCTGGCCGAGCGGGTCGACCGGGCCGTGTTCCCTTTCACACAGGGCGGCGCGCAGATGCACACCATCGCGGCCAAGGCGGTCGCGTTCGGGGAGGCGGCAACTCCGGCGTTCGCCGTGTACGCCCATCAGGTGGTCGCCAATGCGAGGGTTCTCGCGGCCCGGCTGGCCGCCGAGGGGATGACCGTCACCACGGGCGGCACGGACACCCATCTCATCACCGCCGACCCGGCGCCGCTCGGCGTCGACGGCCGCACCGCCCGGGGCCGTCTCGCCGCGGCCGGCCTGGTCATGGACTGCTGCGCGCTGCCGCACGGCGACGCCCGGGGACTGAGGCTGGGCACGGCCGCCGTCACCACCCAGGGCATGGGCGAGGCGGAGATGGCGCGGATCGCCAAGCTGCTCGCGGGGGTGCTCAGGGGAGTGACCGAGACCGCGAGGGCCCGTGAAGAAGTGCGGGAGCTGGCCGGTGGATTTCCGCCGTATCCCCGCTGAGACGGGGTAAGCGCACCAGGGTGCACAGCTACTCGTGCAACCATCGTCGCTACCCGGAAGTCCCCACACATATGCGCGCATCGCTAGGGTGTGGGGCTGAGATGGCCAGCGAGACCTGTGGGGAAGCCTGTGCGTGAATACCTGCTGACGCTCTGCATCACGGCCGCGGTGACGTATCTGCTGACAGGGCCGGTACGGAAGTTCGCGATCGTGGCCGGAGCGATGCCGGAGATCCGGGCACGTGACGTGCACCGGGAACCCACTCCGCGGCTCGGCGGGATCGCGATGTTCTTCGGCCTGTGCGCGGGTCTGCTGGTCGCCGATCACCTGACCAACCTCAACCAGGTCTTCCAGGCCTCGAACGAACCCCGGGCGCTGCTGTCCGGGGCGGCCCTGATCTGGCTGATCGGGGTGCTGGACGACAAGTTCGAGATCGATGCCCTGATCAAGCTGGGCGGCCAGATGATCGCCGCGGGCGTGATGGTCGTGCAGGGATTGACGATCCTGTGGCTGCCGATCCCGGGCATCGGCTCGGTGGCGCTCACCCAGTGGCAGGGCACCCTGCTGACGGTGGCGCTGGTCGTCATCACGATCAACGCGGTCAACTTCGTCGACGGCCTGGACGGCCTCGCGGCCGGCATGGTCTGCATCGCGGCCACCGCGTTCTTCCTGTACGCCTACCGGATCTGGTACTCGTACGGCGTCGAGGCCGCCGCCCCCGCCACGCTCTTCTCGGCGATCCTGATGGGCATGTGCCTGGGCTTCCTGCCGCACAACATGCACCCGGCGCGGATCTTCATGGGCGACTCGGGCTCGATGCTGATCGGCCTGGTCCTGGCCGCGGGCGCGATCTCCATCACGGGGCAGGTCGACCCGGACGCGCTCAACCTGTACGTCGGGTCGGAGAAGGAGGCCGTGCACCAGACGGTCCCCGTCTACATCCCGCTGCTGCTGCCGCTGACGATCATCGCGGTCCCGGCCGCCGACCTGATCCTGGCCATCGTGCGCCGCACCTGGCGCGGCCAGTCGCCGTTCGCCGCCGACCGCGGCCACCTGCACCACCGTCTGCTGGAGATCGGCCACTCGCACAGCCGGGCCGTGTTGATCATGTACTTCTGGTCGGCCCTGATCGCCTTCGGCGCGCTCGCCTACTCGGTCAACTCGGCGTCCATGTGGATCGTGCTCGGCGTCGTGTTCCTCAGCGCGATCGGCTTGGCCCTGCTCCTGCTGCCGCGCTTCACGCCGCGCGCCCCGCGTTGGATGGAGCGGTTCGTGCCGCCGCGCTACCGGCGCCGCGGGGTCCCGGCCCTGGCGCCCGGGGCCTCGACGCCGGCGTCCGCCGCCGAGCAGCCGGCCCCGGTCGCGTGTGAGGACCGCGCCCCGGTGGTGTCGGGAGTCTCAGGAGTCAACGGGGCCACCGCCATCGGCGCCCGTTCGCGACTGGCGGACCGGCGCAAGGCAGGGACTCCGTAAAGAGCCCGGGCAAGGTAAGAACCGGGTCAAGGTAAGAATCTGACTAGAGCATTGCCAAGCCGTGGGGTTGTGATGGGGGTGCGAAGCGCCCAATACCAGACAAGTCGGCGCCGTTCTTGCACATACGCGCGGCTTCACTCTCATGTGTGACAGTCCGCACACCTTCAGGTAAAGACTGCATCAAATAGTTTGTGATACGGTTCACGAGAACCCCCGGATAGAGCCGAAGGACCGCAGTGCGACGGTCCATTGGTGTGAGGTCTCCACTCAGCCCGGGACTACGCTCGTCCATGACGACACCCCTGCCCCCTGCGAAAGCGGAGTTGCCGCCATGCCGTCCAATGACGCCCGGAACCTTCTGCAGTGCGCTGTGCCCACAGCGGCTGCCGGTGTGGTCGCCGTCGCCGTCAGCGGCGTGCTGGCCGGAGGCAAGGGAGCCCTCGGAGCAGCCGTCGGCACGGTACTGGCCATCCTCTTCATGGGGATCGGTCTGTACGTCCTCCAGCGGACGGCAAAAACGCTCCCGCAGTTGTTCCAGGCCATGGGGCTGATGCTCTACACGGCCCAGTTGCTGCTGCTCCTGATTTTCGTCGCCCTCTTCAAGGACACCTCATTCTTCAACGCGAGGACGTTCGCCGCCGGGCTCGTCGTCGCGACCGTCGTGTGGATGGCTGCGCAGGCTCGTGCGCACATGAAGGCCAAGATCTTCTACATCGACCCGGACTCCGAGAAGAGTGAGAAGCCCGAGAAGACCGGGTCCCCGTCGTGACGAGTAGGGGCGCGATAAAGAGCACTGGGAACTCCTGCTATCGTCCGGTGCCAACTGCGGCATCGCGGGCGCGGGCATCTGAGCTGACGCCTGCTCGAACGCGAGGCTCGATGCCCCTCAGCCGCCCCCACATCCGTAACACCAGTCCGGTGCCGACCCGCGGCTGCGCGCCGCGCCGACACAACGAGGTTGCCGTACCCATGCGTCACGCCGAAGGAGCCCGTGGTGAGTGCTGACCAGACCCAGCTCGCCTTTGACTGGAGCTGTCGGATCATGTCCGACGGGTGTGGTTTTCCGGCACCGGGCCTGCACTCGTTCCTCTTCAAGCCGATCGCCACGGTTGGAGGGTTCGAGTTCAACAAGGTGATGCTGCTCGCCATCATCACCACCATCCTCGTCATCGGCTTCTTCTACGCGGCCTTCGGCAAGGCCAAGGTGGTGCCGGGCAAGCTGCAGATGGTCGGTGAAGCCGGATACGACTTCGTCCGCCGCGGCATCGTCTACGAGACCCTCGGAAAGAAGGAGGGCGAGAAGTACGTCCCCTTGATGGTCTCGCTGTTCTTCTTCATCTGGATCATGAACATCTGGTCCGTGATCCCGCTGGCGCAGTTCCCGGTGTCGTCGATCATCGCCTTCCCGGCGGTCCTGGCCGCGGTCGTCTACGTGACCTGGGTCTCGCTGACCTTCAAGCGGCACGGCTTCGTCGGGTTCTTCAAGAACATCACCGGCTACGACAAGTCGCTCGGCCCGGTGCTGCCGCTCGTGATGGTCATCGAGTTCTTCTCGAACCTCCTCGTCCGGCCGTTCACGCACGCCGTGCGACTGTTCGCCAACATGTTCGCCGGCCACCTGATGCTGGTCATGTTCACCGTCGCCTCCTGGTACCTGCTGAACAGCTGGATGATCCCGGCGGCCGGTGTCTCCTTCGTCATGACCGTCGCCATGATCGGCTTCGAGCTTTTCGTGCAGGCCGTCCAGGCGTACGTCTTCGTACTCCTCGCCTGCACGTACATCCAGGGCGCTCTGGCCGAGCACCACTGAGCCCCTCCGCCCCCGCAAGTCCCAAGAACGTCCGGTGGCCAACCCCCGCCGGTCCGTGAAAGAGAAGGAAGATTCAGCATGGCTGCCACTGAGACCCTCGCCGCTGTCTCCGGTTCGCTCGGTTCCGTCGGCTACGGCCTCTCCGCCATCGGCCCCGGCATCGGCGTCGGCATCATCTTCGGTAACGGCACCCAGGCCCTCGCCCGCCAGCCCGAGGCCGCCGGTCTGATCCGCGCCAACCAGATCCTGGGCTTCGCGTTCTGTGAGGCGCTCGCCCTCATCGGCATCGTTATGCCGTTCGTGTTCGGTCAGTAATTTTCTGCTCACCGACACGTTTCGACGAAAGGCACTGATGTGATCGCCAACCTGGTGCAGCTGGCGGCCGAGGAAGAGCAGAACCCGCTCATGCCTCCCGGCCCCGAGCTGCTCGTCGGCACCATCGCCTTCGCCATCGTGTTCTTCTTCTTCTGGAAGAAGCTGCTTCCGAACATCAACAAGGTTCTGGAGGAGCGCCGCGCGGCGATCGAAGGCGGTATCGAAGAGGCCGAGACCATGAAGGTCGAGGCCCAGAGCGTCCTTGAGCAGTACAAGGCACAGCTCGCCGAGGCCCGGCACGAGGCCGCGCGTCTGCGCCAGGAGGCGCAGGAGCAGGGTGCCGCGCTCATCGCCGAGATGCGGGCCGAGGGCCAGCGTCAGCGCGAGGAGATCGTCGCCGCCGGTCACGCCCAGATCGAGGCCGACCGCAAGGCCGCGTCGTCCGCGCTCCGCCAGGACGTCGGCAAGCTCGCCACCGACCTGGCCGGCAAGCTCGTCGGCGAGTCCCTCGAGGACCACGCCCGCCAGAGCCGTGTGATCGACCGGTTCCTCGACGACCTCGAGGAGAAGGCCGAGGCCGGCCGATGAACGGAGCGAGCCGCGAGGCCCTGGCAGCCGCACGAGAGCGTCTCGACGCGCTGACGGACTCCACGTCCGTGGACGCCGGCGCGCTCGCCGACGAACTGGCCGCCGTCACCGCGCTGCTCGACCGCGAGGTGTCGCTGCGTCGGGTCCTCACCGACCCGGCGCAGGCCGGTGAGGCCAAGGCCGAACTGGCCCAGCGCCTGCTCGGTACCCAGGTCAGCGGCCCGGCCGCCGACCTGGTCGCCGGAATGGTGCGCTCCCGCTGGTCGCAGTCGCGCGACCTGGTGGACGCCCTGGAGGAGCTGGCCAGCACCGCCGACCTCACCGCCGCGCAGAAGGCGGGCAAGCTCGACGACGTCGAGGACGAGCTGTTCCGGTTCGGCCGGATCGTCTCCGGCAGCACCGAGCTGCGCGCCGCGCTGACCGACCGCAAGGCCACCACCTCGGCCAAGAGCGAGCTGCTGCGCAGCCTGCTCGGCGGCCGGGCACAGGCGGCCACCGAGCGTCTGGTGACGCGCCTTGTGGCCGCGCCGCGGGGACGTAGCCTGGAGTCGGGACTGGAGTCCCTGTCCAAGCTCGCCGCCGAGCGCCGGGACCGCATGGTCGCCACCGTCACCTCGGCGGTACCGCTGAGCGACGCGCAGAAGCAGCGCCTGGGCGCCGCCCTCGCGAAGCTCTACGGCCGCAAGATGCACCTCAACCTGGACGTGGACCCCGAGGTCCTCGGCGGAATCCGGGTGCAGGTCGGCGACGAGGTCATCAACGGCTCCCTCGCGGACCGCATCGAGGACGCCAGCCGCCGGCTCACGAGCTGAGCAGTAACTCAATAGGCATTACGTACTTACGACGGCCCTGGTTGGGCCGTGCAGAAGAATCCTGGGGGTCGCCCCCAGACCCCCTAAGAAACTTCGGGCCCAACAAGGAGAGCAGGGAACCCAGATGGCGGAGCTCACGATCCGGCCGGAGGAGATCCGGGACGCGCTGGAGAACTTCGTCCAGGCGTACAAGCCGGACGCGGCCTCGCGCGAGGAGGTCGGTACGGTCACCTTTGCCGGCGACGGCATCGCGAAGGTCGAGGGCCTGCCCTCGACCATGGCCAACGAGCTGCTGAAGTTCGAGGACGGCACCCTCGGCCTCGCCCTCAACCTCGAGGAGCGCGAGATCGGTGCCATCGTCCTCGGTGAGTTCAGCGGCATCGAGGAGGGGCAGCCGGTCAGCCGTACCGGCGAGGTCCTGTCCGTCGCGGTCGGCGAGGGCTACCTCGGCCGCGTGGTGGACCCCCTCGGCAACCCGATCGACGGCCTCGGCGAGATCGAGACCGACAGCCGTCGCGCCCTGGAGCTGCAGGCTCCGGGCGTCATGGTCCGCAAGTCGGTGCACGAGCCGATGGAGACGGGCTACAAGGCCGTCGACACCATGACCCCGATCGGCCGTGGCCAGCGTCAGCTGATCATCGGTGACCGCCAGACCGGCAAGACCGCCCTGGCCGTCGACACGATCATCAACCAGCGCGACAACTGGCGCTCGGGCGACCCGAACAAGCAGGTCCGCTGCATCTACGTCGCCATCGGCCAGAAGGGCTCCACCATCGCCGGCGTGCGCGGCGCTCTGGAGGAGGCCGGCGCGCTGGAGTACACGACCATCGTCGCCGCCCCGGCGTCCGACCCGGCCGGCTTCAAGTACCTGGCGCCGTACACCGGTTCGGCCATCGGCCAGCACTGGATGTACCAGGGCAAGCACGTCCTGATCATCTTCGACGACCTGTCGAAGCAGGCCGACGCCTACCGCGCCGTGTCGCTGCTGCTGCGCCGCCCGCCGGGCCGTGAGGCCTACCCGGGTGACGTCTTCTACCTGCACTCCCGTCTGCTGGAGCGCTGCGCCAAGCTCTCCGACGAGATGGGTGCCGGCTCGATGACCGGTCTGCCGATCGTCGAGACCAAGGCCAACGACGTCTCGGCGTTCATCCCGACCAACGTCATCTCCATCACCGACGGCCAGTGCTTCCTGGAGTCGGACCTGTTCAACGCCGGTCAGCGCCCCGCGCTGAACGTCGGTATCTCGGTCTCTCGAGTCGGTGGTTCCGCCCAGCACAAGGCGATCCGCCAGGTCTCCGGCCGTCTGCGCGTGGACCTCGCCCAGTTCCGTGAGCTGGAGGCGTTCGCCGCCTTCGGTTCCGACCTGGACGCCGCGTCCAAGGCGCAGCTGGAGCGTGGTCAGCGCATGGTCGAGCTGCTGAAGCAGCCGCAGTACCAGCCGATGGCCACCGAGGACCAGGTCGTCTCCATCTGGGCCGGCACCACCGGCAAGATGGACGAGGTTCCGGTCGCCGACATCCGCCGCTTCGAGAAGGAGCTGCTGGAGTACCTGCACCGCAAGGAGCAGGGCCTGCTGACCTCCATCCGCGAGGGCGGGAAGATGTCGGACGACACCCTCCAGGCCATGGCCGACGCCATCGCGGAGTTCAAGAAGCAGTTCGAGACCTCCGACGGCAAGCTGCTCGGCGAGGACGCCCCGGCTGCCGGCAAGTGACGACGGAAGGGACCTGACTCATGGGAGCCCAGCTCCGGGTCTACAAGCGTCGCATCCGATCCGTCTCCGCGACCAAGAAGATCACGAAGGCGATGGAGATGATCGCCGCCTCGCGCGTCGTCAAGGCGCAGCGCAAGGTGGCGGCGTCCACGCCGTACGCGACCGAGCTCACCCGGGCGGTCACGGCGGTGGCCACCGGATCGAACACCAAGCACCCGCTGACGACGGAGCCGGAGAACCCGACCCGTGCCGCGGTCCTGCTCCTCACGAGCGACCGCGGTCTGGCCGGCGCCTTCAACTCCAACGCCATCAAGGCCGCGGAGAGGCTCACGGCGAAGCTCGAAGGTGAGGGCAAGGAGGTCGTCAGCTACATCGTCGGCCGCCGTGGTCTCGCCCACTACAACTTCCGCGAGCGCAAGGTCGCGGAGTCGTTCACGGGCTTCACCGACGACCCGTCGTACGCGGACGCCAAGAAGGTCGCGGCCCCGCTGATCGAGGCGATCGAGACGGATACGGCGGAGGGCGGCGTGGACGAGCTCCACATCGTCTACACCGAGTTCGTGTCGATGATGACGCAGACGGCCATCGAGGCCCGGCTGCTGCCGCTCAGCCTCGACGAGGTCGCGCAGGAGGCGAAGCCCAAGGGCGAGATCCTCCCGCTGTTCGACTTCGAGCCCTCGGCGGAGGACGTCCTGGACGCCCTGCTGCCGCGCTATGTGGAGAGCCGGATCTACAACGCGCTGCTCCAGTCGGCCGCCTCCAAGCACGCCGCCACGCGGCGCGCGATGAAGTCGGCCACCGACAACGCCGGAGAGCTCATCGAGACGCTCACCCGGCTTGCCAACCAGGCCCGCCAGGCCGAAATCACCCAGGAAATCAGCGAGATCGTCGGTGGCGCCAGTGCCCTGGCCGACGCGACCGCGGGGAGTGACCGATAAATGACCACCACTGTTGAGACCGCGACGGCTACGGGCCGCGTCGCCCGGGTCATCGGCCCGGTCGTCGACGTGGAGTTCCCCGTCGACGCGATGCCCGAGATCTACAACGCCCTGCACGTCGAGGTCGCCGACCCGGCGCTCGCGGGCGAGAAGAAGACGCTGACCCTGGAGGTCGCCCAGCACCTGGGTGACGGCCTGGTCCGCGCGATCTCCATGCAGCCCACCGACGGCCTGGTCCGCCAGGCCCCGGTGATCGACACCGGCGCGGGCATCTCCGTCCCGGTCGGTGACTTCACCAAGGGCAAGGTGTTCAACACCCTCGGTGAGGTGCTGAACAGCGACGAGGCCTACGAGGGCGAGCGCTGGTCCATCCACCGCAAGGCCCCCGCGTTCGACCAGCTCGAGTCGAAGACCGAGATGTTCGAGACGGGCCTGAAGGTCGTCGACCTTCTCACCCCGTACGTCAAGGGCGGCAAGATCGGTCTGTTCGGTGGTGCCGGTGTCGGCAAGACCGTGCTGATCCAGGAAATGATCATGCGTGTCGCCAACCTCCACGAGGGCGTCTCCGTCTTCGCGGGCGTCGGTGAGCGCACCCGTGAGGGCAACGACCTCATCGCGGAGATGGAAGAGTCCGGCGTTCTGGACAAGACCGCGCTGGTCTTCGGGCAGATGGACGAGCCCCCGGGCACCCGTCTGCGCGTGGCCCTGGCCGGCCTGACGATGGCGGAGTACTTCCGTGACGTCCAGAAGCAGGACGTGCTGTTCTTCATCGACAACATCTTCCGCTTCACCCAGGCCGGTTCCGAGGTGTCGACCCTGCTCGGCCGTATGCCCTCCGCGGTGGGCTACCAGCCGAACCTGGCCGACGAGATGGGTGTCCTCCAGGAGCGCATCACCTCGACCCGTGGTCACTCGATCACCTCGATGCAGGCGATCTACGTCCCCGCGGACGACCTGACCGACCCGGCCCCGGCCACCACCTTCGCCCACCTCGACGCGACGACGGTGCTCTCCCGTCCGATCTCCGAGAAGGGCATCTACCCGGCCGTGGACCCGCTGGACTCCACGTCCCGGATCCTCGACCCGCGGTACATCTCGGCGGACCACTACAACGCCGCGATGCGCGTGAAGAACATCCTGCAGAAGTACAAGGACCTGCAGGACATCATCGCGATCCTCGGTATCGACGAGCTCGGCGAGGAGGACAAGCTCGTCGTCCACCGTGCCCGTCGCGTGGAGCGCTTCCTGTCCCAGAACACCCACGCCGCCAAGCAGTTCACCGGCGTGGACGGTTCGGACGTGCCGCTGGACGAGTCGATCGCCGCGTTCAACGCGATCTGCGACGGCGAGTACGACCACTTCCCGGAGCAGGCGTTCTTCATGTGCGGTGGTCTCGAGGACCTGAAGAACAACGCGAAGGAGCTGGGCGTCTCCTGAGCCTCGCGCTCGATTGAGCCCCGTGCTCATTCCGGAGGGGGCGGGCGCGTCCCGCCCCCTCCGTCACGCCTACTAGACTTGTAACCAACACCCGGCACTCCCGCCGGGTGGTGACCCGAGGAGCCACCCTTGGCTGCTGAGCTGCACGTCGCGCTGGTCGCGGCCGACCGTGAGGTCTGGTCCGGCCAGGCCACCCTGGTCGTCGCGCGCACCACGTCCGGCGACATCGGCGTCATGCCCGGTCACCAGCCGCTGCTCGGTGTGCTGGAGTCGGGCCCGGTGACCATCCGTACGAGTGATGGCGGGACGGTCGTCGCCGCGGTCCACGGCGGTTTCATCTCGTTCGCGGACGACAAGCTCTCGCTGCTGGCCGAGATCGCGGAGCTGTCGGACGAGATCGATGTCCAGCGCGCGGAGCAGGAGCTGGAGCGTGCGAAGGCGGAGGACGACGCGGAGGCCCAGCGCCGCGCGGACGTCCGTCTGCGTACGGCCACGGCGGCGCGCTGACTCAAGCCCGTCGTGTGATGACGTCACTCAGCCGCGGCTGGGTACCGGAGAGATCCGGACCCAGCCGCGGCTGAGGCGGATGTGGGTGTTTTTTACGTTCCGTTACCTAGGAGACGAGGAGGTCGGTGTCGATGGTCCTCGCTCTGACTGTGTGCGGAATTGTCGTGGCCCTCGTGGTGGTGGGACTGTTCGTCTTCGGTCTGCGCCGCCGGCTCATCCAGCGCTCGGGCGGCACCTTCGACGCCAGCCTGCGCTGGGACGCCCCCGAGCAGGGCGACTCCAACGGCAAGGGCTGGGCGTACGGGGTGGCCCGCTACAACGGCGACCGCGTCGAGTGGTTCCGTGTCTTCTCCTACTCGCCGCGCCCCCGCCGGATCCTGGAGCGTTCCGCGATCGAGGTGGCCGGCCGCCGGGTCCCGGAGGGCGAGGAGGAGCTGGCGCTGCTCTCCGACCATGTGATCCTGGTCTGTCTGCACCGGGGCACCCGGCTGGAGCTGGCCATGAGCGAGGACGCGCTGACCGGTTTCCTCGCGTGGCTGGAGGCAGCCCCGCCCGGTCAGCGCGTCAATGTGGCGTAACTCGACGAACTGTCTTACGACAGACCGTTGCTGATCGCGCTCACCAGCTCACCGTTGCCGGTGTCGCCGCTGAACTCCCAGAAGAACGCGCCGCCCAGGCCCTGGTTCCTGGCCCAGGTCATCTTCCCGGCGATCGTCGACGGAGTGTCGTACGACCACCAGTTGCTGCCGCAGTGCGCGTACGCCGTGCCGGCGATGGTGCCGGTGGCCGGGCAGGAGTTCTTGAGGACCTTGTAGTCCTCGATGCCGGCCTCGTAGGTGCCGGGCGCCGGGCCGGTGGCCGTGCCGCCGGGGGCCGACTGGGTGACGCCGGTCCAGCCGCGGCCGTAGAAACCGATGCCGAGCAGGAGCTTGGCGGCCGGGACGCCCTTCGCCTTGAGCTTGGCGATCGCGTCGGCCGAGTTGAAGCCGGCTTGCGGGATGCCGGGGTACGAGGTGAGCGGGGAGTGCGGGGCGGTCGGGCCGTCCTTGTCGAAGGCGCCGAAGTAGTCGTACGTCATCACGTTGTACCAGTCGAGGTACTGTGCGGCGCCGCCGTAGTCGGCCGCGTCGATCTTGCCGCCGGAGGAGCCGTCGGCGGTGATGGCGGCGGTGACCAGGTAGTCGGGGCCGAACTCGGCGCGCAGGGCCTGCATCAGGTTCCTGAAGGCCGCGGGGCCTGAGGTGTCGCAGGTCAGGCCGCAGGCGTTGGGGTACTCCCAGTCGATGTCGATGCCGTCGAAGACGTCGGCCCAGCGCGGGTCCTCCACGACGGCCTTGCAGGACTTGGCGAACGCGGCGGCGTTCTGCGCCGCCTGGCCGAAGCCGCCCGAGTAGGTCCAGCCGCCGAACGAGTACAGCACCTTGATGTGCGGGTACTTGGCCTTGAGCTGGCGGAGCTGGTTGAAGTTGCCGCGCAGCGGCTGGTCCCAGGTGTCGGCGGTGCCGCTGACGGACTGGTCGGCGGTGTAGGCCTTGTCGTAGGCGGCGTAGGTGTCGTCGACCGTGCACTGGCCGTTCTTGACGTTGCCGAAGGCGTAGTTGATGTGCGTGATCTTCGACGCCGAGCCCGAGGTCACCAGGTTCTTGACGTGGTAGTTGCGGCCGTAGACGCCCCACTCGGTGAAGTAGCCGAGCTTGACCTTGTCGCCCTTGGGCGGCTCGGTCGTGCCGCCGGTGGTGCGCACCGCGCGGGCGCCGCTGACCGGGCCGGTCTGGTCGGCGGTGTCACGCGCCCGGACGGAGTAGGAGTAGTCGGTGCCCTTGGTCAGGCCCGTGTCGGTGTACGACGTGCCCGTCACGGTGGCGACCTTGGTGCCGTCGCGCAGGACGTCGTAGTTCTTGACGCCCTTGTCGTCGGTCGCGGCGGACCAGGTCAGCTTCACCGAGGTGTCGGTGATGTCGGAGGCGGTCGGCGTGCCGGGGGCGCTGGGCGCGCTGTCGCCGGGTTCCGTGGTGCCGCCGTCGCAGCTGCCGCCGTTGAGCTTGCAGTTCGCGGGGGAGCCGGTGCCGGTGCCGTTGAAGCCGAAGGAGACGGAGGCGCCGGGGGCGAGGGTGCCGTTCCAGGACTTGTTCTTCGCGGTCCAGTGGGTGCCGGAAGAGGTGACGTCGGCGTCCCAGGCGGAGGTGACGGACGTGCCGGAGGGGAAGTCCCACTCGACGGTCCAGGAGCTGAGAGTCGTGGTCCCGGTGTTCTTCACCGTCCACTTGCCTTCGAAGCCGGAGCCCCAGTCCTGCGTCTTGGTGTAGCTCGCGGTGGCGGATGCCGCCGCCTGGGCCGGGCTCGCGAGGCCGACCAGACCGGCCAGCGGGAGCAACAGGGTCGCGAACCCTGCCGCGGCTCTGTGTCTGAAGCGCATGCTGCGCCTCCTCGATGGAGTTGTGGGGGCGTGACTGAGCCTCACGCCCACTCATGGTGCGGTGAGAATAGGAAGGTCTGGACCACCGGTCAATAGGTCTGGACCACCGTGACCGCAGTGATCTGCGGCCGGGTCAGATCCCCAACTCCTGGGCGAGCACCGCCGCTTGCACCCGGCTGCGCAGCTCCAGCTTGCTCAGCAGACGGCTGACGTGGGTCTTCACGGTCGCCTCGGCCATGTCGAGCCGCTCGGCGATGTCCGCGTTGGACAGGCCCTCGCCGAGGCAGGACAGCACCTCGCGCTCGCGCCGGGTCAGCCGGTCGAGGACGGCCGGGTCGGCCGCGGGCTCCCGGGCCGGCTTCGCCGCGAACTCCGCGATGAGCCGCCGCGTGACCGCCGGGGCGATCAGGCCCTCCCCGCGCGCCACCGTCCGTACGGCCTCCAGCAGGTCCTTCGCCTCGGTGTTCTTCAGCAGGAAGCCGGAGGCGCCCGCCCGCAGCGCCCCGAAGACGTACTCGTCGAGGTCGAAGGTGGTCAGCACCAGCACGTCGGCGAGCCGTTCCGCCACCACCTGCCGGGTCGCCGACACCCCGTCCAGCCGGGGCATCTGAACGTCCATCAGTACCAGGTCCGGCCGCAGCTCACGGGTCAGCGTCACCGCCTGTTCGCCGTCCGCCGCCTCGCCGACCACCTCGATGTCGGGCGCGCTGCGCAGGATGAGGACCAGGCCGGCACGGACGGCCGACTGGTCCTCGGCGACCAGGACGCGGATCATTCGGGTTCTCCTTCGACGGTGTCGTGGACGGGCAGGCTGGCGCGTACGGCCCAGATCTTGCCGTCCGGCGAGTCCTCCGGGCCGGCCTCGAACGTGCCGTCCAGCAGCGCGGCGCGTTCCCGCATGCCGACCAGACCGGCGCCCGAGCCGGGGGCGCTCGGCCCGTCCCGGTCGCCGTACGGGCTGGTCACCGCGACGGTCAGCAGGCCGTCGAGCTGGGCGAGGGACACGGTGACCGGGCCGGGTCCGGCGTGCTTGAGGGCGTTGGTGAGGGACTCCTGGACGATGCGGTAGGCGGCGAGTTCGACGGGCGCGGGGACCGTGTCGTGAGCGGCGTCGAGCGTGACGTCGAGGCCGTTGGTGCGGGCGTTCTCGACCAGGGCGCCGAGCCCGTCGAGCGTGGGGGCGGCGACGGGCTCGGTGTCGCCGCTCGAGTCCCGCAGGATCCCGATGAGCCGCCGCATTTCCGAGAGTCCCGCCACGCTGTTCTCGCGGATGACGGTCAGGGCCTCCTGGGAGGTCTTCGGGTCCTGGAGGGAGAGCGCGGCCGTGGAGTGGATGGCGATGGCGGACAGGTGGTTGGCGACCATGTCGTGCAGTTCGCGGGCCATCCGGGCGCGTTCGGCGGTCACCGCCTGGGTGCGGTCCATCTCGGCGAGCAGCGCGGTCTGCTCGGCGCGCAGCCGGGCTGCCTCGGCGGCGTCGCGGTGGTTGCGGACGATCAGGCCGGTGGCGGCGGGCCCGAAGGCCACCAGGCCGGTGACCACGCCGATCAGCAGGGCCTCGGGCTCACGCCACAACGCGAACGGCACCACCGTGCCCGCCACCGACAGCAGCCCGGTGATCCGGGGGATGCGGTGGGCCGAGGCGGGCGGACCGTACAGGACGGCCGCGTACATGAGGTCCGTGTACATCAGGACCGTGACCAGGTTGCCCTGGGTGACGGTGTCCAGGACGATCGCGGCCGTGCCGATCAGCAGGGCGGTGCGCGGGGCGGTCCGGCGCAGCAGCTCGCAGCCGGCCATGACCAGCAGCGGCAGCAGGACGGGCCAGCGTCCCGGCAGCAGTACGTACACCTCGGTGTGCGGGCGTGTGGCCAGGCCGAGCCCCCACAGCAGCAGCCCGCCGAGCAGACCGCCCAGCGCGACGTGGACGTCGAAGCGGCGGGGGCGGGTGGGTGGTACGGCCATGGCACCATCCAACACGGCCGCCGGACCCCGCGCTTGATCCTCGCGAACGGTCCGTGACTGCATCTTTCGATGTACTGCGGGTTCGTCAGTCGCGACGACGATTCCGGCCGCGCCGACCGGGAGCCTGGAAGGGTGACCGAGAGGAGCAATCGTGATCGTCGCCTTGATCGCCGCCTGTGAGATCGGCTTCTGGGTGCTGCTGGCGGCCGGACTGGCCTTCCGCTACCTGCTGCGCATGCGGCGCACGGGGCTGGCGCTGCTGCTGTGCGAGCCGCTGCTGGAGGTCGTCCTGCTGGTCGTCACCGCGCTGGACCTGAAGAACGGCGCCGAGCCGAACTGGACGCACGGGCTGGCCGCGCTGTACATCGGTTACACCGTCGGGCACGGCCACCGCACGGTGCAGTGGCTCGACGGCCACGCGGCCCACCGCCTCGGCGGAGCCCCGCCGCCTCCGAAGCCCCCGCGCTACGGCATGGCCCGGGCGCGTCACGAGGGCAGGATCTGGCTGGGCACGCTGATCGGCGCCGCCGTCGCGACCGCGCTGCTCCAACTGGCCATCTGGTACGTGGACGACCCGAGCCGTGTCACGTCCCTGGAGAGCTGGCGCTATGTCGCCTGGCGCACAGCGGGCATCCACGGCCTGATCGCGCTGAGCTACTGGATCTGGCCGCGGAAGGCTCCGGCAGGTGAGTCGGAGGTCGCGCCGGAGAAGGAGAGCGTGCACCGATGAGCGCACCGACGAGCAAGGCCCGCCGGAACCTGGTGGAAGGGATCGTCACCTTCGTGATCGGCCTCGGGCTGTGGCTGTTCACCGGCGACGTGGAGGTCCCCGTCGTCACCCTCACGAAGGTCGGTGTCGTGATGATGTGCGTCGGCGGCGTGCTGGTCGCCGCCGGCCTGTGGCAGGGCGCGCGGCACAGGACCTGAGGGTCAGCGCTCCCCGCCCGGCACCCACAGCACGTCCCCGACCTCCTTGTTCGCCGTCCTCGCGAGGATGAACAGGAGGTCGGAGAGCCGGTTGAGGTAGGTGGCCGTCAGGGGGTTCATGACCTCGCCGTGGGCCTCCAGGGCCGCCCAGGTCGAGCGCTCCGCCCGGCGGACCACCGTGCACGCCTGGTGGAGCAGGGCCGCGCCCGGGGTGCCGCCGGGGAGGATGAAGGAGCGGAGCTTCTCCAGGCCCTCCAGGAAGCGGTCGCAGTCCGCCTCCAGCTTGTCGACATAGGACTGCTCGACCCGCAGAGGCGGGAACTCCGGGTTCTCCACCACCGGCGTCGACAGGTCCGCGCCCACGTCGAACAGGTCGTTCTGCACGCGGGTGAGGACCTTGACGACCTCCTCGTCCAGGCCGCCCAGCGCGATCGCCGTGCCGATCACCGCGTTCGCCTCGTTGGCGTCGGCGTACGCGGCGATCCGCAGGTCGGTCTTGGCGACCCGGCTCATGTCGCCGAGGGCGGTGGTGCCCTGGTCGCCGGTCCTGGTGTAGATGCGCGTCAGATTGACCATGTGGCCAGCGTAGTTACGCTCCGGCCGTTCGGAACACGCGTGTGCCCACTGTCACGGACAGGACCGTGAGGCCGACGGCCACCAGGACGCCGTACAGCATGTGTGCCGTGGCGTAGGAACCGACGAAGGCGTCCCGGACGGCGTCGACCAGATAGCGGAACGGCATGAGGTGGGAGAGGACGTCCAGCCAGGCCGGGCCCAGGGTCATCGGGAGCATCAGCCCGGACAGCAGCATCGACGGCATGGTCAGCGCGTTGATCACCGGGCCGAAGGTCTGCGGGGTGTGCAGCTTCATGGCCAGCGCGTACGACAGCGAGGCCAGCGAGAGCGAGAGCAGGGCGACGAAGGCGAACCCGATCAGGACGCCGGGCAGCGGGGCCCGCAGGCCCATCGCCACCGCCGCCAGCACCAGCAGCACGGCCTGGAAGACGAACACCGTGGCGTCCCTGAGCACCCGGCCGAGCAGCAGGGCCAGCCGGCTGACGGGGGTGACGCGCATGCGCTCGACCACCCCGTGGCCCTTCTCGATGAGGATCGAGAAGCCCGCGAACGACGCTCCGAAGAGGCCCAGCTGCAGCAGCAGGCCGGGGACGAGCAGCTGCCAGGAGCTGCCCCGCCCGCCGAGCGGCAGTTCCGTCAGCAGGGGGCCGAAGAACAGCAGGTACAGCAGCGGCATCAGCACGCCGAAGAGCAGCGCGAAGCGGGAGCGCAGGGACTGGCGGAGATAACGCCCGTAGACGAGCGCGGTGTCGTGCAACAGCATCGGAGTCCTCTGTGTCCTAGACGGCGACGGGAGCCTGGTCGGCCGGCGCGGCGCTGCGGCCGGTGATGGCGAGGAAGGTGTCCTGGAGCGAGGCGTCGATCGAGCCGCCGTACCGGAGCTTCAGCGCGCTCGGGGTGCCCTCGGCGACGACCACCCCGTGATCGACGACGACCAGCCGGTCGGAGAGGGCGTCGGCCTCGTCGAGGTAGTGCGTGGTCAGGAAGACGGTCGTGCCGTGCTCGTCGCGCAGCCGGCGCACCAGGTCCCACAGGTCGGCCCGGCTGCCCGGGTCGAGGCCGGTCGTCGGCTCGTCGAGGAACAGCACCTTCGGGCGGTGGGTGAGCGCCATCGCGATGTCCAGGCGGCGTCGCTGACCGCCGGAGAGCGCGGCGCACTTGCGGTCGAGGAGCCCGGTGAGATCCAGGTCGCGGGCGAGTTCCCCGGCACGCTCGGCGGCCCGCGCCTTCGTCAGCCGGTACAGACGCCCCTGGGTGACCAGCTCCTCCCGCACGCTGATCTGCGGGTCCACCCCGCCGGACTGCGCCACGTAGCCGCAGGCCCGCCGCACCCCGGCCGGGTCGGTCGCCAGGTCGCAGCCCGCGACGGTGGCGGCGCCGCCGGTCGGTTCCAGAAGGGTCGTCAGCATCCGCAGGGTGGTTGTCTTCCCCGCCCCGTTCGGGCCGAGGAAGCCGAGGATCTCGCCCTCGCGGACGGTCAGGTCGATGCCGCGCACGGCGTCCACGGTGCCGTGCTTGGTCTGGAAGGTACGGGCCAGTCCGGCCGTACTGATGATTGCCATGCCCCCAGAAAAACAGAGTCTCTTAAAGTTTGCAATGACCCCAATCTTTGTCAGTCACCAGGGAAGCTAGGATTCGGTCATGGCAGAGGGGCTCAGGGAGCGGAAGAAGCGCGAGACCAGGCAGCGCATCTCGGACATTGCCACCGGTCTGTTCCTGGAGCACGGGTTCGTGACCGTGACGATCGCGGACGTGGCGGAAGCGGCCGACGTCTCCGTGAACACCGTCTACAACTACTTCCCGGCCAAGGAGGACCTCTTCTTCGACCGCTCCCAGGGGGTCGTCGACCGGCTCTCCCGCTGGGTGCGCGGCCGGGACGCGGGGGAGTCGGCCGCCCGGGCGGTGCTGCGCGAACTGCGCGCCGAGATCGAGGCCGTCTCGCCCCGGATGGGCCTCGTCGAGGGCTACGACCGTTTCATGCGCTGCATCGAGGAGGCGCCGCCGCTGCGCTCCCGGCTGTGGAGCATCCAGCAGGAGGTCCAGAACAACCTGGAGGCGACCCTCCGTGAGGAGACGGGTGCCGTTGACGCCGATCCGCTGCCGAAGCTGATCGCCGGTCAGATCTGCTGGGTCCACGGCACCGTCTTCGCCGCGATCGGCCGCGAGATGACCAAGGGGCGCAACCCGGACGAAGTGTCACGGGAGATGCTCGTGCTCCTCGACGACATGGAGGAGCTGTTGAGCGAGAAGGTGCTCAACTACGCCGTCCGTGGCGCGGGATGACCCCTGCTGGTGTGATGTCCGTCATGTGAGACGTGACGCGCATTACTTACCGGTCACACAGGCCCTCACGGGCGCTAGTGTCCGCCCGAGAGGCAGACATAAGCAGCGCGTCAGGGGAGTCGCACAGTGGCACGGAAGCTCGCCGTCATCGGAGCCGGCCTCATGGGATCCGGCATCGCCCAGGTCTCCGCACAGGCGGGCTGGGACGTGGTCCTGCGTGACGTCACCGACGAGGCGTTGAAGCGGGGCACCGACGGCATCAAGGCCTCGTACGACAAGTTCGTCGCCAAGGGCAAGCTGGAGGCGCACGACGCCGACGCCGCCCTCGCCCGGATCACCGCCACCACCGACCTGGACGCCGTGGCCGACGCGGACGTCGTCGTCGAGGCCGTGTTCGAGAAGCTGGAGATCAAGCACGAGATCTTCCGCGCGCTCGACAAGCTCGTGAAGGACGAGGCGATCCTCGCCTCCAACACCTCCGCCATCCCGATCACCAAGATCGCGGCCGCGACGGAGCGCCCCGAGCGGGTCGTCGGCACGCACTTCTTCTCGCCCGTGCCGATGATGCAGCTGTGCGAGCTGGTCCGCGGCTACAAGACCAGTGACGAGACCCTCGCCACGGCCCGGGAGTTCGCCGAGTCGGTCGGCAAGACCTGCATCGTCGTCAACCGCGACGTCGCCGGCTTCGTGACGACCCGTCTCATCTGCGCCCTGGTCGTCGAGGCCGCCAAGCTGCACGAGTCGGGCGTGGCGAGCGCCGAGGACATCGACTTGGCCTGCAAGCTGGGCTTCGGCCACGCCATGGGCCCGCTGGCGACGGCGGACCTGACGGGCGTCGACATCCTGCTGCACGCCACGAGCAACATCTACACCGAGTCCCAGGACGAGAAGTTCGCGGCTCCCGAGTCGATGCGCCGAATGGTTGACGCCGGTGACATCGGGCGCAAGAGCGGGCAGGGCTTCTACAAGCACTGAAACCGCACATGCCCCGGGGGCATCACACCCCCGGGTGAATTCGGTATCGGTTCGCTTACAAGAAGCAACCTCTGCCCCCCTCACGCAGTCAGAGGTTGCATCACCGGCATCAGAACGCGGAGCACGAGACGCACGCACGGGGAGCGCATATGCACATCAGGGGCGACCACGCCGAGCTGGTCGTCGGGGGCCGCCTCGACGTCCGGAGCGCGGCGGACGCCCGTACGGTCCTGCACTCGGCCGTCGACGACGGAGTCGGCGACCTGGTGCTGGACCTGTCCGAACTGGACTCCTGGGACGCCACCGGACTCGGTGTGATCATGGGGGCCCACCGGCGGGCCGGCCGCTGCGGCCGGCGCCTGGTCCTGCGCGGCGTGCCGCCGCAGATGCAGCGCCTGCTGGTGGCCACCCGCCTGCACCGGATCCTGGCGATCGAGGGAGGCATCGGGGTGGAGACATTGCCTCGCGTGTGACGTCCTCGCGTGTGACGTCCTGTGCGGGTGTGAACCGGGCGACCGGGGAGACCCGGACGGACATCGCCGAAGTGCGACGCGCACAATCCTCACGAGACCGTGACGTCTCGGACGGCGCGGTACCCCGGACTGTCGTAGATACTGTGCGAAGGTTTAGGGTTCGGCTGCCCGCTGCCTTGACACCCTTCGAGCGGGCCCGGACCAGAAGCGACAGCGCGGTGTGCAGCAAGGCCGGGAGGGCTTTTCGGAGCACACACACGCTTTTGGGGGGCTTTGACCTATGGACCCGAACACCCGGGGACCCGAGGAGTACGGCCACGACGGCGACAGCGAGTCGCCGCGCCAGCGCCCGCCCAGGGAATCCCTCACACCCGACTTCAGTCAGCACGCGCCCGCGCTCGCCCGCACGGTGCAGCTCGTCTCCGGCGACTTCCTGCTGACCGTCAACCCCGTCGACGGCAGCGAGATCGAGGTCTGCCCGCCCGCCGAACGGCCCGCCCGGCCCGTGAAGCTCACGGCGGCGGAGCGCGCCGAGGCCGAGCGCGCGGCCCGGCCGCCCGTCCCGCCCGGCCCCGCGCAGCCCAGCCTGCCGCTGCTGGCCCGTCAGGACGAACGCGAGCGACTGGTGCGCCTGCTCGCCCGCGGCCGCTCGGTCCGTCTCACCGGCCCCGCCGGCTGCGGCCGCACCCGCCTCCTCGACCTGGTCTCCGAAGACTGCTCCGACCTCGCCCCCGACGGCGTCGTCCGCCTGAACGGCTTCGGCCGCACCTCCGGCGACCTGCTGTACGACCTCTTCTACGCGGTGTACAACGCCCCCCTGCACCGCCCGGAACGGGATGAACTGCTCACTCATGTCCGTGAGATCGGCGCGGTCGTCGTCGTCGACGACCTGGAGTTCGGCGGCGCCGCACTCGACGAGCTGCTGGAGGCCACCCCCGAGTGCGCCTTCCTGCTCGGCGCCACGCCGGACGTGCCGGCGCCCTCCGCCGAGGCCTCCGTCGAAGAGGTCTTCCTCGGCGGCCTGGAACGCGCTGCCGGGCTCGACCTGCTGGAACACGCGGTCGGCCGGTCCCTGACCGACGAGGAGTCCAACTGGGCGGGCGACCTCTGGTTCGAGTCCGAGGGCCTGCCGCTGCGCTTCGTGCAGGCCGGCGCCCTGCTGCGGCAGCGCGACCGGCTGCGCGCCGGGACGAGCGCCGTCGACGAGTTCGGCGTCTTCGAGGACGCGCCCCCGGCCGACGCGTACGACGCCGCCGACGGTGACGACGTACCGCTGCCCTCGCTCGGCGAGGCCGCCGCGCCCGCGCCGCTGCTCGCCTCCCGGCTGAGCGCCTCCGCGCGCGCCACCCTGCGCTTCGCCGTCGCCCTCGGCGGCGAGGTGCCGCACCAGGCCCATCTGCCCGCCCTGGTCGGCGACACCCACGCGGACGCCGCGCTCGGCGAACTGGCCGCCTGCGGCCTGGTCTCCCCGGTCGGCTCCCGCTACCGGCTCGCCGCCGGAGTCCTGACCCAGCTGGAGGCGGCCGGATACGCCGATGAGGCCGAGGCCGGCGCCCGCAGCGCCGCCCAGCACTACTCCTGGTGGGCCGGGCACCCCTCGGTCACCCCGGAGCGCGTGTGCGCCGAGGCCGACGCGCTCCTGGCCGCCCTGGCCGTGCTCGAGCCGCTCACCAGCCCGCCCGCCGAGGGCGAGGAGGCCCCGGCCGTGCACCTGGCGCGCACCGCCGCGCCCGCGTTCGCCGCCGGACTGCACTGGAGCGCCTGGGAACGCGTCCTGCACTCCGGCGCCGAGGCCGCCCGGCTCGCCGGCGACGTGGCCGAACGGGCCTACTTCCACCACGAGCTCGGCATCCTCGCCCTGTGCGGCGGACAGCTCGACCGGGCCGGTGCCGAACTGGAGGCCGCCATCGGCCTGCGCGGTGCCCTCTCCGACAAGAGGGGCACCGTCGCAGGCCGTCGTGCCCTCGCCCTGGTCGCCGACCGCTCGGGCACACCGATCGGGGTCGGGCCGACCGCGGGGGAGGAGGTGCCCGACGCCCGGTACGAGGAGTCGGCGTCCCCGGCCGGTGGTGTTCCGGCGGCCTTCCCGACCCTCCAGCAGCCGCCCTCCCCGACCCTGGTCACCCGCCAGAACTCGACCGCGCCCTCGCGCAAGGCCCGGGGCGGCCTCAAGGGCCTGGCCCGGCGCAACCTCGTGGCCGCCGGAGCCGGTGCCCTGCTCGTCGCCGTGCTCGGCACGGTCGTGACCCTCGGCGCCACGTCCGACAAGGACAAGAACCCGCCGTCCGACCAGGTCGGCGTCAATCCCTCGGCCAGCCAGGGCGTCGACGACGGCAGCCTGGGCGCCGACCGGCCGGCGAACGACAGCAACGGCGACACGGGCGCGGCGACGAGCCGCCCGACCGACCCGGGCCCGGACGGCACGCCGGGCACCTCGGACGATCCGACGCCGACGGGCGGTCCCAGCGGTTCCCCGAGCCCCAGCGACACCGGGGCGACGTCGAAGCCGCCGACGACCTCGAAGCCTCCGACGACCTCCAAGCCCCCGACGACGTCCAGGCCCCCCACGACGTCGAAGCCGCCGACGACCTCCAAGCCGCCGACCTCACAGCCGCCCACGTCCGAGCCGCCGACCTCGCAGCCGCCGACGTCCCAGCCGCCGACCTCGCAGCCGTCCACCTCGGACTCGGCCAGCGGCCCGGCGTCGAGCGCCCCCGCGAGCACCACCGCGAGCGCGCCGGAGAGCAGCCCGGACCCGGTGATCTGACAGCCGCACACAGCAGGGCCGGGTCCGTTCCCCGGACCCGGCCCTTGTCGTCGTGTACGTGCGATGTGTCAGAACAGCCGCAGCTTGTCGTCCTCGATGCCCCGCAGCGCGTCGTAGTCGAGGACCTGGCAGCCGATGCCGCGGTCGGTCGCGAGGACGCGGGCCTGGGGCTTGATCTCCTGCGCGGCGAAGATGCCGCGGACCGGGGCGAGATGGGGATCGCGGTTCAGCAGCTCCAGATAGCGCGTCAGCTGCTCCACGCCGTCGATCTCACCGCGCCGCTTGATCTCCACCGCGACGGTCTTGCCGTCGGCGTCCCGGCACAGGATGTCGACCGGCCCGATGGCCGTCGGGTACTCGCGGCGGATGAGGGTGTAGCCGTCGCCGAGTGTCTCGATGCGGTCGGCGAGCAGCTCCTGGAGGTGCGCTTCCACGCCGTCCTTGATCAGGCCGGGATCGACGCCCAGTTCGTGCGAGGAGTCGTGGAGGACTTCCTCCATCGTGATGATGAGCTTCTCGCCCGCCTTGTTGACGACGGTCCAGACGCCCTCGTCCTCGCCGGTGCCCTCCTTCAGCATGCAGGGCGGCGACATCCAGTTCAGAGGCTTGTAGGCCCGGTCGTCGGCGTGGATCGAGACGCTGCCGTCCGCCTTCACCAGGATCAGGCGCGGGGCCGAGGGAAGGTGGGCGGTGAGCCGCCCGGCGTAGTCCACGGAGCAGCGGGCAATGACGAGACGCATGGTCGGCAACGCTACTCGACTGGCGGGTGTCGACGCGATTCGCCCTGGAAAACACGTGTTCGGTATTGGCCGATTGTGTGCAGGGTGTGGTCATTCGGAGTGCCTCATCTGCGCATTCTCCTGGTGCCGTCACCGTCGGTTGCTTACGGTATGAGCGGGAGGTCGCGATGTGTGTACGCAGCGTGTCCGGTATCGCGAACTCCCTTATCTGTCCGGCAACCCCTGCCCGCCGGGCGGGGGTGCGAGAGGAGAACTCATGTCGCTCGACGTCTCACCGGCCCTACTCGAACAGGCCGAGCGAGGCGAGGTCGACGAAGCGGAATTCGTCGACTGCGTCCGGACCTCCCTGCCCTATGCGTGGGAGATGATCAGCTCCCTGGTGGCCCAGCTGAAGGTGGACGGCGGTGCGTTCGCCGACAACCAGACGCCTCCGCCGGACGAGCAGGCACGCGGTCAGTTGCTGCGTGCGCTTGCGAGTGACGCGATACGCGGCGCGCTGCAACGCCACTTCGGTGTGCGACTGGCCTTCCAGAACTGCCACCGGGTGGCCGTGTTCCCGCTTGACTCCTCGGTGGACGAGACGCTGGGCCGCTTCACGTCGGTCCGCAGCCAGGTGCTCAACCAGTCACCCGAGTTCCGGGACTGCTGACGCGGCGCAGCTTGCTTGCCGCTCCGTACGCGGGAGGTGCAGTGTCTGTACCGGAGCGGCAAGCCCCAGGAACCCATCCCGCCTTCAGACGAGTTGGGGGAGCACCTCGGCCCCCAGCCGCCGTACGTTCTCCTCCGTCGCCGCCAGGTCCCCGGAGCCCTCGACGAGCAGGGCGAAGCGGGAGATGCCGGTCCGCTCGCTGGTCGCCGCCAGCCGGTCGGCGCACAGCCGCGGGGTGCCCACCGGGTGCAGTCCGCAGAGCAGCTCGGTGTACGCCAGCGGGTCGCGCATCCGGCGCGTGCGCCCGTCGACCGTGACATGCGCCTCCAGGCCCTGCTTCAGCCAGCCCGGCATCGCCTTCAGCAGCGTCTCCGCCGCGTCGACCCGCTGGTCCGCGATCTGGCAGACGCCCGCCGACACATGGGACGCGCCCAGGATCTCCTCGGCAGGCCGGCCGCACGCCCGCGCGTGCTGCTGCCACAGGGCGACCATCTCGGCCTTCTCCTCGTCCCCCACGTGCATCCCGAGCAGCATCGGAAGACCGCGCTCGGCCGCCAGCCGCACGCTCGCCGGGGACGTGCACGCGACGACCAGCTCCGGTCCCGCGACCTCGGTCAGGGCCTCCGACGGCCGGGGGACGACCGGGACTTCACGGAAGCGGAAGCGCTCCCCGTCGGCCGCCACCGACGCGTCGCGCAGCCAGCGCACCAGGACGTCCAGGGACTCCGGGAACCCCTTCTCGTACGCCTCCAGACCCGCGCCGAACACCTCCAGGTCGACCCAGGGGCCGCCGCGCCCGACGCCGAGCGTGAAACGGCCGCCGCTCGTGTGGTGCAGCAGCGCGGCCTGTTCGCCGAGGGCCACGGGGTGGGCGGTGGGCAGCACGCTGACCGCCGTACCGACCCGGATGCGGCGGGTGCGGCCGAGCAGTAAGGCGGCCAGGGTGACGGCCGACGGGCACGTGCCGTACGGCACGAAGTGGTGCTCGGCCAGCCAGACCGTGTCGAGCCCGGCCTCCTCGGCGACCTCGGCCGAGCGGACCGCGCGGTGCAGCGCCTCGCCCTCGCCCTGACCGGGGAACTGGGCCGCCAACACGAAACTTCCAACGCGCATTGCTTTCCTGCTTCCTTGGCTCCGACACGGAGCTCCCCCACAGGGCATAACCGTCTGACACGTGCCGAGGACACGGCCGGTCGGGGTAATTTGCGGATTGTCTGCAGAATGGGCCGTTCCGCGGGTGCCCGGGGAGCGACCCCGGCGGGGCCCGCCTCGCCCGGCGAGGGACTTGCGACGATTGGTGGCGTACGTGTACCCCCGTCCGCGCCGCGTAGGCTGGACACACCCCGTGTCCTGTATAGCCCCGAGAGGTGTCCCGTGTCCCCGCGTCGCAACCGACCCAAGGGCGCCGCTTCGTCCGGCCGGAGCGCCGAGGACGACCGCCCCGGCCGCTACGGCGGCTGGCAGTCCTCGGAGAACTGGCAGGGCGAGAACTGGAGCGTGCGGCACGTGGCCGGCGCGAGCGCGCAGGGCAAGTCGTACCGCTGCCCCGGCTGCGACCAGTTGATCCCGGACGGGGTGCCGCACGTGGTGGCCTGGTCCGAGCACACGGGCGTCGACGACCGCAGGCACTGGCACAAGGCGTGCTGGAACGCGCGGGACCGCCGCACCCCCGGGGTGCGGCGGTCCCGTAACGCGCCGAGGTTCTGACGGGTCTCAGACGTCCCGCTTCTCCAGCAGCGCGAAGGCGGCGGCGAACGCTACGGCCGTCGCGCCGAGGATGATCCACAGCGGGTCCCAGCCGGACGGGCCGGACTGGCTCAGGGAGTTGGAGTAGAAGACGCTGAGCTGGTTCGGGATGGAGTACTCGAACAGGGCCTGGCGCACGTCCTCCAGGGACTGCGAGAACATGAACAGCGCGATCACCAGCGGGGCGAGCACAGCACCGATCATGATGGTGATGGCGCCCGCCGAGTGCCGGATGATCGAGCCGACGGCGAGCGACAGCAGGCCCAGCAGCGCGACGTACGCGGCGATGCCGACCGTGCCCCTCAGCCACTCCCCGCCCGACGGGTCCTTGGTGCCGTGGCCCTCCAGCATGGCCACGTGCAGGAAGGCGACGAGGGACGCGGACACCAGCGTCACCACGAACGCGACCAGGAAGAACACGATGCCCTTGGCCGCGAGCACCCGGCCCCGGCTCGGGCACGCGACCATCGTGGTGCGGACCATGCCCGTGCCGTACTCGGAGGCCGTGGTCAGCACGCCCAGCGTGATGATGCACATGCTGCCGAGCAGCAGCCCGAAGAAGCCCAGGCCGAGCGGGCTCTCGCCGGACAGCGCCGGGTCGGAGTTGGCCACCACCACGCCGGTCAGCGTGCCGATGCCGATGACGAGCAGGACGAACACGCCGAGCGTCCACATCGTGGAGCGCACCGACTTGATCTTCGTCCACTCGGAGGCGATGGCATGCCCGAGGTGCGTCCGCACGACCGGGATCGGCGACGTGTAACCGGGATACGGAGAACCGGGCGCCGCCTCCCAGGTGGGCGCGGCCGGCGGCATCTGAGGCTGGGGGCTGCTCATCGGGGGTCCTCGGGCTTGGTCAGGTCGGAGGTCGGGGCGGGCGCGGGCGCCGCGGGCGCCTGCGGGGACATGGCCGGCGGGGCGGCTGACTGCGCGGCTGCCGGCGAGCCGGCCGACGGCGCGCCTGCGCCCGCCTGGGCCACGGGCGCCGCCGGGCCCGCCTGCGGCGCCTGGGCGGCGGGCGCCGGGGCCTGAGGCGCCTGGCCCGCGGGCATCGCCGGGGCCTGAGGCGCCTGGCCGGCGGGCTGCGCGGGCATCTGCGGTGTCTGAGCCGCCGGCTGGGCGTACGGGTTGGGCGCTCCCGCGCCGGAGGCGCCCGGGGCGGCCGGAGCGGTCACGGGCGCTCCCGGGGTCCCAGGTGCGCCGTACGGGCCCGCGGGCGCCTGGCCAGGCGCTCCCTGCGGCGGCATGGCGAACGGGTGTCCGCCCTGCTGGGGCGGCGGCGGGGCGTACCAGTCGGGCTGGCCCTGGCCGGGCACCGGCATCGGGGGCTGCGCCCCGGGCGGCAGCGGCTGCTGGAGGCCTTCCTTCTGGTCGATGGTCGAGCGGTAGTCGACGGCGCCCTGCGTCATCCGCATGTACGCCTCCTCCAGCGAGGCCTGGTGCGGCGACAGCTCCCACAGCCGTACGTCGTGGTCGTGCGCGATGTCGCTGATGCGGGGGAGCGGCAGCCCGGTCACGCGCAGCGCGCCGTCCTGCTCGGGCAGCACGTGCCCACCCGACTCGGTGAGCGCGGCCGACAGCTTCTCTCGCTGCTGCGGCTCGGTGTCGGGCGTGCGCACGCGCGCGAAGTCCGCGGAGTTCGCGGAGATGAAGTCCGTGACACTCATGTCCGCGAGGAGCTGCCCGCGCCCGATCACGATGAGGTGGTCGGCGGTGAGCGCCATCTCGCTCATCAGGTGGGAGGAGACGAAGACCGTACGGCCCTCCGCGGCGAGTGCCTTCATCAGGTTGCGCACCCAGAGGATGCCCTCGGGGTCGAGGCCGTTGACCGGCTCGTCGAACAGCAGCACCTGCGGGTCGCCGAGCAGCGCGGCGGCGATGCCCAGCCGCTGTCCCATGCCGAGGGAGAAGCCCTTGGACCGCTTCCTGGCCACGTCCTGGAGGCCCACGACCCCGAGCACCTCGTCCACCCGTTTGGCCGGGATGCCCGACAGCTGGGCCAGGCACAGCAGGTGGTTGCGGGCGGCCCGGCCGCCGTGCACGGCCTTGGCGTCCAGCAGGGCACCGACCTGACGGGGGGCGTTGGGCAGCTTGCGATACGGGTAACCGCCGATCGTCACGTGCCCGGCCGTCGGGTTGTCCAGGCCGAGGATCATCCGCATCGTCGTCGACTTGCCCGAGCCGTTCGGTCCGAGGAAGCCCGTGACGGCCCCCGGCCGCACCTGGAAGGAAAGGTTGTACACAGCGGTCTTGTCGCCGTAGCGCTTGGTCAGGCCGACTGCTTCGATCATGCTCCGCACCCATCGCAAGGTTCAGGACAGCGGGGCACACGCCCCCGTAAGGGTTAGGAGGATATCGAGGCGCTGACGGTTCCGCCCAAAGGAAAGTAAAGGGTGAAGCACGACGCGCCCCGCCAGCCCCCGGGGCGCGCCTGCCTAGGCATCGCGCTTCTTCAGCAGCACGTACCCGCCGATCAGCGCCGCGAGCACCCACAGGCCCATGATCCCCAGCCCGCCCCACGGCCCGTACGGGGTGTCGTCGCCGATGGGCGTGACCACCTGCATGATCTTGCTGCCGGCCTGGTCGGGCAGAAACCGGCCGACCTTCTTCGTCGCGTCGACATTGCCCAGGATGTTGGAGATCAGGAAGAAGAACGGCATCAGGATGCCCAGCGACAGCATCGGCGAGCGCAGCATCGCGGCGACACCCATGGAGAACAACGCGATGAGGGCCATGTAGAGGCCGCCGCCGAGCACCGCCCGCAGCACCCCCGGGTCGCCGATCTCCGCCCGGTGCTCGCCGAGCATCGCCTGCCCCAGGAAGAAGGCGGCGAAGCTGGTGACCAGACCGACCAGGAGAGCGAGACCGCCGGCCACCGCCATCTTGCTGAACAGGAAGGAGCCGCGCTGCGGCACGGCGGCCAGCGAGGTGCGGATCATGCCGGTGCTGTACTCGTTCGACACCACCAGCACACCGAACACGATCATCGCGAGCTGCCCGAGGCTCATCCCCGCGAAACTGATGAACGTCGGGTCGAACTCCGCCCGCTGCTGCGCGCCCATGGAGTCGAACTCGTTCTTGGACAGGGCCGAGATCAGCATGCCGAGGGCGACCGTCACGACCACCACCAGCGACAGTGTCCACACCGTGGACGCCACCGACCGGATCTTCGTCCACTCCGACCGTACGACCTGGGTCGTCGCCATGCTCAGCCCCTCTTCCAGCCGTCGCCCCACTGCTGCCCTGGGGGCAGGGGGCTCGTCTCGCTGTGTGCGTGGTACTCCACCGACTCCGCGGTCAGCTGCATGAAGGCCTCCTCCAGCGACGCCTGTTGCGGGCTCAGCTCGTGCAGCGTGAGCCCGTGCTGCGCCGCCAGCTCGCCGACGTGCTCGGCCTTGCCGCCGTCCACCTCCAGCACGCCGTCACCGCTCTCGACGGCCACGATCCCGGCCTGGTGCAGCACGTCGAGCAGCCGCTCCCGCTGCGGGCTGCGGACCCGGACGTACGAGCGTGAGTTGCGGGCGATGAAGTCGGCCATGGAGGTGTCCGCGAGCAGCCGCCCCTGCCCGATGACGACGAGGTGGTCGGCGGTCAGCGCCATCTCGCTCATCAGATGGGAGGAGACGAACACGGTCCGGCCCTGCGCCGCCAGGGACTTCATCAGGGTGCGGATCCAGTGGATGCCCTCGGGGTCGAGGCCGTTGACCGGCTCGTCGAACATCAGGATCCGCGGATCGCCGAGCAGAGCGGCCGCGATGCCGAGCCGCTGCCCCATGCCCATCGAGAAGCCCTTGGTCTTCTTCTTCGCGACCGCCGTCAGCCCGACCGTCTCCAGCACCTCGCTCACCCGCTGCTGCGGGATGCCGTTGCTCTGCGCGAGGCACAGCAGGTGGTTGTAGGCGCTGCGCCCGCCGTGCCAGGCCTTGGCCTCCAGCAGGGCGCCGATGTACGTCAGCGGGTCCTTGAGCTGCTGGTAGTGCTTGCCGTCGATACGGACGTCGCCGGCGGTCGGGTGGTCGAGACCCAGGATCATCCGCATGGTCGTGGACTTGCCCGCGCCGTTGGGCCCGAGGAAGCCGGTGACGATGCCTGGTCTGACGGTGAAGGACAGGTTGTTGACCGCGACCTTCTCGCCGTAACGCTTGGTCAGCCCCTCGAGCTCAATCATGCCGCCACGCTAGAACGGGACAAAGCCCTCTGCCACCCGAGCGGCAGAGGGCTTTGCGGAGATTCAGACTCCGTATGCCGGGTCGTTACCGGGACTGCTGGGCCGGCACCCCGCGGGAGATCGGCTCGTCCTCGGCCGGCGTACCGGCGGCGGCCACCGCGGCGCCCGTGAGCGTGGCGAGCATCTCGCGGACGTTCGTCAGCTGGGCGTTGATGCTGTCGCGGCGGTTGGTGAGGGCCGCGAGCTCGCGCTCGGATTCCGAACGGATGCGGTCGGCCTTGGCGTTGGCGTCGGCCACGATGTCCTCGGCCTGGCGCTGGGCCGTCTCCACCGTCTGGCGGGCGCGGCGCTCGGCGTCCGTGCGCAGCTTCTCCGCCTCCAGACGGAGCTGCTCGGCGCGGTGCTCGATCTCGGCCAGGCGCTTCTCGGCCTTGGCCTGACGGGAGGCCAGGTCGCGCTCGGACTGCTCGCGGCGCTTGGCGAGGTTCGTCTCGAAGTCGGCGGCGGCCTGCGCGGCCTTGGCACGGGTCTCCTCGAAGAGGGCGTCCGCCTCCTCGCGCTTGGACTGCGCGTCCTTCTGCGCCTCGGCACGCAGCTGGGCGGCGTCACTCTTGGCCTTCTCGACGATCCGCAGGCCCTCGTCCTCGGCCTTGGCCTTGCGCTCCGCCGAGTACGACTCGGCGTCGTTGCGCACCTGCTGGGCCGCCGACTCGGCGAGCTCACGGTGCTGCTCGGCAGCGCGCCGGGCCTCCTCGCGCAGGTCCTTCGCCTCTTCCTCGGCGAGGCGGAGGATCTTCTCCACGCGCGCACCGAGACCCGCGTACGAGGGCTCGGCGTCGCTGATCTGGGCCTGGGCGTTCTGCGTCTCGAGGTGGAGCTCTTCGATGCGCTTTTCCAGAGCGGTGATGCGGGCGAGAGCGCTGTCACGGTCGGAGACGAGCTTGGAGATACGTTCGTCCACCTGAGCGCGGTCGTATCCACGCCGCACAAGCTCGAAGCCGTAGGGGGAAGTGTCGCTCATGGGGTTCCTGTCGAATGAGACCGGTGAGGTGATAGGTGGAATCCTAGGGGCCGAAACGGTGTGTCATCGAGCGGATGCGCGTTTGGTCTGCAAAATGAGACCCCTTTTGAGTGGCTGATCCCAGGACTGCTTGCCAAAGACATGGTCAAAGGCTCCAGCACACACCGGTTTCGTCCAGGTTCGCTAGCTATCCGAGGACTTGCCACCCGAACGGGGTGCGCCGACTGTTGCGCCTGCCTTGACTCCGTTGTCCTTGGCCGGGGACGGGGCCTCAAAGGATTCCAACGCCTCCAGGACGTCCTGGACACGGGAGATCTCGGCGTTGATGTCCTCGCGGCGGCGGACCAGGACCTCCAGCTCGCGCTTGCCCTCCTCGACCGTGCGCTTGGCCTCGCGGATCGCCTCGGCCTTGAGCTCCTCGGCCTCCCGGACCAGGGTGGACTTCTTCTGCTCGGCCTCCTTGAGCAGCCCCTCGGCCTTCTTCACCGCGGCGATACGGACCTTGCCCGCCTCGGAGTTGGCCTCCGACACGATCTCCTTGGCCTTCGCCTGCGCCTTCGCGAGCTGCTCCTCCGCGGCCTTGACGAGCGCGTCGCAGCGGTCGCCCGCCGACTTCATCGCCTCCGCCGACTCCCGGCGGGCCCGCTCGTGCAGCTCCTCGATCTCCGCCGTGATGCGGTCGCGCAGCTCCTCGGCACGCTCCCGGATCTGCGTGGCGTCCCGGCGCGCGCCGACCAGCAGCTCGTCCGCGTCCGTACGGGCCTTCTCCACCAGCGAGTTGCCCTCGACCGTCGCCTCGGACACGAGCCGGTCGGCCTCCTTGCGGGCCGCGCCCACCATCGTGTCGGCCTGCGACTCGGCCTCCGCGGTGGTCTTGTGCGCCTGCTGCTGCGCCTCGGTGAGCAGCTTGTCGGCCTCCGCCGTGGTCTCCGTGATGAGCTTGTCGACCTGCTCGGCCGCCTCGGAGCGCCGCTTGTTGGCGTCCTTGCGGGCCTCGTCCAGCGTCCGGTCGGCCTCCTCGCGCGCGGAGTTGACGAGCCGTTCGGCCTCCGCCTCGGCGTCGGCCCTGACGCGCTCGGCCTCGCCGCGGACCCGCTCGGCGTGCTGCTGCGCCGAACCGACCGTCTCGGCGGCCTCGGCCCGCAGCCGCTCCGCCTCGTCCGTGGCCTCCCCGACCAGCTGGTCGGCCTTCGCGACCGACTCGGCCCGCACGCGCTCGGCCTCTGCGGCCGCCTCGGAACGCAGGCGCTCCGCCTCGGAGACGGCTTCCGTACGGACCCGCTCGGCCTCGGTGACCGTCTCCATCCGCAGCCGGTCGGTCTCCTGGAGCGTCTCGGTCGTGAGCCGCTCCGCCTCGCCCCGCGCCTCGGTGATGAGGGTGTCCGCCTGCGTCGCCGCGTCCGAGCGGATGCGGTTGGCGTCCTCGCGGGCGTCCGCCCGGGTGCGCGAAGCGCTCTGCTCGGCCTCCGCGATGGCGTCCGACGCCTCCGTGCGCACCCGCTGGGCGTGCTCGGCGACATCCGCGCGGATCCGCTCCGCCTCCGCGATCGCCTCGGACATCGTCCGCTCGGCGAGCGCCTTGGCGGCCTCGGTCTCCTCGTGCGCCTCGCGCCGCAGCCGGCCGGCGTCCTCGCTCGCCCGCTCCCGCTCGGCGTAGGCGTCGGAGCGGACCCGGTCCGCCTCCTCCTGCGCCTCGCGCCGCGTACGGTCCGCCACGTGCTCGGCGGCGCTGCGCAGCCCGGCGATCTCCTCCTGCGCCTGCTCGTGCAGCCCCGCGACGGAGTCCCGGACCTGCTGCGCGTGCTGCTCGGCCGCCGACACCATCTCCGTGGCCCGCCGGTCGGCCTCCTCGACCAGCCGTACGGCCTCGGTCTGCGCCTCCTCCACGCGCTTGCGCGCCGAGGCCAGCAGCTCCTCGCTCTGCTCGCGGGCCCGCTCGCGCTCCTGGTCGGCCTCCTGCCGGGCACTGCCGAGGAGTTCCTCGGCCTCCCGGCGGCGCCGGTTGGCCTCCTCCTGGGCGGCGGCCAGCGTCTCGGACGCCTCCGTGGCCAGCCGCTCGGCGGCGGCCTGCGCCTCCGCGCGCACCCGGTCGGCGCTCTCCTGCGCCTCCGACTTCAGCCGCTCGGCCTCGTTCGCGGCCTCCGACCGCAGACGCACGGCGACGGCCTCGCCCTCGGCACGCGCCGCGGACGCGTCGGACGCGGCCTCGTCGCGCAGCCGTTCGGCCTCCGCCTCGGCCTGCTGCTGGAGCGTACGGATCCGCTCGGCGGCCTCGGCACGCAGCCGCTCGTTCTCCTCGGCGGCCTCGCGGCGGATCCGCGCGGCCTCCTCACGGGCCTCGGACAGCGCCTGCTCGGCCGCCGTCAGCCGCTCCTCCGCCTCCGTCTGGAGCCGCGTCAGCTCCTCGGCGGCCTCCGCGCGGCGGGCCTCTATGGCCCGCTCGGTCTCCTCGTGCAGCTCCCGCGCGGCACGCTCGGCGTCCGCCTTGAGGGCCTCGGCCTGCTCGACGACCTCCTCGCGGTGCCGCTCGGCCTCCTGCCGGGTGCGCTGAAGGGTCTCCTCGGCCTGCCGGCGCAGCGTCGTCGCCCGCTCGATGGCCTCGGTGCGGACCTTCTCGCTGTCCGTCTGGGCGGTCGTGCGCAGCTCGTCCGCGTCCGCCTTCGCCTTGGCGAGCAGCTCCTCGGCGGACCTCGCCGCCTCCTCGATCTGCGCCACGGCCTCCTTGCGGGCCTCGGCGCGGATCTTCTCGCCCTCTTCGACCGCGTCCGACCGCAGCTGCTCGGCCTCGCCGCGCAGCCGGCGGGCCTCCTCCTGCAGCTCGACCGTCTTGGCGCGGTACTCCTTGGTGTCGTCCTTCGCCGCGCCCTTGAGCTGCTCGGCGATGTCATGCGCCTCGGCGCGCAGCCGGTCCGCCTCGGCCTCGGCCTCCCTGCGGATCCGCTCGGCCTCCTCGGCCGCGGCCTTGGTGGTCTTCTTGGCGTCCTCCGACGCCTTGTTGAGCACCTCCTCGGCGGTCCTGGCCGCCTTGGACAGCTGGGTCGCCGTCTCCTCGGCCGTGAGCGTGCGGGCCTTCTCGGAGGCCTCCGCGACGATCTTCTCCGCCTCGGCGCGGGCGTCGGCGACGAGCTGCTCGGCCTCGGACTTGGTGTTCTCGGCCTCCTTGGTGGCCTCCTCGACCAACCGGGCGACCTGCTCCTTGGCGGTGCGCGTCCGCGTCTCGTTCGCGGACTCCGCGCTCGCCAGGGCCTTGGCGGCGGCCTCCTTGGCCTCCGCGACCAGCTTCTCCGACTCGGCCTGCGCCTTGCGCAGCGCCTCCTCGGCCTCCGCCATCCGCTGCTCGGCGGCCTTGCTCAGCTCCTGGGCCTGGCGGCGCGCGGACTCCGACTCCGTGGCGGTGGACGTCCGCAGCTGCTCGGCGTGGTCGGTGGCCTCCTGGGCCTGGGTGGAGGCGGCGTTGAGCAGCCGCTCGGCGTCCGTGCGGGCACGCCGCAGGATCTGCTCCGCCTCGGCCCGGGCCTCCTCGGCGGCGCTGGTGAGCCGCTGCCGGGCCTCGGTCGTCAGCCGCTCGGCCTCCGCACGGGCGGTGGCCAGGGCCTGCTCGGCCTCGGAGCGGGACTCGTCCAGCAGCCGGCGGGCCTGCTGCTCGGTACGGGCCCGCAGCTGCTCCGCCCACGCCACGTTCTCGTTGACGTGCGACTCGACGGTCTGGCGGCGCTCGGCCAGCTCCTGGTCCAGCTGCTGGCGGCGGGTCACCGCCTCCTGGTGCAGCTCCGCCTGGAGCCGGGCCGCCTGCTCGGCGTGCTCCTGGAGGATCCGCTGGGTCTGGGCCCGGGCCTCGCTCAGCTCGCGGTCGGCGTCCGCCCGGATCTGGTCGGCCTGCATCTGCGCGTTGCGCAGCAACTGCTCGGCCTGCCAGCCGATGTCGCCCCCCTCGAAGGAGGGCCGGGACATGATGGTGCGCCGCGCCTCGTGCAGCTTGGCGCGCAGCACCTCGACCTGGTAGCCGAGGTCCTCGGCGTGCTGGATCGCCTTTTCCCGCTCGGTCTTCAGCCGCTTCATCTCGGCTTCGAACCGAGAGAGGTGGTCGACGTCAGCCGCCGGCTCTCGCTCCTGGCTCTCGTAGCCCCGCACTGCGCGGTCCCATCCGTCCCCTGGTCGCAACTCTCTCCAAACGAGCTCCGTCCATACGCCGAACGGGGCCCCCGGGGAATGGTGTCAGATCATCGGCGGAGCACGGGCTGCTGCCCCGACGCTCGTCCCCCGAAACCCGGACCCCGGTGGTCCTGCCGTCGCACGGCGGGACCGCGGTCACCCTGGACTGAGCGGCGACCGCCCCCAACCCTACCGGCCCCTATGTACGAGCATCAGTGCTCAGGTGACTCAACAGGCGCCGAAGTGACCAGTTCTGTCAGCACGCCATGGCAGTCCTTGGGGTGCAGGAAGGTGATCCGTGACCCCATGGAACCGCGTCGCGGCTCTTCGTACAGCACGCGTACGCCCTTGTCCTTGATGTCGGCCGCCTCGGCGTCCACGTCCGCCGTACCGAAAGCGATGTGGTGGACGCCCTCCCCGTTCTTCGCCAGCCACTTCGCGACGGTGGAGTCCTCGCGGGTCGGCTCCAGGAGCTGCAGGTACGAGGCGCCGCCGTCGGACGTATCGTTGATCTTGAGCATGGCCTCGCGCACGCCCTGCTCCTCGTTGACCTCGGAGTGGAACACCTCGAAGCCGTAGGTGGCACGGTAGAACTCGACGGTCTTGTCGAGGTCGAAACAGGCGATCCCGATGTGGTCGATTCGCGTCAGCATGGATTCAGTGCAGCGCTCCGGAGGTGGTTACGCAACGTGCGCGCGATCACACCGACAGCCCGATGACGCGGTGGAGTACTGGTCAGTACATTCGAAGTAAACCCTCGTTCACTCCTCGGCTGTGCAGCCGGTAAGGGGATCGCAGCTCATGTCTTCTGCTACGACCAGCTCGGTGATCGTCTCGGGGGCGCGTACGCCCATGGGGCGGTTGCTCGGTTCGCTGAAGTCCTTCTCCGGAGCCGACCTCGGCGGCTTCGCGATCAAGGCCGCCCTCGACCGTGCGGGGATCGGCGGCGACCAGGTGCAGTACGTGATCATGGGCCAGGTGCTCCAGGCCGGGGCGGGGCAGATCCCGGCGCGCCAGGCCGCGGTCAAGGCCGGCATCCCGATGAACGTGCCGGCGCTGACCATCAACAAGGTGTGTCTGTCCGGTCTGGACGCCATCGCGCTCGCCGACCAGTTGATCCGTGCGGGTGAGTTCGACGTGATCGTCGCCGGTGGCCAGGAGTCCATGACCAACGCCCCGCATCTGCTGCCGAAGTCCCGCGAGGGCTTCAAGTACGGCGCCGTCCAGATGCTCGACGCCATGGCCCACGACGGGCTGACCGACTCCTTCGACGGCGTCGCCATGGGCGAGTCGACGGAGAAGCACAACACGCGCCTCGGCATCGGGCGGGCCGAGCAGGACGAGATCGCCGCGCTGTCCCACCAGCGGGCCGCCGCCGCGCAGAAGAACGGGCTGTTCGAGGCCGAGATCACGCCCGTCGAGATCCCGCAGCGCAAGGGCGACCCGGTGCTGTTCAGCAAGGACGAGGGGATCCGGGGCGACACGACCGCGGAGTCCCTGGGCAAGCTGCGTCCGGCGTTCTCCAAGGACGGCACGATCACGGCCGGTTCCGCCTCGCAGATCTCCGACGGTGCCGCCGCCGTCGTGGTGATGAGCAAGGCCAAGGCGCAGGAGCTCGGCCTGGAGTGGATCGCCGAGATCGGGGCGCACGGGAACGTGGCCGGGCCGGACAACTCGCTCCAGTCCCAGCCGTCCAACGCGATCCAGCACGCGTTGAAGAAGGAGGGGCTGGGCGTCGAGGACCTCGACCTCATCGAGATCAACGAGGCGTTCGCGGCGGTTGCCGTGCAGTCGATGAAGGACCTCGGGGTGTCCACCGAAAAGGTGAATGTCAACGGCGGCGCCATTGCCCTGGGTCACCCGATCGGGATGTCCGGTGCGCGGCTCGTCCTGCACCTCGCGCTGGAACTGAAGCGGCGTGGTGGCGGCGTGGGCGCGGCCGCGCTGTGCGGTGGCGGTGGCCAGGGTGACGCGCTGATCGTGCGGGTACCGAAGGCCTGAGCAACCGGTTTTCGGGCCTTCCTCGTCCGAAGTATCCGAAGTAGCTGAACGGAGCTGTGATGCAGGACGTCTCCACGCTGGTCGCCCAGGCCAGGGAGGGCCGGCCGCGGGCCGTGGCCCGGCTGATCTCCCTGGTGGAGGGGGCGTCCCCGCAGCTCAGGGAGGTCATGGCGGCGCTGGCGCCGTTGGCGGGCAGTGCGTATGTGGTCGGGCTGACCGGGTCGCCGGGGGTCGGCAAGTCCACGTCCACCTCGGCGCTGGTGACCGCGTACCGCAAGCAGGGCAAGCGGGTCGGCGTGCTCGCCGTCGACCCGTCGTCCCCGTTCTCGGGCGGTGCGCTGCTCGGGGACCGGGTGCGGATGTCCGAGCACGCGTCGGACCCGGGCGTGTACATCCGCTCGATGGCGACGCGCGGGCACCTGGGCGGGCTCGCGTGGGCCGCGCCTCAGGCCATCCGGGTGCTGGACGCGGCGGGGTGTGACGTGATCCTCGTCGAGACGGTGGGTGTGGGGCAGTCCGAGGTGGAGATCGCCTCGCAGGCGGACACGTCCGTCGTGCTGCTCGCGCCGGGGATGGGCGACGGGATCCAGGCGGCCAAGGCCGGGATCCTGGAGATCGGTGACGTGTACGTCGTGAACAAGGCCGACCGGGACGGGGCGGATGCCACGGCTCGCGAGCTGAACCACATGCTGGGGCTGGGGGAGGCCCGGGGGCCCGGGGACTGGCGCCCGCCGATCGTGAAGACGGTCGCCGCGCGCGGGGAGGGCATGGACGAGGTCGTCGAGGCCTTGGAGAAGCATCGGGCCTGGATGGAGGAGCGGGGGGTGCTCGCGGAGCGCCGCACGGCCCGTGCGGCGCGGGAGGTCGAGACGATCGCGGTGACGGCGCTGCGGGAGCGGATCGGGGATCTGCACGGCGACCGGCGCCTCGGGGCGCTCGCGGAGCGGATCGTGTCCGGGGAGCTGGATCCGTACCGTGCGGCTGATGAGCTGGTTGCGGGGTTGACGGAGGGCTGAGCGGCGGTGCCAGTGCCTGCGGCGGCCTGTGCGGGTGCGGTGGGGTGCGCGTAGCGCCTGACGCCGGGTGGTGGGTCGGGGCCGCGCCGGGGGGTGTCCGTCCTCGGAACGGCGCGATGGGGTTGCGTACCGACTGACTGGCGTTGACGCGCCAACCGCTGCGGGCGGACACCCCCCGACACGTCCCCTTCGCGCCGTCGGCGGGTGCGGGTCCGCCCAGCTGCGGGCAGTCGTGCCGCTGGGGCGGCACGGGTGGGCGCAGCGGCACCCCGCTCCGCCGGGCTGCGCAACGCCCCGGCGTCAGCAGCGACGCCGGGGCGGTTGAAATCTGGCGGTGAGCGGTCAGTCCTGGTCGTCGGCGTCGTCGTCCTGCGCGTCCGAACGGTCCGCCGTGACCTTGCCCGTCTTCAGGTCGATCTTCCAGTCCTGCTCGGTGCCGCCGGACTTGCGGGTCTCAGCCTCCCAGGACTTGTTCTTGCCGTCCTCGTCCAGGTCCACGGACGTCACCACGCCCTTGCCGCCGGCGGCCTTCGCGGCCTCCTCGGCCGTCACGGAAGCGCCCTTCAGCGCCGCCCGCACCTGCGCCGTGTCGTCCTCGTCGTCGGTGTGCGAGCCGAGCACCTTGCCGTTCGACGGGTCGACGCTCACGCTGTGCCAGCTGTTGTCGCCGGAGAGGACGTCGACCTTCCAGATCACCTTGCCGCTGTCGTCCTCGTCGTCCAGCTCGGCGGAGACGGCCGTACCGGAGGTGTGCTTCAGCGCGGACGCGATGGCCTCGGGCGCCGTCACGTCGGCGGAAGCCGCCCGCGCGGCGTCGTCGTCCTGCGCGTCGGGACCGTCCTGGTCGTCGCGGACGTCGTCGTCCGACAGCCGGGTGTTGGCCGCCTGCCGCGCCGGGCCCCCGTCCTCCGTGGTCGCGAGAGCCGTGGCCGTACCGCCTCCGATCAGAGCGGCAGCGGTCACAGCGGCGATCACGATGTTGCGCTTCATGCGGATTCCTCCCGAGTCGTTTCGTTTTCGACGTGTTCCAATCTGGCTGACCGACGCTGAGAGGAACCTGAAGACCCCTGAAGAGATCTTCAGCTCGGCTTTGCCACTCTTTACCCATGCGCCTGTTGATCGTGGAGGACGAGAAGCGGCTGGCCCTGTCGCTCGCCAGGGGCCTGACGGCCGAGGGGTACGCCGTGGACGTCGTCCACGACGGACGGGAGGGGCTGCACCAGGCCTCGGAGGGCGCGTACGACCTGGTGATCCTCGACATCATGCTGCCGGGCCTCAACGGCTACCGGGTCTGCGCCGCCCTGCGCGCCGCCGGGCACGAGGTGCCGATCCTGATGCTCACCGCCAAGGACGGCGAGTACGACGAGGCTGAGGGGCTCGACACCGGTGCGGACGACTATCTGACCAAGCCCTTCTCGTACGTCGTGCTCGTCGCCCGGGTCAAGGCGCTGCTGCGGCGGCGCGGGGTCGGGGCCGGGGCCTCGCCCGTGCATGTGCACGGGGACCTGAAGGTGGACACCGCTGCCCGGCGGGTGTTCCTGGGGGAGGACGAGGTCGCCCTGACCGCCAAGGAGTTCTCCGTGCTGGAGCATCTCGTGCTGCGGGCCGGGGAGGTCGTGTCCAAGTCCGACATCCTCGAACACGTGTGGGACTTCGCGTACGAGGGCGACCCCAACATCGTCGAGGTGTACGTCAGCACCCTGCGGCGGAAGCTGCGGGCGGGGCTGATCCGGACCGTGCGCGGTGCCGGTTACCGGCTGGAGACGTCGCCGTGAGGCGGCTGTTCGGGTCCGTCCGGGCGCGGGCCACGCTCGGTGCGACGCTCGTCGTCGCGGTGGCGCTCGTCGCCGCCGGGGCCGCCGTCCTGCTGTCCCTGAAGTCCAACCTGATGGGCGAGGCCGGCACCCGGGCGGAGCGTTCCGCGCGGGCGGTCGCCGCCGAGCTCGCCGCCGGCACGCCGTACGACAAGCTGTCCGGGCTGGACGGCGACGACGGGCCGGTCCAGGTGCTCGCCGAGAAGAAGCGGGTGGTCGCGGTCAGCGAGGATCTGGAGAAGATCAGCGGTACCGACTCCGACCGGGTGAAGCCGGCGCCGTCGGTGGCGCCGCGCGGGGACGATGACGACGACTCGGACGACCACGAAGAGTCCCTCGACCCCGGGGAGATCGCCGGGGAGAGCACCTTCCGGAACGGGTCCGCGACGATCGACGGTGAGACGGAGGACTACCGGTTCGCCGCCGTGGAGGTCGAGACCCATGACCGGGGGCGTCTGAAGGTCTACGCCGGTGCCGCGCTGGCCGCCGAGCACGGGGCCGTGCAGAGCGCGACGACGGTGATGCTGATCGGGTTCCCGCTGCTGCTCGGCGTCGTCGCGGGGGTGACCTGGCTGGTCACCCGGCGGGCGCTGCGGCCCGTGGAGGGCATCCGCAGCGAGATGGCCGCGATCACCGCCTCCGAGGATCTCGCACGGCGTGTGCCGGAGCCGCAGACGCACGACGAGGTCGCCCGGCTCGCCCGGACGACGAACGAGACCCTCGCGGCCCTGGAGACCTCCGTGGAGCGGCAGCGGCGCTTCGTCGCCGACGCCTCCCACGAGCTGCGGAGCCCGATCGCCTCGCTGCGGACCCAGTTGGAGGTGGCCGCCGCGCATCCCGAACTGCTGGATCTCGACGGTGCGGTGGAGGACACCGTGCGGCTCCAGCGGCTCGCCGCCGATCTGCTGCTGCTCGCGCGGCTGGACGCCGGGGAGCGGCCGAACGACGCCAAGGTCGACCTCGCCGGGCTGGCCCGGGAGGAGGCCGAGGGACGGACGGGGGTGACGGTGGACGCGGAGCCGGTGGAGGTGGCCGGATCGCGGGGGCAGCTGGGGCGGGTGCTGGCCAATCTGCTCGACAACGCCCAGCGGCACGCCCGGTCGGCCGTCACCGTGAGCGTGCGCCGGGAGGGTGACCTGGCCGTGCTCGGGGTGGCGGACGACGGGGACGGCGTGCCCGAGGCCGACCGGGAGCGGATCTTCGAGCGGTTCGTACGGCTGGACGCCGCCCGCAGCCGTGACGACGGCGGTGCCGGGCTGGGCCTCGCCATCGCCCGGGACGTCGCCGTACGGCACGGCGGCACGCTCACGGCCGGCCGGGGGCCCGCAGGCGGAGCCCTGTTCGAACTCCGCCTGCCGCTCGCCTAGCCGGGATGTGCCATCCGGGGGTTACGGGCGTCCGCGCTGGGCGCGCAGGTGCTCCGCGATGGGCTTGAGGGCCTTGTCGAGTTCCGTCAGGGCCTCGGGGGACAGCAGGTCGATGAAGTGCCGCCGCACGGACGCCACATGGTGGGGCGCGACCTTCTGCATCGTCGCCATGCCGTGGTCGGTGAGGACCGCGTAGAGCCCCCGGCGGTCGGACTCGCAGTTCTCCCGCCGGACCAGGTTCGCGTTCTCCATGCGCGTGATCTGGTGGGAGAGGCGGCTCTTGGACTGGAGGGTGGCGGAGGCGAGGTCGCTCATCCGCATCCTCTGGTCCTCAGACTCGGAGAGATTCACCAGGATCTCGTAGTCGTTCATTGTCAGGCCGAACGGCTGCAGGTCCTTTTCGAGCTGGTACGTCAACAGCCTGTTGACCTCCAGGTGGGTGCGCCAGGCGCACTGCTCCGCATCGGTCAGCCAGCGGGTGGCCGTCTCGGTCTCCATGAATGAAGTCTACCTAAAATGTTGAAAGGCGAACTAGTGAGGGTTTTCGTGTGACGGAGCGCACCCGCCGAACATTGGTGCGCAGGCGTTCGACGTCACACTCCGCAGACTACCGCTCACAGCCCGAAGCGACGCTGGAGGTCCCCCAGCTGTCCGGGAAGACGCGGTACGCCGGACGGCCCTGCCCCGGGGCTGTGCGCCCCGCCGCCGGGGACGCCGGCCTGGTGCGGAACAGCCCCCGTGGCCTGCTCGGCCATCAGCGTCTCGGACGACTGGAGCAGGACCGTGCCGGCGCCGACGAACTCGAACTGGTGCTCCTCGCCGGAGGCTCCGCCGAGGCCCGTCAGTGCACGTAGACCGCCCATTACGCCGGTCATGTACCCGTGGTCGTAGTGGTGGCAGGGGGAGGGGCAGTCGGCCCATCCGACCAGGGCCTGGGGGTCGACCCGGATGGGGGGTTCCATGAACACCACGGGGCCGTTCGACGCGGCCACGAACTTTCCGGTTCCGATCAGGGTCAGGAAACCCGGCACGATTGACTGCTTCAGCGACAGAGTTGGCTGAAAAGCGAGGAGATTGCCCGAGCGAATGGTCAGGTTGCCATTCTCGAGGTCGTACGAGTTCACGTCGAAGGCCCGGTCGGCGAGGAGCATCTTGCCCGAGCCCTCGGCCACCACCCAGTCGCTCGCGTGCAGTGGCGAATGGAAGGACGTACGGACCAGACGGTCCAGCCGGCCGTGCCCGACGCCGTTGAAGTCGATCGAGCCGTAGTAGGCGATCATCTTCCCCTTCTGGAGGAACCACTGGCTCCCCTTGAGCTCCACGCAGAAGGTGTAGGCGTTGACGTTGTCGTCGGGCGGCAGTGTCGCCGGGTCGAAGACCGCGGGGCCGGCGCCCGGGGTTCCGTACGTGCTCACAGCTTCTCCTCCGACGCCTGGACGTACACCGCACCGCTGCCGCTGAGCTCCAGCTGGAACGCCTCGCCCGAGCCGCGGCCCACCATGTCCCGCCAGCCCAGGGCCGTGGACAGCTTGTTGCGGACGTCGCCGTGGTGGGCGACGTAGGCCTGCGGGTCCACGTGCACCGGCCGCTGCGGGCTGATCGGGATCTCGATGACGCCGCCATGGGCCATGACCGCGACGGCCCCGTGCCCCTTGAGCGTGGTCGTGAACAGCCCCTGGCCGCTGACCTGCCCGCGCACCATGCCCATGACGCCGCCCTGCGAGCCCAGGAACATCGTGCCCTGCTGGAGCGTGCCCTCGAAGGCCAGAAGGCGGTCCGCCTCGACGTACAGCGTGTCGCCGGACAGCTGGATCACCTGGACGTGATGCCCGCCGTGCCCGAAGAGGACGGTGCCGCTGCCCTCGACGGTCATCAGGGGCGTGTCCTCGTCGGCGACCCGGCGGCCGATCATCGACATGATCCCGCCCTGGCCGCCGGCCGTGTTGGGCGTGAAGGACACCTCGCCCCGGTAGGCGAGCATCGCACCGCGCTGGCTGAACAGCCGCTGACCGGGCGTCACCGTGGCCTCGACCATCTTCGCGTTGATCTCCCGGAAGGCCATGTCACACGTCTCCCGCGATCGTGTTCCGCTCGCTCGGCTGCACGTACACCAGCCCGTCCCCCTCGAACCGCATCTGGAAGGCCTCGCCGCCGCCCTCCCCGAGCAGCGTGCGGAACGTCACACCGGACTGGAAGGACTGCCGCAGATTCCCCTGGTGCGCCACATACGCCCCCGGGTCGACGGTCAGCGGATACTGCGGACTCACCCGCAGTACCACCGCCGGGCCGTCCGACATGATCGCCGCCTGGCCGTGGCCCTCGACGGTCGTCGTGAACAGCCCGTTGCCCTGCGAGGCGCCACGCAGGCCGGTGAACTCCGTCCCCGTGCGCAGCCCGCCGTCGGTCGCGAGCAGGTTGCTCGACTCCACGTAGAGCTTGTCGCCCTGGAGGCCGACCAGGTTGATCTCGGAGGCGCGGTCGGCGAACCAGCAGGTCCCCCGCCCCTTCACCTCCATCAAGGTCATCTGCTCGCCGGTCAGCCGCCGGGTCACCATGCCCCGGATGCCCTCGCCGCCGCCGCTGAGCTTCTTGAAGGCCATCTCGCCGTCGTACGCGACCATCGAGCCGTTCTTCGCCTTCACGGCGTCTCCGGTCATGTCGACGGCGAGCACCTTGCTGCTCTGAAGTCGGAACATCGCCACGTACGCGAAGGTAGCCGCAGGCCGGGCGCTGCGAACAGGGCCTGTGGGTGGAGAACGACCCTGACCGCACCCCTAGGGGCGGGGGCCCGAGGCGGTTTGCCACAATGGGCCGGACGCTTGTGCGTGCGTTCACAAACCGTCAGCCGTATCGACCGTTCAGATCGTCAGACCGCCGCGTCTCTCCCACCGAAGGTGACCCGTGGACCTCAAGACCGCCACCGCCATCCGCCGCCTCCGCCTGGTCTCGGCCCCCGAGGCGATCTCCTTCCTGCTCCTGCTCGTCTGCTCGGTGCTGAAGCGGACCACGGACTTCAACGCCGTGCCGGTGATGGGCATGGTGCACGGTGTCCTGTTCATCCTGTACGTGATCTTCTGGGCCGACGCGTGGAACCGGACGAAGTGGTCGGTGAAGACCGCCGCCCTGTACTTCGTGCTCTCGGTACTGCCGACCGGTGGGTTCTTCGCGGAGCGCAAGCTGCGGCGTGAGGCCGAGGACGCGGTCATCGCGTCCCGGGCGCGCCAGGAAGGAGCGGTGAAGGCATGATCGTCGCCTTCTCCGTGACGCCCCTGGGCGTCGGCGAGGACGTGGGGGAGTACGTCGCCGACGCGGTGCGGGTGGTGCGGGAGTCCGGGCTGCCCAACCGTACGGACGCGATGTTTACCTCCGTTGAAGGAGAGTGGGACGAGGTCATGGACGTCGTCAGGCGCGCCGTCGCCGCCGTCGAGCGGCGGGCTCCGCGTGTGTCCCTCGTCCTCAAGGCGGACATCCGCCCCGGAGTGACGGACGGGCTCACCTCCAAGGTGGAGACGGTGGAGCGGAACCTCGCCGAGTAGGCCGCACAGGACCACAGCCCCGGCTCTTCATGGGCCGGGGCTTCGTCGTGTCATGGCGAGGCACAAACGCGCCCCGCGCACCGGGCAGTTCCCTCTGATGACCCGTGCGGCTCGCGGAGTCCGACGCCCCGACCCACGATGAGGGCTCAGGGCCGACCGCCGTCCCCCTGCTGGACACGGCGGCCGCCGTCTGCCCAGCGAAGGAAGGGCCTGCCGGTGAACACTTCGACGTATACGTCCCAGTCGGCGTTCGACGGCTCCAGGCTGCGCGTCATCCTGCTCGTCGATCTCCACGAAGGCGCCCAGCAACGGTTCCTCGACGCGTACGAGCACATGCGCAACCGGGTCGCGTCGGTTCCCGGTCACCTCGGTGACCAGCTGTGCCAGTCCGTGGAGAACCCGTCCCAGTGGCTCATCACCAGCGAATGGGCGACCGCGCCGCCGTATCTCGCCTGGGTGAACAGTGAGGAGCACCTCGAGACCGTCAGGCCCATGCAGGACTGCGTCCGGGACATCCGGTCGCTGCGCTACAACGTCGTCCGGGAGACCGGGCGTGCCCTCGCGCCCGCCGCCGGGACCGCTGACGGGGTCCAGGCCCCCGTGCGGGTGGGCGACGGAGTCACGCGCCATGCGCTGACGTTCACCGTCAAGCCCGGCTCCGAGTCGAAGGTCGCGGACATCCTCGCCGGATACGCGCCGCCCCAGGCCCGCGCCGACGACTCCACCCGACTGCGCCGGACGACGCTGTTCATGCACGGCAACCGAGTCGTACGCACCGTCGAGGTGGAGGGCGATCTGCAGACGGCGCTGCGCCACGTCTCGCGTCAGCCGGAGGTGCGGGCCGTCGAGGAAGCCCTCAATCCGCACCTGGAACAGAGCCGGGACCTGGCCGACCCCGCGTCGGCACGGGCCTTCTTCATCCGCGCGGCCATGCCGGCCGTCCACCATGTGGCGCGCGGCGGACCGGAGCCGGCCGGCCTGCGCCGCCACGCCCTGTACTACCCGGCCCGTGCGGGCTGCGGGATGGTACTGGCGCGGCTGCTCGCCCAGCAGGACGAGACCGCCGCGGCCGACCCCGCCGGCCCCGTGCACCGCAGCACCGTCTTCCACCGGGACGACCTGGTCGTCCGTCTCATCGACACGCGGGATCCCGAGACCGATCCGGTCAGGGCGCTCGGCATGCACGGCCCGAGGAAGGCCGCCGTGCTGGCCCGCCTGCTGGACGGCGCCGCACTCGGTGTCGAAGGGCCCCTCTCCGACGAGCGGGACGCCACCCGCCTTCTGGCGCACTCCGACATGACGCTGATCACCGATCGCAGGGCTGCCGGGACCTGACAGTCCGTGAACGACACCCGCCCCTGGACAACACCCCCACAGACCCACCTGGAGACGGACCATGGACAAGACGCGCCCGCGCATCGTGGACCTCAGCGAGACCGAGCCCAACCGCAAGCGTGGCGGCGACCTGCGCACCCTGCTCACGCCCCTCACGGTGGGTTCCACGAGCGGGTTCATGGGCCTGGCCATCATGCAGCCGGGTGAACGCATCAGCGAGCACTACCACCCGTACTCGGAGGAGTTCGTCTACGTCGTCCAGGGCGAGCTGGAAGTGGACCTGGACGACGTGACCCACCCGATCCGCGCCGACCAGGGCCTCATGGTCCCCATCGGCATGCGGCACCGCTTCCGCAACGTCGGTGCCGCCGAAGCGCGGATGGTCTTCCACCTCGGTCCGCTGGCTCCGAAGCCGAGCATGGGGCACGTCGACACGGAGGCCCTGGAGGGGAACGCGAGCGGCGAAACGTACCCGGCCGTGCAGGAGGACGGCGCGCGGCCCGAGCGACGCGGGGTGCCCTCGTGACCCGGCGGGTGGCGGTCACCGGCATCGGTGTCGTCGCCCCGGGCGGTATCGGGGTGCCGGCCTTCTGGGACCTCCTCTCCAGCGGCCGGACCGCGACGCGCGGCATCACACTGTTCGATCCCGAGGGGCTGCGGTCACGCATCGCGGCCGAGTGCGACTTCGACCCGCTCGCGCACGGGCTCGATCCCGGCCTCGTCGAACGCGCCGACCGGTACATACAGTTCGCCCTCGTCGCCGCGGCGGAGGCGGTGACCGACTGCGGCATCGACTTCGGCGCCGAGGACCCGTGGCGCGTGGCCGTCTCGCTCGGCAGCGCCGTGGGCGGCACGACCCGCCTGGAGCACGACTACGTCCTGGTCAGCGAACGAGGGCAGCGCTGGGACGTCGACCACCGCGCCGCCGGCCCGCAGCTGCACCGGGCCTTCTCGCCCAGCACCCTGGCGTCCGACGTCGCCGAGTACTTCGGGGCCCAGGGGCCGGTGCAGACCGTGTCGACCGGCTGCACCTCCGGACTCGACGCGGTGGGCTACGGCTTCCACACGATCGAGGACGGCCGCGCCGACGTCTGCATCGCCGGAGCGTCCGACTCCCCCATCTCCCCGATCACCATGGCCTGCTTCGACGCCATCAGGGCGACCTCGCCGAACAACGACGACCCGGCGCACGCCTCCCGGCCCTTCGACGCCCACCGCGACGGATTCGTCATGGGGGAGGGCTCCGCCGTGCTCGTCCTGGAGGAGCTCGAACACGCCCGGGCCCGCGGCGCGCACGTCTACTGCGAGATCCGCGGTTACGCCACCTTCGGCAACGCGTACCACATGACCGGACTGACCAGCGAGGGCCTGGAGATGGCCAGGGCCATCGACACCGCGCTCGGGCAGGCCCGGCTGGACGCCTCACTCATCGACTACGTCAACGCGCACGGGTCGGGCACCCGCCAGAACGACCGTCACGAGACCGCCGCGGTCAAGCGGTCCCTGGGCGAGCACGCCTATGAGACGCCCATGAGTTCGATCAAGTCCATGGTGGGCCACTCGCTCGGTGCGATCGGCGCGATCGAGGTCGTCGCCTGCGTGCTGGCCCTGGCCCACCAGGTGGTCCCGCCGACGGCGAACTACGAGACCCCGGACCCCGAGTGCGACCTGGACTACGTACCGCGCACCGCCCGCCCGCGCAAGCTCGCCAACGTGCTGTCCGTCGGCAGCGGTTTCGGCGGGTTCCAGTCCGCAGTGCTCCTGACAGGGCAGGCCGGGAGGAAACGATGAGTGCTCAGCCGAACCGCCGCACAGCCATCACGGGGATCGGTGTGGTGGCGCCCAACGGACTGCAGACGGAGACCTACTGGAAGTCCGTCCAGGAGGGCCTGTCCGTACTCGACCGGATCACCCGGGAGGGATGCGGGCACCTTCCGCTCCGTGTCGCCGGCGAGGTCCGGGGATTCGATCCGACGGCACTCATCGAGGAGACCTTCCTCGTCCAGACCGACCGCTTCAGCCACTTCGCGATGGCCGCCGCCAGTGCCGCCCTGAAGGACGCGGGACTGAGCGACGCGGCCGCCGACTCCCCGTACTCCGTCGGTGTGGTTACCGCTGCCGGATCCGGTGGTGGTGAATTCGGCCAGCGGGAGCTGCAGAAGCTGTGGGGCCAGGGGTCCCGCTTCGTCGGTCCCTACCAGTCCATCGCCTGGTTCTACGCGGCCAGCACGGGCCAGATATCGATCCGCAGCGGCTTCAAGGGCCCCTGCGGCGTGGTGGCGAGCGACGAGGCCGGCGGGCTGGACGCCGTCGCGCACGCCGCCCGCACCGTGGGCCGGGGGACCGACGTGGTCGTGGCCGGGGCGGCCGAAGCGCCGCTCGCTCCGTACTCGATGGTCTGCCAGCTCGGATACCCGGAACTCAGCACGGTCGAGGATCCGGCGCGGGCCTACCGCCCCTTCACCTCCGCGGCCTGCGGCTTCGTCCCGGCCGAGGGCGGTGCCGTGCTGATCGTCGAGGACCTGGACCGCGCGCGCCGACGCGGCGCGGACGTCCGCGCCACCGTGGCGGGCCACGCGGCCACGTTCACCGGTGCCTCGCGCTGGGACCGCTCACGGGAGGGACTCGCCCGTGCCGTCCGCGGTGCCCTCGACGAGGCCGGCTGCGCACCGGAGGAGATCGACGTGGTCTTCGCCGACGCCATGGGTGTCCCCGAGGCGGACCGCGCCGAGGCCCTCGCCCTCGCCGACGCCCTGGGCCCGCACGGCACCCGCGTGCCCGTCACGGCTCCCAAGACCGGCATCGGGCGGTCCTACTGCGGGGCGCCCCTGCTGGACGTCGCGGCCGCGGTGATGGCCATGGAGCAAGGGCTGATCCCGCCCACGCCCAACGTCTTCGACATCTGCCACGACATCGACCTGGTGACGACGGCGGCGCGCCCGGCCGAGCTGAGCACGGCCCTGGTCCTCAGCCGTGGACTCATGGGCTCCAACGCGGCGCTGGTACTGCGCCGCGACCCGGGACCGGCCGCCCGGTGAAGCCCACCGCACCCGTACGCACCCGTACGACAAGGAGAACGCGCATGAACAGTGAAGTGACCCTGGAAGAGCTGGCCGCGCTGATGAAGAAGGCCGCCGGTGTCACCGTCGACCCGCACGACCTCGAAGCCCGCGTGGACACCCCCTTCGCCGAGTTCGGGCTGGACTCGCTGGGCCTGCTCGGCATCGTGGGCGAGCTGGAGAACCGGCACGCCCGGGCGCTTCCCACCGACGCGGAGAAGTGCAAGACCCCCCGCGACTTCCTCGACCTCGTCAACAGCACGCTCACGGCAGGAGCCTGACATGGCAGGACACACCGAGAACGAGATCACCATCGCCGCACCCCTCGACCTCGTCTGGGACATGACCAACGACATCGAGAGATGGCCGCAGCTGTTCAGCGAGTACGCGGCCGCCGACGTGCTGTCCCGGCAGGGCGACACGGTGACCTTCCGCCTGACCATGCACCCGGACGAGAACGGCAAGGTGTGGAGCTGGGTGTCGGAACGGACCACCGACCGCGACAAGCTCACCGTCACGGCCCGCCGGGTCGAACCCGGCCCGTTCGAGTACATGAACATCCGGTGGGAGTACGAGGAGGCCCCCGACGGCACCCGGATGCGCTGGACCCAGGACTTCGCCATGAGGCCGGACGCGCCGGTCGACGACGCCGGGATGACGGACATCATCAACCGCAACTCGCCCGTCCAGATGGCCCTCATCCGCGACCGCATCGAGCAGGCCGCCGACGAGCGGCGGACCTCCCCCGTCACGCCCGCCTGAACGGCGCCGCCGCGTAAGGAGACCTCATGCACCACGCCCTGATCGTCGCCCGGATGGCCCCGCACGCCGCTCCGGACATCGCCGAGGTCTTCGCGGCCTCCGACCGCGGCGACCTGCCCCGCCTCGTCGGGGTGACCCAGCGTTCCCTCTTCCAGTTCGGCGATGTGTACATGCACTTCATCGAGGCCGAGCAGGACCCGGGCCCCGCCATCGCGCGCGTGGCCGGGCACCCCGAGTTCCGCGACATCAGCAGCAAGCTCGAGGCGTACGTCAGCCCGTACGACCCGCAGACCTGGCGCAGTCCGAAGGACGCGATGGCGCAGTGCTTCTACCACTGGGAGAGAGACACGGCCCCGGCCGCCCGGTGACGCCCGGGAGAGACGACAAGGCCGCCGCCCGTGAGGGCGGCGGCCTTGTCTCGTGCGTGCGGCCGGGAGCTCAGGACGAGCGGGCCAGGGCCGGCAGCAGACGCAGGGCGTTGTCCCGGTTGATGCCCCTGAGCTGCTCCGGTGAGACGAAGGGATCGGAGTCCAGGGCGGGTACCGCGATGTCGGCGACGACCTGGGCGGGGGTGGGTGGCCAGTCCGTGCCGAAGAGGACGCGGCCGGGATCCACCGTGGCCAGCAGCGTGGGCGTGGCGGAGGGAGACATGGGGCCCGCCGTGTCGAAGTAGAACCGGTGCAGGTAGTCACGGACCCGGCCCGGCTCGATCCCGGGGGTGAGGTGCCCGCCGAAGAGTTCCAGCCGAGTGGCCATGTACGGCAGGAAGCCTCCTCCGTGGGGGAGGACGAAGCTGAGGTTCGGATAGCGGTCCAGGGTGCCGTTCCGGATCAGGTTGATGGCCGCGCGCGTGGTGTCCATGAGGAAGTCGCACACGAAGGGCGGCATCCCCGGCAGTCCGGCACCGCCGTCCTTTCCGGCCGGCACTTCCATGGGGTGCGTGCTGATGACGGCGGACCGCTCGTTCAGTTCCTGCAGCAGGCGGTCGTGGGAGGCGTCACCGAGGTAGACACCGTCCATGCTCGTTCTCGTGCTCACCCCGACGGCCCCGAGTTCGTCGAGACCGTAGCGGAGGCTCCACTGTGAGAGTTCGAGGTCGTCCAGGAAGACGGGAGTGAAGAAGGCGAAGCGCGCGGGACGGTCCTCGACGACATCGGCCGCCGCCCGCAGGGCGATCCGTGCGCTCTCCTGGCGCTCCGCACGCTCACGGAACCGTCCGAGCATCGCGACGGTCATCACGGCGGTGCTGATGCCCGCCTTGTCCATGACCTCCACAGCCGCGTCCAGGTCCCAGCGTGTCCACCAGGGCAGCCGCTCGCGCTGGACCACACCGCGTTCTTCCGCCCAGTCCAGCCAGGCGGGCGCGGTGAAATGGTGGTGGACGTCCACTCGGCCCGCTACGGGGCCGTCTTCGAATGTCATCGGCATGTCCTCGGCGTGGTCGGTTCGGTGGGGTGCTCAGTTGCGGCAGAGCACGGTCCGCAGCACGTCCGTCAGCACACGACCGGCGGACGGCAGGTGGGTGGGCGCGCGCCAGGCGACGAAACCGTCCGGACGTACGAGGACGGCACCGTCGTCGGCGGTGCCGTGCAGCGCCGCCCAGTCGGCATCCGGCTCGGGAACAAGGTCGTGGTCAGGGCCGTCTCCCACGAGATACACCTCGACCGGAACGCCCAGATTCTTGCCGGCCTGCTCCGCCGCGCGGCGCCACCGGTGGCCATCGGCCCCGGCGAGCAGGACGAAGGAACGCTCGTACAGATCGAGAGTGGAGATCCTGGCGCCTGCGGACCTGACCCACATATGGGGTGCGCGGCTTCCCGGCTCCCCGTCGATCAGGAAGGTCTCCGGGACGACAGGCCGCTCAGGGGATGCGCCCACCACGGCGTTCGAGGCGTACCGGTAGCAGAGCGCGACCGTCATGAGGTCCGCCGCGTCGTTGTTGCGTCCCGCTGCCGGGCGGAACGCGGGGTGCTGCTCCTCGGTGGCCTGCCGGGAGGCGCGTGCGCTCGTCGTGACAGCGACAGGCCGTCGTTCGCACTCGTAGGTGTCGAGCAGCGGCAGGCCGGCCCAGCCGCGCAGTACCGCGGCGAGTTTCCAGGCGAGGTTGTGGGCGTCCTGGATCCCGGTGTTGGAGCCGAACGCCCCGTTGGGCGGCATTTCATGAGCAGAGTCACCGGCCAGAAAGACCCGGCCCTGCCCATAGCTGTCCGCGACTCGCTTGGAAGCGTGCCAGGGCGCTTTCCCCGTGATCTCGACATCAATGTCCGGAACACCGACAGCCGCGCGAATATGTGCCGCGCAGCGCTCGTTCCCGAAGTCCTCCAGGGTTTCGCCCCGATCAGGGGACCAAGGGATATGAATGACCCACCGCTCTTCGTTGTCCACGGGCAGCAGGGCGCCTTCCCCCTGCGGATCCGTGGTGTAACAGACGATGAAGCGCTTCGGCCCGACGTATTCCTTGAGGGTCTTGCTGCGGAACGTGACACTGACGTTGTGAAACAGGGCACCGGGACCGGACTGGCCGATTCCCAGCTGTTTGCGAACGGGGCTTCTCGGGCCATCGGCCGCCACCAGGAAATCGGCTTTCACGGAATGGGTCTCGCCGGTGTCCCGGCGCATGACCTGCGCCAGGACTCCCTCTTCGTCCTGCGTGAAGGAGAGCAGCTCCGTGCCGAAGCGGATGTCCCCGCCCTGGCGGGCGCGGTTCAGCAGGACCGGCTCCAGATCGTTCTGGCTGCACAGGCACCAGTTCGAGGAGCTGACCCGGGAGACGTCCATGCCTGCGGCGACGTCCCGGACGATCCAGCGGCGCTGGTCCCCGACGAGGGTGTCCACCTGGAGAACGCCGTCGTTCCCGGCGAGAGCGAAGGCGGCCTCCCGCACGCCTTGCTCGAGTCCCGCGGTCCGGAAGATCTCCATGGTGCGCACGTTGTTCCCGCGGCCGCGTGGGTGTGTCGATGTGTCGGCATGCCTCTCCACGAGCATGTGCTCGATTCCGAGACGCCCCAGGAACACAGAGGTGGAAAGCCCCACCAGGGATCCGCCTACGATGAGAACTGGTACAGATTCCACTCCGCGTCCGCTCACTGGTTTCCTCGTCCTCCGGCGACTGCCCAGCCCGGAAACGGTGGACTGGCCCGTCCCTGATGTTTACCAAGCAGGACTTACGCGCGCGATCCGGGGCGCCCCGGGGGTACGCCGGCCGGGTAACCGGAGCAATTCCGCGGACATCCGGCGGCGCGGACTCATATGGCCCAGCAGCGTTTGCGGCACAGCGCCGCCCGGGAAATCGTGTGACCGACCGACGGAACTCTCGACCCCCGGGACCAGCCATGACGCAAGCGTTCGCATCCGAGGAAATGTCGTCCGAAGAGGCCGCCGCCGCGGCCTCGGCATGCAGCCGGGAGTTTCGCGCCAACCCCCATCCCGTTTACGCCGCGCTCAGGGCGACAGCCCCCGTATGCACGCTGAAGCCCCCGCACGGGGTCGACACGTATCTCATCACCCGGTACGACGACGCCCGTGCCGCCCTGGCCGATCCTCGGCTGAGCAAGGACATGTACGGCGCCATCGACGCCTATCACCGGATCTTCGGCGACTCGTCGATCGCCCTGGACGACAACATGCTCTTCTCGGACCCTCCCAAGCACACGAGGCTCCGCAGGATCGTCGGCACCACCTTCACCCCCAAGAGGGTGGAATCGCTGCGGCCGAAGGTCCAGAAGATCACCGACGAACTGCTGGACCGCTGCCCGGCGTCGGAGCCCGTGAACCTCCTCCAGGAGTTCTGCTTCCCGCTGCCGCTGCACGTGATCTGTGAGCTCCTCGGCGTGCCGGAGAACGAACGCAGGCAAGCCCAGGAGTGGTCCGCCACCGTCGCCCAGACCGGCTTCGGGCCGGAGGCGAGGAAGGCGCTGGAACTGGCCGAGGGCAACCTGCGCGACTATCTGGTGGACCTGATCGCGCGGAAGCGGAAGGAGCCGGACGGAGCTCTGCTCAGCGCACTCGTCACGGCGCAGGACGAGGACGGCGCGCTCACCGACCACGAGCTCGTCTCCACCGCGTGGGTGCTGCTCTTCGCGGGCCACAAGTCGACCGCGTACCAGATCGGCAACGCCGTCCACCACCTGCTCAGCCGGCCGGAGCAGAAGCGCCTGGCATTCCGCGACCCGGAGGCGACGGCCGCGGCCGTCGAGGAGATCTTCCGGTTCGAGACCTCCGTGGAGAACTCGACGTTCCGCTACGCGACGGAAGACATCAAGATGCGCGACACGCTCATCCCCAAGGGTGCGCTCGTGCAGATCTCGCTCACGGCGGCCAACCGGGACCCGGAGATGTTCCCCGACCCGGACCGCATGGACGTCGAGCGTCCGAACGTCCAGGCGACACACCTCGCATTCGGCCTCGGCCCGCACTACTGCATCGGCGCGCCGCTGGCACGTCTGGAGATGCAGATCGCCCTCACCACGCTCTTCGGACGCCACCCCGAGATGGCCCTGGTCGGTGAGCCGGAGAACGTGCGCTGGCTGACCGTGCCGTTCCCCGCCTTCCGCGGGCTCGCGGAACTCCCCGTCGTCCTCGACCCGTCGTGACGGGGCGGGCTGCGGCACCGGCGCGGGTGCGAGTGGTTCGCCTGCTGCACGTCCGGGAGGGGAGGGAAGCGGATTTCGTGGACGCCTACCAAGGCGTACGCGACGGCGCCATGCGGTCTCCCGGGCATCTGCGCGAACAGCTCTGCCGCTCCGTGGACGATCCCGGTCGATGGCTGCTCACCAGTGAGTGGGAGAGCCTCGAAGCCATCAAGCGGTGGCGCACCGACCCCGAGCACACCACTCTGGTCGGGCCGATGAACGCCTGTCTGCACGACGACCGGTGGACCGGGGTCTTCGAGATCATGCCCGAGAGCGCGGGTGACCGAAGGCCGAGACAGGGCTGACCATCATGTGACCGGCCGGTAAGGTCGGGTTCGTGCCGAAGCCGCTCAGTCTCTCCTTCGATCCGATCGCGCGCGCCGACGAACGCTGGAAGCAGCGCTGGGGAAACGTGCCGTCCATGGCCGCGATCACCTCGATCATGCGCGCCCAGCAGATCCTCCTCGCCGAGGTCGACGCGGTGGTCAAGCCGTACGGGCTGACGTTCGCGCGCTACGAGGCGCTGGTGCTGCTCACCTTCTCCAAGTCGGGCGAGCTGCCGATGTCGAAGATCGGCGAGCGGCTCATGGTGCATCCCACGTCCGTGACGAACACCGTGGACCGGCTCGTGAAGTCGGGTCTCGTCGACAAGCGGCCCAACCCCAACGACGGACGCGGCACCCTCGCCAGCATCACCGGCAAGGGCCGTGAGGTGGTCGAGGCGGCCACCCGCGACCTGATGGCGATGGACTTCGGGCTCGGGGTGTACGACGCGGAGGAGTGCGCAGAGATCTTCGCGATGCTGCGGCCGCTGCGGATCGCCGCGGGGGACTTCGAGGAGGGGTGACCCGGGCCAAGATCTCCCGGAACGGGTGGTTACGCTCGACGGCATGAAAAAGAGCGTGCTGACCCGCTACCGCGTGATGGCCTATGTCACCGGTGTGCTGCTGGTCCTGCTGACCCTCGGCGTCATCGCCAAGTACCTGCTCGAGATGGACGGTGCCGCCGACTTCACGCGCGTCGTCGGCATCGCGCACGGCTGGCTGTACGTCGTGTACCTGATCTTCGCCTTCGACCTGGGCTCCAAGGCGAAGTGGCCGGTGGGCAAGCAGCTGTGGGTGCTGCTCGCCGGGACCATCCCGACGGCCGCGTTCTTCGTGGAGCGCAAGATCAGCCACGAGCTCGAGGCCAGGGTCGCGGAGGACTCGCCCGCGACCGCCAAGGCGTAACCGCACCGCCGTACGGACGAACGTACGGCGGTCTGCCATCGACATTTACTTGGACGTCCTAGTAAATTCGATGGTATGGACGCTGACGCCATAGAGGAAGGCCGCCGTCGCTGGCAGGCCCGGTACGACTCCGCGCGCAAGCGCGAAGCCGACTTCAGCACGCTCTCCGGAGATCCCGTGGAGCCGGTGTACGGGCCCCGGCCCGGCGACAGGTACGACGGGTTCGAGCGGATCGGCTGGCCCGGGGAGTACCCCTTCACCCGCGGCCTGTACGCGACCGGCTACCGAGGGCGTACGTGGACCATCCGGCAGTTCGCCGGGTTCGGCAACGCCGAGCAGACCAACGAGCGCTACAAGATGATCCTCCGCAACGGCGGAGGCGGGCTCTCGGTCGCCTTCGACATGCCGACGCTCATGGGCCGCGACTCCGACGACCCGCGCTCGCTGGGCGAGGTCGGGCACTGCGGTGTCGCGATCGACTCGGCGGCCGACATGGAGGTCCTGTTCAAGGACATCCCGCTGGGTGACGTCACGACGTCCATGACCATCAGCGGTCCGGCCGTGCCCGTCTTCTGCATGTACCTGGTCGCCGCCGAGCGGCAGGGCGTCGACACCTCCGTCCTGAACGGCACGCTCCAGACGGACATCTTCAAGGAGTACATCGCCCAGAAGGAGTGGCTCTTCCAGCCGGAGCCGCATCTGCGGCTCATCGGCGACCTGATGGAGCACTGCGCGGCCGGCATCCCCGCCTACAAGCCGCTGTCGGTCTCCGGCTACCACATCCGGGAGGCCGGGGCGACGGCCGCGCAGGAGCTGGCCTACACCCTGGCGGACGGCTTCGGGTACGTGGAGCTGGGGCTGTCGCGCGGGCTGGACGTCGACGTCTTCGCCCCCGGTCTGTCCTTCTTCTTCGACGCGCACGTCGACTTCTTCGAGGAGATCGCGAAGTTCCGGGCGGCCCGGCGGATCTGGGCCCGCTGGATGCGGGACGTGTACGGGGCGAAGTCCGAGAAGGCCCAGTGGCTGCGCTTCCACACTCAGACCGCGGGTGTCTCCCTCACCGCTCAGCAGCCGTACAACAACGTCGTACGGACGGCCGTGGAGGCGCTGGCGGCCGTGCTCGGCGGGACGAACTCGCTGCACACCAACGCCCTCGACGAGACCCTCGCGCTGCCCAGCGAGCAGGCGGCGGAGATCGCGCTGCGGACGCAGCAGGTGCTGATGGAGGAGACCGGGGTCGCCAACGTGGCCGACCCGCTGGGCGGTTCCTGGTACGTCGAGCAGCTCACGGACCGGATCGAGGCCGACGCCGAGAAGATCTTCGAGCAGATAAGGGAGCGGGGACTGCGGGCGCACCCCGACGGGCAGCACCCGATCGGGCCCATCACCTCCGGGATCCTGCGCGGCATCGAGGACGGCTGGTTCACCGGGGAGATCGCGGAGTCGGCGTTCCGGTACCAGCAGGCGCTGGAGAAGGGCGACAAGAAGGTCGTCGGGGTGAACGTCCACACCGGGTCGGTGACCGGGGATCTGGAGATCCTGCGGGTCAGCCACGAGGTGGAGCGGGAGCAGGTCCGGGTGCTCGCGGAGCGGAAGGCCGGGCGTGACGACGCGCGGGTCCGTGCGGCGCTCGACGGCATGATCGCCGCGGCGCGGTCGGACGCGAACATGATCGAGCCGATGCTGGAGGCGGTACGGGCCGAGGCGACGCTCGGCGAGATCTGCGGGGTGCTGCGGGACGAGTGGGGGGTGTACACGGAGCCTGCCGGCTTCTGAGCCCCGCGTCAGCCCGCCGGGCCCCCGCGCACCGAGGGGCGGGCCGACGCTCAGCCGGCGGCCGGGTGCGCGGCTTCTCCCGCCAGCCCCCTGAGCAGCACCTGGGTGAAGCCGCGGACCCACTCCTCGTCCACCGGCTCCCCGCTCACCAGCGTGCGGTGGACCACCGCTCCCGCCACCATGTCGAAGATCAGGTCCGCTGTGCGGGACGCGGTGCCGGGGTCCGGCTCGGGCGGGAGTTCGCCCCTGGCCTGGGCCCGGGATCTGCCCTCCAGGACCAGGCGCTTCTGGCGGTCGACGACCGACTCGCGGATGCGTTCGCGCAGGGCGTCGTCGCGGGTGGCCTCCGCGACCACCGCCATCAGGCCGCTCTTCGCCTCCGGGCGGGCCAGGATGGCGGCGAACTGGAGGACGACGCCCTCGATGTCCGCGGCCAGTGAGCCGCTGTCGGGGAGCTCCAGTTCGTCGAAGAGTTCCGCTACCGCGTCGACGACCAGTTCGTTCTTGCCGGACCAGCGGCGGTACAGCGTCGTCTTCGCAACCCCGGCGCGTGTCGCCACGTCTCCCAAGGTGAGCTTGGACCAGCCCAGTTCGACCAGCGCCGCCCGCGTCGCGGCCAGGATCGCGGCGTCCGCCGTGGCGCTGCGCGGGCGCCCGGTGCGGCTGGCTGGGCTGCGGCTGTGCATGTCATGACCATAAACCGGCGGTTCCCGTGCGGCCGTGAGGGAGATCACCGGGGGGTGGTGTTCCGGCGGTCCGATGTGGCATTACGCTACGACTCGTAGCGAAAGCCCGTGAGGGACGTACACGGGCTCGAGTGACATGGCGTGGGTGGGGACCCAGCGCCGAAGGGCATCCGACCGGCCCGGCTTTCACACCGTTTTTCACACGCGCGCGCAGTACGGGGGAGGATAGACGCATGCAGCCACGGAACATGTCCATGAGCGGAGTCGTCGACCTCGCCGCGGTGAAGGCGGCCCAGGAGGCCAAGGCGAAGGCGGAGCAGGCGCGTGCGCAAGCCGCCCGGGAAGGCGGCGCGGGGGCGATCTCCCCGGCCGATCTCGTCATCGACGTCGACGAGGCGGGGTTCGAGAGGGACGTCCTCCAGCGGTCCGCCGAGGTGCCCGTCGTCATCGACTTCTGGGCCGAGTGGTGTCAGCCCTGCAAGCAGCTGAGCCCGGTCCTGGAGCGGCTGGCCGTCGAGTACAACGGCCGCTTCCTGCTCGCCAAGATCGACGTCGACGCCAACCAGATGCTGATGCAGCAGTTCGGCATCCAGGGGATCCCGGCGGTCTTCGCGGTCGTCGCGGGGCAGGCGCTGCCGCTCTTCCAGGGGGCCGCGGGCGAGGCGCAGATCCGGCAGACGCTGGACCAGCTGGTGCAGGTCGCGGAACAGCGCTTCGGTCTGACCGGCCTCGCCGTCGACCCCGAGGCCGAGCCGGGCGGCGGCGCCCAGCCGGCTCCCGAGCGGCCGGCCGGCCCGTACGACGCGCTCCTCGAAGCCGCCGTGCAGGCGCTCGACTCGGGTGACCTGAGCGGTGCCGTCCAGGCCTACAAGAACGTACTGAACGAGGACCCGGGCAACGAGGAGGCCAAACTGGGTCTCGCCCAGGCCGAGTTGCTCCAGCGGGTGCAGGGTGTGGACCCGCAGCAGGTGCGCAGGGAGGCGGCCGAGAAGCCGGCCGACGTGCAGGCGCAGATCGCCGCCGCCGACCTGGATCTGGTGGGCGGCCATGTGGAGGACGCCTTCGGCCGGCTCATCGAGACCGTGGCGCGTACGGTGGGTGACGACCGGGACACCGTGCGGATGCGGCTGCTGGAGCTGTTCGAGGTGGTCGGACCCGAGGATCCCCGTGTGATCGCGGCCCGCAGGGCCTTGGCCCGGGCCCTGTTCTGACCAGTCGTTAAACGCACGGGCCTGTGGTTCCCATGTGAAGGATTTGCCGAAAGAGCGTCACCGCGGCCGCGTTTTACCAAAACTTGGTAATCGCGGCCGCTGTTACTACGAGTAAGTCCGGGGCGTTGATCTGTCGGTTTCTGTCCAGCGATCAACAGCTTTGTACCGCCGTTCGGCACCACCCTGTGTCGCCGCCCGAGACCGGGGGGTCGTTGTTCGGTTATCCCGCCGTTACTAGCCAGTAACGAACCCCCTTGTGCGGGCGGCGAGAATGCACCACGATCGGCCACGCTCGGTCCATTCCCGTACCCCGGCAGCCGGTTGGGTCGCGGGACGTCCTGGGTCCCCACCGAGCAGAGCCGGCGGCAGTGGCGCCGGCTCTTGGACAGGGGGGTCTTCGCCCACCCGGCGAAGCCTGTCCAGCAGGGTTGTGCGTGATGCGTGTCAGGCGCGACCAGTGGTTGTCGCTCGGGGGTGATCGCCGGTGATTCGGGCGCTAGTTGCGCCGCCGAGTGCAGGCGCTCTCCTTCCCGAGGACGTAGCACTTCTCCCATCCCTGCACGGCTGAGCCGCGATTCGGGGCGAGCCAGGTCAGGAGATGTACGTCCGAGAAGGAGGAAATATGGAGTCCCAGGTGCGTGGCGGGACCAGATGGAAGCGGTTCGCTGTGGTGATGGTGCCCAGCGTCGCCGCCACGGCTGCGATAGGTGTCGCCCTCGCGCAGGGCGCTCTCGCCGCGTCGTTCAGTGTCTCCGGGCAGTCGTTCAAGGTCACGACCGACCAGCTCGTCGGTACGGGCTTCTCGCAGTACGGCGCCCTCGATGAGGGATACACGATGGACGGCAAGAAGGCCGTCCACCCGGTCGCCGTCTCGTCGTTCAAGCAGGCGACGATCAAGAACCTGTGCCAGTCGGTCGTCACCCCGAACATTCCGGTGCTCGGGAACGTCAGCCTGATCCTGCGTGCGGGTCAGGGTGCGAAGCCGGTCGAGGCGCAGAACCTCTACATCGATGTCGCCGACCTGAGCGCCGACGCGACGTTCGAGAACATCGACATCGGTGTGGCCGCCAAGGACGCCAACAAGGGTCCGGCCATGAGGAAGGGCGAGACGGCGAACCCGTACGGCTTCGCCCAGCAGGCCGACAAGGCGACCCTGACCGACGTGAAGCAGACGGCGTGGGCGACCACCGCCGGAACCTTCAAGCTCAGCGGCCTGAAGATGTCGCTGTCGACGGGTGTCAAGGAGTGCTACTAAGCACTCGCTGACGGGCGGGGGAGCCGGTGGCGCCCCCGCCCGTCCACCTTCCGGCCGGGCCTTCACGGACGGCCCACATCACCACCACAGCAACGCCGTACCAGGGAGCTGTTTTTCCATGAGCGCCGAGACTCCTGCCGCAGACGGCCAGTTCACTTACCGGAGGCAGCAGTTCCGCGCCTGGCGGGGTACGCGGCCGTTCTGGGCCGGGCTGTTCGTCCTGCTCAGCGGACTGCCCATCGCCTACTTCCCGTACGCGAACCTCCAGATCGGTCACCTGACGCTGGCGATGGCGACCACCGCGGGTGCCGGTTCCCTGATCATCGGCGTGCTGCTCGTCGTGCTGGGCGTCAGCCTCTGGTTCCAGAAGCACGTCCGCGTCTTCGCGGGTGTCGCGGCGATCCTGCTGGCGCTGGTGTCCATCCCCGTGTCCAACCTCGGCGGCTTCCTCATCGGCTTCCTCCTCGCCCTCGTGGGCGGGGCGATGGCCGTGGCCTGGGCCCCGGCCCCGCCGCCTGCGGGGCAGCTCGCCGGCCACGCGGCCACGGGCACGGGCGAGGCCGCCGGTACCAAGGACCACGACACCACGGTGCTGCGGCCCGTGGACGGGGTGGACGAGCCGAACGATCTGTCAGGAACGAACCCGGCCAACGGGGCGAACGGGAGGCACAGTGCCGGCTGACGAGGTGACCCACGGGGCTGATGTGGAGGCGTCCCGTGTGAGAACCGGGCCGCGCCACGCGGCACCCAAGAAGCCGCTGTTCACCAGGTTCAACAGGCCCGCGGGCAAGGCGATAGCCATGGCGGCGATGCCGACGGCGGTCCTCATGGGGATGGGCTTCACATCCACGCTCGCCATCGCCGACAGCAACAACCCGGCGACGCCGTCGTCGAAGAGCCTGACGGCCGACGAGTACAAGGACTGCGTGGCGGCCCTGGAGGACGCCAAGGACCACAAGGGCGACGACTCCGCCTCCCCGACGCCGTCTCCCTCGGCGAGCGACGGGGCGAAGGACGAGGACGCCGGCAAGGGCGAGACGGATCCCACCCCCTCCCCCTCGGCCACCGAGGGCGGTACGGGCGCGGACGAGGGCGATTCCTCTTCGTCGGATTCAGGTTCCGACGACAAGGGCGAGCCCGAGCCGGTCCCGTCCCCGAGCGCGCCCGGCGACGGCGACTCGGCCGGGACTCCGTCCCCCTCGCCGTCCGAGAGCGGCGGCAACGTGCTGGAGGACATCGGCGACGCCATCGGGGGCATCTTCAACGGCGGGGACAAGGCCGGCGCGAGCCCGAGCCCCACCCCGTCCGCCTCCGCGTCCGAGAGCAGCGGGACGACGGACGACGACGCCGCCGGCACGGTGCGGGACACGACCGAGAAGGCCACGGACACGGTCGAGGACACCGTCAAGGACACCACCGACAAGGCGTCCGAGACGGCCGAGGACACCGGCAAGGCCGTCGAGAAGGCGGCGGAGCAAGCCGGGAAGGCGGCCCAGGAGGCCGGGGAGGCGGCGCAGGAGGCCGGGGAGGCCACCGCCTCGCCCAGCCCGTCCCCGAGCTCCGGCACGGACGCCGAGGACTGCCCGGCCGCCACCGACGCCGAGGGCGGCGTCGACAACAAGGTGCCGCTGCCCGACGACCCGTGGTTCCTCAACGCCAGCTCGCTGACGCTGAAGGGCGCCGACTACAAGGGCGTCGTCGAGGTGCGCACCGCCAACGGCACCGTCAAGAAGGTCCTGAAGTACGTCATCTCCGGCGGTACCGACATCGGCGACCTCCACCAGACGGTCAAGGACAAGCAGTCCGGCAAGACCTACCACGTGCAGGCGGCCAAGGGCTCGACGTCCACGATCCGCGACGGCGACACGGTGATGTACACCGAGAGCATCTCCGGCAACCTGCTCGGACTGATCCCGATCACGTTCGACCCGGAGCACCCGCCGCCGCTGAACATCCCGCTGATCTACTTCACCAACGTGAAGGTCCAGCAGGCCGGCCAGTTCGGCGGGACGCTGCACGTGCCCGGGCTGCACAACTACATCACCGACTGAGCGCCTCTCCAGGCCCGTTCGGGAGCCGCACAAGCCGAGGGCGCCCCCTGTTCCCAGGGGGCGCCCTCGGCGCCGTACACGGGCCCTCAGGCCCTTTCCGGATCAGCTCTTGGCGCCGCCCAGGTGGTGGACGCGCACCATGTTGGTGGTGCCGGGGACGCCGGGGGGCGAGCCGGCGGTGATGACCGCGATGTCGCCCTCGTTGAAGCGGTTCAGCTTGACCAGCTCCTGGTCCACCAGGTCGACCATCTCGTCGGTGCTGTTCACGAACGGCACCACGTACGGCTCCACGCCCCAGCTCAGCGCCATCTGGTTGCGGGTGCCCTCGTCGGTGGTGAAGGCGACGATCGGCTGGGTGGCGCGGTAGCGGCACAGCCGGCGGGCGGTGTCGCCGGACTGGGTGAAGGCCACCAGGACCCGGCCGCCGAGGAAGTCGGCGATCTCGCAGGCGGCGCGGGCCACCGAACCGCCCTGCGTGCGCGGCTTCTTGCCCGGCACGAGCGGCTGCAGCCCCTTGGACATCAGCTCCTGCTCGGCCGCGGTGACGATCTTCGACATCGTCTTGACGGTCTCGATCGGGTACGCGCCCACGCTCGACTCGGCGGACAGCATGACCGCGTCGGCGCCGTCCAGGATCGCGTTGGCCACGTCGGAGGCCTCGGCGCGGGTCGGACGGGAGTTGGTGATCATCGACTCCATCATCTGGGTCGCCACGATCACCGGCTTGGCGTTGCGCCGGCACAGCTCGATCAGGCGCTTCTGCACCATGGGGACCTTCTCGAGCGGGTACTCGACGGCGAGGTCACCACGGGCGACCATCACGCCGTCGAACGCCATCACGACGTCCTCCATGTTCTGCACCGCCTGCGGCTTCTCCACCTTGGCGATGACCGGGACGCGCCGGCCCTCCTCGTCCATGATGCGGTGCACGTCCTGGACGTCCTTGGCGTCCCGGACGAACGACAGCGCGACCAGGTCGCAGCCCATGCGGAGCGCGAAGCGGAGGTCCTCGATGTCCTTCTCGGACAGCGCGGGCACGTTGACGGCCGCGCCGGGCAGGTTGATGCCCTTGTGGTCGGAGATGACGCCGCCCTCGATGACGATCGTCCTCACCCGGTGGCCCTCGACCTCGGTGACCTTCAGCTCGACGTTGCCGTCGTTGATGAGGACCTGGTCGCCCTTGGTCACGTCGCCGGGCAGGCCCTTGTAGGTCGTCCCGCAGATCGTCTTGTCGCCCGGGACGTCCTCGGTGGTGATGGTGAACTCGTCACCCCGGACCAGCTCCACGGGACCCTCGGCGAAGGTCTCCAGACGGATCTTGGGGCCCTGGAGGTCGGCGAGGACCCCGATGGCCCGGCCGGTCTCCTTGGCGGCGGCACGGACCCGGTCGTACCGGCCCTGGTGCTCGGCGTGCGAGCCGTGGCTGAAGTTGAAGCGGGCCACGTTCATGCCGGCCTCGATCAGCGCGACAAGCTGCTCGTGGGAGTCGACCGCGGGGCCGAGAGTACAGACGATTTTCGAACGGCGCATGGGGGCGATCCTATCGGTTTGTTTCGCAACGGAATATTCCGTCTGGCGGAAAATACAAAAGGGCGGGATGCCGCTCAGGTGTGATTCCCCGAACCAATTACCAGCGCGTAGGTCTGTGTCGCGATCTCCAATTCCTCGTCAGTAGGCACCACCGCCACGGCGACCCGGGCGCCCTCCGGCGAGATCAGCCGTGCCTCGTCGCCGCGCACGGCGTTGCGCTCGCCGTCCACCGCCAGGCCCAGCTCCTCCAGGCCCGCCAGGGCGGCCGCCCGCACGGGCGCCGCGTTCTCGCCGACACCGGCGGTGAAGGCCACCGCGTCCACCCGTCCGAGAACGGCGTAATAGGCGCCGATGTACTTCTTCAGGCGGTGAATGTAGATGTCGAACGCCAGCTCCGCCTGCTCGTCGCCCTCGTCGACGCGGCGGCGGATCTCCCTCATGTCGTTGTCACCGCACAGACCGATCAGACCGCTCTTCTTGTTGAGAAGAGTGTCGATCTCGTCGGCGGACATTCCACCAACACGCATCAAATGGAAGATGACGGCCGGGTCCATGTCTCCCGAGCGCGTACCCATCACGAGCCCCTCCAAAGGCGTCAGCCCCATGGAGGTGTCCACGCAGCGCCCGCCCCGCACGGCCGAGGCCGACGCCCCGTTGCCCAGGTGCAGCACGATCACGTTCGTCTCGGCGGGGTCCTTGCCGAGCAGCTCGGCGGTGGCCCGGGAGACGTAGGCGTGGGAGGTGCCGTGGAAGCCGTAGCGCCGGATGCGGTGGTCGTCGGCCGTCTTGACGTCGATCGCGTAGCGGGCGGCCGACTCCGGCATCGTCGTGTGGAAGGCGGTGTCGAAGACGGCGACCTGCGGCAGGTCGGGCCGCAGCGCCCGGGCCGTGCGGATCCCGGTGAGGTTGGCCGGGTTGTGCAGCGGGGCGACCGGGATGAGCCGCTCGATCTCGGCGAGCACGGCGTCGTCGATCACGGTCGGCTCGGTGAAGGACCTGCCCCCGTGCACCACCCGGTGCCCGATCGCGGCCAGTTCGGGCGAGTCCAGCCCGAGGCCGTCCTTGGCGAGCTCCTCGGCGACGGCCTTCAGGGCGGCGTCGTGGTCGGCGATCGCCCCGCCGCGCTCCCGGCTCTCGCCGCCGGCGGGGGTGTGCTTCAGCCGGGAGGTCTGCTCGCCGATGCGCTCGACCAGGCCCACCGCCAGCCGGCTGCTGTCACTCATGTCGAGCAACTGGTACTTCACCGACGAGGAGCCGGAGTTGAGGACGAGGACGCGGGTGGGGCTCACTGGGCGGTTGCCTTCTCGCTCGGGGACGGGGCGGGGGACTGGGCCTGGATCGCCGTGATGGCGACCGTGTTGACGATGTCCTGGACGAGGGCGCCCCGGGACAGGTCGTTGACCGGCTTGCGCAGACCCTGCAGCACCGGGCCGACGGCGATCGCGCCGGCCGAGCGCTGCACGGCCTTGTAGGTGTTGTTGCCGGTGTTCAGGTCGGGGAAGATCAGCACGCTTGCCTGTCCGGCGACCTCGGAGCCGGGCAGCTTGGTCGCCGCGACCGACGGCTCCACGGCGGCGTCGTACTGGATCGGGCCCTCGATCTTCAGGTCGGGCCGGCGCGAGCGGACCAGCTCGGTGGCCTCGCGCACCTTGTCGACGTCGGCGCCGGAGCCGGACGTGCCCGTGGAGTACGACAGCATCGCGATCCGCGGCTCCACGCCGAACCGCTCGGCCGTCGCCGCCGACTGGATGGCGATGTCGGCGAGCTGCTCGGCGTTCGGGTCGGGGTTGACCGCGCAGTCGCCGTAGACGAGGACCTTGTCGGCCAGGCACATGAAGAACACCGACGAGACGATGTCGGCGTCCGGCCTGGTCTTGATGATCTCGAAGGCTGGGCGGATGGTCGCGGCCGTGGAGTGCACCGAGCCGGACACCATGCCGTCGGCGAGGCCCTCCTGCACCATCAGCGTGCCGAAGTAGTTCACGTCCGAGACGACGTCGTAGGCCAGCTCCACGGTGACGCCCCGGTGGGCGCGCAGGGCCGCGTACTGCTCGGCGAAGGCGTCGCGCAGGTCGGAGGTGGCCGGGTCGATCAGCTGGGACTCGCCGAGGTCGATGCCCAGGTCGGCGGCCTTCTTGCGGATCTGGTCGACGGGGCCGAGCAGGGTCAGCTCGCACACGCCCCGGCGCAGCAGCACCTCGGCCGCGTGCAGCACACGCTCCTCGGTGCCCTCGGGCAGGACGACCCGGCGCAGGTCGGAGCGGGCCTGCTCCAGCAGCTTGTGCTCGAACATCATCGGCGTGACACGGTCGCTGCTCGGCGCGGAGACCCGGCGGGCCAGGTCGCCGGTGTCGGCGTACCGCTCGAACAGGCCGAGCGCCCGCTCCGCCTTGCGCGGGGTGGCCGCGTTGAGCTTCCCCTCCAGGGAGAACAGCTGCTCGGCGGTGGGGAAGCTGGTGCCGGCCACCGACAGCACCGGGGTGCCGGGCGCGAGACGGTCGGCGAGCGTGAGGATGTCGTCGCCGGGCACCTCGTCCAGGGTGAGGAGCACGCCCGCTATCGGCGGGGTGCCGGCACTGTGCGCGGCGAGCGAGCCGACGACCAGGTCGGCCCGGTCGCCCGGGGTGACGACCAGGCAGCCCGGAGTCAGGGCGCCCAGGAAGTTCGGCAGCATCGCCCCGCCGAAGACGAAGCCGAGCACGTCCCGGGCCAGCCCCGAGTCGTCGCCCAGCACCACCTTGGCGCCGAGGGTGTGGCCGATCTGCGAGACGGTCGGGGCGGACAGCGCCGGCTCGTCGGGCAGGACGTAACACGGCACGGGCAGCCGGGAGTCGAGCTGGGCGGCGATCTCGTCGCGGTCCTCGCGGGCCACCCGGTTGGCGACCATGGCCAGCACGTCGCAGCCCAGCGTGTCGTAGGCGCGGTAGGCGTTGCGCGTCTCGGCGAGCACCGAGTCGACGGTCTGCTTGCGGCCGCCCACGACCGGGATCACGGACGCGCCGAACTCGTTCGCCAGCCGGGCGTTGAGCGACAGCTCGTCCGGGAGCTGGGTCCCGGCGTAGTCGGTGCCGAGGACCAGGACCACGTCGTAGTCGCGGGCGACCAGGTGGAAGCGGTCGACGAGCGTGGAGACGAGCTCGTCCGTGCCGGCCTCGGCCTGGAGGGCGGACGCCTCGTGGTAGTCCATGCCGTAGACGGTCGCCGGGTCCTGGGCGAGCCGGTAGCGGGCGCGCAACAGCTCGAAGAGGCGGTCGGGCCCGTCATGGACGAGGGGGCGGAAGACGCCGACCCGGTCGACCTGCCGGGTGAGGAGCTCCATGACCCCCAGTTCGACGACCTGGCGGCCGTCGCCGCGGTCGATGCCGGTCACGTACACGCTGCGGGTCACGCGCGCTCTCCGTTTCGTCTCGAGTGGGGGTACACATCAAGCCAATGGCTAACCAGCCAGGGGCACAAAAATCGCCCACCGAGGTGAGCAGAACCCTCTTGACAATACCTCCGCCGATAGATAAGGCGCCCGTCAGCCTCGGGGTGCGACGCCGGGCTGTGGAGCGTGAAACAATCGGCAGAGGCTCACCGGTGTCAACAGCGAGCAGGAGACACAGCACGATGCGTATCGGAGTTCTCACCGCAGGCGGCGACTGCCCCGGCCTGAACGCCGTGATCCGGTCGGTCGTGCACCGGGCGGTCGACAACTACGGCGACGAGGTCATCGGCTTCGAGGACGGTTACTCGGGCCTGCTGGACGGCCGCTACCGCACCCTCGACCTGAACGCGGTCAGCGGCATCCTGGCCCGCGGCGGCACGATCCTGGGGTCGTCCCGGCTGGAGCGCGACCGGCTCCGCGAGGCGTGCGAGAACGCCTCCGACATGATCCACGAGTTCGGCATCGACGCGCTGATCCCGATCGGCGGCGAGGGCACGCTGACGGCGGCGCGCATGCTGTCCGACGCCGGTCTGCCGGTGGTCGGCGTCCCGAAGACGATCGACAACGACATCTCGTCGACCGACCGCACCTTCGGCTTCGACACGGCGGTCGGGGTCGCCACCGAGGCGATGGACCGCCTGAAGACCACCGCCGAGTCCCACCAGCGGGTGATGGTCGTCGAGGTCATGGGACGCCACGCGGGCTGGATCGCGCTTGAGTCCGGCATGGCGGCCGGTGCGCACGGGATCTGTCTGCCGGAGCGGCCGTTCGACCCGGCCGACCTCGTGAAGATGGTCGAGGAGCGCTTCGCCCGCGGCAAGAAGTTCGCGGTCGTCTGCGTCGCCGAGGGCGCCCACCCCGCCGACGGCACCATGGACTACGGCAAGGGCGCCATAGACAAATTCGGCCACGAGCGCTTCCAGGGCATCGGCACGGCGCTCGCCCACGAGCTGGAGCGACGGCTCGGCAAGGAGGCCAAGCCGGTCATTCTCGGCCACGTCCAGCGCGGCGGCTCACCCACCGCGTACGACCGGGTGCTCGCCACGCGGTTCGGCTGGCACGCGGTGGAGGCCGCGCACCAGGGGGAGTTCGGCAGGATGACCGCGCTGCGCGGGACGGACATCGTGATGGTGCCGCTCGCGGAGGCCGTGACCGAGCTGAAGACCGTGCCGAAGGACCGGATGGACGAGGCCGAGTCGGTCTTCTAGAGAGGCCCGAGCCCGGCCTAGGCCGGGCTCTGCTGGATCCTCGTCCAGAAGTGCTCGACGATCCGGTCGAGGAAGTCGCGGGCCGCGTCGCCGGCGTCGCTGCTGCCGCCGCCCCAGCTCAGGGTGGCGGCCATGTGCCCCTGGTAGTCCTGGTGCAGCCCGCGTAGGGCGCCCTCCAGGAACGGCCGGTCCAGGGGCACGACCTTGGCCACCGGGCGTACGTAGGCCTGCCAGCGGGTGGTGACGGCGTTGCGCAGCAGGTCGCCGAGCCTGGCGTTGCCGCCCGTGACGGTGACGAAGTCGGGCAGGCGCAGGCCGAGCAGGTCGGCGAGGGCGGCGGACTGACGGTCGGTGCCGCGCCAGGTGTCGGTCTCCTCCATCCGCAGATAGGCGTGGAGTTCGTGGCCCACGGCACGGGCCACGTCCTCGGGGGCGAAGCCGCGGGCGATGCGGTGCTCTCGCAGGGTGCGGGGTCTGCCGATGAGTTCGCCGGGCGAGCACCACAACACCCCTGCGAGGGCGGTGAGTTCCGACGCGGAAGGGGCCGCCGCCCCGCGTTCCCAGGCCATGACGTGGTCCGGGGTGATGCGGGGGTGTCCGTAGGAGACGCGCATGTCGTGGGCGACGCGCTCGGGTGTCATGCCGAGGGCCGCGCGCAGCCGGCGCGCGGCGGGGGCGTTGAAGGGCGGGGGTGTCGGGGTGGCGGGCAGGGAGTGGGGTGCGGGCTGGCTCGGGCGGGCTGAAGGTCGGCGCACGGGCCACAAGCTAGGGGCGCGGGGCTGCGGTGACTACGGTCTGTTCGGCCAGGATCACGGATTGTAGGAAGCTACGGCTACCGGCGGGTTCGAGCGGGGCTGAAGATCGTCTGTCGGCCGGGGCGGAGGTGCGGCGAGGATGGCGCCGGGCCTGGTGAGCATGGGCCCGGAAAGGCGGGCACTCACGTGAACGGCAAGCTCAACGGGCATATTCGCGAACGTCTCCTCGCGACGAACTTCTGGCATCTCGCGACGGTCGGTGCGGACGGTGCGCCCCAGGTGTCGCCCATGTGGGCGGACATCGAAGGGGAGTACGTCATGGTCAACACGTCGATCGGGCGGGTGAAGGAAGAGAATCTGCGGCGCAATCCGTACGTTTCGCTGTCCCACCACGACCCCGAGAACCCGTACGACCGGGCGGAGATCCGGGGGAAGGTCGTCCGGTTCGTGGAGGGCGAGGAGGCGGAGCGGGCGATGGACCGGCTCGCGCGGAAGTACCTCGGGGAGGACCGGTATCCCTGGCTGCTGCCCGGGGAGCGCCGGGTGATGCTGCTGATCGAGCCGACTCGGGTACGGAGGCTGGAGGGTGTGGAGCCCTTCCGGGCCGGGGTCCTGCCGGACGGGGCGGCCGGCTGACGGACGGTTTCGGAGGGCCTCCCTGCGGGCCCTCCCTAACGCCAGTCGGGTGTGCCCGGTGCCGGTGGTAGCCGGGATTCGATCCTCGCCCGGATGTCCCCCATCACGGAGACGATGCGGGCCTCGTGCTCCGGGGTCAGCCGGGCCACCGGGACCGAACAGCTGATGGCGTCGACGACCGGTGTGCCGTAGCGCAGGGCGAAGCCGAAGCCGGCGATGCCGGGCACCGTCTCCTCGCGGTCGATGGAGTAGCCGCGTTCGCGCACCCCGGCCAGGTCGGCGAGGAGGGCTGCCCGGTCGGTGCGGGTGTTCTCCGTGAGCGCGGCCAACGGCCACCGCGTGAACGGCAGTTCTTCGTCGGCGCGCTCCGCGAGCAGTGCCTTGCCGAGCGCGCCGGCGTGGGCCGGGACCCGGCGGCCCACCCGGCTGATGGTCCGCAGGTACTCGTGGGACTCACGGGTGGCGAGATAGACGACGTCCAGGCCGTCGAGCCGGGCCAGGTGGATCGTCTCGCCGAGCGTGTCCGACGCCTCGTCGAGGTACGGGCGGACCGCCCGGACGTGCCGGTCCCCGTCCAGATAGCTGGTGCCGGTGAGCAGCGCGCGGATCCCGATGCCGTAGAGGGAGCCGGTGGCGTCCGTGCGGACCCAGCCGGCGTCGACGAGCGTCTGGAGCAGCTGGTACATGCTGCTGCGCGGCACCCCCAGGTCCTCCGCGAGCTGGTCGAGGCGCGAGGGCTGCTCGCCCCGCTCCGCGAGCAGTTCCAGCAGCGCGACGGTCCGGGCCGCCGACTTCACGCCGCGGACCCCTCTGCTCTCCTGCATGCGCTCATCGTAGGTCCGCAGGAATCCGTGATCGCACGGCCATTGACCCGGCAGGTTCACGCACTTAGCCTCCATCTGCATACGTGGACGCCGTCTGCATATAGGGATGGGACACCGGTTCAAAGGGGAACTGCCTTGCCTCTGCTCGTAGTCGGAATCAGCGTTCTGGTTCTGCTCCTCCTCATGACCAGGCTGAGACTGAACGGTTTCGCGGCCCTGCTGCTCGTGGCGGTCGGGGTCGCCCTGGTCCAGGGGATTCCCGTGGCGACCATCCCGGACGTCCTCTCCGAGGGCATCGGGGACCAGATCGGCGACACCATGCTGACCATCGGACTCGGCGCCATGGTCGGCCGGGTGATGGGGGACGCCGGCGCCGCGCAGCGGATAGCCGGCAAGCTCCTCGACGCCTTCGGACCGCGCTGGGTCCAGGTCGCCATGGTCGTCACGTCCATGCTGATCGGCGTGACCATGTTCTACGAGGTCGCGTTCGTCATCATCGTGCCCATCGCGTTCACCCTGGTCAGGGTCACCGGGGCGAAGCTGCTGTGGGTCGGCCTGCCGATGTCCATCGCCCTGTCCACCATGCACAGCTTCCTGCCGCCGCACCCCGGCCCCACCGCCGTCGCCGCGACCTTCCACGCCTCCGTCGGACTGACGCTGTTCTACGGCCTGTTCGTCGCCGTGCCCGCCGGTGCGCTCATCGCCCTGACCTGGCCTCGCCTCCCGTTCGTCGCGCGGCTGACACCGGCCATCCCCCAGGGCCTGGTCAGCGATCGCGAGTTCACCGACGAGGAGATGCCGGGCCTCGGCTGGTCGCTGCTCGTGGCGCTCTTCCCTGTCGTGCTGATCGTGGCCGCCGCCGTGACCGACATGGCCGCCTCGGGCGACAGCCCGTTCCTGCACGTCGTCGCCTTCGTCGGGTCGGCGCCGATCGCCCTGCTGCTGACCCTGTGCCTGGCGGTGTGGGCGTTCGGACCGCGGATCGGGCGCAGCCTGAGCGACGTCGGCGCCTCCTGCGGCTCGGCGGCCCAGGCGATGGCGATGATCCTGCTGGTGATCGGCGCGGGCGGGGCCTTCAAGAACGTCCTCGTCGAAGGCGGGATCTCCGACTACATCAAGGACGTCACGGACGGCTGGTCCATCTCGCCGATCGTCCTCGCCTGGCTCGTCGCCGTCATCCTCCGCATCGCGCTCGGCTCGGCCACGGTCGCCGTCGTCACGGCCTCCGGAGTGGCGCTGCCGTTGCTCGCGGGCAGCGGGGTCCATCCGGAGGTGATGGTGCTGGCCGTGGCCTGCGGCTCCATCGCGTTCTCGCATGTGAACGACCCCGGGTTCTGGCTGTTCAAGGAGTACTTCAACCTCTCCGTCATCGAGGCCATCAAGGTCCGTACGTCCTATACGACCGTGCTCGCCGTGCTCGGGCTGGGCGGGGTGCTCGTCGTCGAGTGGGGCCTCGACGTCCTGAGTCTGTGAACCGTATTCCGTTCTGTGCACCGCATTTTGAGGAAGGGCAACTGATGAGCAGCAGGCAGCCGACCGTCACGGCGTTCGCCGTCTACCCCGTCGCGGGCCGGGACAGCATGGAGCTGAACCTCTCCGGCGCGCACGGCCCGTACTTCACCCGCAACATCGTCGTACTCACCGACTCCGAGGGGCGTACCGGGCTGGGGGAGGTGCCCGGCGGGGAGAAGATCACGCGGACCCTGCGGGACGCCGAGTCGCTGGTCGTCGGGGCGAAGGTGGGGGACTACAAGCGGGTGCTGCGCGAGATCGGCGAGCGGTTCGCCGACCGGGACGCCGGGGGGCGGGGTGCGCAGACCTTCGACCTGCGGACCACCGTCCATGCGGTGACCGCGGTCGAGTCGGCGCTGCTCGATCTGCTCGGGCAGCATCTGGACGTGCCCGTGGCGGCGCTGCTGGGTGACGGGCAGCAGCGGGACTCCGTGCGGGTGCTGGGGTACCTCTTCTACGTCGGTGACCCGGACCGGACGGATCTGGAGTACGTCCGGGAGCCGGACTCGTCCGTGGAGTGGTACCGGGTGCGGCACGAGGAGGCGCTGTCGCCGGAGGCGATCGTGCGGCAGGCGGAGGCGGCCTACGAGCACTACGGGTTCCGGGACTTCAAGCTCAAGGGGGGTGTGCTGGCCGGGGCCGAGGAGGTCGCGGCGGTGCGCGCTCTCAAGTCGCGCTTTCCCGAGGCGCGGATCACGCTGGACCCGAACGGGGCGTGGTCGCTGCGGGAGGCGGTCGAGCTGTGCCGGCCGCTGGTGGGCACGCTCGCGTACGCCGAGGATCCCTGCGGGGCGGAGGGCGGTTACTCCGGGCGGGAGATCCTCGCGGAGTTCCGCCGGGCCACGGGGTTGCCCACGGCGACGAACATGATCGCGACGGACTGGCGCCAGATGGCCCATGCCCTGGCTCTCCAGTCGGTCTCCATCCCGCTGGCCGACCCGCACTTCTGGACGATGCAGGGGTCGGTGCGGGTGGCGCAGTTGTGCAACGCGATGGGGCTGACCTGGGGGTGTCACTCCAACAACCACTTCGACATCTCCCTGGCCATGGTGACGCACTGCGGGGCGGCGGCGCCGGGGGAGTACAACGCGCTGGACACGCACTGGATCTGGCAGGAGGGGCTGGAGCGGCTGACCGTCGAGCCGCCCCGCATCGTGGGCGGGGAGGTTGCCGTCCCGGACGCGCCGGGGCTGGGGGTCGAGGTCGACATGGACCGGCTGCTGGCGGCGCACGAGCTGTACCGGGAGAAGGGGGTCGGGGCTCGGGATGATGCGGTGGGGATGCGGTATCTGGTGCCTGGCTGGGAGTTCGACGGTAAGCGGCCGTGTCTGGTGCGGTGATCGCCGGGTGCCTCCGGCGGTTGGGCGGGGGGCCTGCGGCGGCCTGTGCGGCTTCGGGGGGGGCGCGCGTAGCGCCTGCTCGCCGGTGGTGGGTCGGGGCCGTGTCGGGGGGTGTCCGTCCTCGGAACGGCGCGATGGGGTCGGACGCCGACTGACTGTCCGTTGACGCGCCAACCGCTGCGGGCGGACACCCCCCGACACGTCCCCTTCTCGCCGTCGGCGGGTGCGCGTGCGTTCGTGGCCGCCCTGGCTGCCGGGCCGGCCGCTGCGCTGCGGGCGCGCGGTGGTCGCTCAGTTGCCGCAGGCTGCCGCGCTGCGGGCCGTCGTGGCCGCCTCAGTTGCGGGCAGTCGTGCCGCGCAACCCTCCGGTTCAGCTGCCGCAGGCCGTCGCCGCAGGCCGCTGGTCCGCTTGGCCGCGGGCAATCGTGCCGCTGAGGGCGGTACGGGTGGGCGCGGGCCCGGCCCGGCGCCGGTCAGCCCTTCACCGCGCCGCCCAGTGCGAAGCCCCCTCCCAGGCGTCGGGCGATCAGGACGTACAGCAGGATCACCGGTGTCGAGTAGACGACCGAGAACGCCGCCAGCTGCCCGTACGCCACCATGCCCCGGTTCCCGAAGAAGTCGTTGATGCTGACGGACGCCGGCATCTGGTCGGGCGTCAGCAGGAGCATGAAGGGGACGAAGAAGTTGCCCCACATCATGACGAAGGAGAAGACCGTCACGACGGCCACGCCCGGGCCCATCAGGGGCAGCACGATGCGGATCAGGGACTGGAGGGACGACGCCCCGTCGGTCCAGGCCGCCTCTTCCAGTTCCTTCGGTACGCCGTCCATGAAGTTCTTCATCAGCCAGATGGCGTACGGCAGTTGGGACGCGGCGAAGAAGAAGATCGTGCCCTGCATGGTGTCGATCAGGTCCACCCGGACGAAGAGCGCGTAGACCGGGACCATGATCGCCGTGATGGGCAGGCTCGTCGCGAAGAGGATCGTCAGCAGGAACGGGCGGTTGAAGCGGGAGCGGAAGCGGGAGAGCGGGTAGGCCGCCAGGGCCGCGCAGACCACCGTCAGCAGCGTCGCGCTGCCGCACAGGATCAGGCTGTTGAGCAGGGGCGTGAAGGTGATCTCGGGCGTCAGGATCGCGTCGAAGTTGTCCAGGGTGAGGCCGTCGGGTGCCTTCACCCGGAGGTCGGCGTGAGGGTCCAGGGAGGACAGGACCACCCAGGCCAGGGGGAGTACGAACGCGGCGGCGACCACCAGGAGGCCCGCGTCCGCTGCCAGGCGTCGGGCCGTGCGGCGGGAGGCGAGTGTGACGGCCATGCGGGTCAGACCTCCGTCCGCAGCAGGCGCAGATAGACGAGGGAGAAGAGGGAACCGACCAGCAGGAGCAGCAGGGCCACCGCCGTGCCGTAGCCGATCAGGCTGTTCTGGAAGGCCTGTTCGTACATGAAGAGCGGCAGCGTCTGGCTCCTGCCGCCCGGGCCGCCCCTGGTCATCACCCAGATCAGCCCGAAGACCGAGAGGGTCTGGAGGGTGTTGAGCATCAGGTTCGTGGCGATGGAGCGGCGGATCATGGGGAGGGTGATGTGCCACATACGGCGCAGGCCCCCGGCCCCGTCGACCTCGGCGGCCTCGGTGATCTCCTGGGGGATCTCGTTCAGCGCGGCCGAGTAGACCAGCATCGAGAAGGCCGTGCCCCTCCAGACATTGGCGAAGGACACCGCCAGGATGGGGAGCGTGAACAGCCAGTTCTGGGCGGGCAGGTGGAGCCAGTCCAGGATGGCGTTCAGGGTGCCCTCGCGGCGGAAGAAGGCGTAGAGGAGGAAGCCGGCCACCACCTCCGGCAGCACCCAGGCCGTGACCACGATGCCGCCGGTGAGCGTGCGGACCGGTTTCGACGCGCGCCGCATCAGCGCCGCCAGGGCGAGGCCGAGCGTGTTCTGCCCGATGAGGGACGACAGGACGGTGAACACCAGTGTCAGCCATACGGCGTTGAGGAACGCCTCGTCCCCGAAGGCCCGGGTGAAGTTCTCGAAGCCGACGAAGGAGTCCTCGGCCTGGCCGGTGAGCTGGAGGTCGGTGAAGGCGATGGAGACGCAGTAGGCGATCGGGCCGGCGAGGAAGAGGAGCAGGAGGACGACGGCGGGGGTGAGGGGGAGGGCCCGGACCAGTGCGCCCGGGCCCCGCCGGGGGCGGCGGGGAGCCGTGGGGCCGGGCGCCTTTCCGAGGCCGGTGTGCGGTGCTGTGGTGGTCATCGAGGCGTCCCCGTCGCCTATCGCTCGACGACCTGGTTGTCCGTGGCGTCCTTCAGGGCGTCCACGTAGTTGTCCGCCGCCTCGTCCACCGACACGTCACCCGTCGTCACGCCCTCCATGGCCTCCTGGATGGCCGTGGAGACCTTGGGATAGGCCGGGTAGGCGGGGCGGTAGTGGGTGTGCCGCACCAGGTCGGTGAAGAACTCGGTGCCCGGCTGGGCGGTGGCGTACTCGGGGTCCTTCGCCACGTCCTCGCGGACCGCGATGCCGGAGTTGGCGACGTACCACTTCCGCGCGTTGGCCTTGGTCTGCATCGTCTTGACGAACTCGAAGGCCAGGTCCGGGTTGCCGGCCTTGGCCGGGATCGACCAGGTCCAGCCGCCGGACATGCTCACCTTGCCGGGCGCCTGGCCGTTCTGGGTCGGCATGGCGGCCAGTCCCAGCTTCTTCGACCACTCGGGCCACTCGTGGCCGCTGCCGGGCAGCCAGTCCTGGGGCAGCCAGGAGCCGTCGAGGGCGATGCCGAGCTTGCCCTGCGGGAGCCACTCGCCGCGGACCCGGGTCATGACGTTCGGGTCGAGCGCGTCGGAGACGTCCGGGCCCAGCTTCTCCTTGTAGACCGTCTCGACGAAGGCGAGGGCGTCCTTGAAGCCCTGGCCGCCGGCGATCCACTTCTTGCTCGCCTTGTCGTAGAGCGGGTCCGTGCTGCCGTCGTCCGTGCCGTAGAGCAGCATCTCGAAGGTCTGCATGGTGGCCGCCTCGCCGACCGGCTTGCCCGTGTAGACGTTGAGCGGGATGACGCCGGGGACCTTCTGTTTGATGGTGCGGGCCGCGGTCAGGACGTCCTTCCAGGTCTTCGGCTGCCAGTCGGCGGGGAGGCCGGCCTTGGCGAAGACGTCCTTGTCGTACCAGAGTCCGCGGGTGTCGGTACCGTCGGGGACGCCGTACGTCTTGCCGTCCTCGCCCTTGGCGGCCGCCTTCGCCGTGTCGATGAACCGGTTCCAGTCCGGCCACTTGGCGAGGTAGGGGTCGAGGGGCTTGAGGTAGCCGCTGGTGATGTCCGAGTTGATGAGGAACGTGTCCTCGTAGACCAGGTCGGGTGCGGTCTTGGGGGAGCGGAGCATCTGCTGGAGCTTGGTGTAGTACTCCGAGTCCGGGGCCTTGATCGGGACGAGCTCGACCTTCTTGCCCGGGTGGGCCTTCTCGAACTGTTTCTTGATGTCCGCGAGATAGGTGTCCATCACCTTGATGGAGTTGTCCGTGGACTGTTTGAAGGAGACCTTCACGGTGTCGGGGTCGCTGCCGGAGCCGCCACCGCAGGCGGTGAGGGCGGTCGCGGCGAGGGCCAGGGCGAGGAGAGGTGTGAAAGCGGCGGTGGGGCGCACGGCACGAACCTCCTACGGACGCACTTCTTTGTGGCCGGGACGGCTGCGTGGTGAACCTAAGTTGAGTGGTCTAGTCAGGTCAATGCGTGTGCGCGGGTTCGATCGTGGCCGACCGTAACTGACGGTCCGTCACTGGCCCGTGACCCAGCGGTACTGCAACTCCGGGCGCCCCACCGTGCCGTACTGCGGGCGGCGGGCCGCGCGCCCCGCGTCCACCAGATGTTCCAGGTAACGCCGGGCCGTGATGCGGGAGATGCCCACGCTCTCCGCCACACCGGCGGCCGTGAGGCCCTCCGCGCTGTCGCGCAGGGCCACGGTCACCCGCTCCAGCGTCGGTGCGCTCAGCCCCTTGGGCAGGGCGGCCGGGCCCGGCGCGCGCAGGGCCGCCAGCGCCCGGTCGACCTCGTCCTGGCCGCTCGCCTCGCCGACCGCGGCATGGAACTCCGCGTACCGCACGAGGCGGTCCCGCAGGGTCGCGAAGGTGAACGGCTTCAGGACGTACTGCACGACTCCGAGGGAGACGCCCTCGCGCACGACCGCCAGATCGCGTGCCGACGTCACCGCGATCACGTCCGCGTGGTGTCCGGCCGCCCGGAGGGAGCGCGCGAGGTGCAGTCCGTGCACGTCCGGCAGGTGCAGGTCGAGCAGGAGCAGGTCGACGGGCGTGCGCTCCAGGGCCCGGCGGGCCTCCGCGCCCGTGTGCGCCTTGCCCACCGCCACGAAGCCGGGGACCCGGCCGACGTACAGCACGTGCGCGTCGGCGGCGACCGGGTCGTCCTCCACGACCAGGACGCGGATGTCCCTCTCGGGCGTGCTGTCGCTCGTCATGCGTTGCCTCCAGCGCCTCTGGACACCGAGGTCCTGGATGTCACGCCCTCGGCCACCGCCCCCGACTCCCGCAGCGGCAGCCGTACCTCGAACTCCGCCCCGCCCCCCTCGGCCTCCGACACCGACAGCGTCCCCTCGTGCCGCTGGACCGCCTGCCGTACCAGGGCCAGCCCCAGCCCCCGGCCGCCCGGCCCCGCCGGCTTGGTCGAAAAGCCCCGCTGGAAGACGGCCTCGGCGTGCTCCGGGTCCACGCCCGGGCCGGTGTCCGAGACCCGCAGCACCAGCTCCGGGGCGTCATCGAGAGCCTCGGGGTCCCCGGTGTCCTGGGTGTACGCGGCCACCGTCACCCGCGTCCGCGCGCTGCCCTGTGCCGCGTCCACGGCGTTGTCGATCAGGTTGCCCAGGATGGTCACCAGGTCCCGCGACGGCAGGGACTCCGGCAGCAGGCCGTCGTCCAGGCTGCTGTCCTCCGACACCATCAGTTCCACGCCCCGCTCGTTCGCCTGGGCCGTCTTGCCCAGCAGCAGTGCCGCCAGCACCGGCTCGCTCACCGCCGCCACGACCTGGTCGGTCAACGCCTGTGCCAGCTCCAGTTCGGCCGTCGCGAACTCCACCGCCTCCTCCGCCCGGCCGAGCTCGATCAGCGAGACGACCGTGTGCAGCCGGTTCGCCGCCTCGTGCGCCTGCGAGCGCAGCGCCTGCGTGAAACCCCGCTCGGAGTCCAACTCGCCCATCAGCGACTGGAGTTCGGTGACATCGCGCAGGGTGACGACCGTACCGCGCCGCTCACCACCCGACACCGGAGACGTGTTGATCACCAGGACCCGCGACGCCGTCAGATGCACCTCGTCCACCCGCGGCTCCGACGCCAGCAGCGCGCCCGTCAGCGGGGCGGGCAGCCCCAGCTCCGCCACCGACCTGCCCACCACGTCCCCGGCCACGCCGAGCAGCTCCCGCCCTCCGTCGTTGATCAGCGCCACACGGTACTGCCCGTCCAGCATCAGCAGCCCCTCGCGTACGGCGTGCAGGGCGGCCTGGTGGTAGTCGTGCATCCGGCTGAGCTCGGCCGCGTTCATGCCGTGGGTGTGGCGGCGCAGCCGGGCGTTGACGACATAGGTGCCGACGGCGCCCAGGACCAGAGCGCCGGCCGCGACGCCGAGCAGGGCCGTCAGCTGGTCCTGCACCCGCTGGCTGATCTCCTCGACCCGGATGCCCGCGCTGACCAGGCCGACGATCTCCTTGCCGTCCTGGATCGGGGTGACCGCGCGTACCGACGGGCCGAGCGTGCCGGTGTAGGTCTCGGTGAAGGTCTGGCCCTTGAGGGCCTTCTCGGTGTGGCCCTGGAAGGGCTGGCCGATCCGGTCCGGGTCGGGGTGCGTCCAGCGGATGCCCCGCGGACTCATGATCGTTATGAAGTCGACCTCGGTGTCCCGCATGACCTTCAGCGCGTACGGCTGGAGCCGGCCCGTCGGGTCGGAGCTGCGGGCCGCCTCCAGCACCGAAGGGGAGTCGGCGACGGACCGCGCCACCGCCCTGGCCTGGCGCCGCGCCGCCTCCTCGGCCTGGTTGCGGTCACTGACGTAGCTGAACAGCGCGTATCCGGCCACGACGACCGCTATCAGGACGGCCTGCATGGCGAAGAGCTGGCCCGCCAGGCTGCGGGGACCGGGTACGGAGAAGCGCATGCCGTCAGTCTGCACCGTGGCTGATTGTGAACTAAATGAACGGAAGGGTGACCGCGCTCACAGAGCAGGACATAGTCACGGCATTCCCCAATACGCATCTCCGGGAGCCCCCGCTCCCTTTTCCCGGACGTGAGCCGCACGCCGGTGATGCCGACGACGTCGTCAAGGAGGGCCGCCGTGACCAGCGCAGCCGATACGGCACCAGCCGCACCCAAAGCCAAGCGGGACCGTACGCACTATCTCTACATCGCGGTGATCATCGCGGTTGCCGCCGGTATCGCGGTGGGTCTGGCCGCACCGGACTTCGCGGTCGGGCTGAAGCCGATCGGCACGGGCTTCGTGAATCTGATCAAGATGATGATCTCGCCGATCATCTTCTGCACGATCGTGCTGGGTATCGGCTCGGTCCGGAAGGCCGCCAAGGTCGGTGCCGTCGGCGGTATCGCCCTGGTCTACTTCACGATCATGTCGCTGGTCGCGCTGGGTATCGGCCTGGTCGTCGGCAACATCCTGGAGCCGGGCACCGGCCTCGCGGTGACCGACGCGATCAAGGACGCCGGTCACGCCCAGGTCGACGCCGAGGCCAAGGACACCACCGAGTTCCTGCTCGGCATCATCCCGACCACGATCGTCTCCGCGTTCACCAACGAGTCGGTCCTGCAGACCCTGCTGATCGCCCTGCTCGCCGGCTTCGCGCTCCAGGGCATGGGCTCGGCCGGTCAGCCGATCCTGCGCGGTATCGAGCACATCCAGCGGCTCGTCTTCCGCATCCTGGCCATGGTGATGTGGGCCGCCCCGATCGGTGCCTTCGGCGCGATCGCGGCCGTCACCGGCTCCGCGGGCGTGGACGCGCTCAAGAGCCTCGCCGTGCTGATGCTCGGCTTCTACGTCACCTGCTTCCTCTTCGTCTTCATCGTGCTCGGCGTCCTGCTGCGCGTGATCTCCGGCCTGAACATCCTCACGCTGTTCAAGTACCTGGGCCGCGAGTTCCTGCTGATCCTGTCGACGTCCTCCTCGGAGTCCGCGCTGCCGCGGCTCATCGCGAAGATGGAGCACCTGGGCGTCAGCAAGCCGGTGGTCGGCATCACGGTCCCGACCGGCTACTCCTTCAACCTCGACGGCACCATGATCTACATGACCATGGCGTCCCTGTTCATCGCCGACGCGATGGGCACGCCGATGTCGATCGGCGAGCAGATCCCGCTGCTGCTCTTCCTGCTGGTCGCCTCGAAAGGCGCCGCCGGTGTCACCGGCGCCGGTCTCGCGACGCTGGCCGGTGGTCTCCAGTCGCACAAGCCGGCCCTGGTGGACGGCATCGGCCTCATCGTCGGCATCGACCGCTTCATGAGCGAGGCCCGCGCCCTGACCAACTTCGCCGGCAACGCCGTGGCCACCGTGCTGATCGGCACCTGGACGAAGGAGATCGACAAGGAGCGGGTCGGCCAGGTCCTCGCCGGTCAGCTGCCCTTCGACGAGAAGACGCTGCTGGACGACGCGCACGGCGGCCCGGCCGACGACCAGGCCGAGGTGTCCGAGCAGGGCGGCGAGAAGGAGCTGGCGAAGGCCTGACGGCCGCGCGTCGCGCCCCGTGAGACTCCGGGCGGCTGAGTGTCCCCCCGTCGCTCAGCCGCCCGGTCCGTGCACGGACAAGATCAATCGTTGAGCTTCGCCACCAGTTCGGTGGCTTCGGAGGCGGGTACGCCCGCCGCGGTCAGCACCGTGACCGCGGCGCAGCGGCCCGCCTCTCGCGCTGCCACGAGCCCGTCGTTCACCGCCTCCATCAGCGCGACCAGCATCTGCTCGTGCACGTAGGCCAGGGCCGGCGCGGGCAGCGGTGAGCTGAAGACGCCCTCGTCGAGGCCGCGCCGGAGCACCCCGGTGGCGGCCTCCCGGACGGGGGCGAGCCGCTCCCGGATGCCCTGCATGGTGACCGTGCGCTGGGCGAGCGCGATCAGCAGCCGGTAGCGGTCGGCCAGCTCCCACACCGCCAGCACCGAGCGGGCCACGGATTCCGCCGGGTCGTCGACGCCCTCCCGGCCCGCCGCGTGCGCGGCCGACAGGGTCTGAACCGCCTCGTCGACGAGCGTGCTGATCAGCGCCTCGCGGCTCGGGAAGTGCCCGTACACCGTCCGCCGTACGACACCCGCCGCGCGTGCGATCTGGTCCATCGACGCGTCGGGGTCGCGCAGCAGCTCAGCCAAGGCGACGTCGAGGATGCGGCGCCGGTTGGCGTCGGCGCGGCTGGTGGTGCCCGTGGTCATGGACGCCATTGTGCCCCTTCCCTCATCGATTTGCACAACGCTGTGCAACGACGTACATTGCACAGTGTTGTGCAAATGCACACCCCTGTGCAAGTCAGTGAGGAAGGCGACCCCCTGCCATGCGACTCGTCATGACCGAACCGGCCGAGAGGATGGACCGCCCCTACGCACGCCGCTGGTGGGCGCTCCTCGTGCTCTGCCTGAGCCTGCTGATCATCGTGATGGCGAACACCGCCCTCACCGTCGCCGCGCCCGCCATGACCGAGGACCTCGGCCTGTCCAGCGCCGACCTCCAGTGGGTCATCGACGGCTACACGGTCCCGTACGCCGCGCTGATGCTGCTCCTCGGCGCCATAGGCGACAAGTACAGCCGCCGGGGCGCGCTCGTCCTCGGGCTGGTCGTCTTCGGCGGCGGTGCCGTCTCCGGCTACCTCGCCGGCAGCGCCACGGCGGTGATCGCGGCGCGTGCCGTGATGGGCGCCGGCGCCGCGATGATCATGCCCGCCACGCTGTCCCTGCTCGCGGCGACCTTCCCGCGCGCCGAACGCGCCAAGGCCATCACCCTGTGGACCGCCACGGCCGGGCTCGCGATCGCGGCCGGGCCGCTGGTCGCCGGGGCGCTGCTCGAGCACCACGGCTGGTCGTCGACGTTCCTCATCAACGTGCCCATCGCCGCCCTGGCCGTCGTCGGCGCGCTCGTCCTCGTGCCGCCGTCCAAGGCCGGCCACCAGGGGCGTATCGACTACGGCGGCGGACTGCTGTCGGTGGTGTGGATCGGCGCGCTCGTCTACATGATCATCGAGGGCCCGCACTTCGGCTGGGGCGTCAAGGCGGTCGGGGCGGCGGTCGTCGCGGGCGTCGCGCTCGTGGCCTTCGTGCTCTGGGAGTTGCGCCACCCGCGTCCCGTCCTCGACGTGCGCCGCTTCACCGACCGCCGCTTCGCGGGCTCCAACCTCGCCGTCGCCCTGTTCTTCCTGGCCGTCTTCGGTGCCTTCTACTACCTGACCCAGCACCTCCAGTTCGTCCTCGGCTACGACGCCCTGGACACGGGCCTGCGCATGCTGCCGCTGGCCGGTGCCGTCTTCGTGGGCTCCGCCCTCACCGGCTACCTCACCCCGCGGGTCGGCATGAAGTGGACCGTCACGGCCGGCATGGTCGGCGGTACGGCGGCCCTGGCGCTGCTCACCCGGGTCGACTCGGGGTCGTCGTACGGCGACTTCGTCGCGCCCCTGATCGTGCTCGGCCTCGCGATCGGGCTGGCGCTCTCGCCCTGCACGGACGCGATCATGGGGGCGTTCCCGGAGTCCCAGCTGGGCATCGGCGGCGCGGTGAACGACACATCGCTGGAGCTCGGCGGGTCGCTCGGCATCGCCATCCTCGGCTCGCTGCTGGCGACGTCGTACTCCGGCCACCTCGCGGACGCGACGGCCGGCGGCAAGCTCCCCGCCTCCGCGCTTCAGACGGCCCAGGACTCCGTCGGGGCCGGGTACGCCGTGGCCCAGGGCATCGGTGACAAGGCGCGCCGGCTGGCCGAGCAGGCGGCGCACACGAGCGACCCGCAGCAGGCCGAGCGGCTGCGGACGCAGGCCGAGCAACTGGCCGGCGGGGCTCGGCAGATGGCCGACGCGGTCGGGTCCTCCTTCGCCGACGCGGTCGCGCACACGAGTCTGGCCGGGGCCGTGATCCTGGGCGTCGGGACGGTCGTGGTGGCACTGCTGCTGCCCGGCAAGGGGAAGACCGCGGACGAGCCCGCCGAGGAGAAGGAGCTGGAGTCCGCGGGGGTTCACTGAACGACCGGCTCGGTGGCCTCGTCCAAGTGGGTCTGCTCCTCCGGGGTGAGCGACAGGTCCGCCGCGGCCGCCGAGTCCCTCGCCGTCTCCGGCCGGCTCGCCCCCGGGATCGGGACGACGGCGGGGGAGCGCGCCAGCAGCCAGGCCAGACCGACCTGCTGAGGGCTGACACCGCGGGCTGCCGCCACCTCGTGGAAGGCGGCCAGACGTTCCCTGCCTTCGGTGCGCGACGGGCCGTCCAGGGAGCTGCGGGCCAGCCCGCCCAGCGGGCTCCACGGCAGGAAGGCCAGCCCCAGTTCCGCGCACAGCCGCAACTCCGGCTCGCTGTCCCGGACGGCGGGGGAGTACCGGTTCTGCACCGACACCAGCTTCTCCCCGAGGATCTCCCGCGCCCGGCGGATCCGGTCCGCGTCCGTGTTGGACACCCCGGCCAGCCGGATCGTGCCCGCGTCGATCAGCTCGCGCAGGGCGCCGACCGATTCCTCGAAGGGCACCTCGGGGTCCGGCTTGTGGAGCTGGTAGAGGCCGATCGCCTCCACACCGAGGCGCTTGCGGGAGGCCTCGGCGGCGGCCTTGAGGTGGCGCGGGGAGCCGTTCACCGTCCAGTCGCCGCCGGCCGGGCGGCCACGGCCGCCCTTCGTCGCCACCAGCACGCCGGAGGTGTCACCGCCGTACGTGGCCAGCGCGCGGGCCAGCAGCCGCTCGTTGTGGCCGGGCTCCGCGCCCGGCAGATGGTACGAGTCGGCCGTGTCGAAGAAGGTCACGCCCGCGTCGAGCGCGGCGTGCACGGTGGCCAGCGCGCGCTGCTCGTCCGGGCGGCCCTCGATGGACAGCGGCATCGCGCCGAGCCCGACCGCGCTCACCCGCAGCCCGCCGAGTGTCCTGTACCGCATGTCAGTCGCCCTTCCCGAGCGTCTCGGCGACGGCACTCGGCAGCCACTGCTGGGCGTCGGTGAAGGTGAAGCCGAGCCGCGCGGCCCGGGCGTTGTCCATGCCGTAGGAGCGGCGGAAGGAGAACGGCGAGACCTCGCCGACCTCGACGGGCCGGAACACGGCCCGGCCGCCCGGGACGTGCGCGGCCACCGCCTCGCACAACTCCCCGGTGGTCAGCGTCCCGTGGGAGGCGGCGTTCACCGGCCCCGTGAAGTCCTCGCCCGCCGCCCAGGCGAGGAACCGGCCGATCTCCTCGACGTGGACATAGGTGGCGGGCCGGTTCACCACCGGCACGGCGATCGGCTCGCCGGTGCGCATCCGCTCGGCGTAGTGGGCCAGCCGCCCGGTGAAGTCGTCGTCCCCGCCCAGGACGTGGGCCACCCGCACCGCCGTGTACGGCAACGCCGGGCCGCCGGCCGCGAGGACCGCCTCGGCCTGCCGCTTGCCCTCGCCGTAGTTCGCCTCCAGGAACGCCGGGTCGTCCCAGGGCAGCCCGAGGTCCACGGTGACCGTGGCAGGGTCGACGGCCTCCTCGCGCACGAGGGCGGGGGAGTCCTCGTACTCGTACACCTCGACCGTGGAGGTCATCACATAGCGGCGGGTACGGCCGGAGAAGACGCGGCGGGCGAGTGCCGCCTGGCGCGGGGTGTAGCAGACCTGGTCGACGACGACGTCGAAGACGCGCGAGCCGAGCGCGCCGGTCAGGGACCGCTCGTCGTCCCGGTCGGCGACCACGTGCTCCACTCCCGCGGGCGGCGGGGAGGACCCCCGGTTCAGCACCGTGACGCGGCGGCCGTCGGCGAGCAGCCGTGCGATCAGACGCTTTCCGGCGTAACGGTTCCCGCCGATGACCAGGACTTCCAGGGCCTTTTCCATGACCATAATTCTCCTGGCGCACAGCCACGCCTTGAAGGGGGAACCATGGGAGTTCAGGCCGCTACGCCGAAAGAACCACGGCATCCGCGCACCGTCGCCGACGAAACCTCGGTGGCCTTCGACGCGCTGGACCGGCAGATCCTCCAGCTGCTCCAGACCGACGGCCGGATCAAGCTCAGCGAGCTGGGCCGCCGGGTCCGGCTCAGCCCGGCGGCGGTCACCGAACGGGTGCGGCGACTGGAGGCGGCGGGCGTGATCAGCGGCTACGGCGCCCATGTCGTGCCGGCCCGGCTCGGCTACGGCATCCAGGCGTTCATCAGGGTCGATCCGCACGGCGGCTACAACCTCAAGCACCCCAGGACCCTGGAGCTGATCGAGCGGCCCGAGATCACCGAGGTGCACCACGTGGTCGGGGAGGACTGCTGGATCCTCAGGGCCGCGGTCCGGGACACCGTCCACCTGGAGGAGGTGCTGGAGGCGGTCTCCGCGCTGGGCCGCACCACGACGTCGATCGTGCTGACCTCCCCGGTGGAGCGGAAGCCGCTGTTGCCTTGACGTCGGCGTCAAGGACTACGTTCGTGCGTATGCGAATCGGCGAGCTGGCCGCACGGGCCGGGACCACGACGCGGACGCTGCGGTACTACGAGGCGCGGGGGCTGCTGCCCGCGCGGCGTGCTGACAACGGGTACCGGACGTACGACGAGTGCGATCTGAAGCTGCTGGAGCAGATCAGGACGCTGCAGGACTTCGGGTTCGACCTGGAGGAGACGCGGCCTTTCGTGGAGTGCCTGCGCGCCGGGCACCCCGAGGGCGACACCTGTCCGGCGTCGCTCGCGGTCTACCGGCGCAAGCTGGACGAACTCGACTCCCTGATCGGTCAGCTGACGAGCGTGCGGGAAACGGTCGCCCGGCAGCTGGCGCGGGCCGAGCTGGCCGCCGAGGCGGAGGCTCCGGGGGGTCCGGAGCCACAGTGCGAACTGGGGAGGCACACATGGTGACGGATGTGACCGACGCGGATTTCGAGGCGGAGGTGATCGGCGCCGACCTGCCGGTGCTGGTGGAGTTCACCGCCGACTGGTGCCCGCCCTGCAAGCAGATGGGGCCGGTGCTGAAGGCCCTCGCCTCCGAGGAGGGCGACCGGCTGAAGGTGGTGCAGCTCGACGTGGACGCCAACCCGGAGACGACGAACGCCTACAAGGTGCTGTCGATGCCGACGTTCATGGTCTTCCGCGGCGGTGAGCCGGTGAAGGCGATGGTGGGCGCCCGGGCCAAGCGGCGGCTGCTGGAGGAACTGGCCGACGTGCTGTAGAGGGCGGGCCTGGCGGCCCCGAAACGAGGAAATCCCCCGAGCAATTGCGCTCGGGGGATTTCCTTGCGTATATTTGTTCATTCGTGACTTCAAGTCGATTGAAGGCACAGTTAAGTTCAGTGAGCACAGTATATCCGGGCGGGAGCGGAATTGTCAAACACCGAATTTCCGGACGATGAATTGCGGCAGGAGCAGGAATTCATCGACGGGTTGTACGCGCGCGTGGACGCGCTGCGCGGCGACGCCGAGACCTCCGTCACGGACGCGCTCGCGCAGGGCAACACCCCCATGCAGGCCAGACTGGAGCGGGACATCCTCGTCGCCGAGCGATCCGGGCTGCTCGCCGCGCTGAACGCGGTGGACGGCTCCCTGTGCTTCGGCCGGATCGACCTCACCTCGGGCGTGACCCACCACATCGGCCGCATCGGCCTGCGCCGGGACGACGCCGAGCGCACACCGGTCCTGATCGACTGGCGTGCCGACGTCGCCCGCCCCTTCTACCTGGCCACCGGCCACACCCCGATGGGGCTGAGGCGCCGGCGGCACATCGCCACCGACGGCCGCACGGTCACCCACCTGCACGACGAGATCCTCGACCTAGGCGACGAGACCCGCACCGGCCACGAGGACCCGACGGGCGACGCCGTGCTGCTCGCCGCGCTCAACTCCGCCCGCACCGGCCGCATGAGCGACATCGTCCAGACCATCCAGGCCGACCAGGACCGCATCATCCGCGCCCCGCACCGCGGCGTGCTCGTGGTGGAGGGCGGCCCGGGCACCGGCAAGACGGCCGTCGCCCTGCACCGCGCCGCCTATCTGCTGTACGAGCACCGGGAACTGCTCGCCAAGCGGGCGGTGCTGATCGTCGGGCCCAACCCGGCGTTCCTCGGCTACATCGGCGAGGTGCTGCCCTCCCTCGGCGAGACCGGTGTGCTCCTCGCGACCGTCGGCGAGCTCTTCCCCGGTGTCAGGGCGACCGCCACCGACACGCCCGAGGCCGCCGCAGTGAAGGGCCGCGCCGAGATGGCCGACGTCCTCGCCGAGGTCGTGCGCAGCCGGCAGGCACTGCCCGACCCGGTGATCACGATCGAGCACGAGCGTGAGGTGCTCATGCTGGACGACGGCCTCGCCGGCGTCGCCCGGGAACGCACCCGCGCCGCGAAGCTGCCGCACAACGCGGCCCGTGAGCACTTCGAGGGGCACATCCTCAACACCCTCACCGAGCTGTACGCCGAGCGGATCGGCACCGACCCCTTCGACGGGTCCAGCCTGCTCGACCCCAGCGACATCACCCAGATCCGCGACGACCTCGCCGAGAACCCCGAGGTCTGGGCCGCGATCGACCAGCTGTGGCCGCTGCTGACCCCGCAGCGGCTCGTCGCCGACTTCCTCGCCGCGCCCGAGGAGTTCCTGTCCGCCGAGGACGCCGCCGCCGTACGCCGCCCGGTGACCCGGCGCTGGACCGTCGCGGACGTGCCGCTGCTCGACGAGGCCGCCGAGCTCCTCGGCGAGGACGACCGGCTGGCCCGCGAGCGCGCGCAGCGCGAGCGGGAGCGGCAGATCGCCTACGCGCAGGGCGTGCTGGACGTGTCCTACGCGTCCCGGACCTACGAGTTCGAGGACAAGGAGGAGGACGACCCCGAGTCCTCCGAGGTGCTGTCCGCGCACGACATCATCGACGCCGAGCGGTTCGCCGAGCGGCACGAGGAGGACGACCACCGCAGCGCCGCCGAGCGCGCGGCGGCCGACCGCACCTGGGCGTTCGGGCACATCATCGTGGACGAGGCGCAGGAGCTGTCGCCGATGGCGTGGCGGCTGCTGATGCGGCGCAGCCCGACCCGCTCGATGACCCTGGTCGGCGATCCCGCCCAGACGGCGGAGGCGGCCGGTGTCGGCTCCTGGGCGGGCATCCTCGCCCCGTTCGTCGAGGACCGCTGGGAGCACACCCGGCTGGGCGTGAACTACCGCACCCCGGCCGAGATCATGGACGTCGCCGCGGCCGTGGTCCGCGCCGAGCACCCGGAGTTCGAGCCGCCGAGCTCCGTCCGCTCCACGGGCGTACGCCCCTGGGCACGCGCCACCGACGACCTCCCTGGCGCCGTCGCCAAGGCTGTGGAAGAGCTCACCCCGGCCGAGGGGCGGCTCGCGGTGATCGCCCCGCGCGACCTGCACCGCGGCCTCGCGGCCCGGCTGGACGGCGTGACGGCGGGCGCCGAACCCGACCTCACGCAGTCGGTCGTCCTCCTCGACCCGCGCCAGGCCAAGGGCCTGGAGTTCGACTCCGTCCTCGTGGTCGAACCCGGCCGCTACGGCACCAGCGACCTGTACGTCGCCCTGACCCGCGCCACCCAGCGACTCGGCGTGCTGCACACCGGGGAGCTGCCGCAGGCGCTGGCGGAGGCCTTCGCGTAGCCGAGCGGATGCCGTGCCCGGCCGCTGCTGGCCGGGCACGGCATCCCCTCAGAGCAGGAACGCCCTCGGATCCCGCCAGGCGTGCCACAGCCCGGCCGCGAGCGGTACGACCGTCAGGGCGAAGAAGACCCAGAAGAGGAACTCGGCCCCGGGCGTGAGGTCGTAGACGGTGCCGTCCTCCCACACGCAGTAGGCACGCGGCGGGAACGGCGTGGAGACTCCCGACACCTCTCCGCTTCCGATGACGCCCTCCAGGTACGGCTCCCTGGGGCAGGGGGCGGTCTCGGGGAACAGGACGGGATCGTCCGCCGCCATGATGAACACCCAGGTGGCGGCACCGAGCGGCACGGTCCAGAAGGTCGAGGTCCGCACCCACAGCGGCAGCAGCGGGTGCGTCAGCAGCCCGCGCAGCGCCACCCAGCCGACGACGAGCCCGGCGAAGACCGGGAGCAGCGTCACGACACCACCGCGGCCCTGCGGGCGCGCAGTTCGGTCGCGTACCCGGCGCCGATGGCGAGCAGGGCGGCGGACACGGCGAGGGACGCGCTCGCACCGTTCATCCACACGTAGGAGGGGTCACTGGCGTAGACGCTGCCGTCGTCGCGGACGCAGTCGAAGCGGAGCGGGAGGTAGGAGGAGCGGTGATGGGACAGGCCCTCGACGGTGGCTTCGTCGAAACCGTCGACGCAGGCCGGGGCCGGGACGGAACTCGCACCTTCGCCGAACTCCGACTCGGACATCAGGACGGCGAAGAACCCGAGGGAGTACGCGGCCGCGGCCGCCCACGCGGCCCCTGCCGCCGCCCGGCGCATCAGATGCACCGCCCACGGCTCGGGCCGCCCGGGGAACGCCATCGCGACGACCCCCGCCGCGGCGATGAGGGCGCCGACGGCGCAGGCCGCCGAGACACCGAGACCCACCAGCACGGGCCTCAGCCCCTTCCGGACCGTGAGGTGAGCGACGTGGCACGCATCCGGCCACCTCACCAGGCGCGACCCGGACCGGCTGTGACGGAAGCCACCCCTCCCGTCACAGCGGTGTCACAGGCCGCCTACGCCGGGCGCAGCCACACGGTCGACAGCGGTGGCAGGGTCAGCCGGATGCTCGCCGGGCGGCCGTGCCAGGGCTGGGCCTCCGGTTTGACCGGGTCGGGGTGGGTGACGTCGCTGCCGCCGTAGCGCGCGGCGTCGGTGTTGACGGCCTCGTGCCAGGCCGGGACGTCCTCGGGCACGCCCAGGCGGTAGTCCTGGCGGACGACCGGCGCGAAGTTCGACACCGACAGGATCGGAGTGCCCTCCGGGTCCAGCCGCAGGAACGCCAGGACGTTGTCGTCGGCGGCGTCCCCGACCACCCACTCGAAACCGGCCGGGTCCGTGTCGAGCCGCCACAGCGCCGAAGTCGCACGGTAGACGGTGTTGAGGTCGCGGACCAGGTCCCGCACTCCCCGGTGCTCGGCCTCGGCGCCGTAGCCCGGATCCAGGAGCCACCAGTCGGGGCCGTGCGCCTCGGACCACTCGGCGCCCTGGGCGAATTCCTGCCCCATGAACAGCAGCTGCTTGCCGGGGTGGGCCCACATGAAGCCCAGATACGCCCGGTGGTTGGCGCGCTGCTGCCACCAGTCGCCCGGCATCTTCGACACCAGGGAGCGCTTGCCGTGCACCACCTCGTCGTGGGAGATCGGCAGGACGTAGTTCTCGCTGTACGCGTACACCATCGAGAACGTCATCTCGTGGTGGTGGTACTTGCGGTACACCGGCTCGTGGCTCATGTACTGGAGCGAGTCGTGCATCCAGCCCATGTTCCACTTCAGCCCGAACCCGAGCCCGCCGAAGCCGCTCGGGCCCTTGTGGTGGGTGGCCCGGGTGACGCCGTCCCAGGCGGTCGACTCCTCGGCGATCGTGACCACACCGGGCACCCTGCGGTACACCGTCGCGTTCATCTCCTGGAGGAACGCCACCGCGTCCAGGTTCTCCCGGCCGCCGTGCTCGTTGGGCGTCCACTGGCCCGGCTCGCGCGAGTAGTCGAGGTAGAGCATCGACGCCACCGCGTCCACGCGCAGCCCGTCGATGTGGAACTCCTCGCACCAGTACAGGGCGTTCGCCACGAGGAAGTTGCGCACCTCGTTGCGTCCGAAGTCGAACTCCAGCGTGCCCCAGTCGGGGTGCGCGGCCCGCAGCGGATCCGCGTGCTCGTACAGGGGCCGGCCGTCGAACTCGGCCAGCGCCCAGTCGTCGCGCGGGAAGTGCGCGGGCACCCAGTCCATCAGCACGCCGATCCCGGCCCGGTGCAGCGAGTCCACCAGGTACCTGAAGTCGTCGGGCGTGCCCAGCCGGGCCGTCGGTGCGTAGAAGCCGGTGACCTGGTAGCCCCAGGAGCCGCCGAACGGGTGCTCGGCGACCGGCATCAGCTCGACGTGCGTGAAGCCCAGGTTCTTCACGTACCCCGGGAGCTGCTCGGCCAGTTGACGGTACGTCAGTCCGGGCCGCCAGGACGGCAGGTGCACCTCGTACACCGAGAAGGGCGCCTCGTGCGCCGGGGCTTCGGCGCGCCGGTCCAGCCACGCGGCGTCGCCCCACTCGTACTGCGAGGACGTGATGACCGACGAGGTCGCGGGCGGCACCTCCGTGCGGCGGGCCATCGGGTCGGCACGCATCGTCTTCGAACCGTCGGGGCGGGTGATCTCGAACTTGTACAGCTCGCCCTCGCCGATGTCCGGCAGGAACAGCTCCCACACGCCCGACGAGCCGAGCGAGCGCATGACGTGGCCGGTGCCGTCCCAGAAGTTGAAGGTGCCGGCCACGCGCACGCCGAGCGCGTTCGGCGCCCACACCGAGAACCGGGTGCCGGTCACGCCCTGGTGGGTCATCGGGTGCGCGCCCAGCGCCGTCCACAGCTCCTCGTGCCGGCCCTCGCCGATCAGGTGCAGGTCGAGGTCGCCCAGCGTGGGCAGGAAACGGTAGGCGTCCTCGGTGTCCAGGACCGTCCCCTCGTACTCCACGAGCAGCCGGTACTCCGGAACCTCCCGCAGCGGCAGCAGTCCGGAGAAGAACCCCTCCCCGTCGTCGTCCAGCTCCGCCCGCACCTCCCCGGCGACGACGGTCACCGACAGGGCGTACGGCCGGAACGCCCGGAACGCGACCCCGCCGGGCACGGGGTGGGCGCCGAGCACGGAGTGGGGGTCGTGATGCGTGCCGTTGAGCAGCCGGTCCCGGTCCGCCGCGCCGACGGCGGGCGAGACGCCGAGTTCCATCTCCGGCGGGACGGTCTGGGCGGGGGCGGAGGTGGCTTGGCCGGCGCTGGTTTTCCTGGCGGTGGCCTTCTTGGCGGGAGCCTTCTTCGTGGGGGTCTTCTTCGCGGTGGCCCTCTTCGCGGGAGGCTTGGCCGCGGTGGTGGTCTCGGCAGCAGCGGCCTTGGCGGCGGTGGCCTTGGCGGCGGTGGACTTGGTTGCGGTGGACTTGGTGGCCGCCGCCTTCGCCGTCGTGGCCTTCTTGGCGACCGCCTTCTTGGCAGCCGCCTTCGTGGTCGTCGCCTTGGCGGCGGTTGCCTTGGTGGTTGTGGCCTTCTTGGCGGTGGCCTTCTTCGCCGTCGCCTTCGCGGCAGCGGTCTTCGTCGCGGTCGTCTTCTTGGCGACCGCCTTCTCAGCACCCGCCTTCTTCGCAACTGCCTTCTTCTCGACGGCCTTCTTCGCGGTCGTCTTCGCCGGGGCCGACTTCTTGGCCGTGGCCTTCGTCGCGGGTGGCTGCGCGGCAGCCGTCTTCTTGGCGGCGGCCTTCTTCGCGGGGGCCGTCGCCTTCTTGGCCACTGCCTGTTTCGGCACCGACGTCTTCTTGGCGGCACTCTTCTTCTGGGCGGCCGTGGGCTGCTCGGGGATCTTCTCCCCGGCCGTCCCCTTGGGACGCGAACCGCTGGACTCAGGGCGGGGGGTCACGGGCGGAGCCTCCAGGACGCAGGTGGGTCAGTCAGGTCAGGTCAGATGGCCGGTCGAGGCGAGGCGGTCTATGGCGGCCAGGGGCACCGGCAGCCAGTCCGGGCGGTGGCGGGCCTCGTACACCACCTCGTAGATCGCCTTGTCCGTTTCGTAGGCGCGCAGCAGCACCGGGTCCGTGCGCGGATCGAGGCCGGAGGCCTCCGCGTACCCGGAGCAGTACGCGGACCGGCAGGTCTCGGCCCAGTCCGGCTGGGGCGGATCGGCCGAGCGTGCCGCGTAGTCGAAGGACCGCAGCATGCCGGCGACGTCCCGCACCGCCGGCTGCGGCATGCGCCGCTCGGCCAGCGGCCGGGCCGGTTCGCCCTCGAAGTCGATCAGCCACCACTCGCCGGCCGGCGAGCGCAGGCACTGCCCGAGGTGCAGATCGCCGTGTACCCGCTGCGCGGTCCAGGTGCGGCCCTCGGCGGCCAGATCGCCCAGCGCCGTGAACGCCGAGCGCAGGTCGGCCGCGTACGGCCGCAGCGCGGGCACCGCCTGGACGGCCGCCTCCAGCCGCTCGATCATGCCGTCCACCATGAGCCGGAGCTGCATGTGACCGAGCGTGACCGTCGGCAGTGCCCGGGCCAGCGTGGTGTGCACCTCGGCGGTGGCCCGGCCCAGCGCCCGCGCCTCGGCGCCGAAGTCCTCGCCCTTGGCCAGCTCGCGCAGCGCCAGCTCCCAGCCGTCGGAGGCGCCCTGCACAAATGGCTGGAGCACCCCCAGCACATACGGCTGGCCGGCCAGGTCGGCCGGGCCTCCCGAGATCACCGGGTCCGCCGTGCGGTCGACGTCCGCGACCATCCAGGCCGTCGGCGCGGGCACCCGGGGACAGCCCTCGCGGGCCAGCGCCAGCGGCAGCTCCAGATCCGGGTTGACCCCGGGCACGATCCGGCGCAACAGCTTCAGGATGAACGTATCTCCGTAGACGATCGACGAGTTGGACTGTTCCGCGGTCACCACGCGCGGCACCAGACCGGACCGGATGTCCTGGTCGAGGTCCCGCTCGAAGCGGAGCCCGCCGATCCGGGCCTGGGTGCGCAGCGCCTCCAGGAGCAGTTCGGCGGGCCTGGCGTCGTGCAGAGCGTCGTAGGCCGTCCGGCCGGCCAGCGGCCCCGTCGCCAGGTGTCCGATCAGCGCGGGCGCCAGCCGAGGCGGCAGCGCCTCGCGCACGCCTATCAGCAGCTGGTAGCAGTCGCCGGGGTGGCCGGGCGCGCCGTGCGACGGCACGGACGGCTGGTGGGCGCGCACGAGCAGGTGGTACAGGCCGAGCTTGCCCGTGGCCGGGAGCAGCTCGGTGGCCTCGACCAGCGTGAACCCGGTGACCGGACGTCCCTTGCCCGCGAACCAGCGCTGCCGCGGCAGCCACTCCCGCAGCAGCGGATCGAGGGAGGCAAGAAGGCCGGGCGGAGCGGTGACGGTGCGTGTGACGGCTTCCGACATGGCGTCGCGTCCTTTCACCCATGATTGGTGCGCCTCCGGGGCCTTCAGCAGGTGCCGGCGGCGCCCCTCCGGCTCACGCGGATGGGCGGGGTGTTACTGATGCGTGCCCCGGGCGGGGCGGGAGAAACGCCCCGCCCCGGGGGTTTGCGGCCCGCCCCGTGATTCAGGGCCTCGTCAGGCCGCCTCGGACCTCACAAGGTGTCCCTGCGGAGCCGGAACCAGTAGAAACCGTGACCTGCCAGCGTCAGCAGATACGGCAGCTCGCCGATCGCCGGGAAGCGGACCCCGCCGAACAGTTCCACGGGGTGCCGCCCCTCGAAGGCGCTCAGATCCAGCTCCGTGGGCTGCGCGAACCGTGAGAAGTTGTTCACGCACAGCACGAGGTCGTCCTCGTACTCCCGCAGGAACGCCAGCACCGCCGGGTTCGTCGACGGCAGCTCGGTGTACGAGCCGAGTCCGAAGGCCGGGTTCTGCTTGCGGATCTCGATCATGCGGCGGGTCCAGTGCAGCAGCGACGAGGGCGAGGCCATGGACGCCTCGACGTTCGTCACCTGGTAGCCGTAGACCGGGTCCATGATCGTGGGCAGGAACAGCCGTCCCGGGTCGGAGGAGGAGAACCCCGCGTTGCGGTCCGGGGTCCACTGCATGGGCGTGCGCACCGCGTCCCGGTCACCGAGCCAGATGTTGTCGCCCATGCCGATCTCGTCGCCGTAGTACAGGATCGGCGAGCCCGGCAGCGACAGCAGCAGGGCCGTGAACAGCTCGATCTGGTTGCGGTCGTTGTCCAGCAGCGGGGCGAGACGGCGCCGGATGCCGATGTTGGCGCGCATCCGTGGGTCCTTGGCGTACTCGGCCCACATGTAGTCGCGCTCTTCGTCGGTGACCATCTCGAGCGTCAGCTCGTCGTGGTTGCGCAGGAAGATGCCCCACTGGCAGCCCGAGGGGATGGCCGGGGTCTTGGCCAGGATCTCGGAGACGGGGTAGCGGGACTCGCGCCGCACCGCCATGAAGATGCGCGGCATGACCGGGAAGTGGAAGGCCATGTGGCACTCGTCGCCGCCGCTCGGATAGTCGCCGAAGTAGTCGACGACATCCTCGGGCCACTGGTTGGCCTCCGCCAGCAGCACCGTGTCCGGGTACTGCGCGTCGATCTCCTTGCGCACCCGCTTCAGGAAGTCGTGCGTGGCCGGGAGGTTCTCGCAGTTGGTGCCCTCCTCCTGGTACAGGTACGGCACCGCGTCCAGCCGGAAGCCGTCGATGCCCAGGTCCAGCCAGAACTTCAGCGCGGAGATCATCTCCTCCTGCACGGCCGGGTTCTCGTAGTTGAGGTCCGGCTGGTGGGAGAAGAAACGGTGCCAGTAGTACTGCTTGCGGACCGGGTCGAAGGTCCAGTTGGAGGCCTCGGTGTCGACGAAGATGATCCGGGCATCCGGGAACTGCTTGTCGTCGTCGGCCCACACGTAGTAGTCGCCGTAGGGCCCGTCGGGGTCCTTGCGCGACTCCTGGAACCACGGGTGCTGGTCGCTGGTGTGGTTCATGACGAAGTCGATGATCACGCGCATGCCGCGCTGGTGGGCGGCGTCGACGAACTCCACGAAGTCGGCCAGGTCACCGAACTCCGGCAGCACGGCGGTGTAGTCGGAGACGTCGTAGCCGCCGTCCCGGAGCGGGGACTTGAAGAACGGCGGCAGCCACAGGCAGTCGACGCCGAGCCACTGGAGGTAGTCGAGCTTTGCGGTCAGGCCCTTCAGGTCACCGACGCCGTCACCGTTGCTGTCCTGGAACGAGCGGACGAGCACCTCGTAGAAGACGGCGCGCTTGAACCACTCCGGGTCGCGGTCCCTGGCGGGAGTGTCCTCGAAGGTGTCCTGAACGGGTTCGTTGACGATCATGTTGTGGGTGACCCTCCGATCTGCGGGGTGGACGGTCGCAGAACCGAGAAGACATGCGCGGGCCTACGGCCCGGTTCGAGGCGCACGTAATTAGCCCTGCCCCAGTGATAGGTCTCGCCGGTGAGCTCGTCGCGCACCGGCACCGACTCGTGCCAGTCCAGGCCGAGTTGCGGCATGTCCAACGAGACCGTGGCCTCCTGGGTGTGGTGCGGGTCGAGGTTGGCGACCACCAGAACCGTGTTCGAACCCTGCCGCTTCGAGTAGACGATCACCGCCTCCTGGTCCGCGTGGTGGAAGTGGAGGTCGCGCAGCTGCTGGAGCGCCGGGTTCTCCCGGCGGATGGTGTTGAGCCTGGTCAGCAGCGGGGTGATGGTGCGTCCCTCGCGTTCGGCGGTCTCCCAGTCGCGGTGCCTGAGCTGGTACTTCTCCGAGTCGAGGTACTCCTCGCTGCCCTCCCTGAGCGGGGTGTTCTCGCACAGTTCGTAGCCGGAGTAGATGCCCCAGGTGGGCGAGAGGGTCGCCGCGAGGACGGCCCGGACCTCGAAGGCGGGGCGGCCGCCGTGCTGGAGGTAGGCGTGCAGGATGTCGGGGGTGTTGGCGAAGAAGTTCGGCCGCATGTACGAGGCGGCCTCGCCCGACAGCTCCGTGAGGTACTCCGTCAGCTCCTGCTTGGAGTTGCGCCAGGTGAAGTACGTGTAGGACTGCTGGAAGCCGATCTGGGCCAGGGTGTGCATCATCGCCGGGCGGGTGAA